>CBFIEF010000030.1:257-32941 GCA_965661545.1 Alphaproteobacteria bacterium | reverse complement strand
CTGGTTGCCTTCGATGATGTACTGGCCTTCGTTCGCGATGAAGCGCTGGCCGTTTTCGAGTTCGAACTCGACTTGGCCGTTGCCGATGCGCTCGAATGACGTCACCGAGCTGGTGATGTCTTCAAAGCCATCAACGCCTTGCGCTTCGGCCTGTGCGGCGGCCAATACGGCAACACCTGCGGCGCTGAGGGATGCGGCGGTGATCTTGCCCCGCTTGTCGCGCTTAATCAGCGCGTTCTTGTTAGCGATCAGGTCGGCTACCGACTTCATGTCCTATGACTCCATCAAATTTTCAGCCCCGAAATCTTTGCCGGGATGCTCGTGACCCGCTGACAAATGCCAACAGGGCCGAATTTTGAAACGAACGGCTGCGCGACAAGGAACCCAGCAACCGTTTTTGAAATGTGAAAAAATGCGCTCGCGAAATAACGGGCTATGCGTAGGGCATCGCAAAGCCGGGGTCTGTGGGTCAAGCTTTTTGGCGAAACACATACGATTCGAGCACTTGTAAGCTGCAAAACCAAGCATTATGCGATGTACCGCCATGAAATAACTGGAAAAAGGCCGTCTTTTCAGAGGGAATCGCTAGTGCAAGTGATTCGCTACATCGATTCGGACTTACTAAAAAAATTCAATAGTTTCAGTATATTTACATTCGCGTGAATGCCTTATCATTAATTTGCGGATTGCCTGTTACGCGGCCCGTGACCCAGAGGGTACCGAAGCGGGTGCAGGTACCCTATATCTTGAGAACATCCACTTAAAGAAATGACGCTCACCATGTCTCAGCCCCGCTTTGAACCCTCCGCAGAAATCCTCGATTGGGCGACTTATCAGAAGGCCATCATCTCCAAAGGTCGCTTGGTTTCCAGCAAAGGCTTGGTCGCCGAGATTGGCGAGGTGGGCGCGAGCCTGATTTCGCTTCGTTTGCCTGATACCGATGGCAAGGTCGCTGGCGGAGGCGATGCGCTCATGTGGGAATTTCCCCATCCCCTGCACTATCTGATGAGCAAGGGCGCGGTAGGTGGTGTGATCGGACCGGTCGCGAACCGCATTGGCGGGGCGACGGCACCGCTGGGCAAGCGCACGCTGAAACTAGACGCCAACGAGGGCGAGAACTGCCTGCATTCGGGCACGCGTTCGACGCTGTACCGTTTTTGGCATTTGACGGTTGAAGATGGCGGGATCCTTGCGACGCTGGAAGTCCCGCACCGGGCTGACGGCTTTCCCGGACGCCGCACGTTTACGGCGCACTACTGCTTTAACGAGGCTGGCGACGCGTTGGAGCTGACACTGGGGTTGCGCTCGACCCGAAACACGCTGGCGAACATGACCCACCATCCGTACTGGAACCTGGGTGGTGGCGAGGCGTTGACCGGGCATTTGCTCGAGATCCCCGCAGACGGCGCGCTGGCTCTGGACGAGGCAAAAATTCCAACGGGCGAAATCATTGAGTGGGAAGACGTGGGCGCTGATTTCAGTAAGCCGACCTCGCTGGACCTGAGCCGCGGGGACTATGACCTGCACTTCGTGCTGCCCGAAAAGCGCCCGCACAACGCCCGGCTGAGCTATCCGCGCTTGGGCCGCAGCCTGACCATCGAGAGCGATAAGCCGGGGGTGCAGCTGTATAGTCGTGGCGGTGGGCGCTTGGAAGCACCGCAACGCGCGGCGTCGATTGGCGCGGTGGAGGATCTGCCCGAAGCAGTCTGCCTCGAGCCACAAATGCACCCGGACGCGCCCAACCAAAGCTCCTTCCCCAGCATCGAAGTGCGGGCGAAAGAGCAGTATGAGCACCGGATCGTTTACCGCCTGAACTGGTAGACGACCCCCTGTCAGCTGCTCGTTTTTTGGGCTTTTGAGCGGATTGTGACATTCCCGGAATGGCGGGACCGAAAGCTGGCTTGACAGCGGCGGAGTGGGCCGGAAAGGTGCTGTGCGCGTAGGATTTCTGCGCAAAACAGGATATCGGAACCGCTCCCCTATGGATTTTCATCGCCACGACCATCGCAAACAAGATGGCCGCTCGCTCTATCTCTACAGCCGCGAGAAACGGGACTACACGGTTACCAATGATGTCGAAGGGCCTTACGCCCCGAACCCGCATCTGCGCTGGCATCCACTGCGGCGCGAGTGGGTGGCGTACAATGCGGGACGCAACACCCGGACGCTCAACCCACCCAAGGACTTTAACCCGCTGGCACCGGTACAGGTCGATGGCTTCCCCGGTGAAATTCCGGTGACAGATTTCGACATTGCCGTGTTTGAGAACCGCTGGCCGGGCTTGGCTATGCACGCGGTCGGCTTGGGCGATGACGACCGACCAGCGGCCAAGGGGGCCTGTGAGGTTGTTGTGTACTCGACACAGGATGATGGATCTTTGCACGACTTGCCGGTCGATCACATCGCGCTGCTGCTGCAGGCGTGGGCGGACCGCTACCGCGCACTTTCGGCCTTGCCTGAAGTGCAATATGTGCTGCCGTTCGAGAGCCGGGGCACCCACGTGGGCGTCACCCTGCCCCATCCCCACGGCCAGATTTACGCCTTTCCTTTCTTGCCGCCGATGATCGAGCGGCAGGCACGGGCGCAGATGGAGAACCAAGCGCTGACCCGGTTGGTCCATGCCCCTGATCCACAATTTGTGTTGGAAGATCGGGAACACGCCGTCACGCTCTGTCCCGAATATGGGCGCTACCCCTATGAATGCTGGATCATGCCAATGCAGCCGGTATCTGCGCCGGATGAGATGAGTGATGAGGCCTTGCTGGATTTCGCCCACGCGCTGAAGCGGGCGCAGAAGCGGTTAGACACCTTCTTTGGCAACAAAACGCCACTGGTCATGTGGTGCGCCTTGCCGCCCAAGGGTTTTGAGTCCAGCTGGCCGTTCCACATCCAGATTTGGCCGATGCAACGGGGTGAGAACAAGTTCAAGTTCCTCGCCTCTGTCGAACAAATCACTGGCGTTTACCTTGTGGACGTACTGCCCGAAGAAGCCGCTGAACAACTGCGCAACGTGGCGCTCTGAGCCATGGCACGGATCACCGCAGATACAGTCGCCCAGACCCACGCCGCCACCTTTGGCTTTGAGCCCATCGGCGGGGTCTTTGCGCCGGGCCGGGTTAACCTGATCGGCGACCATACGGACTATAACGACGGCTTCGTCTTCCCTGTGGCACTCGAGATCGGAACCTACATCGCTTACAGCCGGAACACCGATGGCCGCATTCGGGCGCGGTCGATGAATATGGAAGCCCAGCTCGAGCGCGAGGTGATGTCGCCGGTCTTTGGCGATTGGCTCGATTACGTCATTGGCGCGCTACAGGCTTTGGTCGGCTACACCGGCGCACCCTTGGTGTCAGGTTTAGACCTGACCATTGGCTCCACGGTCCCGACCGGGGCCAGCGTCTCATCCTCTGCCGCGTTACAAGTCGCGACACTGCGAGCGGCGGTGGAGGCTTTTGGCATCGATATAACGCCGGAGAAACTGGCGCAGCTGGCGCAAAGCTCGGAAAACAACTTCGTCGGTGTGAACTGTGGATTGATGGACCAGATGGCGTCGTCGACGGGAAAACCGGGTTGGGCGCTGTTCTTTGACACCATGACGCTCGAGACTAGCCTCGACCCCCTGCCCACAACGCACAGCTTTGTAACGCTGCACTCGGGCTTGTCACGGCAGCTGACCTCTGGCGCGTACAACGAGCGGCGCAGCCAGTGCGAGGCAGCGGCGGAGCAACTTGGCGTGCCAAGCTTGCGCACGGCTACGCTCGATCGACTCGACACACTCGCCGGCAAAACCCATTCCCGCGCGCGGCACGTCGTGACGGAGAACATTCGCGTGCTAGAGGCGCGAGACGCCTTGCAGGCCAGAGACATGGTGCGCTTTGGCGCGTTGATGACCGAGAGCCATTGGTCGCTGAGCGAAGATTTCGAGACCTCAACGCGTGAAGTGGATGCGCTGGTTGAATCCTGCCTCAGCCGCGGTGCCTTGGGCGCACGGATTACCGGCGCGGGCTTCGGCGGCTGTATCGTTGCGTTGGTTCCTGTGGGCGAAGAAGCCCGGCTGGCGGCGTCCCTCCGTCTTGCGCACCCAACGGCGTGGCTGGTTGCCACTTCGACCGGGCTTGCGGGCTAAACGAGGGAGCATCCAGAGCATCATGCGTCGCCTAGACCAACAGTTTCTGTCCCGTCTGTTGATGATCTTCGCGCTGATCCTCACCGTGATCGCGCTGAGTGCGACTTTGTCCCAAGCCGCCCGGCTGACGGAAAGCATCCTTGAACGTGGATTGACACTTGGCCAGTTTGCGCTGGTGCTGCTGACCATCGTTCCGAAGATGGCAGAACTGGTCGCGCCGCTCGCCTTTGGCATCGCTGTGGTCTTGGTGTGCGTGCATCGGAATGAGAGCGGCACGACCCTGCTGCTGCGAGCCGCAGGGCGTTCGGTGCTGGTTGATGGTCTGGTTGTAACGGTGATTGCAACCACGGTCGCAGCGGGCTTGCTGATCTTGTCCAGCGTGGTGATCCCGCAGAGCCAAGGCACCTACCGCATGCTGAATGCGCAGATGCAGCAGGATGGTCTGAGCACCTTCACCCTCCCCGTCGGACAACCGGTTGCCGTTGGACCGGGCGTGACGCTTACGGTTGGCGCGCATACCGCAGATGGGCTGTTTCACGATGTCCAAGTGGTCGATCACAGCACAAGCGACGAGACAGCGATTATCGCTGCCAAACGCGCTAGGCTCTCCCCCTCCCCCGACGGCAATGGGGTGCTGTTGCTTGAGCGTGGCCGTTTGCAGCGGATTTGGGCCAATGGCCGGCAGACGCTGATGAACTTTGCCAGCACAGCGCTCCCCGTTGATCTGCCAACGGCCCAAGCACCCAGCCAAGCCCTGCGCCGGGTTGATACCCGCAGCAGCCTCGATCTCCTGACCCAGCGCACCGATGCGGCGGCGGCTGAAGAGCTGACCCGCCGGTTGGCCGCGGCGCTGTCCTTGGTGAGTTTCAGCATCCTTGCCGCCGGCGTTTTGTTTGAGCGCCGACCGGGTTTGAGCGGACAGGCGCTGTCGGCAGTGTTCCTGATTGCCGTCTTGGTTGTGTTTCTGCTGTTGCAATCGGCTGTGATTTCGGGCTCCGGTTTCTCTGACCAAACCCTCTGGCTCGTGCTAACGATCAGTATCGCGCCCATAGCCCTTCTACCGTTTATTCGACTTGGCCGCCGTTTGGCGGGCTGAGTATCGCCTCTTCAGGAGCTTTCACCATGTATCAGCCCGAAAACCACCCGCGTCTGGGGGTTTGCTACTACCCGGAACATTGGCCCGAGGATACGTGGGAAGACGATGCTGCGCGCATGAAAGCCTTGGGGCTATCGACCGTGCGGATTGCTGAGTTTGCGTGGGCGAAGATGGAGCCGGAGCCGGGGGTCTTTACGTGGGGATGGCTGGACCGAGCAGTTGAGACATTGGGGAATGCGGGCCTAAAGGTTGTGCTGTGTACGCCAACGCCAACGCCGCCGAAGTGGTTGACGGACGCTTATCCCAGCACGTTGCGCCATTCCGAAGATGGTCTGCCAGAAAAGCACGGCTCCCGCCGCCATTGTTCGGTGGCGTCAAAGACCTACCGCGAGCAGTCCCGCCGCATCAGCCACGCTCTCGCAGACCGCTACGGCCAAAACCCGCATGTGATTGGTTGGCAAACGGACAACGAGTACGCCTGCCACGACAGCACCCTGTCCTACGGGCCAGAAGATCGCGAGGCCTTTCAGCTTTGGCTTGGCAAGGTATATGGCGACATCAATGCCCTGAATGCGCAGTGGGGGACGGTGTTCTGGTCGATGACCTATCGCAGTTTCGATGAAGTCGAGCTGCCAAACCGCCTGACCGCTGATGCGGCACCAGCGCACTGGTTGGATTTCCGTCGGTTCTTCAGCGATATGACGGCTGAGTTTAACCGCGAGCAGTGCGATATCCTGCGTGCGGGCAGTCGCGAAGACATGTTCATCACCCACAACTTCATGGTCGCCGAAATGGGCTTTGACCATTGGGACGTCAGCTCGGATCTGGATTTTGCGAGCTGGGATTCCTATCCGCTTGGCTTCTTGGAGAAGTTCGCGGGGCGGCTTGGGATTGGTGGAGATGCCATGATCGATCGCTATATGCGCATTGGACACCCCGATATTGTGGCCATGCACCATGACATGTATCGCGACATGTCCCGCACGGGGCGGCTGTGGGTGATGGAGCAACAGCCCGGCCCGGTGAACTGGGCCAAATGGAACCCGGCGCCGGTCGATGGAGCCGTGCGGTTTTGGACGCTAGAAGCGGTGGCGCACGGGGCTGAGGTGGTTTCCTACTTCCGCTGGCGGCAAGCGCAGTGGGCACAAGAAACCTATCATACGGGCCTAAACCGGCCTGACGGCACCCCTGATCGAGCATCGCTGGAGATCGAAACACTCCGCGATGAGCTGCCCAAACTGACCTTTGGCGACATCAACGATGCCTCTGGTGGTGATACAGCCAACACCGTGGGTTTGTACTTCGATTGGGACGCGGCCTTTACCTACGAAGCGCTTCAGCAAGGGGCGGATCAGAACGCCTTTGCGACCATGTTTGGGTGGTATCATTTCCTGCGCCGCATGGGCTTGAACGTCGAGTTTATTTCGCCGTCCCAGATGTCCGTTTTGCCCGCTTACATCATCCCGGCCGCGCCCGTTCTGGACGCGGATATGGTCGATTTTATTCGCGAAACTGGCGCACCAGCAATTTTCTGCTCCCGCTCCGGCTCGCGCGATGGAACGCTGAACTGGTTGCCGCAGCCGATGGTGTGCGAAGACGGCATTGCGGTTGATCCACTGATGGAAGATTTGTTCCTCGACCGCACCGAAACCCTGCGTCCAACGCAGAAAATCGGTGTCGATCTGGACGGAAACGCCGTGCACGCGACGTCATGGGTCGAGCACTTGCGGGTCATGGGCCTGTATGAACCCGGCTCGAACGAGCCACCGGTAGAGGTCATCGCGCAGTTCACACCCGGCCCATTTGAGCCCTCTGGCCTTGACGCTGCCATCGTGCGACAGGGCAATATCCATTATCTGGCCTTTGAGCCAGACTACGCAGGCATGAAAGCCATCATGGAGCCGATTTTCGATGCAGCGATGATCGCAGCCGACGAGCTGCCCGAAGACATCCGCATCCGCCGTTCAGACGGTCGGCTGTACGTGATGAATTTTGGTCAAGTTGCCTACGACTCAGCGGCCTTGGGCTTGCGGGGCGAGGCTATCATCGGCGATGGAACCGTTGTGCAACCCTATACCGTCAGCGTGTTTGCGGACTGACGCTGCGCTTAAGCCGCGTTCGTGAAGAGCGCGGCCTTTGGTTTTATCGCGAACGGGTCAGCAGCAAGCCGCCCACAGTAATCAGACCTGCGCCGATCCAGAACATCATCGTCGGGATCTGCCCCAAAAACAGAAAGGCCCAAAAGGTCGTGAGCACGATGCCGGTGTATTTCACCGGCGCGATAAAGCTCGCTGAAGCGTTCCGAAAAGCCATCACATTCCCCAGCTGTCCGATGTTCGCCAAAAAGCCCATACTCAGGAACACCATCACCTGAAACCCACTCATCGGCGTCCAGTTCAACAAGGCCATGGGCGCGAGATAAATCGTCCCGAAAAACGACATCGCAACGACGAGGATAAAAGTGCTGTCGCGGTCAGTGATGAACTTCAGCACAGTAAATTGCAGGCCCAACGTGAACGCTGCGCCAAAGGCTGCGAGAGCGCCGAGCGACAAGAACTGGTCCAACTGCCCAAAGTTCGGCTCAGCCGCCACGATCCCGCCCATCAGCGCGATGATACCCGCGAGCAAAACCATCCGATTGGGACGCTCCCCCAGCAGCAAAATCGCCATGGCCACTGTAAAGACCCCGGAGGTCATGGTGATGGCCGACGCGTTGGCTTGATCGATGTGCAAAATTGCGACGACGGAGCACGTAAACGTCATCACGCCCAAGGCTGAACGCAGGGCGTGCCAGCCCAGTAATCCCGGCGTCGGCAGCAGGCGCTTGGCCTGTCCGGTTGCTGCGAACCACGCGGCTAGCGGCAGGATAGAAACAAACCCGCCCAAGAACCGAAACCAAGCCAACTGCCAGGGGCTAATATCCTCGCCCCACAGGTTGGGAAAGATGAACAGAAGACCATAGGTTGCCGAGCCTTGCAGGGTCCAAAGAATGCCCTGAATCGGTCGAGGATTGGCGGACGTCGCCAGATGGGCGGAAGAAGCATCAATTCGCATGGGCCGAACCGTCGCATGCTAAGCTACTGAAAACAAATCACCATATGCGCATGGCTGCAGGTGACACGAAGGTCTGAATCAAGTTTCTTGCTCTGTTCCCTTTACGAGCCAAGCCAGCAGACAGGCCCGACTCTGTATGGTCCGACCAGCTGGATGTTACGTTTCTATTAGGGGCTTCTAATGTTCTACTCTGACGGGATCACAGGGTCCGCTTGGTCGAAGGTCTCGATCAGGGTTCGGATCTGCTCAAACCGGGGATGATCGGGGTCGATCAGGGGCAAAAGGCGCATGAAAAATGCCTTGGCTTGAGCCCGGTTTCCTTGCTGCGCCGCGACTTGCCCGGCAAGCAGCAGCGCTTGTGGGTTTTCAGGCTCAAGATCGAGTAAGCCAGACAGGGCAAACGAAAGCCCGCCAACGTCTTCCAGCGTCGCGTAGGACCGGATCAGGCGGTCCCATTCCTCGGCTGTTCCACCCTCCGTTTCCAACCGTGAACGAAGTCCGGCGACCATGCCAGCGATGGTGTCTCGAACTTGGTCTTGATCGGCGTCTTGCAACTGCGCTTGAAGGGCGGCAACGCGGTCCGGATCGGGGCCTTGCCGGGGCGGCGCTGCGAGGGGGGCCGAAGTGACCAGCAGGCGGGGATTGCCAATCGCCATATAGGTCGCCAGCCCGGCAAAAATCACCACCAGCGCCATCATGAAAACCATGCGCATCAGGACTTGTCCTTCAACCGTGACCGACCGCGCAGCAGGACCAAGCCTGTCACCGCCAGACCAATTAGGAAAATGATCACCGGGCCAAACCACAAGGCAAAAGTCAGCGGCTTAAGCGGGGGGTTCATCAGAACCGCATCACCGTAGCGTCGCACAAACCAATCGCGGATTTCGGCGTCAGACCGGTTGTCGTCAATCAGCAGCTCGACCTGCTCCCGCATATCTTGCGCCAATTCGGCGTTGGATTCAGCGATGGATTGACCCGCGCAGACCACACAGCGCAGCTCATTAAACAGCGCTTTGGCGCGCACCTCGCTGATGCTTTGCGCGTGCGCCGGAACAAGAAACGCCAGCAGAATGGCACAGAGCCAAAGGGTGCGACGGATCATTGGGACGCCGCCTCCCACGCATCAACAAACTGTGTTTTCAAAGCGCCGATCAGGGGGCCAGGGGAACGAAACAGCAGGGTTCCGTCGGCGCTAAACACATAGGTTTCCGGCACCCCCGTCAGTCCAAAGTTCAGCGCGTTCTTGCTCCCCGTATCTGCGATCACGGCCACATAGGGGTTGCCGTCGTTGGTGAGGTAAGTCGCCGCATCTATCGGGTCATCGCGATAGGCCAAGCCGATCAGTGCACCGGGGTTGGCGGCGCTGAATTCGAGCAAATACGGATGCTCCAAACGGCAAGGCTGGCACCAGCTGGCAAAGAAATTTACCACAAACGGCCCCTCAGCAGCGGCTCGTGTGGCGAGGATATCGGCGGCCTCTTCGTATCCGGGTAAAGGCGTTCCTTGCCCAAAAGCGCTGAAGTCCGGTTCAATGGCGGATGAGGTTGGGAAACTGGCAGGGTTCCGCTGCGGGTTAAGGCCAAACCACAGCAACGACCCCACCAACAGGATGAGAGTGGTTCCCAGAACGATGATCGCCAGTCGCAGTGCAATTCTCATGTCGTCGCTACGCTCTCTCTACCCGCCGCCAAGCCGCAATAGCGCCCAGCAGACCTCCGAGCACCATCAAGATGCAGCCAAAATACAGCCAAGGGATCAGCGGACGCCAACTCAGCGTCAGAATAAATCCGCCATCGGGGGCTTGAGTGTTAAATGCGAGAAAGATGTCACCCAACCATGTCACGCGAATGTCGGCCTCGGTCGTGCTGTCTTGGCGCACGGGGTAGAAGCGCCGCTCCGGCGACAGGATGGCTTTGGTCGCGCCTTTGCCTGTCAGCAAAGCAACATCTGCGAAGGCTGAAATGTAGTTTCGTCCGATGCTCGGATCGGCCTGTGTTTCTCGAACTCCATCAAGCCGGAAAGTCAGATGGCCGACCTCCACGCTGTCGCCGGGTTTGAGGTTAACCGTGCGCTCTTGAACCATTGCGGAACCGGCGATCAGGCCAAAAACAGCGATGCCGAGACCGGCATGCGCCAATGATACGGCCCAACCGGCGAGTGAGACTTTGAACGGACTGCGCACTGCCCGTGCCCGCTGCACAAACGTCAGCAAACCGCCCCCGAGCAACCATCCCGCTAGGACCATGGCAAGGCCAACAGCCAGCGACAGGCGCGGCTTGGATTGCCAGAGCAGCATCACAATCACGATCATCGTCAGCGCAACCGCCACGACCAATAGTGTGAGCAAGCCGCGGACACGGTCGCCGGTGGACCCGCGCAAGCGCTGCCATGGGACAAACGGGCCGATGGCCATAAGCAGCAGAAGCGGCACCATGAACGGCAAGAACGTCGCGTCGAAGTATGGTTTCCCGACCGTAAGCGGCTGGCCAAACGCTTCGGTAATCAAGGGGAAGAACGTTCCCAGCAGCACAACACCGGCCCCAGTCGAGAGGAACAAGTTGTTCAGCACCAGCGCCCCTTCGCGGCTGACTGGCGCAAATCCCCTGCCCGGCTTGAACTGTGGCGCGCGCCACGCAAACAAGCCAAAGGCAATAATGACGCTCAGCCCCAGAATCAGCAGGATGAACACGCCGCGTGCGGGGTCGACGGCAAAGGCGTGAACCGATGTCAGCAGGCCTGAGCGCACCACAAAGGTGCCCAAAATTGCCAGAACGAAGGTAACGACACCCAGGAAAAGCGTCCACACCCGCAAAGCGCCGGATTTCTCGACAACCATCAGCGAGTGGATAAACGCCGTTCCCGTAAGCCACGGCAGAAATGACAGATTTTCAACTGGATCCCAAGCCCAGAAACCGCCCCAGCCCAGCTCGTAATAGGCCCACCAACTGCCCAGCGCGATGCCTGCGGTAAGGCCCGTCCACGCCAGCATGGCCCACGGACGCACCATTCTCGCCCAAATCCAATCTGCCTCTCCGCGCAGCAAAGCCGCAACGGTGAGCGCAAAGGTGATGGAGAAGCCGACATAGCCGAAATAGAGCAGTGGCGGATGCAGCGCGAGGCCAATGTCTTGTAGCAGGGGGTTCAGGCCACGACCTTCGAGCGGCGCGGGCAGCACACGCTCAAACGGGTTAGACGTGAACAGCGTAAAGGCCAGAAACGCGAGCGTGATCAGCGCTTGGATGCCCAAGGCACGCACGCGCAAATCCCGTGTCTGTCCATCCGTTCCACGCAGCGCCAGCAATCCACCAAAGACGGCAAGGATCAGAACCCACAGCAGGATCGAACCTTCATGATTGCCCCAGGTGCCTGAGATTTTGTAGAGCAGCGGCTTTGCCGTGTGGCTGTGTTCAAAGGTGGTCTTGACGCTAAAATCGCCGGTGACAAAGGCCAGAACCAACCCCAGAAACGCCAGCGAGATCAACCCGGCGGTGATGAGCGATACGGCTCGCACCACGGATTGCCGAAAGCTGTCGGACCACCCCATCGGTGCCGCCGGAACCAGCGCTACGACGGCCTGCATACAGGCCATCGGCAAAGCGAGAACGAGGGCAAGATGCGCCCACTCAGCGATCATTGACCGCTTGCGTCCTGCTGTTGCCCAGCGGCGTGGTCGCGCAGTTCGCGGGGGACATAAGCTTCATCGTGCTTGGTCAACAGGTTCTTAGCGTCAAAACCACCTGCGCCGTCCAGCACACCCGTCGCAATGATCCCCTGTCCTTCGCGGAACAAATCCGGCAAAGCCCCCTGATACGCGACAACCTGCGTTCCGCCGTCCTTATCGGTCAGCATAAAGGTGTGCGTGATGCCGTCTGCGGTGGTGTAGGAGCCCGGTACGATTTGCCCCCCCAGCCGCAGCGACTTGCCCGGCGGAATGTCCATCGCCTGCAACTGTGTTGGCGTGCGAAAGGCATTCAGCTGCCCGGGTAAAGCGAAGACGATCAGCAGCACGGCCCCCGCCGCCAAAGCGGCGCCCAAGCTGACCCAAATCAATCGACTGCGAACCCGCGAACCGCTCATTTAGCGCTGTCCTGCTTGAGTTGCTCCAGCTCTCGCCGGGCCCGACCCAACACAAGGCGCGCAACAACCAGTGCGCCAATCATGGCCACTGCTGCCGCGCCATAACTGCCCCAGACAGCGATACAACGATCATCAAACATCTATTCGCCCCCTATGTCCCGGTTGCTTCAGCAAGAAAAGCGTGCGCGGCGCTCTGTTTACGTCGTAAGGAGCGCAGGCGCATGCGAATCAGCTCGTAGCGCATGAGCCAAATGCCGATGGCCATATAAAAGAGATAAGTACCAAGCATGGTAATCAGCAACGGCGGCACATAGACGCTGGCGATGCCGTCTTCTTCGACTGGCTCAACCGAAACATCTTCACCGCGCCCCAGCAGGTTCATAACCACACGCCCCGTCAGCTCAACAACGTTGGCTCCGCTTGAGCCCTGATGCAGGACCAAGAACCACTCGGTCACGAACTTAGAAAGCAGAACCGTAACCACGCTGGCGACGAGAAAAATCGAACCAACCCGGCGACCCAGCGCAGGGTCTCGCTGCGACAAAACACGCACCAGAACGATGTAAATCAGGTATTGGAACAGCAGCAACAGCTCCAAAACCATGCGCGGGTCGCGCCAATCCCAATACGTGTTCAGCGTCGGCTTGCCCCACAGCGCGCCAGTGACAAGCGCCACAATGGTAACAACGGCCCCAACCGGCGCGGCGGCAAGACAAAAGATCTCGGGCAAGGGGTGGCGCCAAACCAGCGCCACGAAAGCAGCAATCGACATGCTGCCGTAAACAATCAGCGACAGCCCCGCCGACGGGACGTGAACGAACAGGGGCTTAATCAGCTCTTGCATCTCTTCATCGGGCGGCACGGACAGCCCCCAAATCATGCCTCCGAACCCCAGAAGGATCCCGAGCGCAAGCAGGTAAGGCTGACAGGCTTCGGCCCAGCGCATGAAACGTGTTGGATTGGCGTACTTGTGCATGAACAACGATATGGCCGTTTTTTGCTGCGACTTCAAATCGAAGGATGCCGCATCTGTTGCGGTGGTCCCCTGCGTTTGGGGAAACCCAAGGCGGAAACGGGCGCGTCATCTCGTCTTGGAATGGTTGTAGAAGGCTCTCGTGTCAGGCAAAAGGCAAGCATGATCCACTCAACTCCACCATTGTTGCAAGCCGACCGCTTGGGCATTGCGCGGGGCGATGTTCTTCTGATCGAAGAACTAAGCTTTGCCCTGCCGCCCGGCAACGCGCTGCATGTACTGGGTGAGAATGGTGCGGGTAAATCGACGCTGCTGCTTGCTCTAGCAGGCCTGATCCCAATTGCATCAGGCGCGGTTCATGCCGACCGCGAAGCTCTCGCCTTTCTGGGCCATGACAATGGCTTGCTGCCGGACTTGAGCGTTGCGGAGAATATGGCGCTCTATGCGGGAAGCGGGATCGAAGCGGATCCTGAAATTTGTGAAGCCCTTGGTGTGTCGATGCTCAGCGAGAAACCTGTTCGCACGCTGAGCTTTGGTCAGGCGCGCCGGGTTGCCTTGGCGCTGACGTGCTTACCGAGCAAATCAGTGTGGTTGCTGGATGAGCCATTTGCTGGTCTTGACCTGCAAACTGCCAAGGCACTGGAAGCCGTGCTGACGCGAAACACCGAAGGCGGCAACGCGGTCCTTTATACCTCCCACGAGCGCGGCCTCGCCCATGCAACCAGCATCACGCTGGAAAGACAGGGAGAGGCTGATGTTTAGCGCAGGTTTACGGTTGGAATTGCGGTTGCGCCTGCGCGGTGGGCTCACAGCCTTGGGTGCGCTTGGCTTTCTAGCCGTGGCGCTGACGGCTGTCGGCTTGACCTTGGGGCAATTCCCCGAGCGATTGCGCCCCGCTGGTCCTGCGATTGGCTGGGCTATGATCGTGCTGGCTTTTGTCTACGCCAATGCTGATTGGTGGCTGGATCAGATCCAATCTGGCCTCAACCAACGCTTTCGCGTGATGGCACGGGATGCGGCGGGTTTTATCTATGGCCGGGTTGTCGGCGGCTGGTTGGCTTCGCTGCCATGGTTTTTGGTCGCCGCGTGGCTGGTGACGCTGTTTTACTCTCAACCCACAAGCGCCTTTGGCGCGCTCGTCGCCGGCTTGTTGATCAGCGCCAGCGCGCTAACGGCGCTGTCCGCCTTTGTGTCTGCGCTGCGCGTGTTGCTGGGTAATGTCGGCGTATTCCTTGGCGCAATGGCGCTACCCTTTGCCTTGCCGCTTGTGGTTTTGGGCGTGGGCTTGGTGGATAGTTTCACACTCGCCTCTTGCGCCTTCATGCTCGGAGTCTCACTTCTCCAAACACTGGTGTTTATTGTCGCAACCCGTTGGGTTCTGTCTCTGGTCTAAGGAAGCTGCTCTTGTCCACTCTCGCTTTTCTGCAAACGCGCCGTTCGGTTAAAGCTGCTGATATGCCCTCGGGCCGTCCTGACGAAGTCGAGCTTCGGGAGATTATCGCGGCGGGGCTTCGCGTGCCGGACCACGGCAAACTCGCACCCTGGCAGATTGTGATCTTCGAAGGCGACAGTCGCCGCGCCTTTGGCGATGCCGTCATCCGGCCCGCCTTTGCCAAGAACCAGCGCCCCGACGCGCCGGAAAGCACGTTAGCGCTAGAAGCCGCGCGGTTTGAGCGCGCTGGCGTTGTTCTGGCTGTGCTCTCAACACCCACCATTCCGCACAAAATCCCCGCTTGGGAGCAGCATTTGTCCGCCGGTGCGGTCTGTCAGAATATCATGGTCGCCGCCCAGTCCCAGGGCTATGCGACCCAGTGGCTGACCGAGTGGACTGCCTTTGATCCTGACGTGAAAGCGGCCTTGGGCTGTAAAACCGAGCACGATCAAGTCGCGGGCTTAATTTATATCGGAGGCAAACTGACCAATCCCGATGACCGCCCACGTCCTGACTTCAATGCGGTCGTTTCTCACTGGTCAGGTGCCTAGGCTGCTCCTAGTTTGGGCATCGCAAGAACTGGAGGTCTTATCCCATGACGCTGGAATTCCCCACTTACGAGACCATCGCGGTCGAAATCGCCGACCACGTGGCGCACGTCATCCTAAATCGCCCTGAAAAGCGTAATGCGATGAGCAAGGCGTTCTGGGTCGAGTTCCCCGATGCCATCAACCGCATCTCCAACAATGCCGCCGCGCGGGTCATCGTGGTTTCCAGCACGGGAAAGCACTTCACCGCAGGCATGGACTTGGCGGTCTTTGCCGAGGGCGCGAATTCGATCATGGGCGGCGAGACCGATCCCCATATCCACGCGGACGCCTTTCGCATCCACCTGCACCACCTGCAAGAAACCTTCTCCAGCCTATACAATGCACGCCAGCCTGTACTCGCGGCGATCCAAGGCGGGGCTTTGGGGGCCGGTGTAGATTTAAGCAGCGCGTGTGACATGCGCTACTGCACCGCGGACGCGTACTTTACCATTCAGGAAATCAACATCGGCATGGTTGCTGACGTGGGCACTTTCCCGCGCATCATGCGCCAGCTGCCGGATGGGCTGATCCGCGAGTTGGCCTACACGGGCCGCAAACTTGAAGCACCAGAGGCGCTCGAGCGCGGCTTTGTTAATCAGGTGTTTGAGACGCAGGAAGATATGCTGTCTGCGGTCATGGAACTGGCGGCTCAGATCGCCAAGAACTCCCCTTTAGCTGTGACCAGCTCCAAGCATGTCATGAACTACGCGGCTGATCATTCGACCGAAGATACCCTGCGCTACCTGCAGGCGCTCAACGGCGGTATTCTGGCCCACACGCACATGATGGAAAGCGCCGCGGCGAAGATGCAAAAGCGGGAGCCGGTTTATCCGGAACTCAAAGCCGTCAACGGACCTTGGGACTAACCCCCAAGGTCAAATACACCGTAAGGTGCTTCGCCAAGATCAATCGCGCCGCGGAATGAATATGCGCCGGATATGTCAGCGGGCAGTCGCGAAAGCCCCGCTAAAACACTCCGCCGCAGCGCGCCAAAAGTGTCTTCATCGAGGCGAGCCGAGGTAATCAGAACCGGCGCGGGACGGGGTGCGGTTTCCGCGATCACACGAACGCCAGCTGTTAGCGAAGGCATGATCTTCTCGGCGAGCAAAAAGCTAAAAGCATCGATTGCGGCGAAGTCAGCCCGGCCCTCGCCCACAGCCTCCATCGAAAACCGGTGTCCGCCGCTTTCAAGTCCGCTCTCTATATAGCGCTCAATATCCATCAGCGGCCTTAGGCAACGCACGCCTGATTGCGAGTGCACGTCATTGTACGTAAAGCGCGCCCGATCGAGGGCATCAAGGGACTGCAGAGGGGAATTCTGCGCCACGATAATCTTACTGTAATAGTGGCCATCAGGATTGTCGGTCAGCTCAAAGTTTGACGTTGCGAGATAGCGCGCGTGGTGGCGATGACTGCGATACCAAGGCGATCCGCAAAGCTGGCTGAACACCACGTTGTCGGTCATCCACGCCGAAACCTGCTGTGGCCGGTGATCCAAACCAACCGGCAGGTCCAGCCCTTCTTCCCGCGCCGCCTGCCGAACACAATCCCACACCGCATCCGTCAGGTGATGCAGTTCCGGCCAGTCGTAGAGCGGCATCAAGGCGAGGCCGTCGAGAGTCTTCAGTTGCTTCATCCGCCATCAATCTAACGACGCGCCACCGGGGTCAAGTTCGGCGATTGTATGGCAGAACCGACCCGCCGAGGTCGCTCTCAGTCGAACAGCGCTCACGCGAAACCGTATCTATGGGTGAAAGTCATCAACCGAGCTCCATGCCCATGTCGTACCTCGAAAAAGTGCAGCAATCCGTCGAAACCGCCAATGGCTTGCCCAACGAATTCTATACGGACGCCACCGTGTATGCCGAGGAAACCAAGCGGCTGCTCCACGGACAATGGGCGGGCGTCGCGTTCGAAGGTGACGTGCCCGAAATTGGCGATGTCTATCCCGTCGATTTGGCCGGTGTTCCGTTGGTCGTTGTCCGCGATCGTGAGAACAAGGTCCGCGTTTATGAGAACGTCTGTCGCCATCGCGGGATGATCTTGGTCAGTGAGCCGGGTAAAGCCAAGCAAGGCATGCGCTGCCCCTATCACAGCTGGACCTACGATCTCTCTGGACGCTTGGTTGCTACGCCGCTGGTTGGTGGTCCGGACGCAAACCATCACCCCTGTATTGATAAGCCAGAGCTGGGACTGTTGGGTGTGCCTACGCACGTTTACCTTGGTGTGGTGTATGTCAACGTGAGCCGCGATGCGGGGCCATTTGTTGAAATGCATTCCAAGCTGCTGGATCGCTGGTCCGAGTTCCAACAACCGCTGTTCTTCGACCGTGACGTGTCTCAGTTCACCTTGGATGTCGCCTGCAACTGGAAACTGGCCGTAGAGAACTACTGCGAAGCCTACCATCTGCCGTGGATCCATCCGGACCTGAACAGCTACTCCCGGATCGAGGATCACTATAATATCGTTGAGAGCAACGCCTACTCGGGCCAAGGCACTACGGTGTTCAATCCCTCTCGAACCGAAGACGGGCGCATGTTTGACGCGTTTTCTGACCTGAGCGCCAACTGGTGGAATGGGCAGGCGGAATACATCGTCCTCTATCCCAACGTTTTGGCCGGTGTCCATCGCGACCACGTCTTTGCCATGCTGCTGCTGCCACAGAGTGTGAACCAAACGCGCGAGCGTGTTGGGATCTTCTACGCGTCTAAAGACTCAATGAACGACGATTTTGCGGACCTTCGCCGCGTGAATGCCAAGCAATGGCGTACCGTGTTCGACGAGGACATCTCGGTGGTTGAGGGAATGCAGCAAGGTCGAAATGCTCCACACTTTGATGGCGGACGTTTTTCGCCTGCAATGGACGTCGCCACCCACTGCTTTCACGCGTGGGTTGCTAAGTCCATGAGTGAAGATGTTTCAAAGTGACAAACCACATGACTTCTTGAGACGAATTTTAATTAAAATCTCATAATAGTACGAATAATACATTACGCGTCGATGAGAACGCTGTTTTGGCGGCAAGAAGACGCGCAAAAACATCTCAATCCTCCTCTACTATTACATATAATGTTATGTAAATTTTTAATTATCTTGTTTTCGTCAATATAATCAGTGGCTTCTCATGGAATCGATTTGATTCAATTAAACCATTGCTTACAGTATTAAAGCGATACTAGTTTAATTTTTTCACTACCTTAAGAAGTTTACCTGTTGCAGAGTGGCCACTGCCAAGCCCCAGATTTGCAAGCTGAAACGACTTTAATTCATTTTGAGAAGTTCTTTTTCAGATTGATGGCGGTATCGCTATTTTCGTGACGCACAGGGCTCGCCCCACGAAACACCTGCTTTCGAGCCGGGCTCAGTGTCCAAAAACCGAAAAAATGCAACTAACTCGTCGTCAAGACGAAGGAGACTCTTTATGCGTAAATTTGTAATCGCGATCGCTGCCTTGGCTATTTCTGCTGCTCCGGCACACGCTCAGTTCGAAGATTTTGCTGGTTCTGAAGGTTTTGCTGGTTTTAGCGGCAACACGGGGAATGCTGGTTGTGTATCTGGTGCTTCTGGTTCGGCAATGTGGGGCATGGGCGGTACGTCCTGTAATTCCTCCGCTACCGGCGACTACAGCAACACAGACTACAGTGTTCAGGCTGGCACCTTTGATGGTGATATTAACGGCGGTTTCTCTGAAACTTCGGGCTTCAACTCTTCCATCAGCTCCGTATGGTCCATGGAAAATGGCGAAGATGCCAAGTCCGGTGGAAACACGATCGGTATCGGTAGCTCTAACACCTCTGGTGCGGGCGTAAGCTACACCGGCAGCACATGGGGCTCCTTCGAGCAAGGCAGCCTGAGCACGTTTGAAGGCACAAGCAGCGTAGCAACCAACAGCTGGTTCCTGCAGGGCGGTGGCGACTAAGCCATTACTGCTTCAGGCTGAGCTTTGTTAGCCTGAAATTAGTAGTTCCAGAGCTGGGTCTCCCAGCTCTGGAACTCACGCTCTCTGACCAAGCGCCGCAGAAGCGCTACTGAGCGTTAAGACCTATTTTGGGAAGCCTAAATTCAAGAGTGTCCAGCAAGACACCAACCATTCCCAAAACGATAGAACTATCCCGGGGACATGCTGAAAATCAGTATGAATTCAGCGGCTTAACCAAGAATTGCCAGAAGTACATTTTGGCTGAGTTTTGCCTTAGCCAATTCGGGGAACGAAGATGATTACTGCATTCAAGAAGTTCCACAGCGATGGAACCAATCGCCTACTTAATACAGCGAAAACCACGGTTTTTTCCATGGTCACAGGCGGGATATCCATCGTCATTGGATTGACCGTGCCTCTCTCTGCCCAGGCTCAAACAGGCTCGTTCGCCTTTGGCCAAGGTGGTTTCGTGGATACGGGCAATGGCAGCCAAGGGGTATTCAACGAATGCGCCGGAATCGTGCATGGATATGGAACCAGCGATTGCACCGGGCAAACTTACATTGAGGGTAACTTTGGCTCTACGTTGACGCTGGGAAACTCAAGCTCTGGCACCGGGACCTATGGTCTTCCGTCGAATAATGCCATCGGGGCTGCGGCTACGTTTAATCGATACGGTAATGGCGCCTCTGCTACGGCATGTTCCCTCTCGCAAAATGCGGGGGCTACGAACTGTGCAAGCGGGGCCTACGCGTCTCTCGCCGGTGCTTTTGCAAAAACATCCTTCGGCTCAACCGGGAACTAAAAATGTTCAAGACAATGAATTTTGCCGCTCGAGCCCTGCTCGGCGCAGCCTTTCCCCTGCTCGCTTCCCACAGTTTTGCGCTTGCTCAAACTGTTCCGGTTCAGCTGAGCTACACAGCCCCTGTGTCGACCTATAATGTGGTCTCGCCCTACCCTGTCGCACCAGCGTATACGAACACGCTAACAACGTCGGCTTACGGAACTCCACTCTATGGCTATACGGCGGTTGCACCATCTGTTGCTCCGATCCCGCCATGTCTGGTTCTAAGTGACTATGACCAATACCTGGCCCAGCTCTATGGATACCAAGCTTATGCTGCAGCAGGGTGTCAAGCTGGAACGACGACCACCGGATACGTCGCCGCGCAGCCAAGGGCCTACGCTGCTGCCCCTGTGATTCAATATGAACAGCATTCAGTTGGTCAAAATCAGCGAATTGTTGGAGCACCGACTGTTCCCTTGCGCAAATTCGCCACTCAGCCCGTTGTTGTGACAACGCAGCAGACGACGACCGAACAGGCAACACCAACAAAGACCGCTTTCGAACAAGCGGTAGCTGCAAGCAGCAACGAAGCCAATCAAACCGCCGACGGCCAGCAGGCCGTTGAAGATGGTACAGCGGCGCAAAGCCGGTTCCGTTTCTCTACTAATGTTGCGCTGCAACTTGGATATGAAGCCCGCTACGATATCCAGCCAGCGGCAACGCAATTGGATTATGATGGGTTTGCCAGCCTTGTCATCGATCGTCGTGACGGGACTTACACGGCTCAAACACAAGTCGATGACCCGAATTCGACCTTGTCCAATGCCTACTTGAACGCCCAGGCACCAAGCTCTGGCAATTTCATCGCTCAAGCAGCGCTGGAAGACCAGTATGGTAATAGCCTGGACGTGTACTTGGACTCTGAAGGCGGTGAAGTCCCTACGACAGTTGTACGAAGTGATTCATCACTGGTTCTAGACGGCACAGCTACAGCCACAGGCGAGTATGTTGCGGACGCGTGGTCAGCCGGTGCGACTGTTGGTGTGGACTTCTCGTCGTTGAATAACTTGGAAGCCCCAACACTCTCCACGGCGAGCGCCTACGTAAGCTCAAAATACGGGACGATTAGTGCCGGTTATGGTCTGGGATTGCCCTATTCTCCCCGTTCTTATGAGGTGATTTCGGGGGGGAGCTACAGTTTTGCAGATTTTGGTGATTACCAAGCCAGTTACGTCAGTCCTGTGATCGCCAACACCAGAGTAAGCGTTTTGGGTGGTTTGCAAACTCGGCAATTTGCCGGAACCGCGGAATACCAAATCACGCGTGGCAACAACCAAGTCCGGGCTGCCGCCTACGGTGATACCGCCTACTCAGTCCAAGGAGAGCTGGGGTATACGCGCGCTTTGGGCAATCAGCGCTTTGTTGGCGCTTCGGTCTATGCAGGTCGGGATGGCAGCGGGGAGTCCTTCTATGGCTTACAGGGAAACGTCGACCTCGGTCGCCATTCACTGCAGGCAAACGCAACCCGCGTTCGCTCTGACAATCTGACCATTCTTTACGGCAGTGAAGTCACTGGTGAAGCTGTTTTAGGCATAGAAATTAATGATCACGACAGCTTTAACCAGCAGACCCAGCTGAACCTGGAATACAGCTTCCAAGCAACCGACAACCTGCAACTTTACGCAAACGCTGAGTGGATCAATCACAAGTACTATGGCTCTGCTCAGGCTGTTGGCGGCGGCATTCGGGCGTCGTTCTAAGACCGTAAAAAACCCGCTGAGACAGCATCTGGCATCGATGCATCTCAGCGGGAATAAACAGGGGCCGGGCTTGGGAAACAGCGGCTAAGCCGCGAGCCGCGTTCCAACCAAATCCGCAACCAACGACGAAGTCGCCGCAGACAGCGTCCATCCAAGATGGCCATGCCCCGTGTTGTAGAACACGCCCGGCGCGCGACCAGCGCGGACCACTGGCATCATATCTGGCATCATCGGGCGCAGGCCTGCCCAGGGCACATAAGAGCGCGTGGACATGTTCGGGAACAGCTCCTGACACCAATCCAGCAGGGGATCGATCCGAGCTTGTCGAATATCGCGGCTGAAACCGTTGATTTCGGCGGTACCAGCCACGCGGAAACGATCTTCCCCTAAACGGCTCGCAACAATCTTGGTTTCGTCATCCAGCAGGCTGACCCAAGGCGCCGCATCACGGTCACCTTGTTCGCGCAGGTTAACGGTGATCGAGTATCCTTTGACCGGGTAAACATTCAACCGATCACCAAGCTGAGAAGCGAATTTCCGGCTGGAAACACCGCTGCACACGACCACACCGTCGTAACGCTCTGACCCATGCTCCGCCGTCCGCACTTCGACGCCACCGTCTTTCAGGTGCTTCAGCGCTTGGATATCGCTATTGAACTGGGCCTTCATGCCCTTTTTCTCACAGACCTGCTCCAGCTGAGCGGTAAACTCGTGGATATCGCCTGTCATATCGGATTCTGTGAAAAATCCGCCGTGAAGCGCACCCTGAACCGTTGGTTCAATGGTCCGAATCTCATCCGGCGTAATCGCCCTCCGATCCAAACCGCCTTCAGCCAGAAGATCGTTGACCCTCAACGCGTGCTGGTAATTCTGGCGTTTACGGTAAACATGCAGGATCCCCCGCTTTTCCAATGCGAAGTCCAAGCCTTCAACCTCGGCGATGCGCAGCAACTCCGCTCGAGCTTCTAGTGCCATACGCACCGTGGAAACGGTGTTGCCGCGATAGTTGCGCATGGCCAGCAGAAACTCGGTCATCCATGCGTACTTGTGATAACTCGGCATAGGATTCAGCAGCAACGGTGCGCCCGGCTGCACCATCCATTTGATGCCCTTGAGGATGCTCGACCAATGGTTCCAAACCTCAGCATTCGAGGCCGAAAGCTGGCCGCCATTCGCGTAGGACGTTTCCATAGCGGCATAGCGCTGACGCTCGAACAACGTCACGTCAAAACCGCGATTTAAGAGTTGATAAGCCGTGGTCACGCCAGTGATTCCGGCGCCAATAACAGCAATAGTTGGCATAGCTCAGTCCCCTTCGACTGCTATGCCCCCTCCGTCTTCTTTGCCTGAGAGTTTCGAACCAACACCCATTGTGGGGCCAGCTCTTGCTCCTTCGGCGGGTGGTGCTCCACCTCTCTCCGGAGTGTTAAGCCAAGGACGGTACATGAGCCTGAGAGATTCCGGGGCGGTTGCTCCTTCGGCGGTTCTAACTGGGTCAGAACACTCTCCCATCCTTGGGGATGGCTATGGGTTAAACCAATCGTTGAGCATCAGCAAGTCTCGGTTCGCGATAAGACGGGAAAACACGAAATTGAGCACGCAACTAAGCCCCCGTTTGATCTTCTCGCAGCAGTCAAAGCTTAGGCGATTGATACCTTTGGATGTTTAGAAGAGTCGCAATATACATCTTTATGTTGTTATTCTCAATCTAGTATATAATTTCTGATTCTAGATATATTTTAGAGTTGTACCATGCACATTTTAAAACGATCTCGGGCTTTATGGGTCCAAGCTGCCATTTTGAGCCTCGGGCTGTTTTCGGCGCACCAGCACGCCGCCGCTCGTAACAGCGATACGTTTGTCGAAATAAAAGGCGCGTCACTGCTCCCGCCGGATCAAAGCGGTCTGCAAGTGGTGCAACTTGCCAATCGTTCCTTACTCCGGATCGATGCTGACGATATTGTAGTGCGAGAGGGGCAGGTTCTCATAAGGACCGAGCTGGCCGCGGCAGCCGGCATTCCCCCGACGCAACTTGGCGCGCTGCTGGAAGTGGTGGAAGCGGAGCATGCCCATGGCAGCGCGAGCCATGGTCAACTCGGCACCATTGCCTCAACAGCTGGGATCGTGGCGGGAACGCTGGTTATGTCCTCGGCCATGGATGATCTGTCAGACGACCTACTGGACCTTTCCACCACTGCTTTGGATGCCTTGAGCGACGATAGCGCGGAAGAAGCGCTGGATGCCGAGGAAGACGCGCTATCCGAAGACGATACAGACACCGATGACACTGATGACGAACCGCCGATCGTTAATGAACAGCCTGTGTTCTCTGACGCGCCGACGGACGGTGAAGCCAGCGAGAGCGCGGAAGCGGGAACAGCGGTTAGTGCTGTCGTACAGGCAACAGATCCTGAGATTACAACCATTGTTTACACAATTGCGCGGTAGGATATCGATGGCGCGTTCAGCGTTGAACCATCTACCGGCGTCATCCGCGTCGCGGACCCCAGCAAGCTGGATTACGAAAGCAACGAAACACTGGATGTCACCATCGCCGCAACCGATGGTGGCGGTGAAAATGTTGAGCAGACCGTTACGATTGCCCTGCTAGACGATCCCGTAGACACCCTAGCAACAACCCCAGTCATCACCGTTTCCCATCCAGAATTCAGCTCTGGCGCGTTCATTTTGGGCCATGAGGCAAACGGTCGGGTTTTGTTTGGTCATGCTGGCTTGGAGAGCGCAAGCGGGGATGCGACTATAGTGGTCTACGCGCTGGTTACAGGGTATCTGTACCAGGAGCTCTATGGAACCGAAGCCGTCTACGACCTCAGCGCGACTGACTTTACGGCTTTGGCCGAGATCAATACCGGCGAGCTGCAAAACGGCTAGGTTACGCTGACTAGCACCCTGGAAAACCCAAGCAACACACTGCAATTCACCGTCGATACCACTGATTTTGGTGGGGAGGCGGCCCTATTCTCTGCGGCTAGGGTCAAGACGGTGGATCGAGACATTTCGGGCGTGTTGGAGGCGACCTATTCCTTGGCTGACGGAACAATCAACAAGTTGGGCACTGATGGATTCACACAGACTGATCTCGCCTTTGACGTCGGTGCCGGTGATATCTGGCATTTGGCGGATGTAACCGGGGATGAGTTGGCCGATTTGATTATCAAAACAGCCGGTGTTGGCGAAGCAACCGTTTATCAGAATCTTGGCACGGCTTTCGACACGGAAGCGATGAGCGAAACGCTCTTTACTGGCATTGATCTCGACACGCTTGCTGGTGGCCGCGCGCTTGATATCTCTGTCCGTGAGCATTTCTCGGATGGCGACCTCAGCGTCATGCTGCTGGGTGAGACTGAGTCGTATTTGTACGATCTGACTTAGCCTTCAAGCGACGTTTGCGCCCCCATGACCCCGCACACGCGAGCGGCATAAGCGTTGGCCTTTGCCAGGCCTGCGGCGAGTTCTTCACCTGAGGCTACAGCAGCAGCCAAAGCGCCCACAAATGCATCGCCTGCCCCTGTTGTATCCACCACAGTCGTGGGAACAGCATCCACGGCGACCGGATCAGCGCTCGCGCCATATAACCGCGCGCCCTCTGCGCCCAAAGTTAGCACGACAGCGCCAACGCCCAGAACAAGCAGGCTTTCCGCTTTTTGCCCATCGGTTGCCTCAACCACCGCCTGGGCCGCCAGTGACAGTTCGTGTTCGTTGACGATCAATATGTCGATGTTCGCAAGCTCCGCTGCGTTCATCGCGTGAGCGGGCGCTGCGTTGTGGATCACGGTGGCACCTGCTTGCTTTGCCAAAGCATGCGCCAAAGCGGTTTGCGGCCAACTGATTTCGTTTTGCGTCACTAAGGCATCCGACGAGGTGAGCACAGGCAAGTCACTCGCATCTGCGCTGGCGTTCGCGCCGGACACGACCACAATCTGATTTTCACCCTTGGCATCGACAGCGATCATGGCAAGACCCGACGCCCCATCGCAGGATTTCACGCCAGACACGTCTACTCCGTCGGCGATCAATTGGCGAAGGGATACAGCCTCTAACCCATCCGAGCCAATGGCTCCAACCATGCTGGTGCGGCCCATATTTCGGGCGGCTGCGAGCGCTTGGTTTGCGCCTTTGCCACCGGGTAGCGCTTCATAATGGTCGGTTTTGATGGTCTCACCCGGTCCCGGAAGCCGTTCAACCTGCGCGACGTAATCCACATTGACGGACCCGAAAACGACGATCTTGCTCATGTTTACTTTCTCCGCTTGGGGCTGGTTTTCAGGCGCTCATGACGTGCATGTAATGGCGCAGGACTGCCGACCCGTCCGCGCTTAAGCAAACCTCGACACGCGCCCGATTATCCCAGCCATCTTGACCGGTAAATCGGGTGTTCGGCTTGGCGATTGTCTTGCCAGCGGCAAAGCCCTCGGTCACCACGCGAACGGAAGAAGGTTGAGCGGAGAAGAAGTCGGGACGGACGCAATAGACCAGCGCGCTTGGGTCGTGAAAATGACAGAAGTCCAAGCCAACCACGTCCTGATGAAAGGCGAAATACTGCTCGGACGCCTGCTGCAAAAACATCCCCAACACACCCCCACTTTCCGCCAGCTTCGCGACCTCTGCGCGGGTCAGTTTGACGTCGTGGGTGGCGTCCAAGCCAAGCATTGCGACGTCCCAGTCTGCGGCAAAGACCATCTCAGCCGCCTCTGGATCATCAAAGATATTGGCCTCAGCCGCTGGCGTCACGTTGCCATTGGCATGGGCAGCACCGCCCATGAGAACCACGCGCTTGATCAACTTAGGCAGCTCTGGTTCCTTTTGCAGGGCAAGCGCGATGTTGGTCAGGGGCCCGATCGGCACCAAGGTAACTTCACCGGGGTGCGCGCGTGCGGCTTGGATGATGAAATCAACCGCGTGATCCATCACCACGGATCCGCCCACTTGTGCCGGCGAACAACCGCCCATGCCGTCTTCGCCGTGAACCATTGCCGGATAAGGGCGGCATTCGATCACCATTGGCCGTTCAGCACCGCGCGCGACCGGACAAGCAATCCCAGTCATCTCAACCAGCGCCAGCGCGTTGTGTGTCGTTTGCGCGATGGGGGCGTTTCCGTAGACCGTGGTCAGTCCCAAAACCTCGATCTCTGGCGATCGCAGGGCATAAAAAATGGCAAAGGCGTCGTCGATACCGGGGTCGGTGTCGATGATGATCTTTTCTGTCACAGGTCGCTTGCTCCCTTTACTTGCTGAAGGGGACCGTGGCACAGCAGACGGTAAGTTTAAACCCAAGGGATACTGAAACGATGGCTGCCCAACCGCGAGTTTTGCTGACAACCCCCTGGCCCATGCGTGCCGTCGAAGCGATGCGTGAACACTTTGATGTGGATATCCATGATGGCCCCTTGCCGATGCCAAAAGCCACGTGGTTGGAGGCTCTGCAAACCTATGACGCCATCGCACCGACAGTGATCGATCAGATCCCAGCAGAAGCTTACCGGACTGCGGAAAACCGCACCAAGATGTTTGGTAACTTTGGCGTCGGCTATAACCACATCGATATGACCGCTGCGAATGCGGGCGGTTTGCTCGTCAGCAATACCCCGGGCGTGCTGACGGACGCGACCGCGGATCAAGCGATGGGCCTGCTGCTGGCTGTTGCGCGGGGGATCTCGCTGGGCGATTGGAAAATCCGCGCCGGCGAATGGAAAGGCTGGAACCCCACCGATAGCCTCGGCACGCACGTCACCGGCGCGACCTTGGGAATCATCGGTTTTGGGCGGATTGGTCAGGCGATGGCGAAGCGCTGTCACTTTGGCTTTGACATGCCCGTGGTGTTCCACAATCGGTCCAAGATCGACCCGGCGCTGGCGGCCTCATTAGGCGCCAAGCAACTGGACTCCCTTGACGAGGTACTGGGCGCGGCTGATTTCATCTCGCTCCATTGTCCCGGCGGCGGCGCAAACCGGCACTTGATGAACGCAGACCGCTTTAAAGCGATGAAGCCATCCGCTTTCCTGATCAACACCGCACGTGGCGATATTGTTGACGAAGCGGCCTTGGTCCAGGCGCTCAAGTCGGGCGAATTGGCCGGGGCTGGGTTGGACGTTTTTGAAGACGAGCCTCGCGTACATCCCGAACTGCCCAAACTGCTCAACTGTGTGCTGAACCCGCATCTGGGATCGGCGACGGATTCAACACGGAATGATATGGGCCTGATGGTGTTCCGCAACATGCTGGCTTTCTTTAGCGGAGAGCCCATGCCCAACGCCGTAGAACCGTAACAGCAGCATGAGCGCACCGGATACCAAGCCCACCAAACGACGGCCCGCGCTGTCACCCGAACAGTGGTTCGTGGCCGCGCAAGGTATCCTTGTGGCCGAAGGGATGGAGGCGATCCGGATTGATCGGCTGTGTCAGACTTTGGATGTAACCAAAGGCAGCTTCTATTGGCATTTCCCCAGCCGCGCGGCCTTCTTAGCTGATTTTCTGCAGCACTGGCGCGAGGGCGCGACGCTGTCAGTGATCGAGAACCTATCTGGCCAAGGGCTGGATGCTGACACCCGACTGCGAACGCTGCTGACCTTGCCTCAACGCCCGCGCGCACCCGCTGCGGCGCTGGTTGAGCAGTCCATCCGGTCGTGGGCGCGTCATGACCGGCAGGCGCAGGAAGCGCTGGATGAAGTGGACCAAATCCGGCTGTCGTTTATCCAAGAAATGCTGGAAGAAATGGGCTTTGAGCCGACTGAATCCATCGAACGCGCCCGCATGGCCTATGCCTTTATGCTCGGCGATGCGATCCTGTCGCGAGGTGATGCGGACACGGGCGAGCGTTCGATGCGGGATGCGTTACTCGCCCTGTTCACCCGGCCACTTCAGCCCAAGTAGCGGGAGCCGCTTTTCTGGCGATCCACGGCTTTGGCGTAGCCGGCTTTCAATCCGTCGATAATGTCAGCGACCGTTTCCGGGGCCTGAACCTGCCCTACGCCCTGCCCCGCGCTCCACACCGTTTTCCAGGCCTTTGAGCCAGAGTGCATGTCGCCGGAAAAGTCGATTTTGGCGTTGGATTGCATATCGTCCAGCGACAACCCGGCAGCATTCACTGAAGCCTTCATCCAAAGCCCCAGCGCGCCGGTGATGGCGCGCGAGGCAATCAGATCTTCCATGACACTGCGGCGGACCATGTCCCGATAAGGGTCGGAAATCAGCGTTTCCTGTGCTGCGAGAAACCGTGTGCCAAGGTAGGCAAAATCGGCCCCCATGCTCTCCACCGCACGCACAGCTTGTCCGGTTCCAATGCCGCCACCAACGATCAGCGGGCCGTCAAAGAACTGCCGCACCTCCTCGATAAACGGCAACATGGCATATTCCCCGGTATGCCCACCAGCGCCTGCGCATACCAACACCAGACCGTCCGCTCCCTTGTCGATTGCCTTGCGGGCAAAGCTAGGGGAGTTCACGTCGGCAAAGACCAATCCGCCGTATCCGTGCACTTGCTCCGTCACGCGATGGGGACCACCCAGCGCAGTGATAACCAGACCGGGTTGATATTCCTCAACCAGCGCCAGTTCTTCGTCGAAGCGGCTATAGCTGCTGTGAGCGATCATGTTGAAGGCCCACGGCGCGTCGCGCTCGCTCAAGCTTGCGTTGATCCGCTCGAACCACGTCCGCAGGTCATCGATGGTGCGGGCATTGGTGCCGGGGAAGGATCCCATGACCCCGTTCTTGCACGCCGAAATCACCATATCCGTCCCCGAGACCAGAAACATAGGTGCGGCGATGGCGGGCAGCGCCATGCGGTCTTTCAGCGCGTCGATGGTTGTGTTCACCTGTTTGCTTTCCTGCTTCGTTTGGGGTTTAGGCCCCGAATGTCTGTTGAGCCTGTTCGCGTAAAGCCAGCCGGTCGAGCTTGCCATTTGCGGTCAGGGGTAAAGCTTCTGCTACCACAACATGAGCGGGGACTTTATAGGCGGCTAGATGCTCGGCGGCGTGGGCCAATATCGCGGTTTCATGGACTGCTTCGCTGGCCATGACAAACGCGATGACGGCCTCGCCTGTGCGGTCATCGGCAAGACCGACCACACAAGCTTGTTGCGCGCCCGGAACCGTTAGCAGCACTTCTTCTACCTCACGCGGGAAGACGTTGAAGCCCTTGTGAAAAATCACGTCCTTCTTGCGGTCGGTGATGATCAGGAAGCCGTCCTCGTCCAGCATGCCAATGTCGCCGGTGTAAACAAAACCCTCACGCAGCGTAGAGGCCGTTTCTTCGGCATTGGCTTCGTAATGCTTCATCATGTGCGGGCCGCTGATAATAATCTCGCCCTTTTCACCCGCCGCAAGCCGTTTTTCGCCCGTCTCAAGATCGGCGATGGCCACGCCGTTGCCTGGACAGGGCATTCCCGCTGAGCCAAAGCGCAGTCCGGCATGCTGGGTGTTGATCGAGATCGGCGCCATTTCGGTCATGCCGTAGCCCTCTGCGATCGTGAGCCCTGTGGCCGCTTTCCATTGCTGGTGCAGCGCCATTGGGAACGGCGCGCCGCCGCCGGGACAGACGCGCAGGCCGGACAAGTCCGCGCCTTTGAAGTTCGGTGCCGCAAGGACCGCCTGATAAATTGCCGGGGGCCCACCGCCAAAGACGGTGACGCGGTTCTCGGTCAGCATGTCCACGACCAGCGCGGGCTGAAACTGTGCCGGTATTACGAGCGTTCCACCGCGAAGCAGCGGATTGGTTACGCCCATAAGGTAGCCGTAAATATGCGTGAAAGGTGCAACGGGCAGCCAAACGTCACCGTCTTGGGTTGGCCAGCCCCATTCGATGCGATCCATAGCGGCTGTCATAGCGGTGTGCGAGTGATTCAAACGCTTGGGCAAGCCTGTGGTGCCGCCGGTGAACATCACGGCGCAAACATCCGCTCCGCTTACCGTCACATCCTCTCGCACTGGACCCGGCGAAGCGGTTTCCGCCACCCCGAGTACGTCAGCATCGGTCAGGTGCAGGACTTCGACGCCCTCGACCGCCTGATTGGTCAATGCCAGCGCGGGCGAAAGGTCCGTGACCAACTTCTGAAAACCAGCCAGTGGTGTGTTGATGTTGATCAGCGCAGGCCGCGCTTGAGCGTGCAACAGGGCGTAATAACCAGCCAGAAACGCGAGGCCATTGGGCAAATATAGGCACACGTCCTGCCCCATCACCTGTGCCCGCAGCCGCTCGCCCAACTGCGCGACCACACCGTAAAAGGCTGCATAGGTGATTTCGCCCGCTTCACAACGGACAAAGATGCGGTCCGGGTGCTGGTGCGCCGTGCGCGCCAAACCGTGCATGAGGGTGGTATCTGAGATTTCCCAATCACTATCGACCACGTTTGAAACCACCGAACTCTCCTACTACCTTCGCTTCGTGTCTGGACAACATACCACATGGTATGGATAACTTAGTCCAGAAATGTCGGAGGAGATAACCATGAAAATCAGCGCAGAGGAACGAGATATCATCCAGCGTATCCTGACGCATCACGCGCAGGGCACGACGGACATGACCCCTGAAATGATGAGTAACCCGGTTGAGAACTACGCCTCTGACGCCGTGTTGGAGCAAGAGCGTACCACGCTGTTTCGCGAATTTCCGCTGATCCTGGGGCATAGCTCTGAGCTACCGGACGCCGGGTCTTTCATGACCAACAACGACACGGGCATGCCCTTGCTGATCACGCGCAACAGCGAAGGTGAAGTGCAGGCATTTTTGAACGTGTGTCGCCATCGTGGGGCGCGGGTCGAGGACCGACCCTGCGGCAAAGCAAGAGCCTTTTCCTGTCCCTATCATTCTTGGACCTACGACCTAAACGGCAAGCTGCGTGGATTACCCGGCGCAGAAGGTTTTGAGGGACTGAACAAAGACGACCACGGCCTTGTGCCTGTTCCCGCCTTTGAGCGCTTTGGCATGATTTGGGTGCGTCCGACGCCCAGTGAGCAGCCCATAGACATCGATGCGTGGCTCCAACCTTTGGCCGAGCAATTGGACGGTTTGGATCTGGGTTCCCATTGCGTGTTCGAAAGCTGGAAACTGGATCGCGAAATGAGCTGGCGTTTGGCCTTGGAGGGCTTTCAGGAGTCCTACCATTTCTGCCACGCCCATCGCGAAACGGCGTGCTCAAACTATCTCGATAACCAATCCGTTTTCATCCAGCACTACCCGCACGTTCGCCATTCGGTTCCGCTGCCCCATGTTGTCGAGCTTGCTGACAAGGCGCCAGAAGAATGGGAATACCGGTCAAACTTCATGACCCAAAACTACCTGTTCCCAGCCAACTTCATACAGGTGATGACGGACCATGTTTATGTCCACACCATCATTCCAACCGGTCCGGGGACGTGTATTTTCAAATGCCAGATGCTGATTGCTGAAGCGCCAAAGGATGAAAAGACAGAACGGTATTTCCGCCGCAACTATGAAGTGGTGCGGTCGGTCTTTAACGAAGACTTTGAGATCGGCGAAAACATCCAGCGGGGGCTCAATTCAGGAGCCAACGTGAATTTCGTCTTTGGCAAAAACGAGTGCGCTCTGCACTACGGTCAAACCGCCATCACAGACGCAATCGAAGGCCGTCTAAGCGTCCCACTCGCCCCTTAACTCGCTGATAAATAATCCAAATAAGCGCATCTCCCCACAGGGAGTGCGCGCTGATTTGGCTGAAAGCCTAGAGCGCAGGTATCTGCTCTTTGGCACGCTTTGCTCTGGCCGAATTCCAACCTCCTGCGACTGTGCGCACAGATCAAAACCCAAGCGATGAAAACAAACCTCCTCGCCCCCAAAGACATCGAGTCGTTTAGGATCCCAAAAATGCACATTTTGGGATCCTAAAACAAT
>CBFIEF010000030.1:0-247 GCA_965661545.1 Alphaproteobacteria bacterium | reverse complement strand
AATGTTAGTAAATATGATGTTTTTTCGGGAGTTATGCCTTGATTTGGGATCCCGCACATGTCTGTATAGGTAGATTCAGGCATTTTAGCGCCTGAAATGGGTTTTTTTGGGATCCAAAACGCCTGTGTCATCCAGTGCTGAATTTTTAGGAGGAAACAAAATGTTCAGTCAACTGCGGGCCACTTGCGTGGCAGCTGGAGTTCTCGTGCTTTCAACACACACCGTGACTCAGGCCGAGGAGCTCAGT
>CBFIEF010000029.1:14987-38439 GCA_965661545.1 Alphaproteobacteria bacterium | reverse complement strand
CCCGAACGGTGTGACATAACCGCGGTAAAGCCAGCGCGGTGCGCCATATTCACGGCTTCGAGCGTTTCGGTCAGGGTGCCGATCTGGTTGACCTTGATCAGGATCGAGTTGCCAACGCCGTCTTTGATGCCGCGCGCAAGGCGCTCTGGGTTGGTGACGAACAGATCGTCTCCCACCAACTGTACTTTGTCGCCGGCGAGCTTGGTCAGGTGTGCCCAGCCGTCCCAGTCATCTTCGGCCAAGCCGTCTTCGATCGAGCGGATTGGGTAAGCCTCAGAGAGTTCGGCGAGGTAGGCGGCCATATCGTTTGGCGCCAAGCTGCGACCTTCACCATCCAGGCGGTACTGTCCGTCAACAAAGAACTCGGTCGAGGCTACGTCCAGCGCAAGACAGACTTCCTCGCCGGGCTTGTAACCGGCTTGCTCAATAGCCTTCATGACAAAGTCCAAACCGTCCTTGGTGCTGTCGAGGTTCGGCGCAAAGCCGCCTTCGTCGCCAACATTGGTGTTGTGTCCCGCGTCCTTGAGCAAGCCGCGCAAGGTGTGGAAAATCTCAGTGCCCCAGCGCAGACCCTCGGAGAAGGTTTCAGCGCCCGCTGGCATGATCATGAATTCCTGAAAATCCACCTTGTTGTCACCATGTGCGCCGCCGTTGATGATGTTCATCATTGGAACCGGCAGGCGGTGGGCCATGCGACCACCGAGGTAGGTGTACAGTGGCAGGCCCAGCGAGTCTGCGGATGCCTTAGCGACAGCCAGCGAAACGCCTAAAATCGCGTTTGCACCCAAGCGGCCTTTGTTTGCTGTGCCGTCGAGCTCAATCAGGGATCGGTCAATGCCAACTTGATCCATGGCGTCGAGGCCGGACACGGCTTCAAAGATCTCACCGTTGACCGCGTTTACAGCCTGAGAAACGCCTTTGCCTTTCCATGCATCACCGCCATCACGGCGCTCAACCGCTTCGTGGACGCCTGTTGAAGCGCCGCTGGGAACAGCAGCACGGCCCATTGAACCGTCTTCGAGCAAAACATCGACTTCAACAGTCGGGTTACCGCGTGAGTCGAGGATTTGGCGGGCAAGGATGTCGAGGATCGCTGTGGTGGTCATGGTGCTGAAACTTCTCGGCTACCTGAAGGAACGTCGGGACAGGTTCTCGTTTAACCGCGATTCTGTCTACCGGTCTAATCAGTGTGTGGTGGAGGAAAATGGTGTGCGTTGTTTACTGGTCTGTTTGGCCTTTTGGTAGGTCACTCAACGCAAGTGCGGCATGACCTACCTTGTCGTTTGAACGACTAGACCAAGCGGGTCTTTGTTACCGCTGCGTTAATGAACGATACGAACAGGGGGTGCGGCTCAAATGGGCGAGACTTTAGCTCCGGGTGGAACTGTACGCCGACGAACCACGGGTGTTCGCTTTCTGGCAGCTCGATGATCTCAGGCAAGCGGCCATCAGGCGACAGGCCCGAAAAGACCACGCCGGCTTTCTCCAACTCGGCACGATAGGTCGGGTTGACCTCGTACCGGTGCCGGTGGCGTTCGCTGATCATGTCGGTGTTGTAGATTTCCGCAACGCGAGTGTTCGGCATCAGCGCGCAATCATAGGCGCCCAAGCGCATCGTGCCGCCCAAGTCCTCGTCATCACCGCGACGCTCGACATCGCCATCACGCTGCCATTCAGTCATCAGGCCGACAACAGGCTGGTTGGTCGCGCCAAATTCTGTCGAACCGGCGTTCTCGATACCAGCAAGGTGCCGCGCCATTTCCAGAACGGCCATCTGCATGCCAAAGCAAATGCCAAAGTACGGGATCTTCCGCTCTCGGGCATAGCGAACCGCAGCGATCTTGCCGCTGGATCCACGCTCACCAAAGCCGCCGGGGACCAGGATCCCATGAACGCCGCTCAAGTGCACTTCCGGATCCTCTTCTTCGAAGACTTCCGAATCGATCCACCGCATTTCGACTTTAGAATTGTTCGCAATGCCGCCGTGGGTGAGGGCTTCGGCCAAGGACTTGTAGGCGTCCAGCAGGTTCACGTACTTGCCAACGACACCGATGGTAACTTTGCCTTCTGGCTCAGTCGCGCGCTTAACGATGCCTTCCCAACGGCTCAGGTCCGGGGTTGGGGTGCTCAGCTTGAAGTGGCGGAGCACTTCGCGGTCCAGTCCTTCGCCATGGTAGCTCAGCGGCACGCGGTAGATGCTGTCCACGTCGAGCGCCTGAATAACCGCGCTTTCTTCGAGGTTGCAGAACAGCGCGATTTTGCGGCGCTCGGCGGCTGGAACTTCACGATCAGCGCGACACAGCAGAATATCCGGGTGAATACCGGCAGATTGCAGTTCTTTGACGGAGTGCTGCGTGGGTTTGGTTTTCAGCTCACCGGCTGCAGCGATGTAAGGCACCAAGGTGAGGTGCATGAACAAAGCGCGCTCGCGGCCAAGCTTGTATCCCAACTGGCGAATGGCTTCGAGGAAGGGCGAGGCCTCGATATCACCGACCGTTCCGCCAATCTCGCAGATTACAAAGTCTTCGCCGTCCAGATCGGCAACGACGAAATCCTTGATGGCGTTGGTTACGTGCGGCACGACCTGCACCGTTGCGCCCAAGTAATCGCCACGGCGTTCCTTTGCCAGAATGTCGGAATAAATCCGCCCCGTTGTCACGTTGTCAGACTGAAGTGCTGAGACGCCCGTGAAACGTTCGTAGTGGCCAAGGTCCAAATCGGTTTCTGCACCGTCATCGGTGACAAAAACTTCGCCGTGCTGATAGGGGCTCATCGTGCCCGGATCGACGTTGAGATAAGGGTCGAGCTTACGCAGGCGAACTTTGTATCCGCGCGCCTGAAGTAAGGAGGCAAGCGCTGCGCTCGCGAGGCCTTTGCCAAGCGAAGAAACCACGCCACCAGTGATAAATATATATCGTGTCATGGAAGCTCGTTATGCGCATGAGTTGGTGGCGACGCAAGAAGAGTCTTCAAGAGTCGCCCCCTCGGGTTTGGAGAGCAGCCGTGCTTTTACTGCGAGGCAGTGGCTGCGTCGTCGGCTGGAGCTGCTTCGTCAGTCGCTGAAGTGTCGAGGCCGATGTTTGGATCAAACAACAGGTTTGACGTGTCTGTGGTGCCGGAGCCGCCATCGTCAAACACAATCGGGTTCGCCAGCGCAGAGTTATCGACTTCAGAAGCCGGTGTCGTCAGGCCCAGGGTGTTAGAGATAAAGCCGCCAGAGGAGCCATAGCCACCCGCGATGACGCCTTGCGCCAAGCTGATCAGAATGAAACCAGCCGCAAGAACGGAAGTCGCGCGGGTCAAGAAAGACGCCGAGGCCCGTGTCTGCAACAGCGAGCCGCCGTCGCTGCCGCCGCTTGAACCGCCCAGACCCAAACCCGAGTTATCGGTTTGCTGAATCAGGACGATAGCAATCAGGGCGAAAGCCACAAGAATCTGGGTCGTCAGTAAAAGACCGGTGAGGATATCCATGCCGCAAGTCTCGTTTTCATTAAATGTTTGAGCCGTAGGTAAGCCAAGAGGCGCAAGAAGGGAAGGGTTTGAGACGCTTAAGCCTTCATGGCTGCTGCGATAATTCCCAAAAAGTCATCACTTTTTAGGCTTGCACCGCCTACCAGCGCACCACCAACCTCGTCCGCGCCAAAAACATCAGCGGCGTTTGATGCCTTTACCGACCCGCCGTAGAGAATAAATGTGTCCGCAATCTCAGGGCGGTTTTGCTGGAGCCAGCGGCGGATCATAGAGTGCATGGCCGAAATATCGTCCACAGTGGCAACCATACCTGTGCCAATGGCCCAAACAGGTTCGTAAGCGATAACCACGCTGCCAGACGCAAAAGTTGTTGGCAGGCAAGCGGCGAGCTGCGACTGGACGACAGTTTCGGCGTCGCCGGACTTCCGTTGTTCGAGTGTTTCCCCCACGCACAGAACCACGCCCAGGCCGGCGCTTTGTCCGGCTTGGACTTTAGCAAGAATCGCCTCGTTGCTTTCTCCGTGATCCGTCCGGCGCTCGGAATGACCAACGATGACACCGCGTGCGCCAATATCTGACAGCATCGCAACAGACAAATCACCCGTATGCGCGCCGTTCTCTGCGCTGGAGCAGTCCTGACCACCCATGAAGATGGGGCTGGCCTTGATCACGTCGCCAACGGCTGCGAGATGAAGTGCTGGCGGGAAAATGGCTGTTGCTGGCGCGCCTTCAGGCAGGCCGTTAACCAACGCCTGAGCGAGGGCTTGGGCCTCTGCGACTGTACCGTTCATCTTCCAATTACCGGCAATAAACATCCCCGAGCCTCCTCCTAGGTTTTTGAAATGCTGCTTCACCTTGTTTAGACGCCCGTTTTGTGGTCTGTCACGCGAAAGCTCTGCTCGCAAACGACTCCGTCATTTGCAGCTTGGCATCCGAATAACTAAATGAGCGAGACAGGAAGCGGTTTTTTTAGATGCCGCGCGTCTGGCGAAAAAATACATTGGCGGTAGGCAGATTAAACAATGATGGGTGGTCTTCGCGCATTTGCGCAGTCGTTCGCAGGTAAAGCGGTCTTGGTCTTTTTGGCATTCATGCTTTTGGGGTCCGGTATCGTGGGTTCGATAAGCCTGTTCACAAGCTCCCGTGTGAGCTCGGGCATTCAGGCGGACGGTCAGAATATCAATGAGCTGGAAATCGCACAGGAAGCACGCGGCAGTTTCTATCAACTGGGACAGACGTTCGAGCAGTTCGGTCAGCAACTGGACTCGCAAGAAGCGTTCGAGCGCCTTGGCTTCATGGATCAAGTTCGCGACGCAACGCAGGCGCGGCTGGTGAACGAAGTTGCCTTTAAGGCGCAAGCTGATCAGCTGAATATCACGACATCCCAGACTGACCTCAGCGCGACCATTCAAGAAACGTTCACAGACCCCGTTACTGGCCTGTTCAGTGAGCGCTCCATGGCTCGGACCTTGGCGGCCAATGGTTTGACCGAGCGGGCTTATTTGCGTGACGTCAGCGAAGAGTTTGCATCGAACCGCTTGTTCAATGCTGCGGACGATCTGATTTTGGACGACGAGACCGGCCTGAAGATCGCCGATGTGCCACAGTCCGGTTTGATGGCTCAGTTTAACGCTGCTTGGGGTCGTTACGATCTCTCCTACTTCGCCATCAGCGGAAGCGGCATCGATATCGCAGCGCCGAATGATGATGAGCTGCAGCCGATCATGGATGCAAATCCAGATGACTACCAGCGTCCGGAATACCGGGACTTTGTCGGCATCTTCCTGACGCCTGATGACATGATCCCGACGATCGAAGTAACCGACGAAGACATTCAGGCCACCTATGACGAGTATGTTGCGCGCTCGGAACTCCTGACGCAGTGGAGCCTGCGGCAGCTGTTCGTCGATGACGGTGATGCGGCGCAAGCGGTTGTCGACGCCGTGCGCGGTGGTGCGACTTTTGAAGACGCTGCTGCTGCGAATGAGCAGTCAACGCCTCTGGATCTGGGGCCGCGGTCCTACACCTATGGGCGGGATGCGGTAAACGCAGCCTTCACTGCCGTGAAAGAAGCGGGGATGCTAGACCCCATCGCGGACAATGATCGCTTTACGTTGATCGAAGTCTACCAGGTTGATACCCCTGAAATCGTGTCGCTCGAAGATTACCGGGATGAGGCCATCAACGAGATCGCAGCGCCACAAGCAGCCGCTGTTTTGAGCGCACGCTTCTCCGAGCTGGATAGCCTGATTGGTACGTTGTCTCTGGAAGAAGCCGCGGCTCAAGTTGAGCTTCCGCTGATTACCGGCAGCATCGCGCAAAGTGGTCCAGATGCTCGGGTCGAAGGCGTGCCAGGCAACACCAAGGTTGCCAGTGAAATCTTCACCGCGCCAGTGGGTCAAACGGGCTTCCGCAACTCCTTTGGCGAAGAAGGCCTGTTCATGGTTCGTGTCGATGCGGTCGAAGAAGAGCGCCCGATGACCTTCGAAGAAGCGCGGCCAACTCTGACCTCAGCGTACAAGACCCAAGCGCGGGCGGACCTGTTGAACGCTTTGGGTGAGACAGCTCTGAGCTCCATCAGCGATCAAACCAGCTTCATTCAGTACATTCTCGACAACGGCGTTGAGCTGAAGAAAGAAGACGGCAAGACCAAGGGCGAGCTTCGCCGGTTGGCTTTGCCGATCGATGTGCTTGAGGGTACGGCAGCAGGCGATATCGTCAGCGGTGTCACCAACACAGGCTTCAACATCATTCTGGTGCTTGACGCGCGTGCAGCCGATCCTGAGTTGGATGCGGAAGCGCTCGAAGGCATCGAGTTTCAGTTGGCACGGCAGTACGACGACGAGTTGCAGCGCGCTTACCGAGCTGCGGTGCGTGAGACTGTGAACGTCAACATCACTGAAAAGGTATTTGAGCGGGCTATTACGTCTGGTCTGAATGCCTATCTCGACCTCCGCTCCGGCGGTACTGGTGAAGTTCGCCTAGAAGGTGTTGGTGCAGGCGCTGGTGGACAGACAGGGGCGGGGATCTAATTCCCGCTTTGTTCCTTGAACGCCATTTCATCCTTTAACTCTGACCAAGCCTTGAAACTTCTGGACCGGCAATGACGGCAAACAGCGCTTTTGACTCTTACGTAACCGCTCGCAATGCGGGGCAAGGCTTTCTGCTGTGGGAAACCATTTCGGCAGAACTGGAAACGACCGTCGCGGCGGCGTTGAAGTTGGGTGCTTTCGACGAGTTTGGCTTGATGTTTGAGAGCGTTGAGGGCGGTGAAAGCCTTGGACGCTACTCCTTTATCGGCATTGATCCTGATAAGGTATGGCGGCACGAAGATGGCCAGACACAGATTGGTGACCGTGACGAAGCAGGCGCGATTACTTGGATCGATGAACACAAGGCGCTGCCCCCGCTTGAAAGCCTGCGCGCTTTTTCCGATGCATCACGCGCCGATATCCCGGCGCACTTGCCGCCCATGTCTGCCGGTGTTTTTGGCTTTTTCGGTTACGAGATGGTGCAGCACTTCGAGCGTTCCAAGCACCTCAACCCCGATGATTTAAACCTGCCAGATTCTATGCTGGTTCGGCCACGGATTGTAGTGGTCTTCGACCGGGCTTTCGACACGCTGTATCTGGTTGCACCACTTTGGGCGCAGGACCCAAACGCACCTGAAGCCAGCTTTAGCGCTGCTGAACGCCGCATCGCCGAGGTCCGCGCGAAACTGCAAGCGCCCGTTCCAGCGGCTTACGAGGAATCCACGCGCGGTAAAACCGAATTGCTGGACCTGCCCGAGAAAGTCTCCAACTTCACGCCGTCTGAATACGAGCAGATGGTTGAAGTGGCCAAAGAGTACATCATCGCGGGTGATATCTTTCAGGTGGTGCTGTCACAGCGTTTTGAGGCTGATTTCGATCTTCCTTCCGCCGCGCTTTACCGCGCCCTGCGCCGGGTCAACCCTTCGCCGTTTATGTTCCACCTGAACATGGGTGGATTTAGCATCGTTGGTGCCAGTCCTGAGGTGCTGGTTCGGGTGCGTGAGGGGCAGATTACCATTCGCCCCATCGCAGGCACGCGACCGCGCGGCAAGACTATTGCCGAAGATTTGGCGCTGGAAGAAGAACTCCGCAACGATCCCAAGGAACTCGCCGAACACCTGATGCTGCTGGATCTTGGCCGCAACGATGTTGGCCGTGTTTCAAAGATTGGATCCGTTCGCGTGACGGAAAAGATGATTGTTGAGCGCTTTAGTCATGTCATGCACATCACCTCCAACGTCGTGGGGCAGGTGCGAGATGATGTTGATGCGTTTGAAGCCCTCGGCTCAGGCTTCCCCGCAGGCACGGTCTCAGGCGCGCCAAAGGTGCGGGCAATGGAGATCATCGATGAGCTGGAACCCTCGCAGAGGGGCGTCTACGCCGGTGCTGTAGGCTATATCTCTGCCACGGGCGAGCTCGACACCTGCATCGCGCTGCGAACCAGTGTGGTGAAGGATGGCAAGCTGTACGTTCAAGCCGGGGCAGGGGTCGTTGCTGACTCCGTACCTGCGATGGAGCAGGCCGAGTGCGAGCACAAATCCGCCGCCATGTTCCGCGCTGCCAGCGAAGCGATCAGCGTCGCCCGCTCTCGCGCCAACGACTAATCCTTTTTGAGCGCTGCTAGGGCAGCAAAGGGGCTCATTTTCTCTGGTCGATCCATGGGGTCAATCAGCAGCGCCTCTTCGACTTCTGCGCCTTGCTTACGTGGAAAGGCATCGAGGATCAGGCCCAGCTGCTCTATTGCGAAATCCAAAAGGGATGGACGCTCGTCAGCAGCCCGCAGCCAAGGCTCCAAATCTTCATTCATTGTCGAAATATCGCCGTCCGCAACGTCAATATCGACTTCGGTTTGATCGATGAACTCACCTTCGCGGTAGCGTCGGATAAAGGCTTCATCAACGGTTGTCTGGATCGGCTCCAGCGTCACCACGCAGGTTTGCGTCACGGTGCCGGTCAGGCCAAGCTTGATCACCAACTCCTTGCCTTTGCCGGTCAAGGAATAGTCAACGGCCAGCGCCAAATCCGTTGGCACTTCGGTCAGCTCCATACGCTCTTGCACCGTGGCGGCATGCGCATCGCGGATGTTGAAGGTATCGATCCAGCCGTCATTGGGCCATTCGATCGGGTCAGTCAGTTCTGGGGCGCGTTTCATGGCTCAACTCAACTCTTCAATAGCGGCGAGGGCTGAGGTCAGCCCTTGCTCGTCGGCGTACAGGCGGTGCAGCAGGCTGTCTAGTCGTGAGGCGGTATCTTGCGCGCTGTCCTGTCCACTGAACATGGCGTTGAGGATGTCCTGCTCTGTGGATCTGGAGGCACGCAACGACGCACTGATTTGCTCGACTCGGGCGAAGGACGCTGTCTCGACCTGCCGCATCTTCTTGCGCATTCCTGCCTCTGACACGCCGCTCGCTTGAAGCGCGAGTTCGACATCTTGCATAAACGCGGACAGCAGCGAATCTGCCGCTGATGCTTCGTCCGCGCGGGTCAACCGGCCAAACTCGACGGAAACCAGCAGCAGCAAGGCTTCAAATCGTCCGTCAAAGGTATCCGGCACCCCCCATTGCGCGTATAAAGTAGGGCACAGGGCGGCCTGCTTCGCGGAATCGAGGCGGCGTTGGGTTTGGGCGCGTAAATTATCATTATTTCCGCGACCCAAGAGTCGCCGCAAAAAATTGGTCATGGTAGTTGTCTCAACCGACGGCGGTTATCGTTGTCTTCTGATATGGGATGGAATTGATGTCTGTCACGCGACAGGTTCGCGCCTTTGTTTTGTTTCTGATGCTCAGCTTGTCTGCGCTGCTGCTGGGTGGCTGCACAGCACAGGTCGATGTGCGGGGGAGTGCGCCCAGTGACGAGGACCTTGCCACGGTGCGTCGGGGTATCGATACCAAGAAAGACATTCAGGAGCGCTTTGGTTTGCCCATCATCACCAGCGCGGCTGATCCGAACGTTTGGTACTACGTCAAACAAGACCTGCGCCCCCTACCGCTTAGCCCACCCAACGTCATCGGTCAGCGCATTGTAGTGATTCAGTTCGACCCGGATGAGCTGGTATTGGATATGACTGTTCAGAATGGGCTGGTCGGGGATACGGACTTTCGCCCAGACCCGGACAGTTCGATAATCTACGGTCCAGACCGCTCCGCCGCTCAGGAATTCTTCCGCAACATCTTTGGCTCGGTTGGGTTTAAGCAATAGGCTTGGCTGACTGAACCCAAGACGATCAAGCATTAAAAAAGCCCCGGCGCGACAAAGCGCACGGGGCTTTTTCAATGATGCGGCCTAAGCGTCCAGGCGGACGCGCAAAGACTAACCGTCGACGCGGGCCATCGCTTCTTCGATCATCTTCGCAGCTTGTTTCTCATCACCCCAACCAGTGACTTTGACCCACTTACCCGGCTCAAGATCCTTGTAGTGCTCAAAGAAGTGGCCGATCTGGTCGATCAGGTTTTGCGGTAGCTGTGTATAGGACGTGATGCCATCGTAGAAAGCGTCGATTTTCTTGTGCGGAACCGCAACAATCTTTTCGTCGCCGCCTTTCTCATCTTCCATCATCAGCACGCCAACGGGAACAGCGCGGATGACAGAACCCGGCGCAAGCTCGTGACGACCAACAACCAGCACATCAACCGGATCGCCATCGTCAGACAGCGTGTTCGGCATGAAGCCATAGTTGCAAGGGTAGAACATCGGCGTGAACAGGATGCGGTCGACGAATAGGGCCCCGCTCTCTTTGTCCATTTCGTACTTCACAGCAGAGTTTGCTGGGACTTCGATGACGACATTGATATCGACAGGCGGGTTCTCACCACGGGAGATTTTAGACAGATCCATAACGGTCAGCTCTTACAACAGATTAGTGATTTCTGGACGCGGTGTGACAGAGCAAGGGCGAGGGGTCAAACGCGGCTATTGCAGCTCTCCTTTCGCCATTTGAAAGGCTCAGAAGTGGGTGTAGCCCAAATTCGCTTGCGCAGCCCTTATAACAGCCGCTGGACCGTCGAGAATCACGGACCGCTCTGGTTGTTGTTGCGTGATCTCACCAACGACCGTGCAGCCGGTCGGCAGGGGGAATTCTGGGGATAGGGTAAACACCAGTTGATAGTCATCCCCGCCTGTAACCTGCGCCGCCCAATCGGCACTGGGGTCGGCATAGGGCACGTGGGTCAGATCAAGCACGCCGGTCACGTTGCTGGCTTGACAGATATGGATGAGGTCGGCGATCAGCCCGTCTGATACGTCCGCACATCCACCAACGCCAGTGGCGTCGAGCAGGTCCATGCGTGGCATGGGCTGCCGAAAATGTTGAGCGAAGGTTGAGCCTGTCTCGCCGTTCTGCATATCGCGCAGTCCCAAGGCACCCGCGCCGATTGCTCCGCCCACACAGATACGATCCCCGACGCGCGCACCACTGCGCCGCCACAGCGCCCGGCCATCGAGTGCGCCGATGACTGTTGCCGTCAGCACGAGCGAGGTCGGCGCGCCAGTGGTATCTCCACCCAGCAGCCGAAGGTCAAAATGGGCGCAAGCGGCTTTCAAGCCAGCCACAAAATCCGCCCGCCACGCTGCGTCGCAACGCTGTGGGAGACTGAGGTTCAAGAGGGCGTGGGTCGGGCGCGCGTTCATGGCCAGAACGTCTGAGACATTAACGGCCAGCATTTTGTGCGCGAGTTCACCCGCTGGTTCTGAGCCAAAGAAATGAACGGACTCAACCAACGTATCGGTACAGATCACGTCCGCAGGGGGCATGGTCGCGGCATCGTCCTGAAAGTCCAGCGCATGATCCCGGTCCGCGAGGGGCCGGAGATCATTGATGAAGCCGAACTCAGACACCGCTCTGGTCGCCGCTAGTTTTCGTTCAGTTCTTCGGGGCGAAGCGTCTCGGCAATGGTGACGAGAGTTCCATTCACCATCGCAGGCTCTTTGCCAGAGAAGAATAGGTTGGCCAGGGTGACGTATTCGTCGATCGTGACTTTGGCCGGGATGTCGAGCCGCTCACTGAGCTCAAACGTACCCGCCCGCAAGATTGCGCGCATGACGCTGTCGAGCCGGGCCAGAGACCACTTGTCCGACAGCGAGCCGTAGATCATGTCGTCCAGATCGCTCGCAACGCGTGAGATCCCTTCGAGGATTGCCTGAAACAGCTGCTGGTCGTACTCGCCCAGCTCCATTCCATCGAGGTCGACGCTGTTGAAGTGACGCAGAAAGCCCTTTAGCACCGGCTCAAGCAACACCTCGTCGGTGGTTTCAATCTGGTACAGGGCCTGAATCACCGCAAAGCGTGCTGCGGTACGGGGGCCGAGGGTGTGGGAGATGTTGACGTGTTCGAGGGTGCTCATATCAGTTCGCAAACCGGTGTTTCAATCGAACAAGCGAGAGCGTCGCTTCGGCAGCATCCTTGCCCTTGTTCTTCTGTGCCCGATCCGCGCGGACCCATGCTTGCTCCCGGTTCTCCGTCGTAAGAATGCCATTGCCGACGCACAGGCCATCGGTCATGGCCAACACTTGCAACCCGTGCGCGCTTTCGCTGCATACGTAGTCATAGTGCGTGGTCTCGCCACGAATGACACAACCCAGTGCCACGAAGCCATCAAACGACCCGCTGGAGGCTGCAAACTTAATCGCTGCCGGAATTTCGAGCGCACCGGGTACGGTAACGGTTTCGAAGGTGACGCCTTCGCCCTTGAGGTAGTCTTCCGCCCCTTCCTTCAGCGCGACTGAAATGTCGGTGTAATAGGGGGCTTCTACGATCAGGATATGCGGAGATGCAGACATGGGTCGTCGTATTCCTTTGAAAGTTCTAGTCGCTCAGACCACGGTAACCGACAACCTGCAAGCCAAACCCTTCGAGTCCGACCAATTCGCGGTTGGCATTAGAGAGCAAAGTCATATCCCGCACGCCCAATTGCACCAACACTTGCGCGCCAAGGCCGTAAGTGCGCAGGGCTTGGTCCGGTGGCAGCTTTTCCATGCTATCCGGAGAGTTGATCAGGACAATCGCGCCCGTGCCTTCTTCGTTCACAGCACGGATCGCAGCGGGCAGGCTACTCTTGCCACCGCCGCCCAGCAGATCCCGGCGCATGTTCAGCGCATGGACGCGGGTGAGTGTTGGCGTCTCAGCGGAAATTGTCCCCTTCACCAGTGCGAGGATCTCCGGTGCTTGCGGGTCTTCTTGCTCGCGGAAGGTGATGATCTTGAACCCTTGGCCGAATTCCGTCTCAAACGGTTCTTCGTTCACTTGTTCGATCAGGCTTTCCGTGGCGAGGCGGTAGGCCACCAGATCAGCAATCGTACCAATCTTTACGTCATGCTTCTTACAGAATGCCACCAGATCATCACGACGCGCCATGTCGCCGTCGTCGTTCATGATTTCACAGATGACGCCCGAGGGGTTCAAGCCAGCCAGCCGAGAGATGTCAACGGCAGCTTCCGTGTGTCCTGTCCGCTCTAGCGTGCCATTTTCGCGCGCGAGTAGGGGGAAGACGTGACCGGGGGTTTGGATGTCGCCGGGCTGGACGTTGGGGTCAATGGCAACGGCGATGCTGCGCGCGCGGTCTGGCGCGGAAATGCCCGTTGTGACGCCGGTTGCGGCTTCGATGGATACAGTAAACGCCGTGCCAAAACGGCTTTCGTGACGCTGAGGCATGAGCGGCAGGTCCAGCCGCCCAATCTGCGCCGGCGGCATCGCCAAGCAAATCAATCCACGGCCAAAGGTCGCCATGAAGTTAATCACCTCAGGCGTCGCCATTTGCGCCGGAATGATGATGTCGCCTTCGTTCTCCCGATCCTCGTCATCGACAAGGACAAACATCCGCCCGTTGCGGGCCTCTTCGATGATTTCTGGGATCGTAGATTTAAACTCGTGGAATGTCTCGATCATGGATCAGGACCCTTGGGCTTGCGGTAAAAACTGTAACTGGCGATGAACATAGCGAGCCAGCTGGTCAATTTCCAAGTTGATCGGCGCAGGGCTCGCCTCTGAAATCACAAGGTTGCCCAGCGCAGAAAAGGCTGTGACCTGCTGTGTGTGCGGGATCATGTTGATGCCAAAGGTGGTTTCATCCACCTCGTTGATCGTCAGGGATACTCCGTTCAGCGCGACCGAACCTTTGGGGGCAAAGAACGGCATGAGTGCTGCGGGTGGGCGAATGGTCAGGCGCCAGCTGTCGCCCTCGGTCACCAGTGCCACTACGTCCGCGACGGCATCCACGTGGCCGGAAACCAAGTGTCCGCCCAACTCGTCACCGACTGACAAACTGCGCTCTAGGTTGATCGGGGTGCCAACAATCCATGTGCCCATGGTGGTCTTTGACAGGCTTTCCGAGCTGGCCTCTAGGTCAAATGTTGCGCGGCCTTCGGCGTGTTGATCGCGTGCAATGACGGTCATACAAGCGCCGTTGCAGCAAATGCTTGCGCCTAGGTCGATGCTGTCCGCCGCGTAAGCCGTTTCGATACGGAACAGGGTGTCGCCTCTATCTTCGCGATGCACGACTTGACCCACGTCCGTGATGATGCCCGTAAACATGAATTGCCCGTTGCTCCCTGAACTGGACAGAATTCCTGTGCCGTCACTTCCGACGCCACACCTCCATAAAGTCTTCGCCCAGGACCAGACTTTCAACCCGCTTGAAGTGCGGGGCTTGGTCCAAAGAATGGAAGTCGAAAACACCGACACCGTCGCGGGCGTCGCCACCTAGGACTTTGCCTGCCCTGAACACCACGATTTCATCAACCAAATCTTCCGCCAACAAGGCCCGAGCAACACCGCCCCCCGCCTCGGCCAGCACACGCGTTGCGCCGGTTTCCCCGATCTGTGTCAGATGCGCCGCAAAGTCCCAGCCAGGCAATAGCATCCAATCAGGGCGCTGAGCCTGAACCCAATCGACAATCTCCTGATTGCTGCGACTGGCATCATAGACAACGCCGACCCTTGGCGAATAAGCCTCCAAACCTGCAATGCGCACTGTGAAGCGCGGCTGGTCTTTCAGCACTGTTTTGGCGCCGGTGAGCAGGAAGTCGGCCTCAGCCCGCAACAAATGTCCGCGCGCCCGCGCTGGGGGGCCTGTAATCCACTGGCTTTCACCATTACCCAGTGCGATTTTGCCGTCGAGCGACAGCGCCAGTTTGAGCGTCAGGTAAGGCCTGCCGGTTGTGATGCGCTTGATGAAGGCTGCGTTGACCTGCTTGGCCTCGCTCTCCATCACGCCCATCGTGACCTCAATTCCAGCATCACGCAGCATACCTACGCCCTTGCCCGCCGTCCGCGGGTCGGGATCGAGCGTGGCGATCACCACCCGTGCCACCTGCGCTTCGATCAGCGCAAGCGAGCAGGGGCCGGTGTGTCCTTGGTGCGCGCAAGGTTCCAAGGTGACGTAAGCCGTCGCGCCCCTTGCCGCCGGTCCGGCTTGCTGCAAGGCTTGCGTTTCTGCATGCGGACGGCCTGCGTCAGCCGTCCGTGCTTGCCCCAGCACTTTGCCCTCGGGTGACACAACCACGCATCCAACCGTCGGGTTCGGCGCTGTGCGTCCCAGCCCGCGTTTGGCGAGGCCAAGCGCCACGCGCATGATGTCGGCGTCATTCACCGGGATCATCCATCTCATCGAGGATCTTTTGGAATTCTTCAGCAACTTCGAAGTTGCGATACACGCTGGCAAAGCGAACAAAGGCCACTTGGTCCAAGCCACTGAGGGCTTCCATCACCATTTCACCGATTTCGCGCGTCTGAATGTCTGCTTCGCCGCCATGCTCCAAGCGGCGTACAATGCCAGAGACGATCCGCTCAATGCGTTCGCTGTCAACGGGCCGCTTGTGTAGGGCGATGATGAGGGATTTGGCGAGCTTGTCCCGGTCAAACGGTTCACGCGTGCCATTGGATTTGATCACGGTCAGCTCGCGGAGCTGAATGCGTTCAAAAGTCGTAAAGCGTCCGCTGCAGGCCGGGCACTGCCGCCGGCGTCGGATGGACGTGTTGTCCTCCGACGGGCGGCTGTCCTTTACAGCCGTATCGATATTTCCGCAAAACGGGCAGCGCACGCTTTTCCTTCGTCCTTAACGGTAGATCGGGAACTGGCCGCACAAGGCGCGAACAGCAGTTCGCACTTCGGCTTCAACGGCGCTGTTGCCGTCTTCACCGTTTGCGGCCAAGCCGTCGAGTACCTTGGCAATCAGATCGCCAACAGTTTCAAATTCAGCCACACCAAACCCGCGCGTTGTCGCCGCTGGCGTACCGAGGCGAATGCCCGAGGTCACCGTTGGCTTCAGGGGGTCAAACGGGATGGAGTTCTTGTTGCAGGTGATCCCTGCGTTTTCCAGCGCGTTCTCAGCCTGCTGACCGGTTACGCCCTTTGGTGTCAGGTCAACGACCATCAGGTGCGTGTCCGTGCCACCAGTCGAGATTTCCAGACCATGCTTCACCAAGCGAGCCGCCAACGCCTGAGCATTTTCGATGACTTGAGCGGTGTAGGCCTTAAATTCAGGCGTCAGAGCTTCTCCAAACGCCACGGCCTTAGCTGCGATGACGTGCATCAGCGGGCCGCCTTGCAGGCCGGGGAAGACCGCTGAGCGGAACTTCTTAGCCAACGCGTCGTCGTTTGTCAGGATCATCCCACCACGCGGGCCGCGCAACGTTTTGTGCGTGGTCGTTGTAACAACGTCTGCGTAATCCAGCGGGTTATCATGGCAGCCGCCGGCAACCAGACCGGAGATGTGCGCCATATCGACCCAGAGCAAGGCACCAACGCTATCGGCGATTTCTTTGAACTTCTTGAAATCGATCGCGCGAGGGTAAGCAGAGCCACCGGCAATAACGACTTTTGGATTGTTGGCCTTGGCCAGATCCGCCACTTCGTCGTAGTCGATCAGGCCATCTTGACGACGCACACCATAATGAATCGGATCGAACCACTTGCCCGAAATGTTCGGCGCTGCACCATGGGACAGGTGTCCGCCGTGGTTGAGGCCCATGCCGAGGAACGTGTCGCCCGGCTGCATGGTCGCGAGCATCACGGCACCGTTCGCCTGCGCGCCCGAGTGTGGCTGCACATTAACATAGGAGCAATTGTAAAGCTCTTTGGCGCGCTCAATGGCCAGCTCTTCAGCAATATCAACGAACTCACAGCCACCGTAGTAGCGCTTGCCGGGGTAGCCCTCGGCATACTTGTTGGTGAGCACGGAACCTTGCGCATCGAGAACGGCGCGGGAGACGATGTTTTCGGACGCGATCAACTCAATCTGCGTCTGCTGGCGATCCATCTCCTTGGTAAGGGAGTCTGCAAGCGCCGGATCGGTTTCGTTTACACTGGCGGTCCAGAATGAGGAGGAAGAGGTCATTACTAAGGGTCTCCGGAAGAAGGGGTGTGAGCGCATATGAGCATCTTTGTCAGGCAAGTAGAACACTCAAATGCGCCTCTCAATGCTGCAATAGCGGAGAGTATCAGCTAGGGGGAGTGAGCTTTTCGACGCGCCTCTGGTGCCGTCCGCCCTCGAATTCCGTGCTCAAGAAAGCGGTGAGCGCGTCCTTGGCCGTTTCAACGCCAATCACACGGTCGCCAAAGGCGATGACATTGGCGTCGTTATGCAGGCGTGTGAGCGTGGCTGTCGTCACGTCTTGAACCAGCGCCGCGCGCACGTGGCTGTGGCGGTTGAGGGCAATGGATATGCCGATGCCGGTCCCGCACACGGCAATACCATGCGCCGATGGCTCTTGAGCCAGCGCGTCTGCCAGTTTGTTGCCGAAATCGGGGTAATCGACGGACTCAGAACCGTCTGGTCCAAGGTCAACGATGTCGTGACCAAGAGAAACGGCGTGATCCATAAGAACACGCCGCAAATTAAGACCCGCATGGTCTGAGGCAAAGAACAATTTCATCGCGATACCCGCGTGCAAGTTTCGTTGCCCCTCAAAAAGCCTATTAGGCGACGCGGCTCAAGGCCTTGTCGGACATACCGTAGGCGTCGGATTGTGATGCCCAGAAACGGTCGAGGCGCAGGAGCACGTCGTTTGTCTTGGAGAACACGTCAGAATCCATGTTGAAGCCACTAAGTGAATCAGCATGACGGCCAAACATATCCTGCAGCAAACCCCGGATCTTTACGCCTTTTTCCGTGAGCTTCACACGGTAAGAGCGGCGATCGTGCGCGCTGCGGCGATGAGAAACGTAACCGAAATCGACCAGCTTCTTCAGGTTATAAGAAACGTTTGAGCCGTGGTAGCAGCCGCGAAGTGTCAGCTCACCAACAGTCAACTCTTCCTCGCCAATGTTGAAGAGGATCAAGGACTGGATGTTGTTGATGTCGCGCACACCGGAACGATCCAACTCCGTCTTAATCACTTCAAGACAGCGACGGTGAAGCCGCTCCACTGCTGCGATTGTATCGAGGTAATCTTGGTTCACGATGGACCCCTTTTTAGTCTTTGCTCACGGGTGGAACCCGAGCTGTTGTTTGTCGCAAAGTTGCAGTCATTTTCTGCCACTTTGTATCGTAATTAATTTCGTCCGAAAAGACGCCCAGACGGCGAATTTCAAAACCATCCGGATCAACAAGTGCCATAAAAATTAATCTAATCAAGGTAAAAAACATACCGAATTCACTTATCACACGTTTTTGAGCATATTTTTTTGTAAAACTTTAGAAAAATCAAGAATTTTGGGGTCAAAAGGCTCTAATTGCTAGCAAAAGAGCTAACACTTCGGATTTGAATGGTTTTGTATGCAGTGTAAAACTAAATTTCTGCGTGTATATCAAAGTTGATATCATTCCTAATCTAGGGCTTTGGAAATTGACCGTAGCGCATTAAGTAAGGGCGGTAACTTCAGTCTCATTTTTTGGTGTGCCTCTATGCCTAGCTTCCCCCGAACCAGACTTCGCCGAAACCGCGCTTCCACTTTCATTCGCTCCTTGGTGGCTGAAAATCGAGTAAGCGCCGCAGATCTCATTTTACCGGTGTTTGTCACTGATGCGAGTACCAGCTCAGAAGTTGCCTCCATGCCAGGCACTTTTCGCAATACCCAGGATGATGCCCTAAGGCTCGCCGAGCGCGCTGTATCGTTGGGCGTGCCGGCCTTGGCGCTCTTTCCCGAGGTGGATCCAGCGCTGAAAACGCCGGATTGCTCGGAAAGCTGGCGAGAAGACAACCTCGTTAACCGAACCGTCCGCGCCCTCAAAAGCGCGTTTCCGGATCTCGGGATCATCACAGATGTTGCTTTCGATCCCTACAACCCAAAGGGCCACGACGGTTATCTCGTCGACGGGGTGATCGTGAATGATGAGACTGTTACGGCATTGGTGCGCCAGGCTTTGTCGCTGGCTGATGCCGGCGCGGATATCGTCGCGCCCTCTGACATGATGGATGGCCGCGTTGGGGCCATTCGCGATGGGTTGGACGCCGCCGACTACAAGAACGTGGGGATCATGTCCTACGCCGTGAAGTACGCCAGCGCCTATTATGGCCCATTTCGGGACGCCATCGGCAGCTCCGGCGCGCTGAAGGGCGATAAGAAAACCTACCAGATGGATACGGCCAACGCATCAGAAGGACTGCGAGAGGTCGAAATGGACCTTGAGGAGGGGGCTGATAGTGTGATGGTCAAGCCGGGGTTGCCGTATCTGGATATGGTGACTCGGGTGAAGGAAACCTTCGGCGTGCCGACTTTTGCCTATCAAGTGAGTGGCGAGTACGCGCAAATCATGGCGGCTTGCCAGAATGGTTGGCTGGATCATGACAAAGTGTGGTTGGAGACCTTATTGTCCTTCAAACGCGCAGGGGCCGACGGCGTTTTGACCTATGGCGCGGTGAAAGTGGCCGAATTGCTGGCCGAAGATCGCTGACGTTACGCGATCAATAACCAGCCATGCGACCATGCAGGACTGGTTTGAGGGATAAAAGCTTGGCGTCTCGGCGCTGGGTCGTCTATAGCCCCTCTTCATGTTCTGGAGCGATCTTCTTCGCCCCTCCTTTTGCCTTTTTATCTGGGTGTACGACGATGGCTGTTCCAAAGTCCAAAATTTCACGTTCCCGCCGGGGTATGCGCCGTTCACACGATGCTATCTCCTTCGGTAACCACGCAGAGTGCTCAAACTGCGGCGAGCTTAAGCGCCCGCACCACGTTTGCCTCTCTTGCGGTCACTACGATTCCAAGGAAGTTGTTGCCGTAGACGTCTAGGTCTGCGCCGCAACACCTACTTGAGTGATTTAGGGTCATGGACGAAAGTCCACGGCCCTTTTTGCTGTCCACAAGATAGAAGTAAACTGCATCCAACAATGCTTGCATAAGGCCATGCAAAAGTGGTTATCTCTCCCGAACAGGGAATGAGGGCGACAACGAGCATGACTTTGACCTTGGCTGTCGATGCCATGGGCGGCGACGATGCGCCCGGCATCGTGGTAAGCGGCCTGGCTATTGCGGCTGAAAAACACCCAAACCTGCATTTTCTCGTATTTGGCCATCAAGATCAGCTCAACCCGCTGTTTGGTGAACATCCGCTGCTGTCTGGTCGTTACACGCTGACGCACTGCGAAGTGGCAATCAGTGGCGATGAGAAGCCTGCGAACGCGCTGCGTGGCGGGAAGCGTGACAGCTCCATGCGACGCGCGATAGAGGCGGTGAAGCAGGGGGAGGCGCAGGCCGTCATCTCCGCTGGCAACACTGGCGCCCTCATGGCGCTGGCGAAAGTTCTGTTGCGCATGGTGCCCGGCGTTGACCGCCCCGCTATTGCCTCTCCGTTGCCCACGGCTAAAGGCCAGTCCGTCGTTCTCGATTTAGGCGCGAACGTCCAATGTGACGAACGCAACCTGCTGCAATTCGCCATCATGGGCGCGCTTTATGCGCGGTTCCTTTTTGGTTCAGACAATCCGACCATTGGCTTGCTCAACATCGGCTCAGAGGAGCAAAAGGGCCACGAGGTCTTGCAGGTTGCCGCAGATTTGATGCGCGATAGTCCCTCGCTGCCCGGGCATTTTGCCGGATTTATCGAAGCCGATGACATCGCAGCTGGCACGACCGACGTTGTCGTAACGGACGGTTTCACCGGAAACGTGGCCTTGAAAACCACAGAAGGCGTAGGGCGGCTGATCTCCGGCATGGTCCGGGAAGCCTTCCAATCCGGTATTTTCAGCCGCATCGGCTACTTATTCGCTATGCCCGCTATGGGCCGACTCCGCCAGCGCCTCGACCCCCGCACCTACAATGGTGGCATGTTTCTGGGTTTGGGTGGGATCTGCGTGAAATCACACGGCGGCACTGACGATATTGGTTTTGCCAACGCAGTGAGCGTCTCCGTTGAACTGATGGCTGGCGACTTCCAGACCAAGATTGCCCAAGCCATTGCCGACAACGCTGACCTCTTCGGTCTTGATACAGACGCTGCATAGCGCTCTAGGCCGTTGATCAACACCGCGTCTCTTATCGGCTTTGTGCTGACTGCTGGGATCCTGCTGATTATCCCCGGCCCCACCATTCTCACGGTGGTTGCCTATGGCCTGCGGGTTGGTCGCAAGGCTGTTTGGGCCAGTACGGCGGGGGTTGTGCTGGGTGATTTGACGGCTGTCACTCTCTGCCTGACTGGTCTTGGTGCGCTGTTGGCGGTCAGTCCGGTTGCCTATGACGTGATAAAATGGGCAGGCGTGGCCTATTTGGTGTACGTGTCTGTGCAGACGTGGCGAGAAAGCAATCGGGTTCGGGCCGCCGGAAGTGCCGGTTTTGTAGATCCTGAAATGACTCAATCAGTGTCGCTTTCGAAGGTTTTTCAGCAGACCTTTATTGTTACTGCCTTAAACCCGAAAGGGATCGTCTTTTTCCTCGCCTTCATCCCACAGTTCGTGGATCGCGCGCTCGCCTACTGGCCTCAAGTCATGATTTATGGCGGTCTGTTTGTGGTGATGGGCGGAGCTAACGCTTTGGCCTATGCCTACTCCAGTGGTCGACTGTCTTCGATGTTTACGCATCCTGATGCGCTGAAGTGGCTCAAACGCGTGAGCGCCGGATTCTTATCGAGTGCGGCACTCATAACGGCTCTTCATAACGCGCCAAATCCTTGATCTAAGGCTCTTTTGCACCGTTTTCGCCCTTTTTTGCGCTTGCAAGCCTGAGTCGCGTTGACCCCTTGGATAGGGTTGGTTATCAACCCTTCCGGAGTGATGATGACAAAGGTATTAACGGTTGGATAAGACAATTACGCGCGCAGACCTCACCGAGGCTCTCTATGAGAAGGTTGGTCTTTCCCGCAATGAATCCGCAGACCTGGTCGAGAGCATCATCAATCACGTCTCCGACGCACTGGTCGATGGCGAGCAAGTAAAGATCGCATCTTTCGGCACTTTCTTAGTGCGAGAAAAGGCGAAACGCATTGGGCGCAACCCAAAGACCGGTGAGGAACATGAAATTCCTCCGCGCCGTGTCCTGGTTTTCCGAGCAAGCCAAGTTCTTAAGCAGGCGCTCGTGGAAGACTGGAAGGGCGGACCGCTCGAAGCTTACATTGAAGCCGACGACGACGACTAGTAAGGTAGACTGGTCCACACGTTAGAGCAGAGGGCCAAAGATGGTTAAAGCAAACGATGCCTTCCGGAACATTCGCGAAGCGTCCGAGGAATTAGACGTTCCGCAGCACGTGCTTCGGTTCTGGGAAACCAAGTTTCCGGAAATCCAACCGCTGAAGCGGGGTGGGCGCCGTCGCTATTACCGGCCAGAAGACCTGTCGCTGCTCACAACCATCCGCGATTTGCTGTACGTCCAAGGCTACACCATCCGTGGTGTGCAGCGTTTGCTCCGCGAAGGGGGCATCGAAGCGCCGCCAGCGCCATCTGACGACATGACCCTGCCGCCGGATATGGAAGAACAGGATCAGCGCGAAGCCGAACTCGAAGCGGCGGAAGATATTGCGAACACAACAGTGGCACAGACGCTGTCTGAAGAAGCAATTCAAACCCGTGAGCTGTTCCAGACCATTACGCCGGTCGTGCCACAGGCTGAAAATTCACTTGCGTCCATGCTGAGTGTGCCAGAGGGCTCGGAAGACCCAGTTGATCGCCAGCGTGAAGAACGCGAGCAGATCATCGGCAAATTGGCCGTGATCCACGCGGATCTTGCCGGGGCGATGGCACGGTTTGATCAAGCGATGGTTGCCGAGGGCTGAAGCGCATAAACTCGCCGGTTGCGGAAAGACGCGAAAGCCCCCATATCTCTCAAAAGTATAACAGGGCGCAGCTATGGTGCTGTGCTTTGACGGTTGCCGACTGGTTGCAGCGGTGGCCGTATTCGAACCAATGGATGACTGATAGTGACCTTTCCTTACGATCCTTTTGCCAACTTTGGCGTCGTAGCTGGCCCTGACGCGACTCCGCTCGCGGGTCCGGCTCAAACGACAATGAACACGCCAATCCCTTACGTGATTGAGCAAACCAACCGCGGTGAAAAAGTCTACGACATTTACTCGCGGATGCTGATGGAGCGGATTATTTTCGTTTCCGGCGTGGTAAACGACATGATGTCGGCTTCGGTTTGCGCGCAGCTCTTGTTTTTGGAAAGCGTGAACCCGGACAAAGACATTAGCATCTACATCAACTCCCCGGGCGGCTCTGTATCCGCTGGTTTGGCGATGTACGACACGATGATGTTCGTGAAGCCGTCGATCTCGACTATTTGCGTCGGTATGGCCGCGTCTATGGGCTCTTTCCTGCTGATGGCTGGGGACAAGGACAAGCGTTTCTCGCTGCCGAACTCCAAAATCATGATTCACCAGCCGTCGTCCGGGTATCAGGGCACCGCAGCGGATATCGAAATTCACGCCCGTGAAATTCTGAAAACCCGCGAACGGCTTAACGCGCTGTACGCCCATCATACCGGCAAGAAGGTTGCGGAAATCGATGCTGCGATGGACCGTGACAACTACATGGATCCAGAAGAAGCGCTGGCCTTTGGTTTGATCGACGAAATTGTCAGCAAGCGTGCTGA
>CBFIEF010000029.1:0-14888 GCA_965661545.1 Alphaproteobacteria bacterium | reverse complement strand
CCCCTCAGAGTAAGGTAAGCGCCGCGATCTGAGACGCTCGAAAGGTGGCTAAACTGCCGCGTGCCGAGCGTCTTGCAAGAACGCGTGCTTACTTCTAGTCTGTTTAGTGTTTTCAAGGATTTAGGATTTTCGATGTCCGGAACGATAAGCGACAGCAAGAACACGCTTTACTGCTCCTTCTGCGGCAAGAGCCAGCACGAGGTGCGAAAGCTGATTGCGGGTCCGACCGTCTTCATCTGTGATGAATGCGTCGAGCTGTGCATGGACATTATTCGTGAGGAAAGCAAAGGCGGTCTCGCCAAATCCTCCGAAGGGGTTCCGACACCATCGGATATTTACGGCATTCTCGATGATTTCGTGATTGGTCAGGCGCAGGCGAAGCGTGTGCTGTCCGTGGCCGTGCACAACCACTATAAGCGCCTCAACCACGCGCAGAAGTCCAACGATGTTGAGCTGTCCAAGTCGAACATCTTGCTGGTTGGCCCAACGGGCTGTGGTAAGACGCTGCTGGCGCAAACCTTGGCACGGATCCTCGACGTTCCGTTCACCATGGCGGATGCAACCACGCTGACCGAAGCCGGTTACGTGGGTGAGGACGTGGAGAACATCGTCCTCAAGCTGCTGCAAGCGGCGGACTACAACGTGGAAAAGGCGCAGCGCGGCATCGTTTATATCGATGAGATCGACAAGATCACGCGCAAGGCTGAAAACCCATCCATTACCCGCGATGTCTCCGGCGAAGGCGTGCAGCAGGCGCTGCTGAAGCTTATGGAAGGCACGGTTGCTTCTGTGCCGCCACAGGGGGGCCGCAAGCACCCGCAGCAGGAATTCCTGCAGGTGGACACGACCAATATCCTGTTTATCGCTGGCGGTGCTTTCGCTGGGTTGGAAAAGATCATTTCTCAACGCTCACAAGGCAGCTCATTGGGCTTCGGTGCGACAGTACAAAGCCCGGATGAGCGTCGCACAGGTGAAATCCTGCGCAATGTTGAGCCAGAAGATCTGCAGCGTTACGGCCTGATCCCCGAGTTCATTGGCCGGATGCCCGTTGTGGCGACGCTTGAAGACCTCGATGAGGCTGCGCTGATGCAGATTCTGACCGAGCCGAAAAACGCACTGATCAAGCAGTACCAGCGCTTGTTCGAGATGGAAGACGTCAAGCTGAGCTTCACCGATGACGCGATGGAGGCTGTTGCCGCCAAAGCGATCAAGCGGAAGACCGGCGCACGGGGCCTTCGGTCAATCATGGAGAGCATCTTGCTCGACCCCATGTACGATCTGCCCGGAATGACGGGTGTTGAGGAAGTTGTGGTGAACAAGGACGCGGTCGAAAAAAGCGCGCAGCCTCTGTTCGTTTACTCCGAAGAAAACAGCAGCGACGCGGAACCGGCTTCGGCCTGATCCTCAAACGATCTGCGCGCCTTGAGCGCAAGAAATAGGGCCGTCCTCAACCATGAGCGACGGCCCTTTTTTTCTATCCAATAACGCCGCCTTAGCGCGCTTGGTGCCATTGCATCGCTTGGAGCATGGCGGTTTGGTATGTGCGGTGATCAGCGGCGTGGGGAACGTCGATGGGGATGAAAGTCTTGGGCGTGCTGGTGGGGAGCGCACTAAACAGGCGTTGCCCGTGTTTTATGGGGATGAGGCGGTCACGGGTGCCGTGGACCCACGCGACCGGGACGCTGGTTTGGCGCGCTAAGGCCAGATTGTCGAACTGGTCGGCCATCAACCAACCGGCCAGTCCCGCCATAGCCGGTAGACTGGTAAAGGTGCTCATGATAATGGCCCCTCGGGCGGTTTGGCCTTGGTCATGTAGGGCGTGAAAGGCCAGCGCACCCCCAAGCGAATGCCCGGTGATGATCGTGTTGCTTGCCGACCAGCCAAGGCCTTGGGCAATGTCTAAAGCGGCCTGGGCATCGGCGCGGAGGCCGGTTTCAGTTGGCTCACCGGGCAATCCGCCGTAGCCGCGATACTCGGGCAGCAAGACCGGATATCCCGCAGCAATCAAACCAGCGGTAAATTTGGTCGAATCCTCGAAATTCCCAGCATTGCCATGAAAGAACACCGTCAGCGGCGTTCCAGCGGGTTGAGAACCGCGCCAGAACCATGCGGCCAAGGGCTGACCGTCGCGGCCTTGATAGGTCAGGGTCTCAAACGGTGGCAGACCGGGCCAAGGGCGGCCCGGGAAGTCCTTGGGGTGGTAGACAAAGGCGCGACTTAGGCCGATGCCTTGGGCGGTTGCTGTGGTGTTGCTGCCCGTGGCTAAAATCAGCGCAGAGGCGGCACCACCAGCAACCGTTTTCAGTGCGGATCTACGGTTCAAAAGTCGCTACTCCGTGATGCCCAGAACCCAGAGCATAAAGGCCCAATCGCGGGCGTCCTCGCGCAGGCTGTCAAAACGCCCTGAAGCCCCGCCGTGGCCTGCGCCCATGTTCATGTGCATCAGCGTCAGGCCGTTGTCCGTGCGCCGCTCGCGCAGGGTCGCGACCCACTTGGCTGGCTCCCAATAGGTAACGCGGGGGTCTGTTAGGCCACCAGTGGCGAGAATGGCGGGGTAGGCTTTGGCCTCCACACGGTCGATGGGGGAATAGCTGGCGAGGCGCTCATAGGCTTCCTTGTCCGCCAATGGATTGCCCCATTCGGGCCATTCGGGCGGGGTCAGGGGCAGGGTTTCGTCGAGCATGGTGGCAAGGACGTCCACAAACGGCACTGCGCCAATGATGGAGGCAAACTTCTCTGGCGCCATGTTTGCGATTGCGCCCATGAGCATGCCGCCCGCGGAACCACCCTCTGCGCCGACACGAGAGCCATCGACCCAACCCCGATTCACCAGCGCATCGCGCGCCGCGATGAAGTCGATAAAGGTGTTGGTCTTTTTCTCCATCTTACCATCGAGATACCAGCCGTAACCCATATCGGCCCCGCCACGCACGTGGGCCGTGGCGGTGATCATGCCGCGATCTGCCAAAGACAAGCGCTTGATCGAGAAGCTCGCTGGCATGGACATGCCGTAGGAGCCATAGCCGTAAAGATACAGCGGTGCTGTTCCATCCAGCGGGGTATCACGGTGGTGCATCACGGTCACCGGAACCTGCACGCCATCGTGGGAGGGCGCCATGATCCGATGGACGACGTAATCGTCGATGCTGTGGCCGCTGGGGACTTCTTGGGTCTTTATGAGCATGCGTGCCTGGCTGGCCATGTCGTAGTCAAAGACTTGGCCGGGGGTTGTGGGGCTTTCGTAGCCAAAGCGGGTTTCCGTGGTTTCCCATTCGTCCGAGCCGTGCAAGCCAAGGGCGTAGGCTTCTTCGTCGAAGGAGATGCTGTGGGATGTGCCGTCGCTCAAATTGTGCACAACGATGGTCGGCAGGGCCTTTTCCGCCTGAATGATGGTGAAGAAGCTTTTGTAGCCGTCCATGCCCTTGATCAAGCGACCGGGAACGTGTGCCTGCCACGGCTGCCAATGCTCGCGCTCTTCCTTGCCGATGTCTGCGCGCATGATCTGGAAATCGACGGCGCCGTCTTGGTTGGTGCGGATGAACCAACCGTCACCGCCGCGCTCTAAATCGTACTCATGGCCGGTTTCGCGGGGGGCAACGCATTTGAGCTCAAAGGCAGATTGGTGGAAGTCGGCAATCCATGTTTCGGACGTTTCGTGGTCGTTCGCTGTGATCATCAGAAAGCGATCATCGGCGGTGCTGCCCACGGAAGTGAAGAAACCGGGGTCCATTTCCTCGTAAATCAATGCGTCGTCGCTCTGTGGGCGTCCCAGAAAGTGCTGATAGACGCGGCAGGGGCGGTGGTTGTCGTCCTGCCATGTGTAGAAAAACGAGCGCGCGTCAGGCGCCCAAGCAATGCCGCCGGCGGAACGTTCGATGGCATCTGACAGCTCCTTGCCTGTCGTCAAGTCGCGCACGCGGATGGTGAAAAACTCGGAGCCCTTGGTATCCACGGCCCAAGCCATGAGATTGTGGTCGTCACTCACGCTGGTTCCGGCGAGGCGGAAGTAGTCGAAGTCCTTAGCCTCTTTGTCGCCGTCGAACAGGATTTGCTCACTGACGTCCGTGGCGTCGTCGCGATCCTTGCGACAGGCGATGGCGTATTGCCCACCGGTGCGGTAGCGCACGTAGTAGGCGTAGGGGCCATCTTTGGTCGGTGGGGATTGGTCGTCTTCCTTGATCCGCCCCTTGATTTCGTTGAACAAGGTTTCCTGAAGTGCCGCGGTCGGGGCAAGGACGGCTTTGGTGTAATCATTTTCGGCGTCGAGGAAAGCTTTGACCTCTGGATCCAGAACCGATGGATCCGCCATCACGTCCATCCAATTATCCACCCGCAGCCAGCCGTAGTCGTCGTGACGGGTATGGCCGTGGTGGCTCTCGCTGCTGCGGACTTTCTTGGCGGGGGGCGGGGTCGGGACTTTGCTGAGGTCAAACATGCGGCGGTTCGGCTCCACTTGAGGGTTGATACAGAGTAGATAGGACGTTCAACCCTATAAAAACAGAGAGCGTTCATGCCCCTGAACCCAAAACTTGTCCTCAAGGGCGGCAAGGAAAAGCATATTCGTCACGGTCACCCGTGGATATTCGCCAGCGCGATCGAGCGTGTCGAAGACAGCCCCCAGCCCGGCTGGACCGCTGACGTCGTCACCTATGACGGACGCTGGGTGGCCAAAGTGGGCTATTCGCCCAAAAGCCAACTGCGCGCGCGGGTCTGGACGCTGAACGAAGGTGAGGAGGTCGACGCGGCTTTCTTTGAACGCCGAATCCGCTCAGCGATTGCGGTGCGAGAGAAAATTGGTCGGATGGACCCGCAAGGCGGATGTCGGTTGATCAACGCCGAGGGCGATCGGTTGCCCGGGTTGGTGGTGGACCGCTTTGCTGATGTTTTGGTGGTGCAGATCAACAGCTCACCGATGGAATACTGGCGGGAGACCATCCTAGACACGCTGGAAGCTACTTTGTCCCCGCGTGGTATCTATGAGCGCTCGGACAGTGACAACCGTGGCAAGGAAGGGCTGGACAAGCGGGTCGGCTGGGTGCGCGGCGAAACGGTCGACGGTGAGATCGAGATCACTGAGTTCGGTGCTGCCTTTGGCGTGGATGTGGTGCAGGGCCACAAAACCGGGTTTTACCTTGACCAAGCTGAGAACCGGGCTCTGGTGCGGAACTGGTCGCGCGATGCGCGCGTGCTGAACTGTTTCTCCTACACGGGCGGATTTTCGGTGCAAGCGGCGCTGGGCGGCGCGTGTGAGGTCGTGTCCGTGGACAGCTCGCAGCCAGCATTGGATTTGTCGGCGGCGAACTTTGCGCGCAATGGCCTGAGTGATGACGAGCGCTTTACCCATTGGTGCAGCGACGTGTTCAAGGCGCTGGATGCGTTGCGCACACAAGGCCGGGTGTTTGACATGGTTATCCTTGACCCGCCCAAATTCGCCTCTGCTGGTGCGCACGTCGAGCGGGCGCTGCATGCTTATCGCAAATTAGCACGGGCGGGGATTCCGCTGGTTCCACCCGGTGGTCTGATGTTGACGTTCTCGTGTTCTGGGGCTGTGACTCCGGAAGCGTTTCAGAAGTCGGCGACGCTGGCGCTGTCGGACAATCACCGGCGAGGGCGGATTCTGCAGCGGCTATCGGCGGCGACAGATCACGTGACTGACTTTGGGTTTGGCGAAGGGGCTTATCTCAAAGGCCTCGCTATCGAGATCGAATAGCCACTGATTCGGGGTGGCGCGTCATTTTCTAACCCGCTGCGCGGGTTACGAAAATGCCACGCGCAAGCAGGTCGCCGGCTGCGCCGCCGGTCGGCTGTCGCCTCCGTCTTACCCCCTCAACGCCCCTTTAAGGGGGCCGTTGGTCCCCCTTAAACAAGGGGGACTCTGCTGTTTCGCGAGAGCGAGACGGCTAGCTGGCTGCTTTGAGTTCCAACCGGCGTGCGTGGAGCACAGGCTCGGTGTAGCCCGATGGCTGCTCACGGCCTAGGAACACCAAGTCACAGGCCGCTTGAAACGCGATCGACCCATCGAAATCGGTCGCCATCGCCTGATAGAGTGGGTCGTGCGCATTCTGGCCATCCACAACCACCGCCATCTTTTGCAAAGAAGCCATCACCTCAGCCTCAGAAGCGATGCCGTGGTGCAACCAATTCGCCATGTGTTGCGAGGAAATCCGGCAGGTCGCGCGATCTTCCATCAGGCCCACGTTGTTGATGTCCGGCACCTTGGAGCAGCCAACTCCGTGATCAACCCAGCGGACCACGTAGCCCAGAATGCCCTGCGCGTTGTTGTCGAGCTCGTTCTGAATATCCTCGGGCGACCAGTTCTGGCCCTCGGCAACCGGAATGCGCAGGATGTCTTCCACCTTTGCCCGTGGACCGCCGGCAACCAGCGCATCCTGACGATCAAAGACCGACACTTGATGGTAATGCAGTGCGTGGAGCGTGGCAGCAGTGGGCGAGGGCACCCACGCTGTGTTCGCGCCAGCCTTTGGGTGGCCGACCTTTTGCTCCATCATCGCCGCCATCAAGTCTGGCATGGCCCACATGCCCTTGCCGATCTGTGCCTTGCCGCGCAGACCGCAGGCGAGCCCCGTATCAACGTTCCAGTCTTCATAGGCTGCCAACCAGCCTGAGCCCTTCATCTCCACCTTCCGGATCATCGGCCCGGCTTCCATCGCCGTGTGCATTTCGTCACCAGTCCGGTCGAGGAAGCCCGTGTTGATGAACGCAACCCGATGCTGAGCGGCACGAATGCAGGACTTGAGGTTCACCGTGGTGCGGCGTTCTTCGTCCATTATGCCCATTTTCATCGTGTAGCGCGGCAGTCCGAGCGCATCCTCAACACGGCCAAACAGCGTGTCAGCAAAGGCAACTTCTTCAGGCCCATGCATTTTTGGCTTTACGATGTAAATCGAGCCGTGCAGGGAGTTACCGCTGTCGCGCTTCAGGTCGTGCATGGCACACAGCGTTGTCACCATGGCATCCATGATGCCTTCTTGGATTTCCCGCCCTTGCGCATCATGAATGGCCGGGTTGGACATCAGGTGCCCCACGTTGCGGACCAGCATCAGCGAGCGTCCTTTGAGCCGCAGCGTGGACCCATCTGGCGCGGTGTAGTCACGATCGGGGTTCAGGGCGCGGGTGATCAGACGGCCACCCTTGTCGAAGCTCTCCGACAAATCGCCCCGCATGAGACCCAGCCAGTTGGTGTAAGCAACGATCTTGTCTTCGGCGTCGACTGCCGCAACAGAGTCTTCGCAGTCCATGATGGTCGAGATTGCGCTTTCAACCAGCACGTCTTTGACATGCGCCTTGTCGGTCTTGCCAATGGGATGCGCGCCGTCGATCTGGATTTCGAGGTGCAGATTGTTGTTCTTGAGCAAAATCGCGTTCGGTGCATCTGCTGCGCCCATGAAGCCAGCAAACTGAGAGGGATCAGCCAAGGCAGCGCTCGAACCACCATCCAGAGAGACCACCAGCGCGCCAGCGGTAACGACGAAGCCAGTCGCGTCGGCAAAGGACGCGCCCCCGGCCAGTGGAGCTGCGTCATCCAACACAGCGCGAGCTTTGGCAATGACACGGTTACCACGCACGTCATTGTAAGCGCCGCCACGCTCTGCGCCGCCGTCTTCGGCAATCGCGTCCGTGCCGTAAAGGGCATCGTACAGAGAACCCCAGCGGGCATTCGCAGCATTCAGAGCGTAGCGGGCGTTCATCACAGGAACAACAAGCTGCGCGCCCGCAATCGAAGCGATCTCCGGATCAACGTTTGCGGTCTGGATGGAGAAGTCTGGGCCTGGATCAACCAAATAGCCGATGGAGCTCAGGAATTCTTTGTAGGTCGCCATGTCAGCAATCGGGCCCGGATTGGCGCGGTGGTAATCATCCATCTGCGCCTGAAGGTCCGTGCGCCGCTGCAGCAGGGCAAGGTTTTGGTCGGTCAGATCATTGACGATACCAGCAAGGCCGTCCCAGAACTGAGACTCGCTGACACCCGTGCCGGGTAGCGCTTCCTGATTGATAAAAGAGGCCAGTGCTGAATCGACATTGAGGCCTGAAAGCGAAACTTGGGTGCTCATTTTACTATCCCTCCGGACGGGCGAATTAAGGTCTTGGCTTAGGCTAAACCATATTGGTCTGTTGAATAGACCGCGCAAAACGTGGAGCCAAGTTAAACCCGTCTACCACCCGAGACACAAGCGCATGAGAAGTCTCTTGCGCCGCTTCGAAGACCGGGTTAGATACACGCCAGTCCTAGGGTGGCACGCAAGTGCTGCAGTCGTTAATTCGCTGCGTCCCGTTCGTCTAGAGGCCTAGGACACCGCCCTTTCACGGCGGCGACACGGGTTCGAATCCCGTACGGGATGCCACCTCCTTCGGGGGGTGGCGAAGCGGCCTGAATACCCCCACAAAAACGAAAACAGACCGAAACACCGTGCAAATCGCACCTGTGTTTTATTGCGTCTTATGTTTCGCTGTTGAGCCGAAAGGCCGCGGTATGCGTTGTGCGCTGTGATCTGCCGTTGTCCTCATCCGAATTTGATGCACCTTAGAGGGGAGACTGGAATGGAGGGATTACCCCGACCATCCGGTTAAGCGTACCCCTTACTTCGATAGGATCTTCGTACCATGCGGTCTTCACACCTGTTTTCGCCGATCACCTTGGGTGGAATTGAGCTGAGCAACCGAATCGCGGTTGCCCCCATGTGTCAGTATAGCGCCGATGAGGGCAGCGCGACCGACTGGCACTTGATGCACTTGGGCCAGTTCGCGGTGAGCGGTGTTGGATTGGTGATGGTTGAGGCGACCGGCGTTAGCCCGGAAGGGCGGATTTCGCCGGGCTGCTTGGGTCTTTGGTCTGATGCGAATCAGGATGCGCTCACCCGTGTGGTGGGGTTTTGTAAGGACTATGGCAACACCACCATGGGCATTCAGCTCGCGCACGCCGGACGCAAGGCCTCAACGGACTTGCCGTGGTACGGCGGCGCACCGATCCCGGCGACGGATCCACGGGGTTGGCAGACGGTGGCACCCTCTGCGACGCCCTATAGCGATGCTTTCGACGCGCCGACGGCACTGGACGAAACAGGAATGGCCAAGATTGTTGATGACTTCGTTTCCGCCGCGCGTCGGGCTGAGGCCATTGGTTTCGACGTGGTCGAGGTCCACATGGCGCACGGCTACTTACTGCACCAATTCCTTTCCCCGCTGAGCAATCAACGCAACGATGCCTATGGTGGCGCGCTAGAGGGCCGAATGCGGTTCCCGCTAGAGGTCTTCGCCGCTGTCAGAGCCGTTTGGCCGCAGAACAAAGCCCTGGGCGTGCGCATTTCCGCGACGGACTGGGTTGAGGGATCCAGCTGGACGGTCGAGGAAGCCAGCGCCTTTACCGCCGCGCTCTACGCAGCGGGCGCAGACTTCATCGATGTTTCAAGCGGCGGCAGCTCACCCGCGCAGCAGATTGAGGCTGGACCGGGCTATCAGACCGGGTTTGCTGCAACGATCCGGCGCGAAGTGGGTATTCCGACGATGGCCGTTGGGCAGATTACGGAGCCTAAGCAAGCGGAAGCAATCCTGCGCTCTGGTCAGGCGGACATCGTTGCACTGGGTCGTGGGATGCTGTTCAATCCCCGCTGGGCGTGGCACGCCGCTGAGGATCTGGAGGCTGAGGCGACCTTTGCCCCGCAGTACATGCGTTCGAGCCGGGCGCTGCGCGGTGAACCGGTGCCGGGTAATCCGCCGGTCAAGGCGCGCAAGGACTGACGGCGCAACGAGATCTTAGCCCTTGGTCTCCGCATGAGACTGAGTGACTATGCAAGGATCATTGTTCATAGAGGAAAGAGCATGATGATTGGTTATCTGATGATCGGCACCAACGATTTGGCCCGGTCTCTTGTGTTTTATGACGCCGTATTTGCACCGTTGGGTTATCAGCAGCTTAAGGTCAAAAGCCGATATGTCGGCTATGGTCATCCGGATACGGGCGACGGTGCCGAGTTCTATGTCACGGGTCCGTTCGACCAGAAGCCTGCAACAGTTGGCAATGGCTCCATGATTGCGCTTCCTGTCCCAACGCTCGCGGTGCTGGATGCGATTTATCAGGCCGCAGAGGACAGCGGCGGTGTGCAAGATGGCGCGCCCGGTCCCCGTCTGGCTGACAGCCCCACCCACTATGCGTACGTGCGCGACCCGGACGGCAACAAGCTGGCATTTTACTGCGAAGATCCAGAGGCCTAACAGCCAAAGCCCGACGTGGGCGGGGCTAGACCCGCTTAATGCGCAGCTTCGTCTTCAGATCAGTCCCGCAGAAGGCATGCAAGAAGCAGGTTTGCTCGGCGATATCCAGCATGTCCTTGGCGGTGTCGTCCGATTCCGAGGTTTGCAGGAACACGTGCGTTTCGACTGGATCCGCACTGCCAGCCTTGCCCGTTTTTCCCGTGGCACCGCCTAGACTGAAGTGCGTGTCCTGCACGATCCGATAGTCTGGCAAATCGAGCTTCAGCATCGATACAAACCGTCCGAACTGGGTCATGAAGCAAAAGCCGATGCCTGCGCTGATGAGCGCGTTGGCGCTGGGCGCGCGACCGTCTTCGGCGCTGAGCAGCTCGAACGATGTTCCCCACGGCGAGTACTGCATCTGTTGGATGCTCAAGATTCCATCATCGCGCAGGGTGGCAATGGCACCGATGTTCAAGCGCCGGTTTTGCTCGTCACTGAGCGAGGAGGCTTGCGCCGTCGTACCGTCGGCCACGGCCTTCTTTGGCGTCGGCCCGACCTTGCCCAGAAAGGTGAAATCGGAAGGTGCGGCGGTTGCGGGTTCGAACAGAACACCCGGATCCGGCAGGTGTAAGCCATTCAGCTCGTGCGCCTTGCGTGGCTGCAACGGAGCGCCGTTTTTTGCGAGTTTGAACAGGCTTTTTACCTGTCCGCGCATCAATCCATTCAATGGCGATGCAAAGGTCGCATCGAGCAGGAATTGGTTCAGCGTAGCATCATCAAGATCGCAATCAATGTCGACCTGTAGCTCTGGGTTTTCCGCACCGCCGACCATCGTCCGCTTCGGCATGGATCCCTTCATGGTGTAATAGTTGTCGAGCGTAAGTTTCAGGCTGCGGATGGTGATGCCTCGCAGCGCCGCAAGCGCCCTGATCTCATTAATGTAGCTAGCCGCCATCCCACAGGAGAGAAAGGCCAGCGGGCAGCACGCGGCATCATAGCCGTTGAGGTAGGCGCCTTCGTCGCTAACGAAACGCCACGTGTCACCGCTGAATGCCGAGCTGACCAAGGCTTCTTTCTGAAACCCGCTCAACGATCGTACAGAGGTTCGTACCGCGTCACCGAGCCGGTTTGTTGGCGGGGCTATTCCCAGGTCTTCGCCATTGGCGACTTTGAAGAAAGCAGGCTTAGTGCTCTGCGAGATCAAGTCAGTACCGATGCTGGCCATGCTTTTATCCTCCTAGGGTAGGTTGCGTTTGGAAACAGTCTGAGGCGTCGGCGTCAGCCTACTAATGCTTGGGGTAGGAACAGTGCGATTTGTGGGAAGGCGACCAGTAGGACCAGCAAGAACGCCATAGCGAACCAGAACGGCCAGATGCCCCGGAAGATCGTCCCCATTGGTACCTCCGGGGCAATCGATTTGACCACAAAGACGTTGATCCCCACGGGCGGACTTATCATTCCCATCTCTAACACCACCACAACGATGATGCCGAACCAAACCAGATCCCAGCCCATGCCCATGGCGATTGGGATCACCACTGGAATGGTCAAAACCAGCATGGCGATACCTTCAAGGAACATGCCCAGGAACATGTAGATCAAGATGATGATCAGCAGAATGCCCAAGCTGCCAACGGGCAGGGATGTCAGGACGGTGACGATCTGAGCCGGCAGTTCTGTAAGGGACATGAAAGGGATGAAGACAAAAGCACCGATGATGATCAGGAACACGGTCGCCGTCGCGCTCATGGTGTCAAGCACCACGGTCCGCATTTTGGCCCAGCTCAGCGAGCGTCGGGCCAAGGCAACCACAAAGGTCAGGAAGGCACCGACGGCGGATGCTTCGACCGGCGTGAAAAAGCCGGTGTACATCCCGCCAATGGTGATGATCACCACCGCGACGATGGGTAAGGCCAAGCGCAGGGACACCATGCGCTCTTTTAACGTGGATTTCTCGCCCGGCGGTCCGCTTTCCGGACGTCGCGCAACGACGAGATAAATCGCACCAATAAACAGCAGCGTTAGCAGGATTCCGGGAATGATCCCGGCCATGAACAGACGGCCAATCGATTGCTCGGTCAGAATGGCGTAAATGATCATCCCGCCTGAAGGGGGAATGAGGAACCCAAGGGTTCCGCCCGCTGCGACGGAACCGGTAGCAAGGCCATCTTCGTACTTGTGCTTCTTCATTTGCGGCAAGGCCACGCGGCCCATGGTAACCGCTGATGCCAAGGATGAGCCAGACAGCGCCGCAAAGCCTGCGCAGGCTGCGATGGTTGCCGACGCCAAACCGCCCCTGAGATGTCCTAGCCATCGATAGGCGGTGTTGAACAAATCGGACGACAGACCCGATACTCCGGCCAAGTTGCCCATGAGGACAAACATGGGGATCACCAGCAGATTGTAGTTTGAGGCCGCTTCAAAGGTTTCGCCCGCGATGTTGGAGAACGCGATCTTCCAACCCCGGCCCCAAGCCTGTTCGCTGCTCATGCCAATTGCGATGAACTTGTTGGCGTTGGCGACAATCGTCCCCACAAAGCCGACGCCCAGCATCGACAGCGCCACGGGCATGCGCAGAGCCAGAAGTACAAATAGAACGAGCAGGCCAACGATGCCCAGTAATGTCATGGAAATCATAGTGTCTGGCTCTCTGTCCGCAGCCGCATTACGGCCTTGCCCTGCACCAACTGCCCGATTTCGATGATCAGAACGACGGCGTAGAGGAAGACTGAAACAGCCATGAGGTAATAAAAGGGTTCGTAGGAGATCATCAGTTGCTGTGTGGTCTCGCCAAAACGCACGGCGCCTTGCCCGGCGTGCCAAAGCCGCCACGTCATGATCAGCAGCACGGCCACACTCAGCACCTTTGTCAGCAGATAGGACCACTTGGCAAAGGCGCGCGACATCCGTGATTCTAGAACCTCAATTTCGATATGCGAGCCGGTTCGTGCGCCCAGTGGAATGGCCAAAGCCACAATTGAGACCAGCATGACGATCAGGACGTCTTCGGCTCCTTGGATCGGGTTGTTGAACGCTTTGCGCATGATCAGAACGTTCCAAACTGACAGAACGGTCATCCCTGCGAGCGTAGCACCGCCCAAGCTCAGTGAGGTCCAGATGAGAAATCGATCGACCCAGCGTAGGATCCGGGGGGTGGCAGCGGGTTCAGCCATTGTTATTCTCGTCCTTAAACCAGCGAAAAGTCAGGGCACCACTTCAGAACACCGTCCTGAAAGCTCGGCTTGGCGCGGAAGTTGTCGGCCCAGCGGCGAATATTCGGGTACGCGTCAAACGGATAGCCGCAGCCCACCAGAACGAAGTGGATTGGGATCCACGAGATATCAGCCAGCGTGTATTGCTCGCCCATGATCCACGTTTGGCCCGCCAGCGCCTGCTCGAGCGTGTCAAAGCCTTCGCGCAGGATGGTTTCGGCTCGGGTAATATCCGCGTCGGAAAAGGTACTGCTGCCCTTGTGCTTATCGTGAAAGTCTTTGAGCTCTTGGTTCTTCTGCAGCGCGTCATAGCGAGACTGTTCCTCGCTGGTTTTCTTCAGCTTTACAGCCACTTTTTTAGCGTAGACGTAGGGTTTGATCGCAGGTACGTGAATCGCGGCGGCCAACGCCAGCCACTCCATCATTGCCGCGTTATCTTGGGTGCGCAGAGAGGGTTCAGGGTAGGTTTCGTCGAGGTAGTCAATGATGTCGTTAGACTCAATATGCACGACGCCGTTATCGACCAAAGTTGGAACCAGACCGTTGGGATTGATCCCAAAGTACTCTTTGGTGATGTTCTCTTTTTTCTTCAGATCGAGGTGATGCGAGGTCCAGTCCAACCCCTTCTCGATCAAGGTCATGCGCACGCGCATCGAGCAGTTTGAAATAGCACCGTGGTAGAGGTGCAGTCCTTCGAGGGATTCAACACTTTTATTGGTGGGGATCACAACGACCATGTTTTTGGCTTTCGAGAGTGCAGCGCGCGGCGCTTGTCGCACCGCGCGCATCAATTCAAACGAGACAGACTAGTCGTTCATAGCCTCGTAGATTTCCTTGGCATTGCTCACGCCGCGCGCAGCGTAATCAGCGTAGACTTCTTCCATGCCCAGCCGAACTGCGGCATCCATCTTTGCCCGTTCTGCATCGCTGACGACTTTCCACTCGTACTTGAGGTCTGCGCCGTCTTTCATGTTCAGGAAGATTTCGTCGGCACTATCAAAGGACTTGGCCATCATTTGCGACATCGGCAGGCCAGCCACCTCGTCGATGATTGCGCGGTGCTCATCAGAAAGGCCTTCGTAGCGTTCTTTATTCATTGCGACGAACAGCACCTGAAAGCTCGCCGGAACGTTCTCAGCAACGTGCGTCGCAACGTCTTCAAGGTTCCAAGGCGGCATCAGGCTGTTGAAGGAGGTTGTGAGAACATCAACCGTACCGGTGTCCAGTGCGGTGTACATGTCCGTGATTTCCATCATCACCGGAACGGCGCCAAGCGCTTCGATCACCGGAGACGTTGATGGGGCAAAAGGAACAAGCTTTGCGCCTTTCAGGCCTTCCATCGTGGAAATATCGCGGTTTCCGACAAAGATGCTGCCAGCAACGCTACCGACGGCCAGAACTTTGACCTCCGACCATTCATCGGCCATGTACTCATCGAACACGCGCCAAATACGGTCGGTTGAT
>CBFIEF010000028.1:0-40488 GCA_965661545.1 Alphaproteobacteria bacterium | reverse complement strand
TGGTCTCCATGTGCTTCTTCCCCATGCTGGTAAACAGCGTACAGGGACTGGCCGCCACCAACGCCATCGAGCGTGATTTGTTCAAAACGTACGCCGCTACGCCGGTCCAGCAGTTGGCTCTGCTGCGTCTGCCAGCGGCCATGCCTTTCATCCTCAATGGTCTCAAGGTCTGCACGCCGCTGGCGTTGATCGGAGCCATTGTGGCGGAGTTTTTCGGATCGCCTTTCCTCGGGATGGGTTTCCGGATCAAAACCAGTGTCGGCACGCTGTCGCTTGATCTTGTTTGGGCTGAGATCATCGTCGCGGCAATCGCAGGCACGGGTTTCTTTGGGCTGCTGCTTATCATCGAGCGCAGTCTGACCTTCTGGCACCCCTCCCAGAGGCGGTAACCAGACTTCAACAGGAGAGAGAAGATGAAAAAAGTAGTGATCGCAACCCTCGCGGTTGCAGCCTCGCTCGCAGCCTCTATGGCACAGGCGCAGGATAAATTTGCCATTCAGCTCCAGTGGGTAACTCAGGCTCAGTTCGCCGGTTACTATGTCGCCAAGGATAAGGGGTTCTACGAGGCTGCAGGCCTGGACGTGACCGTCAAGTCTGGCGGACCAGACATTGCACCGCCTCAGATCCTTGCCGGTGGCGGCGCTGACGTCATGGTTAACTGGATGCCTTCCGCGCTCTCTGCACGGGAAAAGGGGCTGCCGGTTGTTAACGTGGCACAGCCATTCAAGTCTTCGGGCATGATGCTGACGTGTCGCCGAGATTCAGGCATTGGCTCAACCGACGATTTGGCAGGCAAGACTGTCGGCGTATGGTTCTTCGGTAACGAGTTCCCATTCCTGAGCTGGATGTCCCAGTTGGGTCTGAGCACAGACGGTGGCGACAGCGGTGTGACCGTTCTGCAGCAGGGCTTTAACGTTGATCCGATCTTCAACGGCCAAGCAGACTGTGTGTCTACCATGACCTACAACGAGTACTGGCAGGTGATTGATGGTGGCCTGAGCGCCGACGATTTGATCGTGTTTAAGTACGAGGATCAGGGCGTTGCGACGCTCGAAGATGGTCTTTACGTGCTTGAGGACAACTTGAACGATGCAGACTTTGTGGATCGTCTGACTCGTTTTGTTGCGGCGTCCATGGAAGGCTGGAAGTACGCGGAATCCAACGTTGAAGAAGCTGTTGAGATCATTCTCGACAACGACGACAGCGGCACGGCAACCTACGAAGACCAGTTCCGCATGATGGGTGAAATTGCCAAGTTGACCGCGGGTTCCAACGGCGCACTCGATCCGGCTGATTACGAGCGAACTGTCGCAACACTGCTTGCGGGCGGTGATGCTGTAATCTCGGCTGCACCAGAGGGTGCGTGGACGCATGCCATCACGGATGCTGCCTTGAAGTAGGCAGGTGGCAGTCGAAATAACGACTGCCTCAACCTATGGGATCGTATGACAGCCGCAGTTTGGCTGTTTGCGATCCCATTGTGCGTTCTGTGGGGCATACAAGTTTTAGCTTGTGCCCTTCAAGCGGGACTGGAGGCGAAGCAGGCGCATGTGAAGAACGCTTCCTTCATTTTGCAGGCCTTGCAAACGGGCATCGGTTGATGGGACATTTGCCTGAAGCATCAGTTCAATCTTTTGGTTCACCTTCTGGAGTTTTGCGACATACTGGTTGTACTGCTGCTGCAGGCGGCTGTCACCGGACGGCTTGATCGTGCGTTCAAAGGCAGCGCCCGCAATGTCTTTCTGCATTGAGCTTGTGAGGCGCTCAATCAAAACACTTAACTTATTGATCCCCGCTGATACCCGCGCGCAATCTTGTGCAACTACGGGACCCGTGCAGCTCTGTGCGTGGTATGCATTAAGTCTGTCTCGCTGCTTTTCGAGGTTATCCAACTTAGCCGACGAATTGGCTGTCGCAGTGCCAGCGAGTGATAAAAGAGCGAGGCTTACACAGATAGTCTTCAAACGTAACATCAGAGCTATCCTCCCATTTTTGATTAACATCTATGGAGACTAGAGCGAGCGACGTGCCATGACGGTCAATGCAGGCAAAAAAATTAGTCAGTCTTCGGGTAAAAAGAGCGTTGTGCTACATTTTGTGTAAAATTAAGTGTTTTTCTGTGCCTGCCACAATTCGTTCATGGAAGTTTAAACTGTGACATTTGCGCGTATAATGCGGTGCTAAAATTGGTGGGCTTAAAGAAGGAAATCGATAGTGATAGTGCAAATCATGAATTGCGCTCGCAGAATGTTTTTCCCGCGATTAGCCCGCCATCCTCGTCGCAATTCTACCAATGCGTGATCCGAGGATGGTGGCCGGGATTGGGCTAGCCGTTCATTTGAGTTTTCAGCTGCAGCATCCGGTTCCATACGAGGTCACGTTGGGCGTGCAGCCCCTTGAGCTTAGCCTCTTTCTGGGGGTCACTGGATGCCTCCAGCCGTTCAATGAAGTTCTCAATCTTTTCCAAGCGTAACTGCAATATATCGTATTGGCGCTCCAGCATACTTGGCTCTTTGCCTTGTGTAGCAACGCTGGCGCTTGTCCGTAGGCTTACGCTTACCGTCTCCTTCAAGCGCTCCAATTCCTCATCTATACGGATGATGCTGGTTTCTACGCGCTTGCATTTGGGGGTTAGAGCGTCTTCATCGCAATTAGCGTTAAAGTACTGAGACAGCCGATCGAGCTTTATTTCCAGTTTTGAAATTTGTGATGCTGGGTTGGACAAGGCGGCGGTAGATGCGAGCAGCGCTAGAAGTCCGACAGTTCCGGAGATTAGCTTTTTCATGTTTATCGTTCCTCTGAACATAAAAATTTTGTTCTGGAAGGTGGAAAAAGCTAAGAGCGTGCCACTTGTTTTAAATTAGCGTAAAAAGACCAGCGATCTGCGGAAAAAGCCTTAATTAAATGCCGAATTCTAGTGAGCTGAGGCGATAAGCAACACCCTGCTATCCAAAGGTGCGAGCCATTGCCCATTAAGATTGTGGTGCGGATCCCGAGATGGCGATATGAGAGGGCGTTTAGTCAGATTGATCGTCGGAGAGAACATCATGCTGATCGAGACAATGGATGGGGCGTCTCTGCGCGCTGAGATCGATGCTCTTTCCCAGATGCTGCATCTGGCAGTCGCGGATGGCGCGAACATTGGGTTTGTGAAGCCATTCACGCAAGACGATGCGACCCAGTTTTGGCAGACCCAGATTGTACCGTTGGTAGAGCGATCCCAGAGCATCATGTTTGCCGCCCGCGTGGAAGGGGCCATCGTCGGAACAGTACAACTCGGGCTGCCCGTGATGCCTAACCAACAGCACAAGGCGGACGTGGCCAAGATGATGGTGCATCCGGGGTTTCGGCGTCGTGGGATCGCAGCAGCGCTGCTCACGGCCCTGATCGATGCCGCGCAAGAGCGTGGGTTTCGGATACTAATGTTGGATACGCGCACGGGGGATCCTGCACAGTCGCTTTACGCTCGCTTTGGGTTTGAGCGTGCTGGAGAGATACCAGGTTATGCCATGAACCCTGAGGACCCCAGCACGTTGGATCCAACCACTTACATGTATAAGTGGCTTACCTGAATGCCACCCGTCGCTAGTTCCCCGGCGAGAACGGGGCAACGGGCAAGCCGGCCTCGATCCATCCCGGCCCAACATCCGAGCCGACCATGCCTTCGGTGACGTCAAACACTACCGTAAATCCAGCTTCCGCCATGACTTCGGCGAGGTAACCAGACCGTCCACCTGTTGCGCATATCAACGCAATGGGCTGATCGCGGTTGCTTCCAATCAGCGACATAAGCTCTGAACCAAAACTTGAGCTGCGCATGTTGAGCGGCGTTGCCTGTGGCGCGACCCCCGTGCTTTTCCATTCGCGCGGTGTTCGAATATCGAGCAACAAAACTTCGCCTGCTTCAGCCTTTTCAAACGCGGTTGCAACGTCGATCTTTTCCTGCGCTTGGGCAGAAATCGAGATGAGGCAAAGTGCCGTTAGGCTCATGAAGACTCTAATGAACTGGTTCATGGGTTCAACTTGCCTCAACGACCATCCAAGGGACTTCATCCATGGGGTAAAACGCTTCGACCGCAGCGGAGGCGATCACGCTCGTGGTGCCATTCTCAGCATCAACCACGTTCATCCCCCCTGATACAGCCTGCACACTGGCCTGACCCCGTGGCAGGCTAGCAGCCACCGCGTCACAGTCGACCAGCTCGGGCTTGGCGACCCCAATGGTAACGCGAACTTCCATCTTCGCTGAATCGAGGTCTAGCGAGCGGAACAGGGTGAGCGAAGAATGGTGCAGGGCGTCTTGGACCGCTCGCAGTGCCGCTTTGGTGTAATCCTCACCATAGAGGTCGTTGCCCATCCCAACTTCAAGGATCAGGCGTTCAAGCTGTGGTCCGCTCATACTCGCGCCTCCACCATAAAAGAGACGACAACAGCAGCTAAGGCCACCAACGTGGAACCACCGTTATCTGGCTTGGCGATGTCTAGGCCGCCGTGCTTAGCCGTTACGGAGATTTTTCCGTACGGAAAAATCGCAGCCACCTCGGCGCAATTCACTGTGTCGGGCTGCTGCACAGCAATCTCGACGTCCACAATCATCGCTTCTTTGGGCGCACCAAAGGCCTGCGCCATGTTTAGGGAGTTGTGCCAAAGCGCGTCTTTTACCGCGCGCACTGCCGCGCGGGTGTAGTCGCCGGAACGCAAGGATGTCCCTTGTCCCAACTCAAGCGCAACACGTTTCTTTTCTGCCAAAGCTCAGGCCTCCTTAGCCTGTATCACAGGTCGCACGGCCCGATCTCTTCTTCTTCCATGATGAAGATTTCTTCGAAAGTATGTTCATCGAAGGGCCCACATTCCATGTCCTGTTCAAACTTGGAATCTCTTTTGAAATAGCCAACATCCCCAAGCATGATGATCACTTCATCTTGAGTGTCGATAAACCAAAACCGGCCACCCGGCGTAGAAAGATAGCCATCGACGCCTTCTTCAGAATCGCTGATGAGGTCATCGCTACTGGGGAGCTCGTACGACAACCCTTCATCTTCGACCGTGAGTGCGCCGTGGGTGTGATAACTCGCAATCAGTTCCCAGCTATAGGGCACCTCCGGCGGCATGCAGCTGGCCTGGTCGCCTTTTAAGGGCGCGGTAAAGCGAAGGCGATCTTCACCGTCAAAGGCGATGTAACCGCAGTATTCGCGATTGTTCTTCAGTGATAGGGCCTGAGCATTGGACAGAGCGCTCTCCGCGACCTCGTCCAAGCGCTCAAAGGTCAGGGATTCCCAAGGGTCTTCGGCTGTGGCAATCCCAAAGGACCACAAGGCGAGAAGGGCTGCGCCCAATGATCGAACCATCCTCATAATAACGCTTCCGTTTGCAAACTCGTATGCTGAGTTTAATCAGCAATTACGATCCAACGATAGCTAAACGACCCGTTACCTTGGCAATCTAGCGGAACAAAAGAACCGGAACCCGGCAAGAGACCAGCATTTCGGTCGTTGTGGAGCCGATAAACATGGAGCGCAGACGACCGCCCCCATAGGCGCCCATGACCAGCATGTCGAATGTGTCGCTGCTTGCCCGCGCGCTGATTACCTCGACCGCTTCGCCCGGAACCAGTTCTGAAGAAACGGACAGACCGGCGTTTTCGAGCAGTTTGGTTGGTTCGTCCAACGTTGAACGGGCCGCTTCGGTGTCTTCACCAACCATCAGGAGTTTCACTTCCATCCCGTTGAACAACGGGTTGGTGCCGACGGATTCAACAGCCTTGCGGGCTGGTGCGTGGCCGTCATAGGCGATCATGATGCGCTTGATCGGCTTATAGGTCCGTGACGCAACAAAGATGGGTTTGGTGCTGGACCGAACCATGCGTTCGAGGTTTGAGCCCAAGTGCATGCGGGCAAAATCTGCTGCCTCACCACGTTTGCCAATAACCAGCATAGTGGCGTTGGTCAGCGCTTCATTGGTCTCGTCGATTAGATCTCCAATCCGCAAGCGCGTTTCAGGCCGAGCTAAACCCCGGGCAGTAATGCGTTCTGCTGCGCCATCGAGCAGGGCACGGCCATGCTGCTGTGCAATGCGGGCCATATCGCCCTCAACACGCGTCAGTTCTTCCAACATCGAAGAGCGCGCGCCCAAAGCGATGGTGCCAGAGACATCCTGACGTGCCGCTTGCCGGCGACCAATCACATGCAAAAGCTCAATGCCTGCGCCACTGGCTTCAGCGATCCAGCTGGCGTGGTCACAGACGCTCTCGGCGTAGACTGATCCGTCAATCAGCGTGACGAGTTTTTGGTCGGACATGGATTAGTGCTCCAGCATTTTTTCAAGCGCTCCCGGCTTGTCGGCCTGTCCCAGTTTTAGAACGATGGTTTCGCTGGCTTCATTTAAACCCAAGACTTCCACTTCTGCACCATCCCGGCGGAACTTCAACTGAGTCATGTCTAAGGCATGAACGGAGGACAAGTCCCAGATGTGAGCGCGGGAGACGTCAATGGTCACCTTTTCCAACGCTTCGCGGAAATCGAACGAGGAGTAGAATTGCTCGACGGAAGCAAAGAACAACTGGCCTTCGACCACGTATGTGCGGTGTTTGCCGTCTTCGGTGAGCGTAGATGTAACCCGGAAAATCTGCGCCATTTTCCATGCGAAGAAGATGCCGGAAAGCAGCACGCCAACCAGAACGCCAATGGCGAGGTTGTGGCTTAAAACAACCGTCACAACGGTGGCGACCATCACGACGCTGGAGGGCCAGGGATGCTCGGCTAGGCTACGGATCGAGGACCAGCTGAACGTACCGATCGAGACCATAATCATAATCGCAACAAGCGCGGCCATGGGAATTTGTTTGACCCAATCACCCAGCACCACAATCATAAACAGAAGCAAAACGCCCGCAGCAAAGCAGGAAAGGCGTCCACGACCGCCAGATTTCACGTTAATCATGGACTGGCCGATCATGGCGCAACCCGCCATGCCGCCAATAAAGCCCGTTGCGGTGTTTGCGATGCCTTGGCCGATACATTCCTGGTTCTTATTCGATGGCGTGTCAGTCAGATCATCGACCAATGACTGGGTCATGAGGCTTTCGAGCAGGCCAACGGCGGCGACGGCAGCGGACACCGGCAAAATGATCATCAGTGTTTCAAGGTTCAGTGGGATTTGCGGCAGTAAGAAGATCGGCAGTGTATCTGGCAGATCACCCATATCGCCGACGTTTCGCAAACCATCGATGTTGAAGACCATCACGATTGCCGTCAGCACGACGATACAAACCAGCGGGGAGGGAACCGCTTTGGTGAAGCGTGGCAGGATGTAGATGATGGCCAAGCCACCAGCAACAAAGGGGTAGGTGATCCAAGAGACGTTGATGAGTTCAGGCAACTGAGCGAGGAAAATAAGGATCGCCAGCGCGTTCACAAAGCCTGTCATCACCGACCGCGAAACGAACCGCATCAGATAGCCCAGCCTCAGAAAACCAGCGCCAATCTGCAGCAGTCCGGCAAGCACCGTAGCTGCCAGCAGATATTGCAGGCCGTGTTCTTTGACCAGCGTCACCATCAGGACCGCTGTGGCTGCTGTCGCTGCCGAAATCATGCCCGGACGACCGCCAACTATCGCGGTAATGACGGCGATGGAGAACGATGCGTACAGTCCAACCTTGGGATCAACACCCGCGATGATCGAAAAGGCGATGGCTTCAGGAATGAGGGCCAGCGCAACGACAAGACCGGAGAGAAGGTCGCGACGCACGTTACCGGTCCATTGCTCGCGATAGGCGGCCAGAGAAGACATAGACGGTGTTTCCTGTGTTCTAAGCCACCCGACACGGCGCATTCGCCGAAGTGGGGAGGGCGAACGGGTGGCATTTCCTAGTCCTTTTATGTCAGCCGCGTAATATGCCTCAAACGCTTAGCTCGGTCAGGAGCCTTGCAGGAAGCGAACTTCGGCCCTAGCGTCGGGCAGAAACCACAAGCAAGAGGCTCACGTGACAGCGCTTTATCCAGTTGTGACAGACATTAACGGCATTTTTCGCGGTAAGCGGCTTCCCGCTCAATCGGCTGAAAAGGTGTTCAAAGGCGCGATGAAATTGCCGGCTTCGACCCTGCATGTTGACGTCTTTGGCCGGGATGCGTTGGAGAGCGGTTTGGTGCTGGAAACCGGTGATCGCGACGGCACGCTAAAGCCTACAGGACGCGGTCCTTTGCAACTGACGTGGGTGGACGATGATGTCTCGCTTTTGCCATGTCAGATGTATTTGCACGAAGGGGAAATCAGTCCGATAGATCCCCGCGCGCAACTCGAGGCTGTTGTTGGCAAGGTCAGAGCTGCGGGATTAACTCCGGTGTGTGCTACGGAGTTGGAATTTTATCTCTATGACGTCGCATCAACAGGCATGCAACCGCCATTGATCCCGGGGACAGCCAGCCGGATGACGGCGGGGTCGCTGTATTCGATTGACCTGCTAGAGGCCTTCAAAGGCTTCACCGACGATATTTACGCGGCATGTGAAGCGTGGGACGTCCCCGCCGATGCTGCTATCTCAGAGAGTGGGATGGGGCAGTTTGAGGTGAATTTGCTCCACACCGATGACGCGGTAAAGGCGGCGGACGACGCCCTACTTTTCAAGTTCATTGTGCGCGGCGTGGCACGCAAGCATGGGCTTGGGGCGACGTTTATGGCTAAGCCTTACGGCGAGGACGCCGGAAACGGCTTTCATTTGCACACGTCCATGCTAGACCAAAGTGGCGCAAATATCTTCGACAACAGCACAGACTTGGGTTCGCCTGTGTTGGCCTCAGCGGTCGCAGGATTGTTGGACACAATGCCAGACAGCACGCTGTTCTTTGCGCCGCACCTCAACAGCTTCCGCCGCCTGCGCGAAGGAACACACGCGCCCACCACGGCCTCTTGGGGCATGGATAACAGAACAGCCGCCGTGCGGATCCCAGCGGGGCCAAACGCCGCAAGACGGTTTGAACATCGCGTTTCCGGCGCGGATGCTAACCCTTATCTCGTGATTGCCGCCGTTTTAGCCGCAGCGCTCAAGGGTATCGAGGCCGAGGCCACGCCACCTGTTGCTTTCACCGGTAGCAGCTACGATCAAGAATTACCGCGTTTGCCTGCATCTTGGGAAGAAGCTCTGGTGCGGTTCGAGCACAGCGACTTCATCGAGCAAACCTTCGGCGCAGCATTCCGCCGCGCCGTGGTTGCTGCCAAGCGGCAGGAAATCGGTACATTCGCCGAAAAGGTGACGCCGTTTGAGCTGCAAAGCTACCGTGACGAGGTCTGAACGCTACTCCATCAACCCCAGTGCCCGCTGCTGAGCTTCGTTCACCTTCACACCAACAGACTCTGTGCCGCTGCGGTTGTTCTTGCGCCGATCACCGGGGACGCGAGCGCCATCCTGATCGCGGATTGTGGCAAGCAGCGTCTCAACTTGGGCAAAAAACGCATCGCCGGAGAAGCCTGCTGGATCAAAAGCGATGAAACACTGGCCAGTAGACGGTGGACCGCCAGCGGTTCCCGCAAAAGGGGAAGCTTGCGTAGACAGCACAGCGCCCGCCAAACAGGACGCCAGCAACTCAACTGTAAGCCCCATACCTACACCTTTGTAACCGCCACTAGGGGCCATTGTCCCCTTGAGCGCGACGGCAGCATCGGTTGTTGGTTCGCCATCAGGACCGAAGGCCCAGCCTTCTTCGATGGCTTCGCCGTTTTTGTTGCGCAGCACGATTTCGGACTTCGCCACGACGGAAATCGACTGATCGATGACCATAGATGCGCCGCCCTTTCCGTCTGGTACACCCAAAGCAAAAGGATTGGTCCCAACGACCGGCTTTTTCCCGCCAACAGGCGCGACGGAAGCCGGTGCGTGCGTGAAGCAAAGACCCAGCAAGCCATCTTCGGCCAGACGCTCAGCGTGATGACCAAGAATGCCGCAGTTGTAGGAATTGTGCAGGGTAAGCACCGCAACGCCATTGTCGCGGGCCGCCTTGGTGAAGGCATCCCAACCGGCATCAATCGCCGGATGCGCAAAGCCGTGTTTGGCGTCGACAGAAACCGCGCCAGGCTTAGGCTGGCTTACCTCTGGAACAGCATCGCCCACAACCTTACCACAGCGCACATGCTCAGCGTAGATTGGAACATACATCAGACCATGCGATCGGATCCCATCCCGTTCAGCGCGCCATGTAGACTTGGCGACCGAAGCTGCGTTGGTCTCGCTGGCACCGGCGTCCTTGAGCGTGTTCAGAGCCAGGTCGTAGACCTGATCAAGCGTCATCGTCATTTCCATCGAGGGAGACTTTCTGTTTGCGTTAGTCGTTATCGTTTGTTCCGGCACCGGCTCCGCCCAAACGGGATGCTTCGGTTTCGGGAACATAGGTCAGGTGGCTCAGGTCCAAAGCCTGCTGCCAGCTCTCGGCGCTTATGGCGCAAGCGCGATCGCGAGGGAAGGGATGTCCCTGCAATTGTTCAGCGACTGTTCGCTCTAATCCGGCGGCGAGGGCGTTGGGCATTTGCTCCGCCAAAGTCGTTTCAACACGATGCAGCAGAGCGATTAGCACATCGTTCTCCAGCGCGAGTACAGCGGCAATCCCATCCCGCTCCATCCCAGAACTCAATCGAGCACCCACTGCGCCAAAATCATCCGCTGCCCCAAAGGCCAATCCGCGCCCGCACAGTGCTTTGCGCAGCGTCATATGGACTTCGTTCAGGGAGTAATTCATAGGGCGTTTTGCGCGGGCTTGGTTGCGAGCCACCAGTCGTCGCCTCGTGTCTGCAACTCGCTGGCCAGTGGGGCGCCCTGAAACAGGGTAATGCGTGTCCAGAGATCAGACTTCGGGTCAAACTTCACCGCGCCAAAGAACGCCAGCTTGCACCGGAGCAAGTCGATTGGCCGCATGGATTGGTCGATCAGATTATCGCGAACCTCAGCAAATGGGCGATCCACAGCGGCTTGAATGCGCTTGGCGATGTTGCGGTGCTCAGGGTGATGGGCCAGCACATCCTTTAGCGGCGTATCATCGGCGAAACCTGATAACGTTGAGACCAAGGCCTGAACTTGACGAGCAATGTCTAACGGCTGTTCCCTATCTGCGCCGTCTTCGGCATAGCGATCACCAAGACGCGGTTCGAGTTTGGCTTCTGAGACGTACCAAAATCGCTGCTGGCTTTCCTGTAGATTGAGATCAAAGTCCTCAGACCAAGTGTAATGCTCGCCGATGATAGTGCGTGTCTGAGCAACGGTCTGCGAGGCGTCAAAGGCCTTGGGTGCGTTGAACGCCATGACGCTGGTCAACTCATCGATCATCTCGCCAAACGGCTCGAGGCAAAGAGCGGCAATCAGCTCCTGACACTCAACCGACTGCGATAAGCTCCAATCAATTAAACGCTGTAGCGGGAAATCGCCGGTCAAATCAGGTGCAGGCATGTCGGCCAGCTCAGCGCGCAGCACATCCAGCCGCGCAGTTTGAATCTCGTCCGGGACAAACCACTGCGAAACGTGCGCCTTTGCTCTCTCCAGCAACATCTGCAAACGCGTCTGCTGTTCGTCACTCAGGCTTTCAACCGCGCGGACCCGTGCAATTGCTGTTTCGCGTGCGCTCAGCCAGTTGTGGATGAGTTCCGGGTGGTGGATGAGGAACGGTGCCATCCCCAGACCGGTCGAATTGCCTATCCCGAGGTGCCGCTTGATTGTGCTGTCGAGCGACACCGCGGTATCGCCGCCCATGGCCATAGCCACATGCTCGACCAAATCGTGTGTAAAGTGCCGGATCAGCCAAACGGTCAGCATCTCCGCCGCAAAGGGACCGCCGAGGCCCGGTCGATCGGAAAAGACAAAGCGATCTGCAATGCCAAACTTGCCATTCCCATAAACCGCTGTCGTGCGCATCAGGTAGCCAATGGAGTCCACCATATCCACGTCTGGCTGCCGCCCTTCGGCCAGTGCACTGGCCACGTGACTAAACAGGCGTACGGATTTGTTGGAACGGCTGATCACCAGTTCTTTCTCGGAATACCGCCCCGCTTCCTGTTTGGGCAAGTTGGCTTCCAACCGGTCAAGGTCGCTGTCTTCTGGGATACCGTCAAACAGCGCAAAGCTCGCGTCCCACGCTTCGGCAATCACGCGGTCAGAGCGGTCAGCGTCGTTCAGCGCATTGGAGAACGCAATGAGCGAGTACGTATGACCGCCAAGATCGAGCGTGTAGGTCGCGCGGCCATATCCTTGGTCGTTCATCGTCCAGCGCGTGCGGCGCACGTCCACGTCGTCAGCGATCAGGTTTCGGATCATCGAACGGCCAAAACTCAGGCGCGTAGGAAAGGCTGAACCAAGACGCTCAAGGCGCATGACTGAATCAGGAGACCGCAGCTTTAACCGGCTATCGCTGAAAGAAATCGAACTCATCACTCTATAATGCCACAAAATTCTGTTCAAAGAACCGATACCAATTGCCGCCCATGATACCAGCGATTTCAGCCTCGCTCATCCCCACCTCACGCAGGCCGTTTTCGATGCTGTCAAAATCGCGGTTGTCATTGAACCATTCGGGCATTGGCGGAAAGCCGGGGTTGTCAGCCGAGCCTTCGCCGTAGTCCATCTGTTTGGACCAGCGTCCGACGCGCATCCACTCGACCACGGAGTCCGGCTGGTCCTGACACAGGTCCGTCCCAATCCCAATGTTTTCCGCCCCATAGCGCTCCGCGCATTCAGCCACCATCGCACAGAAGCTTTCGCGCGTGCAGTTGGTGCCGTCTTTGAGGTGGTGAGGATACACCGAGAAACCAAGCATGCCGCCACGGCCTGTCAAAGCCCGCAGTACCTCGTCAGATTTGTTGCGCAGCGCGGCGTGCCACCAGTGTGGGTTGGCGTGAGTGATGGCGATGGGTCGACTGGAAAAGTCGATGGCTTCTAGCGTCGAGCGTTCCGCAGAGTGGCTCATGTCCACAACCAGACCCACACGGTTCATCTCGGCAATGGCTTGTTTGCCAAAGCGCGTGATGCCGGGGTCTTCCGCCTCATAGCAACCGGTCGCCAGGAAGGATTGGTTGTTGTAGCTCAGCTGCATGAAACGGGCGCCGAGCGTGTGGCATATCTCGATCAGCCCAATGTCGTCTTCAATGGGTGAGGGGTTCTGGAACCCAAAGAAGATGGCGGTGCGGCCTGTTGCTTTCGCTGTGTCGATATCCGCCGCCGTGCGGCCCATCATGATCCGACCTGAGTAGCGTTCAAACCAACGGTTCCATGCTTCGACCTGCAAGACCATTTCGCGAAAAGTTTCGTGATAGGCGATTGTCACATGAACCGCATGCACACTCCCTTGCGCCATCTCCTCAAAAATCTTGGGAGACCAATTGGCGTACTGTAGGCCGTCGATACGATAGGGCGTGGACATCTATTACTCTTCCCGTTGCGGGCTGGTTCTGAGATCGGTGTGGGGTATTTATCTTCAATGGTGGCCGTTGGGGCAAGTCAGCTTGCGACCATGCATCGCCAAACTGTGCCGCTTCAAGGACTCCCAAAGCCTTTCGATAAGCCCTAAACTACCGCCTATGAAACAGTTCGAAAAATCATTTACCCAGCAGGAATCCATCCCTGCTCAGGGTATCGAGGACGCCGTCGCTATCCTGCAAAGCGGTCGTATTCACCGTTACAACACCGGCCCGGGTGAGCTGGCGGAAACCAGTTTGCTGGAACAGCAATATGCCGCTTATCAGGAGGCCAAGTATTGCCTTGCCGTCACGTCCGGAGGACAGGCGATGCAGATTGCCCTGCGCGCCGCTGGCCTTAAGCCCGGAGATAAGATCCTCGCCAACGCCTACACGCTTGCTCCCGTACCCGGTGCGATCCATGCGTGCGGCGGAGTGCCAGTGTTTGTTGAGATTGGCCACGACTGGCTGACTGACATTAGCGATTTGCGGACAAAGGCCGAAAGCAGCGGGGCGAAGTTCTTCATGCTCTCTCACATGCGCGGCCATATCGCTGATATGGAAGCAATCGTGGCAATCTGTGACGAGTTTGGCATCACGCTGATCGAAGACTGCGCGCACACCATGGGCGCGAAGTGGCAAGGGCGGCGGTCTGGCAACTTTGGCAGGGTTGGGTGCTTCTCGACTCAGACCTACAAGCATATGAACTCCGGCGAGGGTGGTTTTCTGACCACTGACGATGAGGAACTGGCGGCACGCGCTGTGATCCTCTCTGGATCCTACATGCTGTACGAACGCCACGTAGCAGCACCCAGCGAAGACGTGTTCCGCCGGATCCGGCTGGATACGCCTAATTGCTCCGCTAGACTGGATAATCTGCGCGCAACGATTTTGCGGGCCCAGTTGGGGCAGCTGGACCAAAACTGTGGGCGGTGGAACGACCGGTATCAAACGCTGGAAAACGGCCTGCGGAACGCGGTTGGCGTGGAAATCATCGAACGCCCCCAACACGAAGCCTACGTCGGCTCGTCCTTCCAGTTTCACGCTCAGGTGCCTGATATCCCAGCACTGATCGCAGCGTGTGGGAAGCGCGGCGTGGAGCTGAAGTGGTTTGGCGGTGCCGAGCCTGTTGCCTTCACCAGCCGTTATGACAGTTGGCAGTACTTTGGCGATGTTGATCCGCTACCGCAAACCCTGCGTACACTCTCAACCACCGTTGATCTCCGTGTGCCATTGACGTTCAGCGTGGAGGACTGCGCAGATATCGCCGAAATCATCGCTGAAGAAGCCCAGCGCTTCGCCGCTTAAGCAACAGCAGGATAAAGCCCCATGTCCCACGACCCGATTGTCATAGTTGGCGGTGCCAGAACGCCTATCGGAAGCTTCCAAGGGGCGCTTTCAGGACTGACAGCGCCGGAGTTGGGCGGTGCCGCGATTGGTGCGGCGTTGGACCGGGCTGGCGTGGCTCGGGGGATCGTTGATGAAGTCATCATGGGCTGCGTTCTGCCCGCCGGACAGGGTCAAGCACCAGCACGTCAGGCTGGCTTTCATGCAGGGCTCTCTGAAAACGTGCCCGCCACCACCGTGAATAAGATGTGTGGCTCAGGGATGAAGGCCGTCATGCTGGCTATGGATCAATTGCGCTCTGGAAATGCTGATGTTGTGGTCGCCGGTGGCATGGAAAGCATGAGCAACGCGCCGTATTTGCTGCCAAAAATGCGCGGTGGCGCGCGCATGGGCGAGACACAAGCCCAGGACCACATGTTCTTGGATGGTCTGCAAGACGCCTATGAAGAAGGGCGCCTGATGGGATCGTTCGCGGAGGATTGTGCCGAGAAATATCAACTTACCCGCCAAGCTCAGGATGATTACGCTCTGCGGTCCCTGTCTCGAGCGCAAACGGCGCAGGCGTCGGGGGACTTTGAGGATGAAATAGCACCCATCACCGTTCGCACCCGAAAAGGCGAAATCACGGTTGCCGCCGACGAGCAGCCAGAGCGTGCTTTGCCCGATAAAATCCCGTATCTTAAACCTGCTTTTAAGCCTGATGGAACCATCACGGCAGCCAATGCCTCTTCAATCTCAGACGGTGCTGCGGCCTTGGTTCTGATGCGCGAGTCTACGGCCTTGGCGCAAAGCGTCCCGATCCGGGCGTATCTAAACAGCTACGGCACCCATGCCCAAGCGCCCGGTTGGTTCACGACGGCCCCCATTGGTGCAATTCAGCAAGCTTTAAGTCGAGCCAAGCTGGCCCTTGGCGATGTCGATTTGTGGGAGATTAACGAGGCTTTCGCCGTGGTTCCCATGGCTGCAGCGCGCGAGCTGGATATTCCAGAAAACCGCCTGAACACCCGCGGCGGTGCCTGCGCGCTTGGGCATCCCATTGGGGCGTCTGGCGCGCGGATAATCGTTACGCTGTTGAACGCCATGGAAGCCGAAGAAGCCCACCACGGCGTTGCCGCGCTTTGTATCGGCGGCGGCGAGGGGACAGCCGTCACCCTCCAGCGTCCCTAAGGATCAGTCTGTGACCCGCAAGCGGTTGGCGTACAAATGCTCGTAGTGCGGCATCACCTCGGCGTAGACCTCCTGCACCCGGTCCGGCATCTCGGCGACAGGCCGTCGATCATGGCGCGGTTGCGGCTTCAAACCACTGGAGTTTCGGAGCAGCTCATGGAATGAGCCGCCATCCCACCAGCTGACCTCATCCCGAGGCCCCGGCTCCCAACTCAGTGCGCTCTCAATAAAGGGAATGCCAACGGCGTCGCACCAAGCCTTCACTACGCCATGGGGGTTTTCCAGAACGTCGTCGCTGTCGATCACTGGCGGCTGTTTGCCGCCTTGCCGTTTGGTGATGATGTCGAACAACTCACGTTGCTCTTTAAATCCAGTTTCCTTGATGTGGAAATCCGGCCAATGCTTGTGCATGGAAGCAATCGTTTTCGCCGGATCTCGGATCAAGAACGAGTGGTTGAACATGTCGAACAAGTCAGCGCTCCACATGTGATCGATGTAAAGCGGGAAATCCTTGGAAAACACGGGGCCTTGCGCGGCAAGATCCTTTAACCGGGCATGAACACCGGCCAAGGTAAGCCCCGGCGTCCGAACGCTGTCTTCTGTCAGGCGTGGCCACAGTGGATCATCGCCCTGATACCAAGCCTCGCCATAAGGCTCATGCAAACACGTAAAATCGCCCCGCTGGCGCATCATCCATTCAAAGGCCGTCGACGTTGAACGCGGCACGGCCCAAAGCGCAAGAATCTTAGTCATTTGGCTTAGTCTTTCAGGCTGGAAAGAAGGCTTCCTTGCTGGGTTACGGGTGCGAGCCCCAGCGACTTGAATATCCGCCAGTAAAGGGCGTTGTCGTGCGTGATAACCGGCTTGCCCAATTGTGCCTCAAGCTCGACCTCAAGGTGGACAAACCGCTGCGCCTGTCCATTGGAACCAGAGCGAAAATTGCACATGCCGTTGGCAAGGTAAGCGTCTGCGTTGGGAGCTTGCTCGGCGACATAAGCCATGGATTTGGACGCCAAATCCCCATCAAAACACCAAATCGCAGCGTTGCATTCTTCTTGTGAGGCGATAAAGCCCTGATCCACAAAATTGCCCGCGTAGAGCACATCAAATCCAGCTTCACGAAGAAAACCAGCCGTGCCTTGCCACCATGTAGGCCAGTGGTAGACGCCATTCAAAGCGACCTTCTCCACATTCATGGCGCGCAAGGCTTCAACCATAGCGTAACCGGCCATGTGGAAGGTGGTCTCGTACTTGTCGGACAGCATCTCACAGTGCTGGCGAATGCCCTCAACCCCTAAACCGCTCGCATGGACCCAGTTGGAGCCAACTTGTCCGCAGACGTCTGCGCCGTTGTTGGCCATGCACTCCACGAACTCTTCAAGCAGGCCAAAGTTGCTTTTCCGCTGATCCAATTGGTGCTCGTAGTCTGGGACGTGCAGCATGCGGCCATGGACGCCAACGCTGTCAGGTGCAATCCGCAGGAAGTCAGAAGGAGCCGCGTCAAAATCATGGGGCGGGCAGGTAAAGCCAACCTGATGGGGGAAAAGCTTGTTCTTCGCCACCGACCAATGTGCAGGCTTTGTGTAATCCGACATTGTGAACCCTTCGCTGATTTTGGATTGGTCTAAACCAGCCTTTCACAACTGCCGTCTTGGACGCGACCAAGGTGTCGTTTCTGAAAGTGGTTAGAAGTGGTAGTTCTGTGGGCAGTCTGACATGAACCCTTGAACGCCCCAATCGACCATAGAACGCACTTTGGCAGGATCGTTGGCGGTCCAGATATTGACGGACATACCCTTATTCTTTGCGCGGCGAACATCGTCGTAAGAGAGCGTTTCCCACCATAGGTTCAGTGCCTGCGCATCGATCTCTTTGGCAATATCGAAGACTTTATCTGTTGCGTTCTCCGCAATCACAGCGATGGCCCAATCTGGAAATGCGACGCGTGCGAGCCTGAGAACGTCAAAATCGAAACTCGAGAGCAGAACGCGATCTTTCGAAAGAGGTCCGCTGGAAAGAATAGGGTGGACCGCATGGACCAACGCCTTTGGAGGCACATGGTGATGCAGCTTCAGCTCCAAATTCACGCCCATTCCAAGCTCTGCAAAACACTCCAAGGCCGCGTCTAGCGTGGGAATGGTGTGAAAGCCCGCGCCCGGGTGCTGCTGGTTCGCATTGATAGATGGCAAGTCAGCCAGAGATACGTCAGCGATAGAGCCGCTGCGATCGGTGCATCGGTCCATCGTTGAGTCGTGGAAAATCACGGGCGTACCATCACCCAACAGCGATACGTCCGTTTCCGTCCAACTTGCTCCCGTGTCGAAAGCTGTCTTAAAGCCCAGCAGCGTGTTCTCAGGTGCCAAAGACGGAGCACCGCGGTGGCCCATCACGGTTGGCAGGTGAACGTTCACGCCGGAATTCATGCCGCCGCGCGATTGCGGTTCAAGAGTGGTGCCGCCAGCTCAAACGCGTACATGCCAGCGATATTCGCGGCCATAAAGATCAAGATGGGTACGCCGCCCAAGCTAAGCGCTGCAAAAGCTGGCCCAGGGCAAAGCCCGACAAGCCCCCAGCCGGTGCCAAAGAGTACGGCGCCCATGATCAGCGGCGCGTCGATGCCTTGGGCGGTTGGTAGATAAAAGCGATCACCCAGAACAGGCGCAGCACGGCGGCGGAGGATCAGGAAGCCAGCACCATAGAGCGCGATACCTGCGCCCATGACAAACATCAGCGACGGATCCCACTGACCGCTGAAGAGGTCGAGGAAAGCAAGAACTTTGGCCGGATTTGTCATCTCTGCAATGGTTAATCCAACGCCAAAGATGAGGCCAGCGAGAGCAGCGATAGCGGCACGCATTATGAAAGCCCTCCCAACCGAGCAAGGGTTGTGGCGACAACACCAACACAAACAAAAGTCACCACAGCAACAATCGACCGCACAGAGAGCCGTGAAACGCCGCAAATACCGTGACCGCTGGTGCAGCCATTACCCAGCCGCGTTCCAAAACCGACAAGCAAACCGGCAATCACCAGCATCCAAGGATTGAGTGTGATTTCAAACGGTATCTCCGCCCCACGAACAAAGGAGACAACAAGTGGCCCAACAATGATTCCGCCAAGAAAGGCAATCCGCCAATCGAGGTCGCGTAGGTCCAGCCGCATCAGGCCGCCAGCAACGGAACTCACCCCCGCTTGCCGCCCAAGCAACGCAAACAGAATGAGCCCCGAGGCACCTATCAATAAGCCGCCAAGAGAGGCAGCACCGGGTGTGAAGTTCGTGAAATCCATGGCGGGTTCCTAGCATCGTCGTGTTTCGCACCCAAGGGTATTCTGATATATACCAGCGAACGTCAATATGTAATTTTCGAGATGATAGAGCTGGAAGGCTTTACAGCATCAGTGGCTCGGGCGAGACGAAATCATGGAAGATGGTTTGCTGCTAATCACCGGTGAGGTAGGCCAAACGAAATAACTCAAATTTGGAACCCAGAAGGTGACCCCTCTGAACCGTCCTCCGCCAGCCATCATGTCGAAGTCATTTAATGGCTATGGAACGTTTTGACTCAGTCTTGTGTGCTAGATCAACCTGTATATCTAGAGCTCAGTTGGAGATTTATTACTGAGTGGCAGACGACCTAAATTAAGCGGTTAGGAACCCCGTTCTGAAAAGACATGGCCAGTTGCCTCTAGGATGGTCCCATTACTTGACACACTTCTTTCGCGAAGAACGTATGGGCAATCAGCTGCTGAGGCACCTTCTTACCTTGGAACAATTTTCAAGTGCCAGAAATCTCACGAAGTTTTTGATATCGCGTTACGGTATGTCACTACAAATACCTGAAACAGTTTAAGTTTTCTCTTTTCTTAGATGCCAATACTATTTTTTCAGGTCCGGTTATCGAGTTATTGAACAGGCGCTTCATGGCAGGCGATTTCGTGATGTGGCGTCACCCGGACCGAAACTGCGTATACAGAGAGCTTTCAACCATCATTGGGCATAATCGCCATACAGCAGCCCCCGTCATCCATCAGGTCCGGCATTATCATGAAAGTGGGCTGCCGCAGAACGTGGGCCTAGTCGAAGCCTCATTCATTTAGCGTTCCCATGCCAATACTTTCCGCATAAAGGTTGGGGGCAGGGATCACGATCTTGCCGAAATGTATTACGAATCAATCGAGAGCGACCTTATCAATGAGGCGCGATATCAATTAGAAATCGTCTATTCACCGATAATTTCAGGCTTCGACGCACTGAAACCTAATGCCGAAGCGCAGGTAATTAGTAATGTAAATGAAGAGGTATTGGCCGAAGTTTTGGCTAAGTCAGCCAATATTGCCTTCGAAAGCCACCAGCGCTTACTCGAGGTCAATCATCTGATTGCAAGAATGTCGGAATTGCAGGAAAGCCGCCTGGATACTAACGACGAATTGAACAGCCAATTATCGAACTTGCAGAATCACGCAGAGACACTTGAACGCCATATTCATAATATTGAGAATTCTAAGTCTTGGAGATGGACAAAACCCTTACGTTCAATCCTCGGGTTCCTCCGTCGTCTTGGTTGATCCCTAATCGCCGATGTCAGAGTAGAAAGCTTTGCCCAATAAAACCTTTAGGGTCGGCTCCGGTTCTTTCCATAACGCTTAGAAGGCGGCGTTACTTTCGTTAGCCTGGAGATCCAAGACGTAAGGAGCCTGTCTGGACAGTGCATCAGCGCTGACTCCTTGGCTGGCGACACGGCAGCTTTAACAGGTGCAGCAACCAATCCTTTGATCGCCGTCGGCAATACGTATTTTGTGGCTGGAAACAACGCTGCTAGGTCCACCCAGATTGCCTGCGAAGGTGGATCAGGTGAAAACAGCCTGATATACGAAAGCGGTCTGGCCCGTTCCTTAGTATGAAACACAATGGATCCATCATGCGGCTCTATATCGACAGTGCGCTTTCTGAAGACTGGGAAAAATGGGCCAAGCGTGGCGTGCTTTATGGCGCAACGACCAACCCACTAATTTTCAAAAACCAAGGTGTCGACCTGAACAAGAAGACGGTGTTTCGGCTAATCGACAACGCTAAAGAATTGGACCTGACGTGCTTGCAGCTGCAAGTGCATGGCCTGCGCCAACCTCGTGACGCTGCCAAGCAGATGGCGCGGTTTTTTGATCGTTGGCAAGATGGCGTGGTCGCCAAGGTTCCTTTAACGGCTGAGGGTCTGGCGGTTCTGCCTATGCTGCCCAAAGATATGCCGGTCACGCTTACCGCTGCTTACGACGCGCGCCAAGCGGTGCTGGCCGCGAGCAATGGGGCTCGTTACATTGCGCCTTACTATGGTCGGATCAAGGAATCTGGGCAGGATGCGGACCAAATTGTCGATGCTATGATGAAGATCACTCGGGGCAATCCGAGAGTGCTGCTGGCAAGCCTGCGCTCGGCAGAGCAGGTGCTGTCATTGGCAACGCGCGGACACGATACATTCACACTCGCACCCGCTGTTTTCGATGCGCTCATGGATGTTCCGCAAACTCAGCAAGCGACAGCTGAATTTGAAGCTGCTGCTACGATGTTGAGAAAGGATGCGAGCGGCAAGGGAAGCTTCTTTAAGCCATGAACCAAGTCATCTCTGCTCCTTCACCTGAAGATCGTCTTTATCGCATTGTTGAAGAGGGAATGTGCATTGGTTGCGGGCTCTGTGAGTCACTTGCTGGGACAGCATGCGTGAAAATGCAGGTGGTCGAAAGTGGGTTCGAGCGTCCGGTAGTGGTCGGCTCTTTGAGCCATGAAACCGTTGATGCAATCTATGATACGTGTCCCGGCACGCGGGTGGAGGCTTTGCCAACGCTGTTGGCTGAGCAAGCTGCATCGCATGATCTGGTTTGGGGGCCACACGAGCGCTTTATTGAGGCATGGGCTGGTGATCCGGCTGTGCGGCATGAGGGGTCTACCGGCGGCGTTCTGACTGCGCTCGGACAGTTCCTCGTCGATACAGGTGAAGTGGACTTCGTTCTCCACGCCAAAGCCGGTGGCAATGATCCAACCTTTGGCCAGCCGCACGTGAGCGAAACAGCCGCTGAGGTTTTAGATGGCGCAGGCTCGCGCTATGGCCCGACGGCGGTCCTGCAAAACGTCCACGATCAACTGGAAAAAGGCCGACCTTTCGCCTTTGTCGGCAAGCCTTGCGATATCTCTGCCCTGCGCGCGCTGGCCCGTCGGGATGAGCGGGTAGACGCGCTGGTGAAATACTGCCTGACACCTGTTTGCGGCGGGTTTGCTTCGCCCAAGGCGACAGAAGCCTTTATCGAAACCCACCATGGCGTCCAAAAGTCCGAGATTGAGAGCTTCCGCTATCGCGGTTTTGGCTGTCCCGGTCCAACAACCTTCGAAACCCGCAACGGCCAGTCCCACGCGGCGACCTATACCGAATATTGGGGTGAGGACGAGAAGAGCTGGAACGTGCCTTGGCGGTGTAAAATCTGTCCAGACGGCATTGGGGAGGGTGCGGATATTGCGGCTGCGGATAACTGGCCCGGCGGGGCGCCTGATCCGACGGCCGAGGCCGACGATCCCGGAACCAACGCTGTCATCGTTCGGACTAAAGCGGGGGGTGATTTGATGACACGGGCCATTGCCGCCGGATATCTCGCGATTGGTGATACACTCGACGCCGCTCACATGAGTAACGTTCAGCCCCATCAGGTGAAGAAGCGCCAAGCAGCGCGTGCGCGCTGGGACGGGATGGCAAGCCAAGGACGATTAACGCCACGCACCCACGGTCTGCGGCTCGACGCCCTGCGAGACACACTGAGCGACGCGGTTTACCAAGCCCAGCGTGATGGCACCGCTCAGCGGATCAAAGCCGGTCGCGCGGAAGAGGCACGGCCGAAGCCAAAGGACTGATTGCGTTAAAGGGTGCGAAAGCATGCCGCCGTTCTGCGCTTGCTTAAACGCGTGCAAAACGGCGGGATATTTGGAGGGGTTTCTTAGCCTTCGGCGAAGGAAACGATCCCGTCTTTAATGGAGTGACCGATAAACGGTAGGGACTTGGATGTTTTGCCCTTGATGACCCGACCGGCGGCGTCAAACGTTGTGCGGTGGCAGGGGCAGGTAAAGGCATTTTCAGCCTCGCCAGTGTAAGCCACGTAACACCCCCGGTGCAGACACTTGAGTTCAGCTACTAAGTACTCAGGATCGACCGTCCGCTCTTCATCCGTCTCCCCGGACATTGCGCCATCGACCGCACCAGCGGCGGCCTGCTGATCTTCAGAACGGCGAAGAATGCCGACGAAGGTTCCGTTCATGAACACAACGGCCAATTCGCCCGGTTCTAGGGCGGTCACGTCAACCGATGTTGCATCGCCCAAATCAATGGTCTGCTTCTGGCCAATCGGCTGCTCGCCTTTCGCATGCGCCAGACCGGCGGGCAACAAAGCTGCTGCACCAGCGGCGAGGCCACCACGTATGACATCACGACGATCAACAACAAGACGGCCATTTTGGATTTTGCTAAACACGTATTCTACCTCTCAAGCGGCGGTAACTGGATTCATCCGCACCTTAATTAAACTGCGTGACATAACCTAGGCTGGAACCGCTCAGGACCAAGGCAATCAAGTAAAGGTGATGACCTGCGAAGTGGTAGGCGTGAATCTCGCGAGCATCCTAAAACCCGCGTCCCATAGTGTAAAATTCTGTATTGGGTAACATGCCCGTGGTGTTGGCCAGCCGGTTCGATAGGCCAAAGAAGGCCGTGATCGCCGAAATGTCCCAAATATCTTCATCATCAAAGCCGTGCGCATGGAGCGCTGCAGCGTCTTCCTCACCCACGGTAGACGAGTCCGGCCCCGCGACTTTGACGGCGTAATCGAGCATGGCCCGCTGGCGCAGGGTTATGTCAGCCTTTCGATAGTTCGTTGCAATCTGGTCGGACAAGACGTTGCTCTTTTCCCGAATGCGCAAAACCGCGCCGTGAGCGACTACGCAATAAAGACAGGAATTCAGCGCCGATGTGGCTGTAACAATCATCTCTCGCTCGCCCTTGGTTAAGCGCGAGTCCGCGCGCTCCATCACTGCATCATGGTAGGCGAAAAACGCGCGAAATTCAGCGGGGCGGCGTGCCAGAGTCAGAAAGACATTCGGAACAAACCCTGCTTTTTCCTGAACGCCCAAGATTTTTTCTCGGATGTCTTCTGGAATGTCGCTCAGCTCGGGGTGTGGGTATCGATCAGTCTTATGCTCGTTTGCGGTCATCGTGGATTTCCTTGGGTGTCATTCCACTCTTTTGTAACACGTAGTTCGGCCAAGGCGAGGGCGGGGAGGTTACACATTCCAACTCAAACCCGGCATGCGCGGAAAACCGCTGTTTTGCACGGCTATGACCGTACCCCGCCATTGAGGTTGAAACGCGCATTCGAAATGGTTGCCTTCGCACCAAGAAGGAAACGAATGATGTCGGCTATAACCGCCTCTGTCGAAATGCGCCAATGGTCAGACGAGCAGGCTCTAGCTGAACGCTTCGCACTCGCTGTCACGCAACTCAACCGGCTCAAGGGCGTGCTGATCCGCATCAAGGGACGGGTGACGCTCGGCGGGAACGCCAATGACATGATCATCGCTCATCGCGCCGCCGACCTCGATTTGCAGCAAACTGTGCCAGTCCTTGAGGGCTTGCTGACCCAGACGATCAAGCCGTGTCGTTTGGATGTTGGGCGGATCTTGTCGGAAAACATCAATCTCGACGGTGAGATTGACGCGGCAAACGCGCAATCCTTTCCCCCAAAGGCGCAGGACGTGGTGCTCTATGGTTTTGGCCGGATTGGCCGGCTGATGGCGCGAAACTATATCGAGCGCTCTGGCCCTGCAGCCTTGCTCAACCTGCGCGCCGTGGTCTGTCGTCCGAGCAAAGACCCCCGCGCAGACCTGCGGAAGCGCGCGTCTTTATTGCGGACTGATAGCATCCATGGAGCCTTCAACGCCACGATCGAAGTTGATGAAGATAGCTTGTGTCTGATCGCCAATGGCAACCGTATTCAGTTTATCTACGCGCCCAATCCAGCTGACATCGACTATGGCGACTTCGGCATTCATGGCGCTATCCTGATCGACAACACCGGCGTTTGGAGTGACGAAGCGGGCTTGGGACAACACCTCAGCGCCAAGGGCGTCGAAAAGGTGTTACTGACCGCGCCGGCAAAGGGCGACGTGCCAAACATCGTTTTTGGCGTCAATGACGAGGCGATTGGAGACCACAGCATCGTTTCCGCAGCGTCTTGCACCACCAATGCCTCAACGCCTGTTCTCAAGGTACTGGACGAAGCCTTTGGTATTGAGCAGGGGCACATCGAAACAGTGCATTCGTTTACCAACGACCAAAACCTCATAGACAACTTCCACAAAGCGGACCGTCGTGGCCGGAGTGCGGCGCTGAATATGGTGATTACCTCAACCGGCGCGGCGAAGGCTGTTGCAAAGGCCTATCCGCCGCTGGCCGGAAAGTTAACGGGCAACGCAATCCGCGTCCCGACGCCCAACGTGTCGCTCGCCATTCTTAACCTAACGCTGGCGCAGGAAACATCGGTTGAGGGGCTCAATGGCAGTCTTGAGCAAGCATCGATCTCTGCTGTCTACCAAAAACAAATCGGGTTTCGGTGGAGCACAGAGCTTGTGTCGTCGGATCTGGTCGGCAGTCGCCACGCTGGGGTCATCGATGGCGCGGCAACGATCGTCGAGGGCCACCGGGCAATCGTCTACGTGTGGTATGATAACGAGTTCGGCTACGCCCAACAGGTGTTTCGCGTCGCGCAGGCGATGGCCGGTATCCGGCTTGCGACTTTGCCTGCTTAAGCGCTTGACGGAGCGGAATCGGCGGGTCATGGCGGTAGATGTTGCTCCGTAAAAGAGGCTCCCATGACCGAGAAATCGCAAACATCTGACACACCCGTTGCCAGAAATGAAGCGAAGGGATGGTTACACAATCCCGAGCTCCCCATTGGTATGTCACCGCTGTTCCAATGGCCTCCCAGCCCGTCTGCCGCCTTGGGCTGGCTGGCGCGCTCGTGGCTTCAGCTTTCAAGCGTGGTGATTATCTTTGCCTTTGCCCTGATCGGGGCCTGGCTGTTGCCGTCAGCAGAAACCATGAAAATCCTCGCGCCGGGCTGGATGCTGCAAATCTGGGCGCGCCATGTTGTGTTTTTGACGCTGGTCGCCGGCGGCCTGCATCTTTGGTTTATTACGATGCAAGGGCAGGGTGAGGCCTTTAAGTTTGATCCGCGAAAGCAGGCCACGAAGAACCGGCAATTTCTGTTCAACAATCAGGTTCATGAGAACGTCTTTTTCTCGCTGGTCAGTGGCGCAAGTTTACTTTCCGGTTTCGAGATTTTGTACCATTGGATCTCTGCCAACGGTTGGGCACCAACGTTTGTGCTGTCCTTCGAGCAGCCGGGCTGGGTCGTGTGGTTTGTGATTGCTTTGGTGGTGATTCCAATCTGGAGCAGCCTCCATTTCTACTGGGTTCACCGTCTTTTGCATTGGCCGCCGCTGTATCGGATCGCACACGGCTTGCACCACAAAAACATCAATGTTGGGCCGTGGTCTGGCGTCTCGATGCATCCCGTCGAGCATGTACTTTATTACTCCACGCTGCTGATCCATCTGGTGATCCCAAGCCACCCCATCCTGGTGGTGTTTCACGCCTGCCTGCAAAACCTCAGCCCGCCGTTCTCCCACTCGGGCTATGAGCAACTGGTGATTAGGGACAAACAGCGAATGCGCGCCGGTGACTTTTTTCACCAGCTTCATCATCGCTACTTCGAGTGCAACTACGGCACCATCGACATGCCGTGGGACCGATGGTTTGGAAGCTTTGACAACGGAACGTCCGAAAGCCGCACCCGCCAGCAGGATCGAATAAAAGCGCTGAAACGTCACAGGTCGGCAAATTAAGCCGCTGATTTCTTGACAAATGCAGTCTCCACGCCTGAACTACAACTTAAAAGCGACCCCGAATAGGATACGCCCTGTCGCAACTGTTCAAGCGCAGGTCGGTATTTGGACGCCATAGCTATCGGGAAAGAATTTTACCGGGCAAGCGCGCATGGATGAGCCTTCTGCCTGAACACGGAGACAACCAATGGACCTGCAGTACGAGAACGACTATTCCGGCATCGTTGATGCTGATCGCGCGAATGTTTGGCACCACCTGACACAGCACAAGAAGTTCGAGACCACCGACCCACTGATTATCATCGAGGGCAAGGGCAACCGGGTTTGGAACCAAAAGGGTCGGGAGCACTTGGATGGTACTTCCGGGGGTGTATGGACTGTGAACGTTGGCTATGGCCGGGCACAGATTGCTGATGCGGTGCGCGACCAGTTGGTCAAGCTAAACTACTTCGCAGGCTCCATGGGCACCATTCCAGGTGCAAAATTTGCTGAGCGGTTGATTGAAAAGATGCCGGGTATGAGCCGGGTGTACTACTCTAACTCTGGCTCCGAAGCGAACGAGAAGGCCTACAAAATTGTCCGCCAAATCAGCCACAACAAGCATGGCGGCAAGAAGCAAAAGATCCTGTACCGCTCCCGCGATTACCACGGCACAACGATTGCCGCCTTGGCATCCGGTGGTCAGGATCAGCGCAAGGACCAGTACGGTCCATTCCCTGAGGGCTTCATTGAAGTGCCGCATTGCCTTGAGTACCGCTCACAGTTTGGCGACGTGACCGATTATGGCGTTCGCGCCGCGAATGCGATCGAAGACGTGATCCTGCGCGAAGGCGCGGACACTATTGGGGGCTTGGTGCTCGAGCCGATCACGGCGGGTGGTGGCGTCATCACGCCGCCGGCCGGGTATTGGGAGCGTGTGCAGGAAATCTGCAAGAAGTACGAAATCCTGCTGATTATCGACGAGGTTGTTTGTGGCTTGGGCCGCACGGGTACGTGGTTCGGCTACCAGCATTATGGCATCGAGCCTGACATGGTGACGATGGCAAAGGGCGTGGCGTCTGGTTATGCAGCGATCTCCTGCACCGTAACCACCGAAGCTGTCTTCGACATGTTCAAAGACAATCCTGATGATCCAATGTCCTACTTCCGCGACATCTCCACCTTTGGCGGTTGCACCGGTGGGCCAGCGGCAGCGCTTGAGAACATGAAGATCCTCGAGGACGAGAATCTGCTCGATAACTGCTCCCAAATGGGAGAGTACATGTTCAGCAAACTCGAAGAGATAGCTGCAAAGTACCCAGCCGTGTCTGGTCAGGTTCGTGGCAAGGGTCTTTTCCTTGGCCTAGAGCTTGTCCGCGATGTCGAAACCCGCGAGCCGTTGGACGAGGCTTTGGTTCAAGGCATCGTTGCTGACTGCATGCAAAAGTCTGCGGTTATCATTGGCGCAACCAACCGCTCGCTGGCGGGCTTCAATAACACGCTTTGCCTGTCGCCTGCCTTGATCTCGACCAAGTCCGACATGGATGAGATTGCCGTAGCGATCGACGGCGCAATGAGCCGCGTTCTGGCGTAATTTTCGTCCGAGATTATTTGATCAAGAGCGGGCCAAACGGTCCGCTCTTTTTTTGTTTGCTGCCGATTATTAGCAATCCATTATATGAGTATGTTAGAGTATATGAATGCGTGTTGGCGACCGAACCAGAATGAAAACGCCACAAGCGAATAACCTGGAACCTCTTTAATACGGCTTCGCGCTGTACTATCTGAGAGCTTCAAGCGTTAACAAAGGGTACATGACTTGAGCTTCCGCACCATATCCACCGATTTCTCCGCTTTTGGACAAGTATCACAAAGCGATCTTCAGACCGCCGTTGATCAAGGCTTTAAGTCCTTGCTCATCAATCGTCCCGACCACGAATCCCCCGGTCAACCAACGGCGGCTGAGACGACAGCTGCAGCGGAGTCTTTGGGCATGGAGGTTCGGTTTATCCCGCTGGTGTCGGGTCAGCTGACGATGGAGCATGTTGAGCAGACCAAAGCAGCCTTGGCTGAAATGCCTAAGCCGATCTTGGCCCACTGTGCGAGCGGCATGCGGTCGGCAATCCTGTGGTCGCTTGCCAACAAGGGCGAGATGACGGCTGATGACATCATCAATGCTGTTGGCAAAGCGGGCTACGACTTGGCCGGTTTGCGGCCTAATCTCTAGCGAGCAGCGCAAACAGTCGCCGACCAACGATCAGTAATCCGGCGGCCACCAAGGGAATGCTAAGCATTCGCGCGATTTGATGTGTGGAGACGAACAGCGGGTCTACGCCTTGATCCAGCGCGATCGATGTTACGGTCTCGATGGCACCGGGTGTGAGGCCCAAAATCAGTTCTTTTGCGTCGAGCCCGGTTAACCCAATCAACACGGCGCAAGCAGCCAGAGCCACACCAACCCCCACGCCCAAGCCCGCGAAGCAGGCAAGTGCCATCCGGCGCAGCTCGCGAAACGGAATGGCATCAAACCGCGCACCCATGATCCAGCCCAATGCTGCCTGTGATCCAAACAGGAGCAAGGACGGCAGATCGGGCAGTGGCACGCCAGCGAGTTTGGCCACGGCAACGCCCATCATCGGACCGATAAACGTAGGGGAAGGGACTTTAAGCCGGTTCGCACCCCACGCACAGGCAACGGCAAAACCCAGCGCAGCGACCAAAGTCAGCACGGCCCGAGTGCTTAAGCTGAAATCGCCGCCTGCCGAAAAGGCCCCCGGTTCTGCGTCTTGCTGGAAGCCCCAAAAACTAAGCGCAAATGGTAGAGCAAAGGTGAGCGACAACAGGCGGATGGACTGGAATAGCACGACGATGTGGGTCCGCAGCCCCATGTCTTCGCTGGCGGCGACTACAAAAGGCAGCGAGCCCGGTACAGCGCACAGTAACGCCTCATTAGGCTCTAAATCTGTCATCCGGTGGATGACCAACGCTGAACTTAGTGTGATTGCAGGGATCAGCAAAACACTCACCAGCACTGATGGCACCCAAAGCGTCACACTACTGAAGAAGTCACTGCTGACCGTTGACCCAATGAAGTAGCCGAGCATGAGAAAGGCCATGTCACGGATCGGGTTGGGAAACCCGGGACGACGGCCAACGGCTCCGAGCACTAAAGAAAGCAGCAAAGCACCGAGCAACCACGGGATCGGGATACCAACGACCAAAGCAACCGCACCGCCTGTTAGCGCAAGGGCGAAACCCAAAGCTGCGGTGGAGTAGGTTCGGACAAAACGAGGGATAACGATGGTATTTACTCCGGTTGTGGCGCGCGGTTCACTTCCTGTAGGTCAGCTTTTAAACGTAACTCCCGGCGGCTATTCGCTGTCCAGAGCGCCAAATTGCAGCGATACGAGCCGAGCGTAGAGGCCTTCGCGGGCCAGCAGTTCCTCGTGCGTGCCGTGATCCACAATGTGACCGTCTTCCAGCACCACGATGCGGTCAGCCTTCAAAACGGTTGCAAGTCGATGGGCGATCACCAAGGTTGTCCTTTCCTTGGACATCTTTTCAAAGGCTTGCTGAACAGCCTGCTCACTCTCGGAATCCAGTGCGCTTGTCGCCTCATCCAGCAGCAGGATCGGGCTCTTGCGAAGAATGGCGCGGGCAATAGCCAAGCGCTGTCGCTGACCGCCAGAAAGCGTTGCTGCGTTTTCACCTAAGGCGGTATCGTAGCCCTCAGGGAGCGCCACGATAAAGTCATGCGCCTCCGCCGCTCGTGCTGCGGCTTCTACGTCTGCATTACTGGCCGATGGATCACCAAAGCGAATGTTTTCACGGGCGCTACCGGCAAACAGCGGGGCGTTTTGCTGAACGATCGAGATTGCCCGTCGCAAAGCTGTGGGGTCGAGCTCTTGAACGTTGATGTCCTCTACGGATACCGCGCCCTTCTGGGGATCATAGAGACGGAGTAACAGCTGGAAAACGGTACTCTTGCCTGCGCCCGATGGTCCAACCAAAGCCACGGTTTGCCCCGGTTCGACATTCAGTGATAGCCCCTTAAGGGCCTGCGCATTGGGGCGGCTTGGATAGGCGAAGTGGATGTCTTGAAGTTGGATGGAACCCTGCAGGGTGGTTGGCAGGGCGCGTGGTTGGGCTGGGGCTTTGATACCCGGTGCCTCGGCCAAGATCTCCATCAGTCGCTCTGTTGCGCCAGCGGCTCGCATGACCTCCGCATAGGTTTCTGTCAGCAGCCCCACGCCGGAAACAGCGATAAAGGCAAACATGACGAATTGGGTCATTGTACCCGGCGTTATCGAGCCGTTTTGGACTTGAACCGCGCCATACCACAGAACAGCAATCAAACCCGCCAGAACAAAGGAAAACAAGGAGGCGGTCAGCATCGAACGTACGCGGATGCGACGCATGGAGACCTTGAAGGTGTCCTCCACGGCACCGCGGAACCGCGACCGCTCCTCAGGCTCTCGTGTAAAGGCCTGCACCGTGTCGATGGCCCGTAAGCTCTCACTGGCCCGCGCAGAGGCCTCAGCCAACGCATCCTGGCTGGACCGTGAAAGACGGCGCACGCGGCGCCCAAAGTACAGCATGGGCAGGATGATCAGCGGCCCAACAATCATCATCAACAGGGCAAGCTGCCAGCTGGTGATGATCATCAGCACCAGCGCACCCGAAGTTGTTGCAACCGTCCGCAGCGCCACGGAAATCGATGAGCCAACCACGGTCTGGATCAGCGTCGTATCGGTCGTGAGGCGGGACAGAACTTCGCCAGTGCGGGTATTGGCGTAAAACGTCGCGCTGAGTGACAGCAGATGATCGTAAACCGTGGCGCGCAAATCGGCGACAACGCGCTCACCCAGTAAACTGATGAAATAGAAGCGTAAGGCGCTCGTCACACCAAGGAACAGGGCGCCCAAAATGCCAATGATAAAGAAGATGCTTAGGGAGCCTTCGCTGGGGAACATGGCACAAAACGCTGAATCTGCCGCGCCGCCAAATCCACAATCGACAACAAGCCGAAATGCACCCGGCAGCATCAATGTCAGCACTGACGCTGCGATGAGGAAAACAACAAAGGCCGCTAGAATGCCCGGGTACCGGAAGATGAAAGGAAGCAGCCGCCTCAGGGGCTTCACCGTTCTAGCTTGCTCTCTGTGCTTTTGATCTCGCTTGAGTTCAGTGGCAAACGAAGAACCGCGATCGGTATCCGCCATACGATCGGATTGAGAATGGGCAGCAGGCTTCGCGGCGGAATCAGTCATAGAACCTCACAGGATTGAACCCGACAATTAGGACCGAAAGGTACAAACTTCAATCGGTTCTCTTCAGTGGCCGCTGCACCTCTGGTCATGCAATCACGCCTGTTATAAGAAAAAAGTACCAAATCGATTCCCCCACAGCATGAACTGGAGAGGTTCCCACATGCCAAAATTTGTTTTGACTTTCGAAGGCGGTCGTCAGCCCTCAACGCCCGAAGAGGGCCAGAAGCACATGGCCGCCTATATGGCCTGGATGAAGAACTTAGGCGACAGCGTCGTCATGCCGCAAACACCGTTCAAGACAAGCAAAATGGTGAGTAAAGATGGTGTCAGCGACCCCAGCGGCCTGCCATTGATGGGTTTCCTTATGATCGAAGCAGAAGACATGGCCGCCGCAATCACGATCACTCAAGCATGTCCATTCTTGGAAATGGGCGACATGCGCGTCGCTGAAACGATGGATATGGGGTGAATGAATCCTGACGTGTCGATCCCGCGCCAACTAGGCGGGAAACACGCAAGCACAACTGCCGGTACAATATCGGATACAGTCGGCAAAAGCTTGAGGGTTACATGTCACGACTGAATTACATTAATTGCGAAGAGAGAATAGTCTAATTAATAAATAATAAATTTCAAAACATGCGAATAATGCGTTTTGCGTCAATCCTTAATTGATATATACTCATGTAGAGACAAAGGAGATACAACATGCTCAAAAGAGTTTGCGCATCAATTATTGCCCCGATCGCAGCATTGGCTTTCGCAAGTGCTGCATCCGCTGCCCCTTCAACTGCTGATGTGAAGGCTGCTTGTGCAGCTGGGTTCACGACGCCCTGTAAGGAAGCGATTATTGCCCATATCGAACCGGGTACGCGTGCCGCTGGTAAAAACGCGGTTCGCCTGTCTCGTCAGCTTGCCTTTACGCCCGGTATGAGTGGCGTGCTGGTTGGGATGAACGGTTACGTTCAAAGCCAGAAATCCGGTCTTGGCCGCGGCCCCGTCCGTGCAGTTCTAATGAACTCCATTAGCGGTGCCAAGATCAATTTGGAAACAATGGAAGCAGCTGTTGATTCCAAGAGAATTGGCTCGCCAAACTAATTTTTCGGCGCGCGATTTACGGGTCGCGCGCCGCTCTTAGTTTCCTCAAATAATCGATCCAACCGCGCAGACCAAAACTGATCTCTTGGCGGTCATCCAACCGCTAAAAAATCCGGGTCGTCAGCCGCACCAATGGTAGCCCTTGAGCTAATATTTAGCCTCGTGCAACCACTTAAAACTCCAGCATTGATTGAGACTTAGTTTGCTGCACCCCAGCGCGCGATTGGCCCCATGCTTAGTTTTATTGAGCGTTGCATTCGTTCTCAGCGTATTTGCGAGCTTTCATGCCTTGCGCGCTCACTCAGTGGCTCCCTATCAAAACATTGATTTACTATCGTCGCGAGAGCTTGATGACCGGCTTAGCGAGTGCGCTTTGGGCCTGCTCAGTGAACCGGTACGCAGTAACCCTGAAATCTTTTCGTTTTTTACAATGGATTGCGATAATTTGGCGGCCACTGCGGCAACCAAGATTGGCACGCGCTCAAATGCTCTGGTTGTCAGCGCGATATCCGCGCTGAATACAGACGCGCCCGTCCTTGCGATTTCGCTTCTACGTCAGTCTCAGGCTACTGAACCCAACACGTTCTGGCTCGCGCGAATAAGACTTCTCGTCTGGAACGAAGTTGGCAAGCTGCAGGATAACTGTGGTGAGCAAGCGTTGCTGTCGGACCTGATTTTAATCAGGAACGCACCGCAGCGACAGGCGTTCGATGTAACGGGTATTTGCAATGACGGCTGAAAACGTCTCAGTGCTGCAAAAGAGGCTCCTGCAACCAAAACCTCTTACCGCGTTTTTGATCTTTGCTGTTTTGCCGTTTTGGCGTGGCGGCAATATAGAAGTTGTTTGGGGTTTCAGCGCAGCCATTCTTACGGTTTTTGCAGCTTGGTGGTTGGTTAGCCAGCGTGACCTGCAAAGAGGGGCTCTTGGCATACTTTTGACCATTGCCACCCTTATAATTGCTCTCAAGGTCGCGGCGTTTGTGTTCAACCTTTTCGGGTGCACTCCAGCCTTAGCCGTTGACCCATTTGCTCCTGACGCCCGGCCTCTCGGTCTGCTTCCGTGCTCCGCGAGTCTTTCGTCGACTATGTTTTCATTATCGCAAACCATTGCAATCATGGCGTTGTTTGCCTTGGGAATGCTCTATGGCAGCCGGCAAAACTTCACTTTAGCTCTCCGCGCGTTCCTGACAGCAGCTGTGATTTTTGGAATTATTGGTCTTCTCAAGATGTACGGTGTGGGGCGTGTTTTAGGGCTGAGTTGGCTTATCAGCTCAGGTGATTACACGCGTTTTGAGCTTGGGTTCGTAAATCCGAATACACTTTCGACCTATCTCAGCCTAGCAGCAATCATCAGCCTCCATGGTTTCATTCTCGCTTTAAATGCCTGGAAGACAAACCACGACTTTCCGGACCAAAAATCGCAAGGAACAAATCCTCCGTGGGGTGTTGGCTTGCTGCTGCTTGTTTTGCTTTTACTGCTGATCGGCACTCAGTCGCGGCTTGGTGTTGCGACCGGCATTCTGGGTTTGGCTTTATTGGTTATTGGCCAGTATTTCGGCGCACGCCGCACGCGCACTCTCTTCATTGCCTTTGCACTTCTCGGATTGGTCGTCCTGATTGGGGGCACCCTGCAATATGACGCTTTTGCCCGGGAACTGGGGGAGCTCTCCACGTCCATCGACATCCGGTTAGCGCTCTACACCCAAAGTGTAGAACTGTCATTCAAGGCGCCTCTCTTTGGGCACGGAGCTGGAACATTTGGAGATATATTTCCATCACACAACCACTTGGCCGCTACGTCCTATGAAGTGTGGGACAAGGCGCACAATACTTATCTTTCGCTACTGGTAGAGCAGGGAGTGATTGGCTTGCTCCTGCACTTGGCCGTTTTTGCGGTGATGCTGCGCGTGCTGTTTATTGCCTGGATGGTCGCAGGCGTCTCCGTAGCGCTCTTAGGCATCTGCCTGATCGCCGTGATTGCTCTGCATAGCCTCGGCGACTTCAGCATGGAAATCTTTGGTTTTGCAGGAACAGCCATGGTGTTGATTGGCATGATTTATCGACGATCCACCGACCTCAGAGACGAGCATTTCCAGTGAAGGTGCTGATCACCGGCATCGATGGTTTTTTAGGAAGGCATGCTCAAGCGTATTTCTCAGCGCGAGGGGCACGTATTTGTGGACTTGGCCGACCAAGACAGACTGGTGATGCTGGGCAGGCCGTCATTCGTGTTCAACTCGGTGATGACAGGCTTAAAGATCATGAGATGCCCGACGTGGACGCTGTATTACATCTAGCGACACCTGCGCACGTTCACCCGCAAGGCGATGCAGACGATTGGGGCAAAAGGCTTCAGCGAGAAACAATCGACGGAACAGCCGAACTTATCAATTGGATCCGCCCATCCAATGCGAAGTTGGTTTTCATAAGCTCCATCAAGGCCAAAGAAGTATCTTCTGACGATTTAGGGTACGCCAAGGCAAAATCAGCCGCTGAACACCTTGCATTAACCTACGAGAATGCTGCCGTTCTAAGGCTTCCCATCGTTGTGGGGCCAAAGATGAAGGGCCAGCTTGTTAAGATGATCGCTCTAGCACAAAAAGGTGTATTGCCGGCGCTACCAACCTCAGGCGATGCCCGCCCCTTGATTGATGTGCGAGATGTCCTTTCGGCGATCGATGCACTTTTGCGGAGTGACATCAAGGGCGCACAAAAGCGGGTATGGGAAATAAGTGATGGACACAGTTACTCGTTGCACGATGTCAGTGTTGCCATTCGAAGCGTCGCAGGCGCTCGCAATGGCGTTGGAAGCCTGCTTGGACCTTTGGTCGGAATGGCCTTAGCAGTTCGGCGCGTGATTAATATTCCAGCACTTTCGCCAAAATTCATGAGCTACTTCGATGAAAAGATCGTGGCTGATACGGCTGCGTTCTCGGAGGCGTTTGATTGGCACCCCGCCCATGATTTGCGCAGTGCGCTTCACGATGCGCTGTATTTGGGTGAGAGGGATTAGATGGCAAATGTCCTCCTCATGACCTTGGGTTTGGGCTTTGGATCTGCCGTATTGGTGTTTGGCATCGGGTTCCTTTACCTGCGCGCCGCGCGCTCCTTTGGATGGCAGGATGTGCCGGGGTCCAGAAGCTTACATGATCAACCGGTCGTGACCTCTGGCGGCACGGTTCTAGCCGTCACTTGGCTTCTTGTCGGAGGGCTCTGCCTTTGGCTGGGAATTTCACCCGGGATCTTGTTTCTTTGGGGCGCGATGACCGTTATTTGTGCTGTGATCGGCTTTTGGGATGATCGTCGTTTTCTTCCCATCCCCTATCGTTTGACCGCATTTTTTGTCGTTGTCAGTGCGACCTTGGCTTGCGTTTGGCTGCTTTTTGGCACCCTGTCTTTGTCCGCCGTCGGGTTGTTGGGTATGGCATTTATGATTTTGGCCGGTGTCTGGTGGCTGAATGCGTTTAACTTTATGGATGGCGCTGACGGTTTCGCAACGATTCAAGCGTCGTTCATGATTGTCGTCTTCGTGATGGTTAGCGCGTTAAATGTCATCGCCGACCACGCACCGTTGGACAGCCTGATGCCCCTTGTGATTGTATTGGTGATTTCTGGGTGTTCAGTCGCCGCTTTTCTCATCTTCGTTGCGCCAACGGCCCGCTGTTTTCTCGGTAACACGGGCAGTCTGGTGCTGGGGCAATCGCTTTTGCTGTGTGGGGCAGGGATTGTGGCGGTTGGGAATAATCCGGTGCTGCTTAGCTTGGCCGGTGGTGTGTTTATTTGGGATGCAACAATTACGCTGATGTTCCGGTGGCTCGAAGGAAAACCAGTCGGTCAGGGCCATACTGAACATGCCTATCAAAGGATTATCCAAAGAACTCAGATCCGCTTGGAACAAGCAGGTAAGGCCGCGAGGCAAGCGCGTGCCATCGCGCATCGACGTGCGATCTACCTCTTGATGACTGTGAATGTGCTCTTCGTCCTACCGGTTTTGATGATGGGGTATTTTACCCATCCAACCCTTGTTGGAGTCATTGGGCATAGTGCAATTGCGTTGGCGTTGTTATATTTCAGACTTAGGCAACCGGTAGAAAACTGAAAACCGCTGGAAGTACAGCTCGGCATCTTAAGGCTTTATGTTTGGCGCTAACGGGTAAGCGATCTGGTCCGCCCATCCACTCACGGGACTCTCATGTTTCTAAAAGCAGCTAACTTTATTGCGACACGTGATTCCCGGCTGAAACTGTCGGTTTTTCTCGTCTTTGATGGTTTGCTCGCCGTCGGCGCGCTTCTCGTTGCCTTTGCTGTTCTGGGTGAACTTCCCGCTGCATTGAATTGGCGGCAATGGCTGCTTATCGTCTCCATTCCCGTTTTTCTTTTGACTGTCTTCATGGAACTTGGGGTCTATTACACAGGCGTCCGTTTTCTCGATGCTCGCGTTCTGTGGGGCATTATCCAAGGGATTATCATCTCTTACGCTCTGTGGACCCTTGCGGTCATTGTTGGCTCTGGGTTCGCGAGTGGTGATTTTGGATGGAATCTTCCGCTTCTTGGCATGATGATTACAGCAACACTGATTGGATCCAGCCGCTTGTTCGGAAAGTGGGCCTTTGGGCACATGAGTGGTGCGGCGGAACGGGTTAATCGTGTGCTTGTTTTGGGCGTGGGAGAGCGCAGCCGCGAATTACTCCGGGTTATAAGCTTGAGCGCGGATATCGAGGCTGTAGGCTATTTGCGCGTTGAAACAGCTCAGGCTGGTAGCCGCTTGGATGGTATGACGGTTTACGGGCTCGGGGACGTGGATGCGTTACTGGCGCGGTACGCAGGGCTGGAAATATTAACAACTGACTCCAGCGCTTTAGCCAAGCGCGACGAGGTAGCCCAACTTGCCTCCAAACGTCCAAATCTGGTGCGATACGTTCCGAATTTGGATGAAATGGCAGGCCGTCGCTTGGCAAGAAACCAAAGCCGCCCCATCAATATTTTGGACTTATTGGGCAGGGAGGAGCATCTGCCTCAGCCATCATCGGTTGGTCCCGCCTATTACGGCCAAGTCGTCCTTGTTACTGGCGCGGCTGGGACGATTGGTTCAGAGCTGTGCAAGCAATTGCTCGACGGTGGTGCACGAAAAGTTATCGCTTTGGATTCCAGCGAGTTGGGGCTCTATCAACTGCAACAGGAAATGTTCTGGGTCCAAGCAGGAGCTGCGGGCCACTGCGAGCTTGCCAATATCCGAGACACGGCGCGCCTCAAGGCCATCTTGCACACTCACAATGTTGAGTTTGTCTTCCACGCCGCCGCGCATAAGCACGTGAATGTGCTGCAAACAAATCCGTCTGAAGCACTGACCAACAACATTCTTGGCACGCTGAACCTGCTGAAAGCTGTCTCAGCCAGTGATGCATCACAGTTCGTGATGATTTCATCAGACAAGGCCGTGAACCCACAGAGCGTGATGGGGGCGTCCAAGCGCTGGTGTGAATTGCTGGTGCGTGCGTTTGCTGCCGGATCAAAGGCGAAAACAGGCCAGCAAAAATACTGTTCTGTTCGATTTGGGAACGTTTTGGGCTCCTCGGGGTCAGTCATTCCGCTGTTTGAAAAACAGATCGCATGCGGTGGACCGGTTACGATCACAGATCCAGAGGTCGTTCGCTTCTTCATGTCCACCAAAGAGGCGGCGCGACTTGTTTTGAGCGTCACTCAGTTCGCAAAGGGCGGCGAGGTTTTCACTTTGGATATGGGGCATCCCATCAAGATCATCGACATGGCGCGGCAAATGATCAGTTTGGCCGGCTTAACCCCAAACGAAGGACCTGGGCCGGGAAGCAGTCAAGAAATCAAAATTGAGGTTGTTGGTCTGCGTCCGGGCGAGAAGCTGAAAGAGGAGTTATTCCTTTCCTCCGAGCACGTCTCAAAGACACCGGACCAAAAGATCTTTGTGGCGTCGCAGCCAGACGTGTCGGCGGATTCCGTGCTTCAGGGAGTTGCGAGCCTGAAGACCCTCGCCGAACAACAAGACATTTCGGCGTTGGCTAGTGCGCTTATGGACGTGGAGCGATTGCAGAATTGAACGACCATGTTCAAATCATTTTGGGTTCCTATAATGGATCCAGGTTCCTGCGTGAGCAATTAGACTCTTTGCTAAAGCAAACGCATCAGAACTGGTCTCTACTGGTGACGGACGACGGCTCAACCGACGGGACATTGGCGATTGTCTCCGACTTTGAGACCGCGAACCCTGAGCGAGAGATCAAGGTAATCCAAGGTCCGCGGCGGGGGTTTGCAAAGAACTTTTTGTTTGGCCTCAGAGCCGCTAAACCAGCCCCCTTTTATGCCTTTTGTGATCAAGATGACATTTGGCTGCCAGAGCGCCTGAGTATGGCCATTGAAACGATTGGAGGCGAACTTAGACCGGCCATTGCCGGCGGGCGAACACAGTACATCAGTGAGACTGGCGAGCTGCTGGGACTGTCACCACTTTTCAGTCGAGCGCCGAGCTTTCGAAATGCGCTGGTCCAAAGTTTGTTTGGCGGCAACACAATAACGATGAATAGAGCAATGCGAGACTTGCTGGTGCAGGACATTCCTGATGCCGTGATCGTGTCCCACGATTGGTGGGGGTACCTTCTGTGTACGGGGGCCGGGGGGACAGTCCATTATTTGGCAGAACCAACCGTCCTATATCGGCAGCATGACCAAAACCTAGTCGGTGGTGGCACCGGGCTAGCGGCTCGTTTGGACCGAGTGAAAAGGGGATTGCAGCAGCAATTCCGTGAATGGACTGATCACAATTTGACGGGCTTGCACTCCGTGAGTCGTCAGTTGACGCCGACGCACCGCAAGCTGGTTTTGGAGATGACCGAGAGCCGTCGGACTGGTCCTTTAACGAGTTTGGCGTTCTCTCGACGTGAAGGTCTTTACCGGCAGACTTGGCTTGGAGACATAAGCCTGATCGGCCTGATATTGCTCCGCCGACTTTAGCAGGTAACTAAAGCACCGGATTATATACGGCATCGATGTGTTCTGACCCAAAATATTCACACAATAAGTTGAGATTGCTGGCAGTCTCCGAAAGCTTTCATCTAAGTAATAATGTAGTCCTCGGTCCGGAATATCACCCTATTAGATGTGGCGAAGAAGCTTAAAGACGTCTAAATTATACAGGTCAATGACTGCCAAACTTTCGAGTGTAGGGACGCTTGATTTGCCTCTCCCCAAGATCACCATGACTCTTGTTGTTAGAAACGAAGAGGACATTATCGAGCACAA
>CBFIEF010000027.1:0-42195 GCA_965661545.1 Alphaproteobacteria bacterium | reverse complement strand
CTTCGGTAAACTACTGAAATAAATGATTTTATATTCGGTAGATTGGCGGACCATAGAGGATTCGAACCTCTGGCCTCTGCCTTCGGAGGGCAGCGCTCTATCCAGCTGAGCTAATGGTCCGGGCCAAGGAATGCTTCTATAACACCCTTCTGATGCGCCTGCTACGGTTTGCGTGTGCGTTACGCGGATGAGGTCTATCTGCTTTTGGCATTCCTCCTCTTGGAATGAACGGCCTTTGTGGGGTAAACACCGTTGCGCTGCCCGACGGCTGGGCTGGCTGTTTTTCGTCCAACCAACGCAGGCTTGATCACCATGGCTCAGGAACAAGAAACCATCATCGTTACGTCACGGACCGTCGCATGCGACGGTGGTGGAGGGGCTTTGGGGCATCCTAAGACGTTTTACACCATCGGTGAGGCCGGCAGTGTGGTCTGCGGCTACTGCGGTCAGCGGTTTGAGCTCGACCCAGACGCCCCGGCCGACCACGGCCACTAAAGCCAAAGCATCCACCGCGCCATTGCAGCGCGGCGTGCTTGCTTGTCAGGCTTGAGCTTGTTCCAAGGCAATCATCTCCGCATCGCTGACAGCAGGGCGGATGAGCTTTGGGCCCGCTTCGGTGAGCAGGACTTCAGCGGGCAAGGCGCGGCCATTGTAATGATTGGCCAAAACCGAGCAGTAGGCTCCTGCGGTCAAGAAAGCGACCTTCGCGCCTTCCTCCAGCGGTGGCAGCATGCGCTGCTTAGCGAACACATCCGTGCTCTCGCAAATCGGTCCGGCAATCTCCTGCGGCACAGGCTGCGCGGTTGATTGCTGCAGCGGCAGAATGTGGTGATAGCCCTCGTACAGCGCTGGGCGCATCAAGTCGTTCATACCCGCATTCAGCAGCAGGAACCGGTGATCGTAGCTGTCCTTGGTGTAAACCACCTCAGCGATCATCACGCCTGAGTTTCCCACCACAAACCGGCCTGGCTCAACAATTGTCGGCAGGCCAAGCGGCGCCAGATGCTCGGCAGCGGCGGCGGCGAGATCGACCGGGTCTGGGCCTTCGCCGTCATCTGGCGCGTAAGGAATGCCCAAGCCGCCGCCCATATCCAACCGCTTGAGCACCGTGCCTTCGCTGGCCAAATGTCGTGTTAGGTCAGCGAGGCGCTTGTAGGCGTCGTTGAAGGGCTGCATTTTGAACAACTGACTGCCGATATGCATGGCCAAGGCTTCGAGCCGGACGTGTGGCAGGCTTTGCATTTGCTGCACCAGCGTGGGAATGTCATCGAACGGCAAGCCGAACTTGTTGCCCCGTGAGCCGGTGGTAATTTTGGCCAGCGTCTGGGCGTCAACATCGGGGTTCACACGCAGGGCGACCGGCGCGACTTTGCCCAAGCGGCCAGCGGTGGCGTTCAGAGCTTCTAGCTCAGCCCAGCTTTCGACGTTGAATTGCAGGATATTGGCCGCCAGCCCGGCTTCCAGCTCTGTCGGTTGCTTAGCAACACCGGCAAAAACGATTTTCTCCGGCGAGACGCCACCAGCCAAAGCGCGGCGCAGCTCACCCGCGGAGACGACATCAGCGCCAACACCGTGGGAGGCGACATGTCGGATCACGTGTGTGTTCATGTTGGCTTTGACAGCGTAGCAAATCAGCGGATTGAGCTTGGAAAATGCGGATTGCAGCCGCTGAATCTGCGAACTGATGTGTGCGCAAGAGTAAACATAGAGCGGGCTACCGAATTGTGCAGCGAGCGGGGCCAGTGGAGTGCCAGAAAGGCAGAGCGCGCCGTTTTCATCGTAGGTGACGGGGCCGAAAGGAACGGGTTCAGACATCAGAGAGATACTCGAATAAAGGAGGGGAGAAGCGTGGCGGGTTGCGGCGCACCCTTTCGGCCACAAGCGCTCAAGAGACCAAGCAGTGCGAGCAAGACGAAAAGGTGCTGCACGGCCTTCATTTTAAGCGCGCTTTTGCAGATGCGATGGCTTCACGGACGCGGATAGGCGCTGTGCCACCAAACGACTGGCGCGAGGCAACTGAAGCTTCGACTGTTAGGACGTCGAACACTTCAGCGGTGATGCCGGTGTGGACCGACTGCAGATCCTCCAACGATAACTCGTCCAAGCGGCTGGATTTTGTGTCAGCCAGCGCCACCAGTGTACCGGTGACATGATGAGCTTCACGGAACGGCAGGTTCAAGCGGCGCACGAGCCAATCGGCGAGGTCGGTTGCGGTTAAGTGCCCCTGCAGGCACGCCTCCCGCATGTTTTCGCGGTTTGGCTGGAAATCCTGCACCAAACCAACCGCAGCAGCGAGCGAGAGCTCGACTGCATCGGCGGCGAGGAAGGTGACTTCCTTGTCTTCTTGCATGTCTTTGGAATAGGCGAGCGGTAGCCCCTTCATCGTCATCAGCAGCGACGTAAACGCCCCGAAGATCCGGCCAATCTTCGCCCGCAGCAGCTCGGCTGCATCCGGATTGCGCTTTTGCGGCATGATGGATGAGCCGGTGGACCACGCATCGGTAAACGTGATGAAGCCAAAGGACGCAGACGACCACACAACCATTTCCTCGGCCATACGCGAGAGGTGCATGGCGAGGATGGAAGAAGCCGCCAGATACTCGAGGGCAAAATCACGTGACGAGACAGAATCCAGCGAGTTCCGTGTTGGGCCATCAAAGCTCAAAGCCGCCGCGGTCATTTCTCGATCCAGCGGGTAGGGCGTGCCGGCCAGCGCAGCAGCACCAAGCGGGCTTTCGTTCAGTCGTTCACGGGCGTCCGCAAAGCGGCCTCGGTCCCGGCTGAACATCTCGACATAGGCCATCAGGTGATGACCCAAGGTTACAGGCTGCGCAGGTTGCAGGTGTGTGAACCCGGGTAGAATGGTCTCTGCCTCGGCATCGGCTCGGTCGAGCAATGCCGTGATCAGCGCCTTGAGCCCTGCGTCGACGCGATCCATAGAATCCCGCACCCAAAGCCGGAAATCTGTCGCCACTTGATCGTTGCGCGACCTGCCTGTGTGCAGGCGTCCCGCGGGCTCGCCGATGATCTCACGCAGCCGCGCTTCGACATTCATGTGAATGTCTTCCAGCTCTCGCTTGAATGTGAGAAGACCGTGTTGAATTTCTTCCGCTACTTTGCCTAAGCCGTCGTCGATGGCCTGCGCGTCTTCAGCCGAAATAATGCCCTGCTGAGCAAGCATTTTGGCATGGGCGCGGGAGCCGCTGATGTCTTGGCTGGCCATGCGCTGATCGATATCAATCGATGCGTTAATGGCTTCCATGACCGCGTCAGGTCCGCTGGTGAAACGGCCACCCCACATCGCGTTAGAGCCATCGTCGGCGCTGCGAAGGGGAACGAAGAAAGTCTGGATAGGGCAAGTAAACATGGAAAACAGCTATAACGCTTCGCTTGATCGTCGCAAACTTCTAAAGCACGCGGGCGCAGCGGGTCTGGGTATTGCTGCTGGCAGTTTTATGGCTCCAGCGATGGGTGCAGCGCAGAGTGGGCCGCCACTAAGTGGGCGATTTGGCCCCGGCGGATCGTACATGCTCGCCCCACCCGGCTTTCGGTTGCCGGATCAGGTGGATCTAGGCGGCGGCTTCATTCAGCGCTTGGAATTCTACGATCGTCAGGAAAAGCCCTACGTGCTGTCGGACTACCGGGGCAAAGTAACGCTGGTTCAGTTTTGGCACACAAACTGTCACGGCTGTCAGGCTGAAGTGCCTGCGCTGGACAAACTTGCGGGACGACTGGAAGGCTCAAAATTCGAGATACTGCCGATTGCTCTGTCCATGGACAGTCAGGCCGATATTGATCGCTTTTATCGGCAAAAGGGTATTCGGCACCTCGAAGTCAGGCGGGACCGGACATCCTTTGTCTTCAATAACCTTGCGCCCAAGCATCCTCGGCTGAATGCGCAGGCGACGCCGACAACGATTCTCGTGAACGCTAATGGCGATGCTTTGGGGGCTTATGTCGGCGTTGCCGGGTGGGAGCAGCCAGCGGGCCTTGCGCTGCTGGATTACTATATCTCTCGGGTCTAGTTTAAGCGGGTAAACGGAAAGGCTTGGTATGACACGCCGAATGTCTTCTTCATCATCTTCTTTGATTTCGCGCCGCAGCTTGGTTGCCGCCGGTGTCGCTGCTGCTGCTGCTGCCTCGGCTGGCGTTGGACCTTTGGCGCTCGCGCAGGCCCGGCCACCTTTGGCTGGTAAGTTCGCCAGCTCCCTCTATATGCAATTTCCAGCCGGTGAAGCGGTGCCGACAGCTGTCCAAGCGCAAGGCTATCGCTTTCCCGTCGAGTGGTACGATACGGCTGGCCAGAGCTATACGGCGGATGACCTCAGAGGACGCCTGACACTGATCCAGTTCTGGCGGACACGGTGCGGCGCTTGTCAGCACGAGGTCCCGGCACTGGACGCGCTTGCGGCGCAGATGGAAAGCTCAAAATTCAGGATCATCGCCATCGCGCTGTTGGAAGACAGTTTGAGCGACATTCAACGGTTTTATGACCGGTACAACATCCGCAACCTGCGCATCTATCAGGACCGCGATCACTTAGCATTCAGCCAGATTGCGCCGGCCCACCCCAGCCACGGCGTGCGTGCGACACCCACAACAGTACTGGTGAGCCCCGAAGGACACTATATCTCAGCATATTCCGGTGCGCCGGGTTGGGAGCGCCCAGAGGGGATTAAGTTGCTGAAGTGGTATCGGGACAATGCTTAGAAATTGGCTTTCGCGGCTCGCGTGCGCCGGATTGGTTTCTGGACTGGTTTCTGGCGTGCTCACAGCATTAGCCTATGGCGAAGCACCGGCTTTTACGGGATTGGAGGTGCTGGAACAGCCTGCGCCTGCGCGGATTGTCGTCCTGTTTGACCGCGAGGGTGAGGCCGTGTCGCTGGATGGCGCGCCGGTGACGGTGCTGAACTTCTGGGCGACGTGGTGCAGGCCTTGTGTCGCGGAGTTGCCGACACTGTTGGCGTTGGATGAGCAACTGGGCGCGCAGGGTCTGCGCGTGGTGGCAGCATCACTGGACCGCAGTTACGCGCAAATCGACCAGTTTTGGGCTCAAAAGGGCTGGGGCGACAATCTTGAGGTGGCTTTGGATGACAAGGGCAGCTTGTTCCGAGACTTCAGCGCTGACGAACTGGGTGCGCGCGGTGTTCCCTACACGGCGATCCTAAACGCCGATGGTGAGATTATCAGTTGGTATGCTGGGGATGCTGATTGGGCGAGCGCGCCGGTGTTGGCGTATTTTCGAGGATTGCTGGACGCAGCGTCAGAGTGAATCCGCTTGACCCTGCAAGGCGCGAACACGGCGCTCAAGCGCTATGAGTCCGCCGGGGCTCAAGCCTGCGTCCTTCAAGCCTGTGTTGAGGTTAAAGAGATAGTCGGCGTTGGTGCCGTTTTTGCCGGCAGAGAAAGCCAGCGTTTGCGCGATTTGCTCGTCGGTGAGCGGTGTGAAGGAATAGGACTGGTCCGGCACCATAAACGTCAGCGCATTAATCTGAGAGCCAGACTGGGTTTTGGCGGGAACGGTTACATAACGATAGCCATCGTGGCGAAATTCTCGATCTTCCAGGTACGACAGCACGGCGTCGGCGTCGCGCGCCAAAACGCGGTGGACCACCCCGTTGACCCGGCCCCCGGGACGCAAACCGACGACCAGACCGGGCTGGTTCGGGGTGCCGCGATAGAATGTCGAGCGAACACAAAACCGCCGATGATAGCCCCAAACGGTAACAGCGCGGCTCTCGGTAACGTCAAAACCGGGGTTCCAAATCAGTGAACCATAGGCAAAAACCCAGAAGTCCTGATCGGGACGTGGAATGATCTTGGGCACTGGCGTTCCCAGTGGGGTCGGACCGCTTAGAGGATCAAATACGCTCACGTCATTCCCCAAGGTTCAGAATTTGTTTTCCAGAGAGGCACTTATGGGGATATATGCCCCAGAAATGAAGGGACTACCATGACGCTACTCCGCCGTTTTTTGTGGGTTTTTCTTGTAATTGCCATCCTCTACTCGGCCTTCTGGTTGGCGGGGATGTTTGTGATCCGTGCCACCTTGGACCGGATCAAGCCTGCAGCAATGTCGGCGGTGGACGAGTTGCTATTGGATGAATTCAGCGTTGATGACGTCCGGTTCAACTTTGCATCCCACGCGGTTGGTGGTTATCCCTTCGGTTATTCCATCACGCTGGATCAGCCGTCGCTGAAGCATCCGCTGGTCACGTGGCAGGCCGAAGAAAGTGTCGTTGCGCGCTGGACGTGGTTTCGCCCTTTTAACCTTTATCTGGACTACTCCGGCTCGCACGCGGTCGTCGCGGTACTGCAACCGCCGATGCGCTTGTCCGCTGACCGGGCAACAGCTCGCGTCCGTATTCAGCCCTTGCCATCGGCCCGAACGGGTCGCCTATCGCTGGTCAGCACCAGCGGTGAAGGGGCTGGTTTGACGGTGAGTGACCGCCCCATTTTCTCCGTCAATCGCTTTGCCTTTGGCTTGGATATGGCGCAGGAAGCGGAGCCAGGCGCGCTGCTGCTAGACGTTTACGGCGCGGCATTGTCAGACGATCCGGCGGTTCAAGCACGCTACCAGGATCTCTTGCAAAGGATGGGCAATGCTGAATCCATGCTGAGTGCGCTGGGTCTGGGGCTGGATTTGCCGGTTGATCACGTGCACATGCGCGCCAGCATTCGACCTTTCTTCCCGCTCGCTGGATCGCAGCTTGTGCTTCCAGCGTTTATCTCACGCGGCGGCAACGTCATGGTTGAGGTGTTGGATGTGCAGCAGGGGAACTGGCGCGGGCGCGTTGCAGCGCATGCGATGTTTGGCCCGGACGCTCGATTGATGATGCAGGTTTGTCCTTTGCTGCGCGCGGGAGCGTCCTACGTGCCCATTCCGCTGATGGGTATTTTCACGCTGTATGCCGGCGCGCGCGGCGTGGATGTGTCCCGAGAGCCAATTCCAGAGTTTGCTTTGCCCAAGTCGGTGGAGCCGTTTACGCAACGCGAGCTGTGTAACGTTGCGCGGACCTATGTTTTCGACGATGAAGCCTAAGCAGCTTAGTTGTCGCTTTCACCGTCGCCTTCGGTTGGGATGAACTGCCCAGCTTGTCGCGCGTCAACGATGGATTGGCGGATGTCTCTGGTTTCGGTAAATCGATCAAACAGAAACGCGCCGTCGCCTTTGCGAATGGCGCGCTGCATGTTGACCAAATCCTCCTGAAAGCGCTGCAACAGGTCCAGCACCACTTCGCGGTTGTTCAGAAACACGTCGCGCCACATGGTTGGATCTGATCCGGCGATGCGGGTAAAATCACGAAAGCCAGAAGCGGAAAACTTGATGACTTCGGACTTCAAGTCGTCCTCCAACTGCGTTGCCGTATCCACGATGGTATAGGCGATCAGGTGCGGCAGGTGAGATGTCATGGCCAGCACACGGTCGTGGTGCAGCGGATCCATCTCGTCAATCATGGCCCCGCATGCAGACCAAAGTTCAACAATCTTATCGACGGGTTCACGCGGCGTATCAGGCAACGGCGTCAGGATCACCCAACGGTCGCGAAACAGCGACTCAAACCCCGCAGCTGGGCCAGACTGCTCGGTTCCTGCGATCGGGTGAGCGGGCACAAAGTGTGCGTGATCTGGCAGGTGCGGGGCAACATCGCGGATCACGGACCCTTTGGTTGAACCGACATCAGAGATGATGCACCCCGGCTCCAAATGCTCAGAAATCTGCCGCGCCAGCGGGCCATAAGCCCCAACAGCCGTACACAGCAGCACGCAATCTGCGCCTTGCACGGCTTGTGCTGCGTCTTCAGTCACGCTGTGCGCTAAGCCCAGCTCCAGAATTTTCTCGCGGTTTTCAGCCGAGCGCGACACGCCCACGACTTCGCCCGCCAGCCCGTGCTTTCGAATATTGTGAGCCAGTGATGATCCGATCAGACCCACACCGATGATGACAACTTTTTTGAAGAGTGGCCCTTGAGGGTTTGTGCTCATGCACCTTCACTTTCGATGAAACGCATCAGGGCTTCGGTGACAAAATCCATGTCTTCCTCAGTGCCAATGGTCATGCGGAGGCAGGTCGGCAGGCCATAGCCGCCAACACCGCGACCAATGACGCCCTCGCCGCGCAAGAACGCGTCGGCTGCGGCCGCTCGACCGGCATCATCAAAATCAATCAGAATGAAGTTCCCAACCGAATCATAGACAGTCAGACCCATCCCGCGAAGGCGCTGGGTGACAGCGGGCAACAGGCGGTTGTTGAGCTGTTTGGCATCCATCGCCCAATCCCAATCATCCAGCGCAGCCGTCGCCGCGGCTTGTGCCGGGACGGATACGTTGAACGGGCCGCGTACGCGATTAAGGATGTCGATCACGTCCGCCGAACCATAGGCCCAGCCGATCCGCAAAGCCGCCAGCCCAAAGAGCTTTGAGAATGTGCGGGTCATCACGACGTTGCTGTGCTCAGCGACCAGACTGGAACCATCGTCATAGTCGTCGGCGTCCACATACTCGGAATAGGCTGCATCGATCACCAGCAGGGCATCGTCTGGTAAAGCGGCATGCAGGCGCTGCAATTCGGCTTTGGTTGAATAGGAGCCGGTTGGGTTGTTTGGGTTGGCAACAAAAACAACACGGGTGTTCTCATTGATCGCTTCGATCATGCTGTCCACGTCCATGCGCAGATCAGTTTCTGGCGCTGAAACGGGAGTCGCGCCCGCGGCCAAAGCGGAGATTTTGTACATCAGGAAACCGTGCTGGGAGTACAGTACTTCCCCGCCTTCGCGGGTAAAAGCCTGACAGATCAGGGCGATGATTTCGTCGGACCCCGCGCCGCAAATCAGCTGCTCTGGCGGAAAACCAAACCGCTCGCCAATCTTTTCCCGCAACGCAACCGCGCCGCCTTCGGGGTAGCGATTGAGTTGTGCGACGGAGTCCTGAGCGGCTTCGATCGCCTTGGGAGAAGCGCCCATGGGGGCCTCGTTGGCAGCAAGCTGGCGGATGGGCTTATCCGTGCTCAGCTTGCTCTCGCCCGGCAGGTAGGGCTTGATCTGCATGATGCTGTCTTTGACGTCAAAACCGGATGACATGGTCAGCTCCTGAATGGCTTGATCTGTGTGTGCGTTGTTGGGGGCGGGGCTAGGAGGGCTAAGCGGAAAGGCGGACGGCCTCGGGATAAAAACCGAGGATGTGGATCTGTTCCATGTCATAGCCCTTCGATGCGGCCCATGCCGGAATGGCAGTGTCGTCGCCATCGATTTCAACGAGCTCCATAGCGCCGTTCTTCGTCACCAAAACGCGGGTGATGTCGTCGCCGGAAGCTTCTGGTGCAAAGGCGGCCAGAACCCACGCCTTGTCTCGGGGAATCCCACCCACGGGGCCATCGATAAACGGCAATTGCAGAATAACATGCAGGCGGCGTCCATCGCCATTGGGCGTTGTGACACGGTGCCACCAAGCGGCGTCGTTGATATCGGCGCGGATGATTCCGAGCGTATGCTCGCCGCTCAGCACAGCCTGGGCCACGGCATCGCGGTCGGGGAAGTGTTCGCGATCAAGGGAAACGGCGTAGTGAACCTGCGCATGCTCGCGCGCGACGGCACCCGCGTCGTCCTCAATCGCAAGAGACAAATCGCCCTCGAGCGATGTCACCGCCGGAATGATCTCGCGCCAAATACGCAGCAGGGAGCTGGCTGGAAAGGGATGGTCGCCGTGTTTGGCAGCCGCGCGACGCAGCATCGAGGCTTCGCGGCCCGGGCGCAGGAACACCGGATTGTCGGAATATCGCTTTTTGACTTCGCCGACTTCCATGGCAACTTTTGAGCGCGCGTGGATGCGTTCGACCAGTTCCTGATCCAAACGGTCAATCTCAGCGCGGAGCTTATCCAGCTCCGCCGCTTCCGCGTTTTTATTGGCAGCGTCCGTTGTCACGGCTGCGAGTCTCCTGCTTCGCCTTGAGAGCGGCGGTTTCCGGGGCGGTCTTTCTTTGCTTTAGCGCAGCCGGTGGCGACTGCACAAGATGAGCCGGACCGCCAAATTTCTGCGCTTCGGCGATAAGGGCACCGCCGGTCGGTAATCTAGCCCATTTCAACGCCGAATGCGGCGGGAAGAAAAGCGCGTTTCGCATGCGCTCCAAGCCAAACAGCTGGTCGTGCAGCGTTGCGGCCAGCCTCAGACCCGTAAACGCCTGCCCTTTGGCCAGTGGAGAGCCCGGCACCCGCGCCCAAAGGCCAAAGGCAGAAGGCACCACGACGATCATCTTGCCCCCCGGCTTCAGCACCCGCCATATCTCGCGAAACGTGCGGTCAGGGCGCCGAGCGTGCTCGAGCCGGTGCAGTGCGATGACCCGGTCCATGGACTCGCTCTCCAGCGGCATCAGCGTGTCATCGGTGAGCACCTGGCGGGTGGAAGCGTGCGCAGGCAGGACGCCAGACAGGCGCGCAGGGATGAAATGGCTCAGCGAGAGAGGGGCCAGCGGCAGCAGGTGCGCTTCCAACTGCGTCGCGTAGCCAAGGGTCAGCACGCGCTGTCCAGAGAGATCCGGCCACCACCCTGCAATCCGCTCGCCCAACACCTGTGTCGAGCGTTGGCCAAGCGGAGAAGCATAAAAATCCAACAGATCAGCGGCAATTATGTCCATTTACGTCCGGTGCAGGATGGCGAGAGGAGGCTTGGTCGGTTAAAGGTCACTTAATCACTCACGACAAAAGACGGAAGATGCCGCTATGAGCCTCGACATCCAAATTGTCCCCATACTGTCTGACAACTACGTCTACTTGGCTAGAGACAGCGAGTCCGGGAAGGTTCTTTGTGTTGATCCGGGCGAGGCTGCACCGGTTTTGGCAAAGGCTGAAGACTTGGGATGGGAGATCGATACCATCCTCATCACCCACCACCACGGCGATCACGTGGCCGGTGTGAAGACGCTGAAAGCAGCGACGGGCGCGACGGTGATTGGACCCGGCGGGGACAGTCAGGAGATTCCTGGTTTGGATCAGAGCGTGGCCGATGGTGATACGGTTGCTTTTGGCAGCGAAACCTTCCGCGTGATTGGCGTCTATGGTCACACGTCTGGACACATCACGTACTTCGCACAGGGCGACAAGGCGCTGTTTTCCGGGGACGCGCTGTTCAGCGTGGGTTGCGGCCGGTTCTTTGAAGGCACGGCGGCGGACATGTGGCCGGGCTTGCTCAAGCTGCGGGCATTACCGGATGCGACGCGGGTCTACTGCGGGCATGAATATACGGCAACCAACGTGGCTTTCGCCGCTTCCGTCGATGGTCAGAACGCTGAACTGCGACGCTATGCAGAGATCGTCGCCGTACTTCGGGCGGAGGGAATGCCAACGATTCCTGCGAATTTGGGTCTGGAAAAGAAAATAAATCCATTTTTGCGCGCCGATGACCCAGTTTTCGCCGAAATGCACGGCTTCAAGGGACAAGAAGGTGCGGCCTTCTTGGCGCACATCCGAGCCGGCAAAGATTCATTCTAGGGCATCACGAGAAAAACTATGGCTAAGCTATTTGGTACCGATGTCATCCGAGGCACCGTAAACGCGCATCCCATGACAAGTCGGATCGCGATGGATGTCGCGGTGGCGGCCGGGCACATTTTTCGGAAGAACCTGACCCATCGACCGACCGTTTTGATCGCCAAGGACACCCGCCTGTCCGGCTATCAGATCGAACCAGCGATGGTATCGGGCTTCACCAGTGCCGGTTGGGACGTGCTGTTGCTCGGTCCCATGCCGACGCCTGCGGTTGCTGCGCTGACACGGTCGATGCGCGCCGATATGGGTGTGATGCTGTCGGCGTCGCACAACCCCTACAAGGACAACGGCATCAAGCTGTTTGGGCCGCAAGGGTTCAAGCTGTCCGATGAAGTCGAAGCGCAAATCGAAGCAACGGTTGAGCGCATGGGCCAAGAAGGGCCAGAATTCGCCCTCGCGGAGCCGGACAAGCTGGGCCGTGTCCGTCGTCTTGATGGCGCAGCTGGTCGCTACATGGAGTTGGTGAAAGCATCCTTCCCCGATGACCTGCGTCTGGACGGGATGAAAGTCGCGGTCGATTGCGCTCATGGCGCAGCCTACCGGATTGCGCCGCGAATTTTGTATGAGCTGGGCGCGGATGTGATCGAGCATGCCGTGGAGCCAAACGGCCTGAACATCAATGAGCAGTGCGGCGCGACCGCCCCCAAGGGCCTACGGCTGAAAGTGCTGGAAACCGGCGCTGACATTGGCTTGGCGCTCGATGGTGATGCAGACCGGTTGATCGTCGTGGACGAGCAGGGCCGGGTGATCGACGGCGATCAGATCATGGCGCTGATTGCGCTCAACATGAAGCAAACGGGCCGCTTGCAGGGCGAGGGGCTGGTGACGACGGTCATGTCAAATCTGGGCTTAGAGCGCTTCCTCGAGGCGGAAGGCATGAAGCTTGAGCGGACCAAAGTCGGCGACCGCTTTGTGCTCGAACGCATGAAGGCGCTGGGCTGGAACGTTGGTGGCGAGCAGTCAGGGCACATGATTCTGTCCGACTACGCAACCACCGGCGACGGCATGGTTGCGGCTTTACAGGTTCTCAGCGTGATGGTGCGGCAGGAGCGGAAGGCGAGCGATGTGCTCGACATGTTTGCGCCCGTACCGCAAGTGCTCAAGAACGTCCGGTTTAGCGGGACAAACCCGCTGGAAACCCCGGCTGTGCAAGAAGTCATCACGGCGGTAGAAGCGGACTTTGGCAGCGCTGGCCGGTTGGTTATTCGCAAGTCTGGAACTGAACCGCTGATCCGTGTGATGGCGGAAGGCGATGATGCGAAAGCCGTAGAGCAGGCTGTGGACCGGATCTGCGACGCGGTACGAAAGTCTGCGGCTTAGGTCTGACCAAACGATAAAATCTAGGGGGGAATACGTGAAGGGACGCGTGCTGATTATTGCCGGCTCGGATAGTGGCGGCGGCGCTGGGATTCAGGCGGACATCAAGGCTGTAACAGCCTTGGGCGGCTTTGCGATGACGGCCATTACCGCACTAACAGCGCAAAACACGCTGGGTGTTCACGATATCCACGGGGTGTCTGAGGACTTCATCACCAAGCAGATCGATGTGGTGTTGGGTGATCTGGGTGCAGACGCGATCAAAACCGGCATGCTGCACAGTCCGTCGGTTATTCAGACCGTGGTCTCAGCGCTATCAGGTTGCGGTGCGCCCATCGTGGTGGATCCTGTGATGCGGGCAAAGGGCGGAGCCGCGCTGCTGCAACCTGAGGCACAGGCGGCGCTGGTTGAGCTGCTGCTGCCCCGCGCAACGCTTCTCACCCCCAACGTGCCCGAAGCTGAGGCGCTCACTGGTTTGAGCATCAGCTCGGTCGCGGACTTACGCACGGTTGGTGAGCGGCTGCTGGCGATGGGGCCGAAGGCTGTTTTGATGAAAGGCGGGCACTTAGAAGGCGCAGCAATGACCGATGTGCTGGTCACTGAGGACGGCGCGACGGTCATCGGGCTGGGACGAGAGCGGCTGGACACGCTGCACACGCACGGCACGGGCTGTACGCTGGCCAGTGCGACGGCAGCAGGTTTGGCGCAGTCGCTCACGATGCAGCGCTCGGTGGAGCGGGCGGTGGCTTATGTCGATCGCGCCATTCGGCTTGCGCCAGGTTACGGACAGGGCCACGGGCCGATCAACCACGCTCATCCTTTGGAGCGTGCAGATGCTCAAGACGATTGGTTTGATGGAGACGACGACAATGACTGAAAAACTGTTTCTCAAGGATTCGCATCTGAAATCCTGCGAAGCGCGGGTTGAGGCGATCACGGCAGAAGGCGGGATTGTACTGAACCAGTCGGTGTTTTACGCCACGGGCGGCGGACAGCCGGGCGACAGTGGATCGGTGACGCTCAAAGACGGGCGCAGCATCGCGATTAACACCTGCATCAAGGGTGAAAACGATGCGCTGGTGCTGTTGCCCGCCGATGGCGAGATTGAAGGCTTGGTCGCTGGAGACAGCCTTGAAGCCGTCCTCGACTGGGACCGCCGCTTTGCTCACATGGCCATGCACACGAGCCTGCATTTGCTGTGCGCAAGTATTGACGCCGGGGTGACGGGCGGGTCGATAGGCGCTGAGAAATCGCGCCTGGATTTCGACCTCGAAGAGGCACCCGATAAAGAAGCGCTCGAAGAGCGGCTGAATGCCCTGATTGCCGGAGAGCATGATGTCTTCGCCTCGACGATCACAGCCGAAGAACTGGACGCCCAGCCCGAGCTGGTCCGCACCATGTCTGTTGCTCCACCACGAGATGCTTCAGGCTTGATTCGCGTCGTTCGGATTGGCACGGAAGCCAGCCCCGTGGACTTCCAACCTTGCGGCGGCACCCACGTTGCCAATACCCGCGAGATTGGCCGGGTGCGCATTGGCAAGGTGGAGAAAAAAGGCAAGCAAAACCGCCGCATCAACATTCATTGGGAGCCAACAGCCCCGTGAGCATGGAGTATCGCATTTTCCAACTGAATGCCTTCACCGACACACCCTTTTCCGGCGCACCGGCAGCGGTGGTGCCAATGGATGCGTTTCCAGCCGACGAAATTCTGCGCGGGATCGCGTCGGACAACAATCTCTCTGAAACGGCTTTCACGGTCCCGTGGACAGGCGACGACGCTGATTACCACTTGCGCTGGTTTACGCCGACCGTTGAAGTCGAGCTTTGTGGTCACGCAACGTTGGCGACAGCGGCGTTGTATTTCACGGCTTTGGCATGGGCCCAGCCTCAACTGCGATTCATGACGGCATCGGGCGTGCTGACCATCGAGCAGCGGGGAGACGCGTTTGCAATGGATTTCCCGGCTTTGCCGACAAATGCCCCCGTTGCACGCCCCCCTTTCCCCTGTGTTGCTGCTGCTGGTGGTCAGGTGTTCAACATTTACGAGCTGGCAAGTTCGACTGAAGTCCGCAATTTCAAGCCGGATCTGAAGCAAATCGCCACCCTGCATGACGACAGTATCATCATCACGGCGAAGGGCGATCCGGCTGTGGGAGACACAACGGACATCGTCAGCCGCATGTTTGGGCCGAATATTGGAATTCCAGAAGACCCTGTCACCGGGGCCGCGCACTGCGCTTTGGCGACCTATTGGCCTGAAAAGTTAGGGAAAACCACGCTCACCGCTGCCCAGGTTTCAGCGCGCCATGGAAGTTTGCAACTCAGCCTCAAGGGCGACCGGGTTGAATTGATAGGCAAGGCTGTGCTGTATCTCGAAGGTAAGATCACAGTGTAGAGGGCTGCCGCCATGAGCGCCGCGCCATCCTTGCTTCCCGCTGGATTAGAAGATCAGCTGCCTCCGTGGGCAGAGACTGAAGCGCAGGCGCTCAGCCAGATCCTCGAAACCGCCCGTGTGTTTGGCTATGACCGCGTCAAGCCACCCCTATTGGAATACGAAGAAACTCTGACGGCCTTTGCCCCGGACAGTCTGCGCAAAGGTTTTAAGCTCGCCGATCCGCAGGCCGAAGGGTTGCTGGTTGTTCGTTCGGATAAAACCGGACAGGTGATTCGAATTGCTCAAACCCGTCTGAAGGACGAGCCGCGCCCGCTGCGTCTATCCTATGGCGGGCAAATCCTGCGTGCCAAGGGCTCACAGTTGCGCCCAGAGCGGCAATTCACGCAAGTGGGTGTCGAGCTGATCGGCGTGTCCGATGGCGCGGAAGGTCAGGCGCTGATCGAAATCATCGACCTGTGTATGAGCGCTTTGGCCAACGCGGGCGTTCAAGACGTCACCGTGGATTTGACCCTGCCGCAGATCGCGCGAGCCGCTGCGCAGGCTGATCCGGTTTTGATTCAAGCGCTGAACGAGCGGAATGCAGCCTTAGCTGAATCCGCGGGTGAAGCAGCGCGAGGCGTGGTCAATTTGATCGAAGCCTTTGGACCATGGCGGCGTGCGGTCGAAATGATGGACCAAGTGCAGCTTGGCAAAGACGTGCGCGAGCTGGAAGCCGTTGCTCAAGCCGTCGAAACGCGGCACCCCGATGTTGAGGTGCTGGTGGATCCCGCTGAACTGCGCGGTTTTGACTATCACACAGGCCTGTCGTTCGTGCTGTACGCGAAGGGTGTGCGTGGTGAGCTGGGCCGCGGCGGCTTGTATCAAGCCGGTGACGAGCAGGCCGCAGGCTTTACGCTTTACATGGACTCTGTGCTCCGTGCCTTGCCCGCGCAAACCCTGCCTGAAAAGGTTCGGGTCAGTGCGGATACGGACATCAATGAAATTGCGCGCCGCAGGGCCGCTGGGGAAATCATCGTCGTGGATCTGGCTTAACCGCCAATCGCGCCATCTGAACAAAGAGAAGTATTTTTATGGCTAACGTAGCAGTCGTGGGCTCCCAGTGGGGTGACGAAGGTAAAGGCAAGATCGTTGACTGGCTCTCCGAGCGTGCTGACGTGGTTGTCCGGTTTCAGGGCGGGCATAACGCAGGCCACACGCTGGTGGTGGATGACGTCACCTACGCGCTCTCGCTGTTGCCTTCGGGCGTTGTTCGTCCGGGTAAGCAGGCGCTGATCGGGAACGGTGTTGTATTGGACCCTTGGGCGCTGGTTTCCGAAATTGAAAAATGTCGTGAGCTGGGGCTGGAGATCGACGAAGGCCGCTTGGGCATCGCGGAAAACACGCCGCTGATCCTGCCAGTTCACTCTGCGCTGGATCATGCGCGGGAGCGGGCACGCGGTAATTCCAAGATCGGTACGACCGGTCGCGGTATCGGTCCAGCGTATGAAGACAAAGTCGCGCGGCGTGCTGTCCGTCTGTCCGATTTGGCTGATGAAGATCGTCTGAAGATGGCGCTGACCGAACTGCTGCGGCACCACAGCGCGCTGGCACGCGGCATGGGTGAGCCCGAGCCGGACTTTGACGAGCATCTGCGCATGCTCAAGGAAATCGCGCCGCAGGTTCTGCCGTATCGGGCCCGCGTTTGGCAGAAGCTTTCTGAGGCTAAGCGTCGCCGGGATCGGATCCTGTTCGAAGGCGCGCAAGGGGCGATGCTGGACATTGACCATGGAACTTACCCTTACGTGACATCCAGCAACACGGTCGCGGGGCAGGCTTCAGCAGGCGCAGGTGTTGGTCCGGGTCAGGTCGGTTACGTTTTAGGCATCACCAAGGCCTACACAACCCGTGTTGGCTCTGGCCCGTTCCCAACTGAACAAGACAACGAAGCCGGAAACCGCTTAGGCGAGCGGGGCCGCGAATTCGGGACGGTTACGGGGCGCAAGCGTCGCTGTGGTTGGTTCGATGCTGTGATGGTTAAGCAAGCAGTGCAGATCTCCGGCATCAGCGGTATCGCTTTTACTAAGCTCGACGTTCTCGACGGCTTTGACGAGCTGCGGATTTGTGTGGGTTACCGTTTGGGCGACGAGCGACTGGACTACTTTCCAACCGCGCCGGACGAGCAAGCCGCCGTTGAGCCGATTTATGAAGTCGTACCGGGCTGGTCAGAAAGCACCTACGGCGCGCGTTCATGGGCGGAACTGCCCGCGAACTGTGTGAAGTACGTGCGTCACGTCGAAGAGCTGATTGGCGTGCCAATCGCGCTGCTGTCGACCTCGCCCAAGCGCGAAGACACCATTTTGGTGCGTGATCCTTTCGAGGACTAACAGGAAGAAACCAGACAAAGGCGACCGCGCGTTTGCCTTTGTCTCACGCTTCTGGCTTAACTATACAGCATTCGATATAGTTGTGAGCACAAGCGGTCAGCGTGGCTAAAACAAGACAAACATTGCCGACCGGAAAGAAGGTGGCACGCCGGGTTGGTGAGCACGCCAATAGGCTGCGCTTCGTGATTTGGGGTGGATGTCTTGGGGTTCTGACCCTTGCGATGGTTTGGTTGGCCCTCTCCTCGGGTGAGGACCAGTCTTACTCCGTCCGATCTGCTGTACGCGGGCAAACCTCTGGCGATCGGTCCTATCATTCCTATGCCTATCAAGGGCTGTCCCGACTGCTCCGTGCTGAAGGATTGGGCGGTCAAACCGTGCAGGGCAACAGCCCCATTGGCCCGGTTGGCCTGCGCATTCTTTTGGAACCAGAATTGCTCAGCACCGATGGTGATGCACGCCGGGCGTTTCGACGCTTTCTGACCCAGTCCGGTGATCCTGTGCTGCTGGTCACTAGCCTGCGAGAGCGCAATCCCAGAAACCTCCGTTTGAACAATCGCAGGCATTTGGAAAAACCAGTGCTGAAGCCGCCTGGAGATCTTGGGCGCGTGGTGAATGGCGATTTGGGCTTCGAGAAGTCAATCACGCAAAGGACCGGGATTTCGCAAGGCCGGATCCTCGGTTCAACCGTGTTGATCGAAGATTTGATGCATTTCGATGCCCTCTGGACCGGCGCAAAGACGTGGTCGATTGATGGGCGCGTGCTGATCTACAAACAGACGGTTCAAGGCACCGATGTCTATATCCTCTCCGACCCCGATCTGCTGAACAACGCAGGCTTGGGGCAGGCGGACAATGCTGGTTTCGTGCTGGCCTTCTTTGACGCGGTAAAGCAGCCCGGTTCTATCGTGTTCGACAACCGCGATGTTCGGGTTGGTGGGGCGACGGGGTTTTCCTTTATTGGCCGGCTGCTGGATTGGCCGCTTGGGATCTTTACCAGCTCTGTCTTCGGGCTTGGGTTGGTGCTGTTCTGGTTTGCCTTTGGCCGCTTTGGCCCCATGTTGCGCGACGCCAGGCACCTTGAGGCCGGAAAAGAAACAGCGCTGGAAGCGGCCGTTTCCATGTTGGCTGGAAAGGGCAACAATCGAGAAATCTTACGCCGATATTTGGACGGTCAAACACGCCAGCTTTCCGCCCGTCTTGGCGGTCCAAAATCTGGCGATATGACGCGGTTACAGGCTTGGCTCGACGCCATCGCCACACGGCGCGGCGTCGACAAGGCGTTGCGCCTTAGTCCCATCGCCGACCTGCTGAACAAGGGCGATAGCCCGTCGATCCTCAGCGAAACGCAGGCTGCGAACGCCGCCTACACCATCCACGCATTCAGAAAAGCGTTGATCCATGACACTTGATCTATCCGACCTGTCCGCCGCACGCGCGGCCATCCATCAGCAGATTGGCAAGGCCGTCATTGGTCAATCTGATACGATTGACCAGTTGATCGTCGCATTGCTCGCCGGTGGTCACGTCCTGCTCGAGGGCCCGCCGGGAACGGCCAAGACTTTACTGGCGCGCGCTTTCTCTGCTTCGCTTGCGCTGGATTTCGGACGGATTCAGTTTACCCCTGATTTGATGCCCGGCGATGCACTGGGAACCAACATCTATGATTTTCAAACTGGCAAGTTTGTCCTGACCAAGGGCCCGGTCTTCACGGAAATTCTGCTCGCCGACGAAATCAACCGCGCACCACCAAAGACCCAAGCAGCGCTTTTGCAGGTGATGAATGAGCGGACCGTAACCATCGATGGTGCGGATTATCATATGGGCGATAACTTCATGACCATCGCCACGCAAAACCCGCTGGAACATCAAGGAACCTATCCCTTGCCCGAGGCGCAGTTGGATCGATTCCTGTTCAAGGTCTTGGTGGATTTCCCCACTGAAGTCGACGAGGTGCAAATCTTGCTCAGCCATGGCCAGCGCAGTCAGATGACCAGTTTTGACGCCTTGGGGATCGAGGCTGTGGTGCCCGCAGAACGCCTTACGGCGCTGCGTGATGCACTGCGTTCTGTGTTGATCCAAGAGGACGTTGCCGAATACGTCATCAAGTTGATCCGTGCCACCCGTGAGGATCCCTCCCTGTCATACGGCGCCTCCACACGTGCCGCGACGGCATTGGTGCAGGCTGCAAGGGTTTGGGCGACGTTTGATGGACGTGATTTTGTTCTGCCTGATGACATCAAGCATCTGCTGATCCATGCGTTGCGTCACCGTGTGATGCTGTCGCCGACGGCAGAGATCGAAGGCCGGACCACGGATGAGGTGCTCGACAGCATCCTTGCCGCCGTTCCTGCGCCGCGCTAAAGCTGATGTTTCGACCCGCCCCTCGCTCCCTTTGGGTGTGCCTCTGGCTCACGCTTGCTTCGCTGGCGATTGCTGCGTTGATGCCGGCGCTGTGGTGGGCGATCGCGGGCGGCTGGCTGCTATTGATTTTGGCGATGGTCGTTGATGCCGCGCGCTCGATTCCGGGCGCTGGGCTTTGGCTGACAATTGATGCCCCGCCGGCCTTGTATATTGGCGAAGATGACCCGTTGGTGCTGACCTTTACCTGCGAGTCACACCACGCCCCAACGTTTTTGCGCGCTGCGCCGGATGTGCGCGGCCCGGTGGATGACCTGCCAACCCTTTCCGACATCTTTACCCCTGAAACCCCGTTGCAGCTCGAATATCGGGTTCGTCCCAACGCGCGGGGCCGGGTCAGTCTCCCTGCGATCCACTTGGGCTGGCTGGGACCGATGGGCTTTGTTGAGCGTCGGCGGCTGATCAAAACCGATTGGGAAGTCGCCGTCATCCCCAACGTTCGCGCCGTCCAGCGCGATGCCGTCCAATTGCGCAAGCTCGCGCAGGATTTTGGTTCAAAGGTCCAGCGCATCATTGGCAGTGGCAGCGAGTTCGAAGCCCTGATGGAGTTCCAAACCGGCCACGAAAGCCGCCACATCGACTGGAAGCACTCCGCCCGTCACCGCAAGCTGTTGGTCAAGGACATGCAGGTCGAGCGCAACCACCAGATCATTCTGGCGCACGACACTGGCTATCTGATGCGAGACCCGATCGAGGGCGTGCCCAAGCTGGACCACGCGATCAATGCAGCGCTCAAGCTCGCGTGGGTGGGGCTGAGCACGGGGGACAATATTGGCCTCTATGCCTTTTCTGACAGGCCGAACCTTTACGTCGCGCCGCGTGGGGGAAAGGCCGCTTTTGCGCCGCTACGGATGGCGACACAGGACATCGCCTACGCCAGTCGTGAAACCAACTTCACGCTAGGTCTGTCCGCGCTGAACCAGCGCATTGGCCGGCGCAGTCTGATCGTGATGTTTACGGATTTCACGGACACAATCACCGCCGAGCTGCTGATGGAAAACATCGCTGCGCTGACCCGCAAGCATGTAGTGGTCTTTGCGGTGCCCAAGGACCCTTTCGCGGACTCTTTTCTCGACTCCAAGCCCGAAGGCCTGACTGACGCCACCCGAGCGGTGGTCGCTGAAACCTTCGCCAACGAGCGGCGCGTGCTGTTTGACCGCTTGCGCCGGTTGGGCGTCGAGGTGCTCGAAGTGCCGCCCAAGGGATTTTCCACGGCCTTGCTCAACACCTACCTTTTGGTGAAAGAGAGGAGCCTGCTGTGAGCGATAACCTTGAAGATCAGTACGGCGGCTTCAGCGCAGATTTGAAATCGGTTCAGTTCCGGCAAGAGCGGGAACCGCTGTGGCGAGAGCTGGAACGTCTGATGGCTGTGGTGGAACGGCGCGGGCCTGATGGCTTAAGTTTTGACGAAAGCCTGGCGTTTGCCACCTTGTACCGTCGGACGCTGTCTTCACTGTCTGTGGCGCGAGACATTTCGCTTGATAGCGGGGTGCAAAGTTATCTCGAAGCCCTGTCTGCGCGGGCCTATAGCCTGATGTATACCCGCCCCAACCGGCCCGGCTTGGCGATGATCGATTTCTTCGTTCGCGGCTTGCCAGTCGCCGTGTGCTCCATGTGGCCTTCGCTGCTGGTTGCTTTAGCAACTTTTGCGCTGGGGGCTGTGTTCGGATTTGTGCTGTATCATGAGGACTTGGGCTGGTTAACGGCCATCCTAGGCTCAGACCCCTTTGGTGGCCGAGGGCCTGAAAACACCATCGCTGAGCTCCGCGAAACCATCTATGACCCCGGTGGATTGGCGCAGCGTACCCAAGGATGGGCGGCGTTTTCGATCAGTTTGATGATCAATAATGTTGGCGTAGCGCTGCTGGCGTTTGCGCTGGGCGTGGCGGGTGCCGTGCCGACCTTGGGGCTGCTATTTTACAATGGTTTGGTGATTGGGCTGTTCTACTCGGTCTTTCATGACAAAGGCTTGGGGCTGGATATCATTGCTTGGCTCTCAATCCACGGCGTTACCGAGATTTCAGCGATTTTCCTCGGTGGAGCGGCGGGTATTCACGTGGGGCGCGGCGTCCTGTTCCCCGGCCGCAAAAGCCGCAGTGCGCGGCTGCGTGAAAACGGTCAGCGCGCGGGTGAAGTCGCGATGGGGGCTGTACTGATGCTGATTCTGGCTGGTTTGATCGAAGGCTACTTCCGGCAAGCGGTTGATGTCCTGAGCTGGCGTTTGTTTATCGGATGGGGGCTCGGCGCCCTGATCTTCGCCTACTTTGGCTCCGGCGGATGGTGGCAAGCGCTGCGCGGGAGGGATGAGCCATGACTTTTGACCTGCAACGCATCCGCGAAGGCCGTTCTGTGCACGGCGTCCGGCGCGTGATGACGCCCGAGGGGGTAGAGGTCGAGTTTGTGCTTGCCGACCGCGCCCAACGACTGATCGCTGTGATCATCGATGTCACCGCGCAAATTCTCGCAAGCTTGGCCCTGTTTTTCCTGATTTTGTTCCTTTGGGGCTTGCTGTTTGATACGGGGATTGATGGGACGGAGTTCTTCACCGTTGCCTTGGGTTTGGTCTCTTTCTTTTTCCAGTTCTTCTACTTTCTGACGCTGGAAGTGCTGTGGCAGGGGAAGACCTTGGGCAAGCACGTCATGGGCTTGCGCGTGATTGGGGCCAATGGGCAGCCTTTGGCGCTCAGTGGCTTGGTCGTTCGAAACTTCATGCGTCAGGTTGAGCTGTTCCTGCCGCTGGTCGCGGGGGCGGGACTGGTTGGCCCAAGTTCTGCGCTGACCAGTTTGGTGTCTCTGGCATGGGCCACTGGTCTATCAGCTTACATTTGCTTTGACGCCGACCGCCGTCGGTTGGGCGATTTGCTGGGCGGCACCATCGTAGTGCAACAGGCAAAACCTGTGCTTCTGTCCGACGTGTTGGTGCAGGCCAAAGTTACAGAACCCCGGTTCCGCTTTACCCAAGACCAACTCGAAACCTATGGCCGGTTTGAGCTCCAAGTGCTCGAAGGCTTGCTGCGAGACCAGCACCGACCCGACCAAGACGATGTGTTTCGCCGGGTCGTGGAGCGGATTTCATTGAAAATCGGCTTGGATCCAGACATTGCCCCTGAATTTCACCGTGACTTCCTGAATGACTTCTATGCGGCTCAGCGCCAACACTTGGAACGCGAAGCCCTGTACGGTAAACGCAAGGACAGCAAGTCTGACGAGCCTAAGGGTTCTTGACGCCAAACATACACAACGAGAGTGCCATCATGGTCCAAATCGCCCCCTCAATGCTCGCCTGTGACTTCGGAAACGTAGCGGCGGAGGTTCGCGCGGTTGAGGCTGGTGGAGCCGATATGCTGCACATCGACATCATGGACGGTCATTTTGTGCCGAACCTGTCGTTTGGTTTGCCTGTGGTCGAAGCGATGAATCGTGTGGCGTCTATCCCCTTGGACGTGCATCTGATGATTGCGCCTTATGAGCCGTATCTGGAGGCGTTTCGCGACGTGGGCGCGGCGCGCATTGCTGTGCATGTCGAAGCGGGCGATCATCCTCATCGCGCGCTGCAAGCCATTCGTGACATGGGCCTGAAATCCGGTATTGCGCTTAATCCCGGTACGCCTGTTGAAAGCGTTTCGGCGCTGTTGAGTGTCGCCGATCAAGTGGTTGTCATGTCGGTTAATCCCGGATTTGGCGGGCAAAAGTTCATCCCTGAAACCTTTGCGCGGATCGCTGCGCTCAAGACCATGATTGGCGATCGGGACATCGATATTGAGATTGATGGCGGTGTGGGCGAAGGCAACGCGCGCGCTCTGATCGAAGCGGGGGCTACAATCCTGGTCGCGGGCACCAGTGTGTTCAAAGCCGACGACTACGGCCCAGCCATCAGCGCTTTGCGCTAACCTTAGGCGCTGATGTTGTCGATCAGTCGCGTGCTTCCCAGCCAAGCTGCGGCCAGCAAGCGTCCTTGTCCTGCCGCCAAAGGCCCTTGCGGGTTGGATAAATCTGTCGTGGCGCGGTAAGCGATGTAATCGACCGACGCAAATCCGGCGTCCTGAATGTCCTGCGCTGCTTGGTCCGTAGCGCGCTGGTGTTCAGCGCCGCTCGCAATGGCGTCCTTGGCGCGGATCAGCGCGCGATAAAGGTCTGGCGCGATCTGCCGCTCCTTTTCATTCAGGTACGTATTGCGGGACGATAGCGCCAATCCATCATCAGCGCGGATTGTTGGTGCGCCGATGATTTCGGTACCAAGCAGCAGGTCTGCTGCCATCCGCTCGATGACTTTGAGTTGCTGGAAATCCTTTTCGCCAAAAATCGCGACATCGGCTTGGGCTGCTGCGAGAAGCTTTGTGACGACCGTCGCAACGCCACCAAAAAAATGCGGGCGGTGCGCGCCTTCCAGGGTTTCAGTAAGGGGGCCACTGACGGTGACAAACGTGGTGGACCCTGCTGGGTACATGGTTTCAGCGTCGGGAACAAAAACCACATCACATCCCGCACGCTCTAGGGCGTCCAGATCAGCATCCAGCGTTTGGGGGTAGCTGTTAAAGTCTTCACCAGCAGCAAATTGAGTGGGATTAACGAAAATGGTGGTGGCGACGCGGGACGCGTGCTGCTGTACGGTGGAGACCAAGGACAGGTGGCCGTCATGAAGGGCGCCCATCGTGGGGACCAATCCGGTCCGGTGGGCTGACCCTCGACCACTAAGGCTGCTGCGAAGGTCTTTTATGCTGCTGACTATGTCCATCCGGGCTGTGCGCTCCAAGTGAGAGTAGAAACTAAAGTGGCCATTATCACTAAAACAAGGACGTTCGTACCAGATGAAAACGCTGCACTACTATTTCGGCTTGATATCCCCCTTTTCCTATCTTGGACACGATGAATTCAGAGAAATCGTGGACCGGGATGACGTGAAAGTCGAATTCCACCCGATCAAGTTTGGCCCGGTCTTTGCCGCAACGGGCGGGGTGCCGCCAGCGAAGCGTTCGCCGCAGCGTCAGGCACTGCGTTTTCAAGAGCTGCGCCGCTGGTCAGCGCGCAAGGATGTACCCCTAAACCTGCGCCCCAAGCACTTTCCGGTCGATGAAACTTTAGCGGCGTGCTGCATCTTGGCTTTGGTTGAGAGCGGTGCCTCGCCGTGGGACTTCATCGGAGCAGCACATCGGGCGGTTTGGGCTGAGGAGAGAGATCTCTCTGATCCAGCAGTGGTGAAAGACTTGCTGCAGGCCGCCGGGCACAATGCCGAGGCTGTTACCGCCGACGCTCAATCTGAAGCAACCCTTGCCGAATATGCTGCCAAAACAGAATCGGCCATTGAAAACGGGGTCTTTGGCGCACCAACATACGTGATCGGCGAGGAGCTGTTTTGGGGCCAGGATCGGCTGGAATGGGTCGAAGCGTTGCTTAACGAGTAATACCTGCTCTTGTATGCGGATCAGCACCAACTAGTGCTTGCAAAAATGATATCAGTTCGTGTAGATCCATCAGTGAAGAGCACTTCTGAGCGGCTTAGGCCGCTGGCGCTTTTTTCGGACCCCGGGTGTCGTGGCAGCGGCACTCGGGGGTATAAATCCCCCAAAAAGATGTGATTGCTGTTGATCGAAAAGAAATCCTTTTCGGGAAAAAGCTGTGCTCTATCGCAAGATTCTGTGGGTTACACCGGCTAATGTGCCGAGTTCTCTAATCCACCTCATACAAATAAAGCACTAAGCCTAGGCGCGTAGGCGTAAAAATTGCTTTATTTCAGGAAGAAACACCTTTGGATCGAAAGTGATTGGGTCACATACGGCCCCATGATGACCGTTTTGAAGAAACGGCACTCTGATAATTGATTTATTTAAAATTTGATATATTAAGATGAGACGCTAACCTCTCACGGCTATCGCGCTGATGATTCCTCTAGAAGACAGGCTCAACGAGCAGAGGATTATCGGGTAAAGATGGGCTTTCGGGTTATGATGCCACAACAAGATCTCAGGGAGCATGATTCGATGCCAACCTCTCAGAAACCTATGCAAACGCGAGCCCGTGGTGGGCTTTGGGCGATGAAGGCCGCTCTAACCGGTGGGCTGTTTGTATTGGCCGCGACCGTTCCAACGGCTTCAGCGCAATCAGAGCAGTCCATGTGCAGTGGTGACGGCAACCGGCTACTGCGTTTCGTTGGCGGTTCATATGTTTCCAAGAACAAGTTTTGCGACGTCGAGCAGCAGCTTGCCGATCAGCAGGAGACAACACGGCAAGCCGAAATCCGCGCTGGCGCCATGAGAAGCGAGCGCGATCTTGGTTTGGCGCGCATCGCTGAGCTCGAAGCCCAGCTGACCGCCTCGGGCGCCTGCCGCGCGGACGAACTCCAAGTCGCGCTGACGGCGGCTCGCAGTCAGAACCTTGAATTGCTGGATGGCCAAGATAGCCTGACGTCACAAATCGCTGGTCTGGATCTGCAGATTGACCAGCTGCGCGGTACCATTGAAAACCAGCAGGCACAGCTTGATGCCGCCATGTCCGGCGCAGAAGGGATGACAGCAGAGATTGCGGACTTGCAAGCTGCGCTGAAGGCCTCGGAAACCGAAGCATTGGCTGTTCGGACAGAACGCGACAGTGTTCAGGCCGGGTATGAGGCCTTGGGTGACAAGAGCCGCGCAGACACGAGCCGTTTGGCAGCGGAGCTAGAAAACACTGTTGGCTCTCCTTCCGCATGCCGCGCTGATTTCGAGGCTTACAAGGCCAACGCTACTCAAACAGCAAGCTCTTCTGGTGATTTGAAGGGTCAGTTGGCCTTGGCACAGGCAAACGCAAAGGACTTCGAAGCCAAGTTTAAGGCTCTCGAGGCCGAGAACACACAATTGCGTGCTGATTTTGCGGCCCGCTCGAACGAGCTAGAAACATCCAGCGCGGTCGCTGCGCAACTGCCGGATGCAACGGCGGCGCTTGCGGCGGCGGAAAAGAATATTGGCATGCTTGAGCTCGAGCTAGAGCAGCGTCAGAACGCCGCCCAAACGGCGCAAGATGCCCTGAACATGAAATTGGCGGACGCACGGTCGTCCGTGGCGGAGCAGGATGCCTTGATCGTAGACCTGCGGGCGCAGGTAGCGCGTTCACAGGCGGAAAGAGATGCGGATGTCGCCTCCTTGCAAAACCGTCTCTCGGACCTCAGCGAGGCGGCCAGTCAGGTTCCAATGCTGATGGGCGATCTGACCAGCCGCGACAACCGTATTGTGGAGCTTGAAGCAGATTTGGCTTCGGTTCGCTCGAACTCAGGCGACGCGGGTTCCCGTTTGGCGGGACTGCAAGCCTTGATCGGCAAGCGCGGGTCGGATCTGGACCGGATGAAAACATCCTTGAATGCTGCGCTTTCGTCCAAAGCGGCTTTGGAAGGGCAGTTTGATGAAGCCAGCAAGAACCTCAGCTCAACCGAAGCGCTTTTGGCGAAGGCTGAGGGCGAACTCAAGCTGCTGAAAACCCACATCGCCAGCCTCGATGCTACGCATGCAATCGATCGGGATGCGGCTGCCAACGCCGGTGAAGTGTCGGCTCAATTGGCTGCGGCCAATGCAGAAGTTGCGACCTTGCGCGCCGCATTGAGAAACGCGGGCCACAACCAGTCTTCGGGCACATTGAATTCCGCTTTGCGTCAATGGATGGAAAGCAGCCGTCAATCGAATGATGATGGCCTTTTCCTCAACGGCGATCGTTTGGTGCTGTCCAGCGGCGCTTCTTTGTTCCAGCCGGGCAGTGCGCGGTTGAGCGAGAAGGGTCAATCCTTGCTGCAAGGCATGGCAACCGATCTGCAGGACGCCATTGCGACTTTGCCAGCGGATGAAGAGTGGCAGTTAGAAGTGCTGGGGCACGCAGATGCAACGCCATCGGGCAGCCGGTGGCCGTCAAACTGGGAGCTCTCATCCTTCCGGGCCGCAACGGTTGTCCGAACGCTGGTTGATGCTGGCTTGCCGCCAGAGCGTCTGGCTGCGGTTGGCATGGGTGAGTTCCGTCCTTTGATCGACGAAGCCACACCAGAAGCTTACGCCCAGAACCGCCGGATTGAGCTGCAGTTCCGCTAAGGGCTTAGAAAAGACAAATTCGGGTCAAAGAATAACTTTGACCCAACTTTTAGGGAAAGGAATAGAAAATGAATTGGAGACATATCGTCGCCATCATTCTCGGCATTGCCGCACTGCTCAGTATTTTGTCTCAGCTGGGCATCTTCTCCGCTGCCGGGTTGTCTGAATATCCGTTTTGGCTGATTTGGCCACTGACCATTTTTGGGATGATCGGCGCGATCATGCTGTGGTTTCTTGGCGGAAAGGAAAGCAGCAGCACCATGATGCAAACGGCGCCAGCGGCGGTAGATGGCGCTGCTGAACTCGCGGATCGGGATGCGAAGATTGCTGGTTTGGAAGCACGCCTCGCGACCGCACAGATGGCAGCTGAAGACACTGGTGACTCCACGGCATTGGGGATGGAAAACGCTGCACTGAAGGATGAGGTTGGGCGTCTGAAGGACGAGATTGGCGAAACCGCCAAGACGATGCATGCGACCGAGCGTGTGGAGTTCCGAGGCAAATCCAAGACGGATCTAAACACCATGTTTGGTGGCGACTTTGTTGACGGCGCCATGGCTCGCCATTTCCACATTGACTACGTGGATTCCAAGGGCCAACCGTCCGAGCGTGAGATCCTTGTCTATGCGCTGGTTCACCGCAAAGGGAACTTGAACCTCGATAGCTTCCCGACCGATGGCTACTCGTGTTTGACCTTCCGCGCGGACCGGATTCAGAAACTGAAAGACCTCCAAACTGGCGAAGTTGTTTCCGACAACATCGGCGAATGGATCGTCGAAACATCCAAAGAGCGCGCGGCGAACTAACGTTTGGCACGCTGCGCAAACAAAAAGGGGAGCCCGGCCGGCTCCCCCTTTTTTTTGTCTTCAGCGGTTAAGGCTGAATGACGACTTTTCCGACAGACTTTCGCATCGCCAGAGCTTCAATGCCTCTGGTCGCTTGGTCCAAAGGAACGATGTCAGAGACGTGGGGGTTCAACTTTCCGTCTTTGAGCCAGCCCATAAGCTTCATCAGCGAGCCCATCATCACGCCCGGATTGTGCCGCGCGTAGCTGCCCCAGTAGACGCCCACAACCGAGATGTTCTTCACCAGCAGCAGGTTCGCTGGAACCTTGGGGATTTCGCCGGAGGCGTAACCAACGGTGAGCAAACGCCCTTCGAACTTCATACAGCGCAACATGGTGTTGAAGGCGTCACCGCCAATAACGTCGTAACCGACGTCAGCGCCACCAAGCGCTTTGACCTTGTCCCGCAATTCTGGATCAGCAACGTCGAAAACATGGTCCGCGCCTCGACTGCGCACCAATTCACGCTTTTCTTCCGTGCTGGCCAGACCGATGACGGTCGCGCCCATTTGCTTGCCGATCTCAACCGCTGTCAGACCGACGCCGCCCGAAGCGCCATTGATCATAAGCGTTTCGCCCGATTTGAGCTGCGCCCGCGTTTCCAGCGCAACGTGCGAGGTGCCATAGGCGATGGTAAAGGCGGCAGCATCGGTGAAGGCGATACCATCGGGCAGGGGAATGAGTGTGGCGGCACTGGCCAGAGTAATCTCAGCGAAACCGCCGGTGGAGACAAGCGCGATCACCCGCTGCCCGACTTCGACACCCTTGACGCCCTCGCCCAAGGCCAGGACTTCGCCAGCAACTTCAGCACCGGGTACAAATGGAGTTTCGGGCTTTTCTTGATACAGGCCCTGAACAATCAGCGTGTCAGCGAAGTTCACCCCACAAGCTTTCACCCGCAGCGCAACTTGGCCTTTGCCGGGGGTTGGATCGTCAATTTCTTTAACGAAATGGCTATTGATTGGACCTAGGGTCTCACAGACCAAAGCGCGCATGTTTTGCTTCTCCCACTACACGGCGTGATGCGTCAGCATGCGCCAAGGAACGGAAGGGCATGCCGCTTAGTTGTGCTTATATTGGCAGGCCATCGTCACGCGCTGCAAGCCATCGCTCGTTTTCTGTGTCTTAGAAACGGGAAAAGCATAGTTTGGCGGGCTGTCTGGACAGTTTTTTTGACTGTGCCAGAGAACCCCATCATCCGACACGACTTTGGGGTTATAGACGGCATAGAATGTCGGGCCGTCGATTTCGATGAACCGAACCGGATTGTTCTTGGTCAAGTCAGCCGCCGCAGGCACGCTGTCTATCGCCGCGCGCCCGTCGTCACCGTCTATGGTTTCTGTGGCATCGCAGGCGGTGAGGATCAGCAGCAGGAAGCCAAGGGCAAAGCCTATCCGCGCCGCCATGTTGTGCCTCCTGCACCGTCTTCGAGCACGACGCCCGCCTCTGTCAGTTGGTCACGGATTTCGTCAGCGCGGCCAAAGTTCTTGGATTTCTTGGCCTCGGCGCGCTCAATAATCAGCGCATCGATGGCGTCAGCGGTCAAACCGTCTGCGCTGCCGCCGCCCTGGAACCACTCCTCGGGTGACAGGGTCAGCAGGCCTAGGAACTGCGCAGCCGCGGCGAGGTCGGCTGGATTGCCTTTCAGCGTGTCGATTTCTGCAAAGGCCTGCGGCGTGTTCAGATCGTCCCGAATGGCCGTGAGCACGGCGGTGGGCACTTCAGATGTGGGCGATACGCCGTCCCAAGCACGGTACCAGCTGTCGAGCCGGTTCTTGGCTTCGGTCAGCTTGGCTTGCGTGAAGTCCAGCGGCGCGCGGTAGTGGCCGGACAGCAGGGCGAAGCGTAGGGTCTCGCCGCGATGGCCTTGGCCTAACAGATCGCGCACGGTGAAAAAGTTGCCCAAGGACTTGGACATTTTCTGCCCTTCGACCATCAGCATGCCGTTGTGCAGCCAGGTCTTCGCCATGTGCGCCGAATCATTCGCGCAGCGGCTCTGAGCAATTTCGTTTTCGTGATGGGGGAAGATCAGGTCGTTGCCGCCGGCATGGATGTCGAAAACATCGCCAAGGATCGACTTGGACATGGCCGAACATTCGATGTGCCAACCGGGTCGACCCAGCCCCCACGGGCTTTCGAAGGATGCACTGGCTGGCTCCTCTGGCTTCTTTGGCTTCCAGAGCACAAAGTCGGACGCGTCGCGCTTCGAGCTGCTGATTTCAACGCGCGCGCCGGCAATGATGTCATCTTGGCTGCGGCGCGAGAGCTGACCGTAATCCTGCATCGAAGGCACGTGGAACAGCACATTGCCGTCGTCCGCGACGTAGGCGTGACCTTTGTCGATCAGGACTTCGATCATCGCGATCATTTCAGCGATGTATTCTGTGGCGCGCGGCATATCGGTGACAGGCAGCACACTCAAGGCATCGAGGTCGTCGAGATAGTCTTGGGTCGAGGCTGCCGTCAACTCGCCAATGGGCAATCCGCTCTCAATCGACCGATTGATGATCTTGTCATCAACATCGGTGATGTTGCGCACAAACGTCACGTTCTCCCCCCCCAAATCGTGCCGGAGCAGGCGGTGCAGCACGTCGAAATTTACCGCAGACCGCGCATTCCCGAGGTGCGCCAAATCATAGACGGTCGGGCCACACAGATAGACACCCACTTGACCGGCAACCAAGGGTTCAAAAACTTCAACCTGCCGCGTCAGCGTATTGGTCAGGCGAATATCGGTCATGTGACGCTAGTCCTCTAAGAGCGGGTTAGGCAGCTTGTCCGTTCAATCGGGACAAGATTTTTGTACGATCGATGAGCGGCAAAAGAACGGCCATCTCTGGGCCGCGTGGTTGGCCCGTCAACGCAAGGCGCAGCGGCATGAACAGACCTTTGCCCTTTGCGCCTGTGGCTTCCTTGACGGCATCAGTCCAGGTCTTCCAACTGTCGCTATCCAGTTCACCTTCTGGCAGCAATTCGGCGGCCTTGGCAGCGAAGGCCGAATCTTCGATTTCGGGCGCGACCGGACCGTGGATCAGCGCAAGCCAATCGGTGACATCGTTCAGCTTTTCAAGATTTGGCTGAATGGCGGCCCACTGGGCCTGTGTCATCCCGGCAAACCGATCTGCAACGGCCTCGTAAGGCAGCTGGCGGACGACTTTGCCGTTGAGCGGCTCCAGTTCTTCCGGATCCATGCGCGGGCCAGAGCGACCAAAGCGTTCGATGCTGAAAGATGACGCTAATTCGCTGATGTCCGAGACAGGCTGGGGACCATCAGGGGTGCCCAAGCGGCTGAGAAAGGCGACGATCGTCAGCGGCTCTAACCCGCCCTCTTCGCGCAGATCGCGGATCGACAAGGCACCGTTGGACTTGGACAATTTTGATCCATCTGCACCGCTTACCAGCGGCATGTGCGCAAACCTTGGCATCTGGAAATCGGTCATGCCGTTCTGTTCGGCAAGGGCCTCAAACAGCTGAATTTGCGTGGCGGTGTTGGATGTGTGGTCTTCGCCCCGGATGATATCGGTCATCCCAAGGTCAATGTCATCTAGCACGGAGCACAAGGTATAGAGGTAGGACCCATCGCCCCGGATCAGCACCGGATCAGACAGGTTTTCCGCCATGAAGCTGGTTTCGCCGCGCGCGAGATCATCCCACTTGATCTCGCCAGGCTTGAGGGCAAAGCGCCAGTGCGCTTCTCGCCCTTCGGCCTTGAGCTTGGCTTCGTCCTCCGCCGATAAGGGGTAGGCGGTGCGGTTGTAGATAAATGGCTTGCCCTGAATCGATGCCGTCTTACGCATCAACTCAAGCTCTGGCCCGGTTTCGTAGCAGGCATAGAGGCGACCACTGGCGATCAAACCATCGCGGGCTTTGTCGTAGTCCGCGAAGCGCTCGGACTGCTTGGCGTAGCTGTCCCACGTCAGCCCCAGCCACGTCATGTCTTCTTCGATGCCGAGGCGAAATTCTTCGGTGCTGCGCTCGAGGTCGGTGTCATCAATCCGCAGCAAAAACTCACCACCGGCCTGCTTCGCGTGCATCCAGTTGATCACAGCGGTGCGGATGTTGCCAAGGTGGAGCCAGCCGGTCGGAGAGGGTGCGAAACGAACACGAAGGGTCAAGGGAGCAATCCTAAAGGTCAGATGGAAGCCGGTAGCGGTTGGTCAGCGGATAGGCGCGATCACCCACCAGCGCCCGCTGGCTCAATCGAAGAACAACGGGGGCAGCCCGGCGTTTGTACTCCGATAGCGAAAGCCGCTTCCATAGGTCAATGCAGGCTTCAACGCGAAAGCCTTCGTCCTCAAGGCTGTTGAGGCACAACTCGTCTTCGATCAGCGCTTGCAGCTGCCGATCGGTTTCGGTGTTGCCAACCGGCGGTGCGTCTTCGCCCATTGCTTCGGCCAGCGAGGATAAATCAGAGCTGTAAACATCACCAAAGGGCGCCATGCGAGGCCCATCGATGCCGTGCCTGTTCTCAAACTCCCCCAAAGCGAGGTCTGTTTTCGACCACGGCAGCAAAGTCAGCGTGTTACCGGTTTTCCAATCCACCGTTGGGATCAAGGCTTTTAGCATTTCAGTTGCCGGATGCGCGACGTCTGCGACCTCGACCGACAAGCGGTTCTTGATCGCGAAATCCGCCACGCCGAGGCGGATGATTTTGGCGACGGCATCCCAGTTTGACTCAGGCTCTGTCTTGGGCGCAGAAACACAGCGCCACTTGCCTTCAACCCGCATCCACCTCGTGTTGAACACGCCGGTTTCAGCCAGCGGGAAGCAACCGGCAAAATCGCCACCGGGATTGATGCAGAAACCACCGCCGTCGAATACCATGCCGTCCTGCCCACCAACGAGGTTGGTGTAAATGATGGGATAGCCGTGGACCTGACTCAACCGGGTCATGGCCGCGTGGCGCTGGTCCATGATGTCGGCTGTATAGCCAGAGCCATTGAGCGCAATCATCATGTCGGCGCCGGTTTCTTCCAGCGTCTCAGGACCATCTTCGCGCCAAGCGTCATCGCAAATTTGCAAACCGATCTTTGCGCCACGGAACATAACCGGGCCCTGCAACGGTCCCGGCTCGAACCAGCGCGCTTCGTCGAAGGGGCCAAAAGTTGGCAGGGAGCGCTTGTAACGCTTGCCAATGACTTCGCCGTTCTCAGCCATCAGTGCGGCGTTAAACGTCTTGCCCTTCATCCGACGATGCTTGGAGGCATAGGCGTAGAAGGACGGGTCAACTTCTTCATCAACAATGATGCTGCCAAACAAAATACCGGGCCGACCTTCGCCTTCGGTCAGTTCAACCAGCGTGTCGTTTGCGATCATGCAGTCCTTTAAGAACTGCTCGTGCAAGGCGAGATCACCAATGGGGTAACCCGTCAGTGAGGCTTCCGAAAAAACAACCAGATCGGCGTTTTCAGCGGCTTCTTCATAGGCGGCGATGTGGAGATCGAGATTGCGCAAAATATCCCCGGCAATCGGGTTGATTTGCGCCACCGCTATGCGGAGTTGGTCCATTCAGACAGGCTCTATGGCTGTGATTGGGGCGGCGTGAACCCCGGACGATGATCTCGCCAAATTCCTGCGCTTTTTAGCCGGAATTTCCAGCGAAGCAAAGTCATGCGTGCCTTGTGCAAAGCCAGCCCCGAAAATATCCCCGGCCAGAAGGATGGTTCTGACCGGGGGTCGAGCTAGGCTTCGAACTTCAGCAGCAGGTCTTTGGCGTCCACTTGGTCCCCAGCTATGATGAAGACTTCCTCCACCTTGCCGTCTTGGTCGGCATAGACGCTGGTTTCCATCTTCATAGCCTCGAGCGAAAGCAGCACGTCACCTTTCTGCACTTCGTCACCCACCTTGAAGTTAACGGTCACGATCGCACCCGGCATCGGGGCTGCGACTTCGCCCGGTGCGCCGGTCGCAACCGGGCGTGCGGTGCTGTCGGCAGCAGCGTGGACATCCTGAATCACCACGTTCCGTGGCTGACCGTTCAACTCAAAGAACACCGTGCGGCGGCCTTTGGCGTCAGGGTCAGATACGGCCAGCAGACGAATGATCAATCGCTTGCCTGCATCGATTTCGACGGAAAGCTCTTCGCCGACTTCTGGGCCATAGAAGAACACCGGCGTCGACAGCAGCGACGTGTCGCCGAAGTCGCGGCGGTGGCTGGCGAAGTCGAGGAACACTTTCGGGTAGAGAACGTAAGCAGCAATGTCCTTGTCGCTGATGTCTTCTGGCGCACGGCCAAAAGTTTCTGCCAGCTCCTTACGGATTTTGCCGAAGTCAACGGGCGGCAAGGATGCACCGGGACGCTCGGACAAAGGGGCTTCGCCGCGTAGGACTTTGGCCTGCAGCTTTTCGGGAAAACCGCCGACCGGCTGACCCAAATCGCCACGGAAGAAAGAAACGACAGAATCTGGGAAGGCCACTTCTTTCTCCGGATCGACCACGTCTTCTGGCGTCAGATTGTGCGAGACCATGAACAGCGCCATGTCACCAACGACTTTAGACGATGGCGTCACTTTAACGATGTTGCCGAACAGGCGGTTCACTTCAGCGTAGCGCTTTACCACTTCGGGCCAGCGGTGCTCGATCCCCAGACTGCGTGCTTGCTGGCGTAGATTGGTGTACTGACCGCCGGGCATGGCGTGCTCGAATACATCAGAGGATCCAGCGCGCATGTCCGCTTCAAATGCCGCATAGTGACGGCGTGCGCCTTCCCAGTAGTGGCTGATTTTATCGAGCGTATCGCGGGGAAGTTCGGTGTCCCGATCCAAGCCGCGCAACGATTCAACAATCGTGCCGAGGTTCGGCTGTGAGGTCAGACCGGACAGCGGGTCCATAGCCGCATCGATGATATCGACACCGGCTTCACTGGCCGCGAGCACCGCCGCGACTTGACCGCCGGAGGTATCGTGCGTGTGGAAATGGATCGGCAGGCCGACTTCGCCTTTCAGCGTTTGCACCAGCTTAGCAACCGCTGCCGGACGCGCGACGCCCGCCATATCCTTGATCGCCAGCGTGTGGGCGCCCGCAGCTTCGAACTGCTTGGCCATATCGACGTAGTAGCCGAGGGTGTATTTGTCCTCAGACGCGCTAAGCACGTCGCCCGAGTAACAAATCGTCGCCTCACAGATCGCACCAGCATCAACCACGGCGTCGATCGCAACGCGCATGTTCTCAACCCAGTTCAGGCTGTCAAACACGCGGAACACGTCCACGCCCTTTCCACCATCAAAAGCGCGGACAACGAAGTCTTTGACCACGTTATCAGGATAGTTGGTATAGCCCACGGCGTTTGAACCGCGCAGCAGCATTTGGAACAAGTGGCTCGGGGCCGCCTGACGCATCTGGGCCAGGCGCTTCCATGGGTCTTCTTTGAGGAAGCGGTAAGCAACGTCAAAGGTGGCACCGCCCCAGACTTCGAGACTGAACAGGCCGCGCAGACCGTTTTCGTAAGCGGTCATAGGCGCGACCAGATCGGCGGTCCGCATGCGTGTCGCCAGCAATGACTGGTGTGCATCGCGGAAGGTCGTGTCGGTAACCAGCAGGCGGTCTTGCTGCTTGATCCAATCGGCTAAACCACGCGCGCCATCGCGGTCAAAGACCATCTTGGCAGTTTCGCGATTTTGAACATCGGCATCAACCATCGGCAAGCGCTGCAACGGCGCGCGCGCCACCGCAGGACGGCCTTCCATTTCTGGGTTACCGTTGACGACAACTTCACCCAAGAACCGCAGCAGCTTGGACGCGCGGTCCCGACGGGTTGGGAAGTGGAACAGCTCGGGCGTATCGTCGATGAACCGTGTGGTGAGAACACCAGTGCGGAAGTCGTCGTGACGAACCACGCGCTGCAAGAACGGCAGGTTGGTCTTGATGCCGCGAATACGGAATTCCGCCAAAGCCCGGCTCATCCGCGCAATACCCTGATCCCGGTCAGGCGCAGTCACGGTGACTTTGGCCAGCAGCGAGTCATAGTGCGGTGTAACCACGGCACCGGCAAAGGCTGTGCCGCCATCCAAACGCACGCCGAAACCTGCTGGAGACCGGTAGGCGACGATTTTGCCGTAGTCGGGGACAAAGGAGTTTTCTGGGTCTTCGGTCGTCACGCGACACTGGATCGCAACACCGCGTGGACGGCGCGCCTCTTCTTCCGCTGGGATGCCAGCTTCTTCGAGTGTTGCGCCGCCAGCAATCTGCAGCTGCGCTTTAACAATGTCCACAGACGTGACTTCTTCAGTCACGGTATGCTCCACCTGAATGCGTGGGTTCACCTCGATGAAGTAAAAAGCGCCGTCGTTCACGTCGTAGAGGAATTCGACTGTGCCAGCGTTTTGGTAGCCGGATTCCTTGGCCAATCGAACCGCAGCTTGGCACATGCCCTGCCGCGTTTCTTCGTCCAGCCACGTGGCGGGCGCCATTTCAACGACCTTTTGGTTCCGACGCTGAACCGAGCAATCACGCTCGAACAAATGCGTGACGTTGCCGTGCGTGTCGCCAAAGACTTGGATCTCGACGTGGCGCGCGCGCTCGATCAGTTTTTCAAGGTAGACGTCGTCCTTGCCAAAGGCAGCGGCAGCTTCGCGCTTGGCGGCGGCAACTTCGTCCGCGAGCATGTCAGCATCATAGACGCGGCGCATGCCGCGACCACCACCGCCCCAGCTTGCCTTGACCATCACCGGTAAGCCCACACGTTGGCCCGCTTCATTGGCTGCTGCGTCGCCGTCTGGCAGGGCATCGGTGGCGGGGACAGTGGGGACATCAGCGGCTTCTGCGAGCTTGCGCGAGGCAACCTTGTCGCCCAGATCGATCAGCGTTTGTGTCTTTGGGCCTACAAAGATAATCCCGGCGTCTTCCGCAGCAGCGGCGAGCTCAGGGGATTCAGACAAAAAGCCGTAGCCGGGGTGAATGGCATCGGCACCTGAAAGCTTAGTAACGCGGATGATTTCGTCGACAGAAAGGTAAGCAGCAATCGGCTCCATACCCACGCCAATTTCGTAGGCTTCATCGGCTTTGAAACGGTGCAGAGCAAAGCGATCTTCATGGGCGTAGACAGCGACTGTCTGAATGCCCAATTCTGTAGCGCCACGAAAAACGCGGATGGCAATTTCGGAACGATTGGCGACAAGTAGCTTGCGGATAGGGCGTGGGGCCATGGTGGTGGTCCTCGTCGTCGGTCTATGTTTCGATTGCGACATTTATGAATGTTTTATGAAGCCGAGCAACGCTCACAGAAACGCATGGGCCATGCATTAGCAAAGGATGGAATAGTCAATGTTACTGGAACAGGCCGAAATGGTCAGCGCGACACTGGTTAGGCGCTATAAACGCTTCCTTTCTGACCATCAGCTAGTGGATGGTTCTGTTGTGACGGCCTCGTGTCCCAATACAGGGGCCATGCTTGGTCTAACCGCGCCAGAGAGCCCGACGGTCTTGGTTCACGCTCCTTCGCCGACTCGGAAGTATGATTACCGTTGGGAAATGATCGAGGATGACGGCGCGTGGGTCGGCATCAATACCGGGCGGCCCAATGCGTTGGTCGAAGAGGCGATTGTCAGTGGCGTTATCGGGGAATTGCAGGGGTACAGCGCACGCCGCCGAGAAGTGAAGTACGGCACCAACAGCCGGATTGACCTGCTGCTTGAATATGAGGACAAGCCGGCGACGTATGTAGAGGTCAAGAACTGCCACCTGCGTCGGGACGGACGTTTGGCGGAATTTCCTGATTCGGTCACGACCCGCGGGGCCAAACACCTTGATGAACTGTCGGAGATGGTGCGCCAAGGGCATCGCGCCGTCATGGTCTTCTGTATCCAGCGCTCAGACTGTGATGCGTTCAGCGTTGCGGGCGACATTGACCCCGGCTACGCCGAAGCTTTCAGCCGTGCGCGAAACGCAGGGGTGGAAGCATTAGCCTATGGGTGTCATGTCTCCCCACAGGAAATAAAAGTGACCCATTCGATTCCCATCAAGGACTAGACCAAGCCCATGCTGCCTGCACAACGCCAGCTCTACAACCATCCAGACAGCTCCGGACCAATCACGCTGCACACCGCCGAAGATTTCGAAGGCATGCGCGCTGCGGGGCGTCTGGCGGCTGAGGCCTTGGATATGATTACCGAATTCGTGGTTGAGGGCGTTTCAACCGCTGAGTTGGACAAGCGGATTCAGGACTACGTGGAGGGCGCGGGCGCTGTGAGTGCTACCATCGGGTATCGCGGCTATCAGCACGCGTCTTGTATCTCGCTCAACGAAGTCGTCTGTCATGGCATCCCGTCAGACAACACTCGTCTGGAAGACAAAGACATCTTGAACATCGACGTCACAGTGATCGTCGACGGCTGGCACGGAGACACGTCGCGCATGTACGTCGTGGGCGGCTCTAGTTTTCCGACGCGGGAAAAGTTGATCCGAGTGACCTACGAGTGCCTTTGGAAGGGGATTCACGCCGTCAAACCGGGGGCGACGCTGGGTGACGTAGGCGCGGCGATCCAGAAGCATGGCGAAAAGGCCGGCTTTTCGATTGTCCGTCAGTTCGTCGGGCACGGCTTGGGCGAGCAATTCCACATGTCCCCCAATATCTTCCATTTCGGTAAGCCGGGTAAGGGCGTCGAATTGGTGCCGGGGATGCTGTTCACCATCGAGCCGATGCTGAACGTTGGTACGTACAAAGTGGATATCGACGAAGAAGACGGATGGACTGCGCGGACACGCGACCGCAAGTCTTCGGCACAGTTTGAGCACTCCGTGGGCGTTACGGCTGATGGTTTTGAGATTTTCACCAATTCACCGCGTGGGTTCGAGCAGCCGCCCTATCTCTAGTCCTGCGCTTGTGGGCTAAATAAGATTGCAATGATGGTGTGACTTTGCACTATAGGTAGATATTCGCTCTCATACCTTGGTACTCATGCACCTAAACGAAACTGCCTCTCCCCCTCCCGATGCTCTTGGGCATCGCCAACGACTGCGCGCACGCTTGATTGATGGCGGGCCAGACGCGATGGCGGACTATGAAGTGTTGGAGGTCATGCTGTTTGCTGCCCGCCCGCGTGGTGACACCAAACCGCTGGCTAAATCCCTGATCCGGCACTTTGGGTCGCTGGGTGAAGTGCTGTCAGCCTCCGCGGATGAGCTCAGCTTGGTTGAAGGCGTAGGGGAGGCTGCGATTGCGGCCATTGCTGTGGTGCGCGAAGCCGCTCGGCGTTTGGCCGCAACTCAAATTGCTGACAAACCCTTGCTGTCGTCGTTCGATGCTTTGCTTGAATACTGCCGGATCCACATCAGCCACGCCAAGATCGAGGAATTCCATCTGCTGTTTCTCGACACCAAGAACCGGCTCTTGAAGCATGAGCGGCAAGGCGTTGGGACTGTTGATCAGGCGCCCGTTTATGTCCGCGAAGTCCTGCGCCGCGCGTTGGAGCTTGGGGCGTCGAACATGATCATGCTGCACAATCACCCCTCTGGCGATCCCACACCATCGCGCGCTGATATCGAGATCACCAACCGGGTAATCGAGGCCGGTCAACCGTTAGGCGTGAAGGTGCATGACCATCTCATCATTGGTAAGTCCGGCCACGTCTCGCTAAAGAGCAAGGGACTCATCTAAGTTTTCCTTCGGACCGAGGCTACCACCACCATGATCCCCCGTTATTCCCGCCCTGATATGGTTTCCATCTGGGAACCCGCGAACAAGTTCCGAATTTGGTACCTGATCGAAGCTCATGCCACTCAAGCTCAAGCCGATCTCGGCGTTGTGCCACAAAGCGCTGCTACAGCGATTTGGAAAGTCCGCGCGCAGATGGAAGCGCGCGATATCGACGTTCCTGCAATCGACGCGATCGAAGCGGAAGTGAAGCACGACGTTATCGCTTTCCTAACCTACCTCGCTGACTTGGTTGGCGAAGAAAGCCGCTTTGTTCATCAGGGCATGACCTCTTCCGATGTGCTCGACACAACGTTGGCTGTTCAGCTCAAAGAAGCCGGGGAGCTGTTGCTTGCGGGTTCATCGCGCCTGCTCGCCGCGTTGAAAGACCGCGCTCACGAGCTCAAGGATGTCCCGACCATTGGTCGCTCCCACGCGATCCACGCGGAGCCAACCACTTTTGGCCTCAAGCTCGCAGGCTTCTACGCGATGGTTCAGCGCTGTCACAAGCGCTTGTCTGACGCCATTGATGATGTCTCGACCTGCGCCATTTCCGGCGCGGTTGGTACCTTTGCCAACATTGACCCTGCGGTTGAGACCCACGTGGCGAAGGAGCTTGGCCTGACCGTTGAGCCGCATTCCACGCAGGTCATCCCACGCGACCGTCACGCTAACTTTTTCAACGCCTGTGCGCTCATGGCATCTGCCATTGAGAACATCTCCGTGGAAATCCGTCACTTGCAGCGTTCAGAAGTCCGCGAAGCCGAGGAGTTCTTCTCCAAAGGGCAAAAGGGCTCTTCGGCGATGCCGCACAAGCGCAATCCGGTTTTGACCGAAAACCTGACCGGTCTCGCACGTTTCGTTCGCGCCCAAGCACTGCCGGCGATGGAAAACGTGGCGCTCTGGCACGAGCGCGACATCTCGCATTCCTCGGTCGAACGCATGATTGCGCCGGATGTGAGCATCACCCTCGATTTCGCCCTGCACCGCTTGGCCGGTGTGATTGAGAAACTGGTGGTTTATCCCGAGCGGATGATGGCCAACCTCGATGGCATGGGTGGGCTGGTCCACAGCCAGCGCATTCTGTTGGCGTTAACACAGGCCGGCGTGAGCCGCGAAGACGCCTACCGGATCGTTCAGGCGAACGCGATGGAAACCTGGCACAACGGCGGGCAATTGCTCGACCGTCTGCTCGAAGACAAGCAGGTCGTGGATGCGCTGGGTGAGGAGGCTGTGCGCGGTTTCTTTAACCTCGATTACCACTTCAAGCATGTCGATACGATCTTTGCGCGGGTGTTTGCGTAAGTCAGATCCTAGCGCAGGTCTTCGGACCTGCGCACCCTGCCATGCGGGCGCATAAGCGACTTTGCGGTTGAGTCTCGTGCGCGGGGCCTTATACCCACCCTCGACTGTCCAAGACCGCAGGCGAGTCTTCATGACTCTTAATCACCGCCCGCGCAGACGAGCAAGAACACTGCCGCACCGCCTCAGCGTTTCAGACGCAGTAAGAGCCGGTTGGCCGTTTTTCTCCGAAAACTTGTTGTTCAGTCGTAACCACGAACCGGTTGGCCTGCGCGCTTGCGTGCATGTCGGCTCAACAATGAAGGAGGCGTTCCCTTGGATCGTTCTGAAAAGGAAGCCCTC
>CBFIEF010000026.1:0-43733 GCA_965661545.1 Alphaproteobacteria bacterium | reverse complement strand
CGTCGCTGGCAATGCCGGGGCCATCTGCATGGCGAGGGGGAAAAGATCATCTGCATCAGCGCCATAGCCGTGCAGGAATACGAGCAGATGTTTGACCGGCTCCAAATTCGGGATCAAAGCGCGATGAATTGGGTCCGTGCCTTCGATTTGAAAAGTACGGATGACGTCAAAATCTGGCGTCTGCTGCATAGGATTTAGTCCCGAAAAGTCTAGCGGTTGGTTTAGTCGTCGGCTTCGTCTTCGGAACCTTCGAGGGTAGAAACTACAGCCTCCAGTCGGTCGCTGAGTTGCTCGAACACGTCTGCCACATAGTCGTAGGCCTGCTGCACGGCATCGCCGCCACCAGCGCCATCGTCACCTTCGGCTGAGACCGGCTTTGCTACCGCACCATCAGCCGCAGATTTGGCGCGCTCGCTGTGCAGGTCGTCCGCCATCAGCAGACCCGCCATCAACAACAGCCGCGCTTCGCCAACCTGCCCGTTGGCTGTGACCAATTGATTGACCCGCTCTGACAAAGCATTGGCGAGCCGCATGACGTGTTCTTCCTGGCCGTCATCACAAGCGATGTCATAGCCACGTCCATTGAGAGTTATTCGCACCTGACCCATACGCCTCTATTCCTCAGCGCTTTCAGCGTGCTGAAGTTCTGCCATAAGCTGCGCTACCTGCTCAGTTGCGGAGGCGGTTGCAGAACGAAGTTCTTCCTGCGCAGATTCCATCACAGAAATCTGACGCTGGAGGCGTGTGATTTCCTGCGTCTCTGGCCCAAGCTGGTCGCCCAAGGCTTCCAACCGGTGCAAGACAGTATCCAAGCGCGCTTTCGCGTCTTCTAATCGGCCCATCGGCTCTTAGCTCACCCTCGAGTTATAAACTTCGATTAGTGTAAATTGGCATTTGTTTCAAGGACATCTAGACGATACTTCACTCGAATTGACAATAGCAGTGGATAAATAGCATCAGTTCCGACGCAGAAAGCTAATCCTTTCATGGCAGTACGCCCGTCTGAGGGGGTTAATTCGAGGGCGGCTCCGTGGTTATAAGAACGTATATATTGGTGCTACTAGCCTCTCGCGTGGGCCTCAGAAGCATCGATCTTGCGTTTCAATCAGGAGCACCACCCTATGTCTGATGCAGTCGCTCAGGACCCTAACGCTCTCGCTGCAGGAATGGCTGACGCCGTTCGCGTTCTCTCGGCAGAAGCTGTTCAAGCCGCAAACTCTGGTCATCCCGGCATGCCAATGGGCATGGCCGATGTCGCAACTGTCCTGTTCCGCGACGTGCTGAAGTACGATGCCGCTTGGCCGCAATGGCCCGATCGCGATCGCTTTATCCTGTCCGCCGGTCATGGTTCCATGCTGCTCTATTCGGCCCTGTATCTGTCCGGTTATCAGGACGTGTCGCTGGACGAGATCAAGAACTTCCGTCAGATGGGCTCGAAGACCCCCGGCCACCCTGAGTACGGTCATACTGAAGGCGTTGAAACAACCACTGGCCCACTAGGGCAAGGCATCGCCAATTCCGTTGGCTTTGCCATGGCTGAGCAATGGCTTGCGGCGCGCTTTGGTGATGAGTTGGTGGATCACTTTACCTACGTGATTGCTGGCGACGGCTGCTTGATGGAAGGCGTGAGCCAAGAAGCGATTTCACTCGCGGGTCACCTGAAGCTGAACAAGCTGATCGTTCTCTGGGATGACAACGAGATCACCATTGACGGCAAGACCGATCTTTCAACATCCGAAGACCAGCGTGCCCGGTTTGAGGCTGCGGGTTGGCATGTTCAAGCCGTTGACGGCCACGACCAAGACGCTGTCCTGACCGCCATTGAACTTGCGCAGCAGGAGACTTCTGTCCCGTCCATGATCGCTTGTCGCACGACCATCGGTTACGGCTCGCCAAAAGTCGCTGGCACGTCCAAGGCGCACGGCGCACCTTTGGGCGCGGATGGCTTGCAGGAGTTCAAAGACAACATCGGCTGGACGCACGCACCTTTCGCGGTTCCAAACGATGTTATGGACGCTTGGCGCGCGGCTGGTTCTAAGGGCGCTGCGGCGTCTGCAGAATGGAAAACGCGCTTGGGTTCATCCTCAAAGGCAGAGCTGTTCAATGCCATGCAAGCAGGCGAGCTGAACGAAGCAGCGCTACAGGCACTCGAAGGCGTGAAAACCCAGGCGACCGAAGATATGCCAGCTTTGGCGACCCGTGCGGCTTCTGGGAAAGTGCTGGAAGCGCTGATCCCTGAAATGCCGACTATGCTCGGCGGCTCCGCTGACCTGACCGGATCGAACAACACAAAAACCTCCCACCACAGCGCGATCAGTGCCGATGATTTTGGCGCGAACTACGTGAACTGGGGTGTGCGGGAGCACGGCATGTCGGCTGCGATGAACGGCATGGCGCTGCACGGCGGCGTAACGCCCTATGCCGGCACGTTCTTGGTTTTCACCGACTACGCTCGCCCTGCGATCCGTCTGTCTGCGCTGATGAAGCAGCGCGTGATTTACGTCATGACGCATGATTCCATCGGACTTGGCGAAGACGGACCAACGCACCAGCCAGTTGAGCATATGGCGGCACTCCGAGCCATTCCGGGCCTGCTGACCTTCCGTCCTGCTGATTTGGTTGAAACCGCTGAAGCGTGGGAACTGGCCCTGCAGCATGACGGCCCATCCATCATCGCCCTGTCACGCCAGAAAGTTCCCGCGCTGCGTCATCTGATCGGCGAGAACTACTCTGCAACCGGTGGCTATATCTTCCGCCCAGCAATGGACGAGCGGAAAGTAACGCTTATCGCAACCGGCACCGAAATGAGCATCGCTATTGAGGCGCAGGAAATTCTGGAGCGGGATCACAACATCGCAACTGCGGTTGTATCCCTGCCAAGTTGGGAGCTGTTCGAGCAGCAGCCTGCGCATTATCGCGAAGAAGTACTCAGCCCCGGCAGTTTGCGTGTCGCGGTCGAGGCCGGGTCCGACTTTGGTTGGCGCCGGTTTATTCGCGAAGACGGGATCTTCATTGGCGTGGGTGACCAGTTTGGTGCGTCCGCACCGGCGGAAGAGCTGTACGCCCACTATGGCATCACCAAAGACGCCATTGTCCAAGCTGTGCTCGAAAGCCTCTAAACCGTGTTTGCGGGTGGGAAGCGGAATGTCGTCGAACTGACCTTCGCGATGGCGCTTCCCGGCCACGATGCTGAGGCCTCTCGCACGACCACCTTTATAACGCCCGCCTCTGCCCTGCCGCAGTTGGGGACGAAGTGGGCCGTCGATTTGCAGGCTGCCATTGCGCAGTGGAGTCCGAACTGCACGCTGGTTGTTGATGCCAGCGAAGCGCCGGGGTTTGGCTTGCAAGCGCTGCAAAACGGGGTGGAGCACGTCTATTGCCCATGGCATAATCCGGCGTTTGACGATTTAGAACGCTACGCAGCGGCGGCTGGGGTGACGCTGGTAACAGATCGCCCGACTGCAACGGCAGTCTGGACGCCGTCGGTTCCCAAGCGCAAAACACAGCGGAACGAGCCCTCACTCACCGGACGCCAACAACCATCACGCAAGGAAACCTGATCGCATGGCCAAAATGGATGACGACGAAGGGCCACAACTGGTTCAGATCGCGACTTTGGGCGAGACGCCGCTGCCGAAAACACTGGCCGGCGTGGCGCTGATCCTGAAAATGCCGGAGGATGTTAGTCCAACAGCGGGCCATTTGGCGGACTGGATCAGCCTTTGCGCCGATCAAGAGTGCGCGCTTATTACAGCGTCAATGAACATAAACGGTGAAGACCTGCCGCCCAACGGTGTCGATGGCTTCGTCTCCTTCGATATGGCCGCGGACCGCGCCATGCGCGATGACTTCCCGGACATGCAGATCGTTGCGGCCAATCTCACGTCCCGCGACCTCGCCATGCAAGCGGGTGAATTCGGGGCTGATGCGCTGTTTTTTGGCGATCTTCGCGCTGACGACCAGGCGGGCATGATGGCCGGGATCGACGGGGCTTTGGCCGAATGGTGGGTAGAAATGATGGAGATCCCGTGCATCATTCCAGTCGCTTCCGAAGCGGATGATCCCGATTTCGCACCCGAGTTCATAGCGGTTGCGCTTGGCTAAAGATTGCCTGTCGCAAACTACACTGATACTTGCTCCTTTGAATTTCCCCTAACCGAACAGGGTCAAAGCCATGAAGATCAACGGCAACGCCATTCGTCCCGGCAACATCATTGAACACAAGGGCCGGCTGATGCGGGCAGTTAAGCTGCAGCAGGTCAAGCCGGGTAAAGGCGGGGCCTTTGCGCAGATTGAGCTCAAAGACATTCGCGACGGGACGAAGATGAACGAGCGTTTCCGCTCGGATGAGACCGTTGAACGCGTTCGCTTGGATCAGGTGGACTATCAATACCTGTTCGCTGACGGGGAGATGCTTACGTTCATGAACAATGACACGTTCGAGCAGATTGAACTCAACAGCGATTTGGTGGGCGAGCCTCTGCCGTTCCTGCAAGAGAACATGCAGGTGACCATCGAGCTTTACGAAGAAGAGCCAATTTCGGTCAGCTTGCCGGAATCAGTCATTCTGGAAATCACTGAAGCCGATGCGGTGGTAAAGGGGCAAACGGCCTCTTCGTCCTATAAGCCTGCCCTTCTGGAAAACGGCGTAAAGATCATGGTGCCGCCGCATATCGCTGCGGGCACAAAGGTCGTCGTGAGCACTGCCGATGGTACTTATATGGAGCGTGCGAAATAGACATGCGTCGCTCTGCGCTCATTAATGTAATGGTCAAGGCCGCTGACAAAGCTGGCCGCCAACTCGTCCGTGATTTCGGCGACGTTGAACACCTCACCGTATCCCGCAAAGGCCCGGCAGATTTTGTCAGTGAAGCTGACAGACGAGCCGAAGGCATCATCCATGAAGTTCTCCAAGAGGCGCGCCCAGAATTCGCGTTTTTTGGCGAAGAAAGCGGACAGACTGGGCCTGAAGAGCCAGAAGGCCGTTGGATCGTCGATCCACTCGACGGCACCACAAACTTTTTGCACGGTCTGCCGCACTGGGCGATTTCTATCGCGCTGGAGCAAGCAGGCGGTATCGTTGCGGGCGTTGTATTCGACCCGCTGAAGGACGAATTGTTCTGGGCCGAACGTGGACAGGGCGCTTACGTCAATTCCCGCCAACTGCGGATTTCGCGGAAAGAAGACCTGACTGAGTCCTTATTTGCCACGGGTCTGCCGTTCAAAGGACGGGCTGATCAAAGCACCACAATGGCTGAAGTCGAAAAGGTCGCTTTCGCCAGCGCGGGCGTGCGTCGATTCGGCTCTGCGGCTTTGGATTTGGCCTACGTCGCTGCGGGTCGGTACGATGGCTATTGGGAGCGCGGCTTGGCGGCATGGGATATTGCTGCGGGTGCTTTGATCGTTAATGAAGCCGGCGGACGGGTTACGGACCTAAATGGCGGGGAAAAGATCGTTTCTGACCGCTCAATTATCGTGGCTGGTCCCATGATCTATGACCGATTCTTCAACCTTGTGACCAAAGCTTAAATCCACACTCAACGCATAATTGAGTGGGCGCTTTACACAAAATAAAATTTGATCGAAACCTCGAAGAATGAGGGGGAAATCTCCTCAACGTTATGCGAATTGGGTAGACCAGTGTGGTATTTCTGCACTAGTATTTCGCCACTTATCGTAATTTCGACGAATTGGCCTGCTGTAATACAACCAATCTTACGTGCAAACCCGCGGTGGCGCGCTGCCATCAACAAAACGGGGCAAATTGAGGATCGAGAATATGACCTTGCGTACGACCATTTTTGGCGTCGCTATTAGCGCTGTTTGTTTTGGCGCTACTGCTCAAGCTCAGGAATTCTTTCAGGCGGGGTCCGTCCCGGCCGGTGATCTGTTGGCGCCGCCCGTCAGCAGCGTTGTACAATCCGCCGCAACGCCCCTGCTTGACGCGACATCCTTTACGTCACGCAACACGCTCGTTCCTTTTGTCGATCCTGGCTACACGGTGTTGAGCGCCGAAGATGCGGCTTTGCTCGCGTCTCAAGCGATTGGCGAGCCGGTGACCATCGGCGGCTTTGCTCAAACGGCTGCGACCGCACCCACTTCACTTGTTGCTTTCCCGTCCGAAACAACGATCCAGCCTCTCCTGACCACCCCAGAAGGGGTCGATACGGGATTGACGGCGGTATCGATTGTGAACGGTGTTCCTGTGACCTCCGGACCGGTTACAAACATTCGCAGTGGCTATGGCAACACGACCACGATTTCGAGCAGCTCGTTTGGCGGTTCTGTGTTGGTTTCTTACGGCAGTGATTTGCCGATCGTAGGTCCAGACTACACGCGCCAACTGCCGGGCTCAGGCCTGTCAAACCCTTCGCCCATTCCTTACGTTGGCGCAGACCGGGCTGATGCCGTTGCCGCAGCGGCGCGCAGCGGTATGGATAGCTTAGCCAACAGCGCTGCGATGGTAGGCTCCTTCCCACTCGCGACCAACTTCACGGGTCCAATACCGCTGATCCGTCCGGGCGCACCAGGGCACAAACAGGTTCCAAACGCCATCGTTGCAACAGGAACGATGCGTTCCTCGTCGACTGTCCCATCGCCGTTCCCAACGGAGCAGGAAGGGTCAGCTGATGCCGCCGGCGAAAACATCGCTTCCCCCGTCAACGAGAACAAAGACGCCGTGCAGTCTTTCAGCCGTATCACCGAAGAAGCCGTGACGGCTGGAGCGACCACGCCGCAGGTTGCAACCGGGACCGGCAATGGGACGAGCTTGGTAAGCCGCTCCAACCGCGATCTCGCCGCAGCCGCTGCTGAGCCTGCTGCGACCGCAGGCGCTGATTCGGGTGATACCGGTACAACATTCGTCAGCCGCACCCGTTCTTTGGCTGATTCCGCCTCGGTCGAGACTTCTACACCATCTGCTTCCACAAGCAGCAGCTCAACGGGCTGTACCTCTGACGGCGTGATGCTGCAGTTTGACGGCACCTCTAACCGCTTCACGGCGGATCAGACTGCGGCAGTCAAAAGCTTCGGTGAGCTTTGCCTCGCTGCGAAGCAAAAGGTACAAATCATCGGCTACGCTGATCCCAACATCATCGAAGAAGATAATGCTTTGCGTATCGTAAAGGGTCGCGTGCTTCGTGCTCTGCATGCTCTGACCGATGCTGGTTTGGATGATTCAATGGTAAGCCGTGAAACGCTGATCCCATCAAGCGGCCAGCCGAGCAACGCGCTGATCGTCCGCGCGAACTAAGCGCGCAGACATCGTCTGAAATTGAAACGGCCTCGCCTGCTTTTCGTGGGGGAGGCCGTGTTTAATGACACGAACCGCCATGAAGTTGCCCAATTAGGCAGCGACAAAGATACTAAGATTGTCCAAGTTTCAATCAATACTCGAGCCTTACGCGTTCTCGGCGCCCTCAAAGCACAAATTCCGTGCGAATTGATGAGTGTGCATGTACCTAAGCAGGACGTTTAACCAAACCTATTAGCGTCAAGCACATGACCGAAGAAAAGCGTACACTTACGCAGCCTTACATACCTCTGATCATTATCGTCGCCGTGCTCCTGTTCGCGAGCGGGCTTGCATACACGCAAGCTGAACGGCTGAGCGAATTCTTCTTTGCGCAAGCGGCAATCAACGGAGCGATTTTGATCGTTGCCGTGCTGTCCGCTGCGCTGATCATTTGGGAAGTCTTCAGTCTGAGCCGCGCGGTGGTTTGGGTCGCGGGAACCCGGACCGCTGGTAACGCGTCACCGGACACAGACACGTCTGACGCTGATATGCCGCAGCTCCTCTACCCGCTCCAGTCACTGATGGACGGAAAGACGGTTAAGAGCGGATTTTCGACGGAAAACCTGTCGATTGTCATGGATGCGATCAAGGCACGAAATGACGAACGCCGCGACCTGTCTCAGTATCTGCTGCAACTGCTGATCTTTTTAGGCCTGTTTGGAACCTTCTGGGGCCTGACGCTGACCGTCGGCAATATTGGCAACGCCATTGAGCAGCTGAACCAAGAATCCGCCTCCCGCGATGCCGGAGAACTCTTCGAGCAAATGATCCGCAGCTTGGAAGACCCAATTGGCAGCATGGGCATTGCGTTCTCGTCCTCCCTGTTTGGCTTGGCGGGAACCATTATCATCGGCTTCTTGGAGCAACAGAGCGCACAGGCCCATGGTCGCTTCATCGATGAGTTAGAAAACTGGCTCTACCAGCACGCTATTCTATCCAGCGCGGTTACTGGCGGTGGCCCCTACCCCATGGCCGCCCCCGCCCCTGTTGCTGCCTCGACAGCGACCTTCAACGAAGAAGTGCTGACGGCGACCAATGCCAAGCTTGAGCAAATCGACGTCGGCCTCGCTCGGAACCACGATACGCTCTACTCGACCGTTGAGGCTCTGGTGGCGATTCAGGAAAACCAGCGCGCGCTGCTCAAAGAGGAAAACGGCAAGATCAGCAATCTCAACATGCTGATCGACACCAACCAGCGCATGAGCGAGATCATGGAAAGCTGGAACCGCCGCTCGGACCAGTATTTCGACGACGCGAGCCGGGGTCAGGCGCAGATGGTCAAGGTGACGGAAGACATCGAACGTCTGTTGAAGGCCCGCGATACAACGCGCACCCTGAATGATCGCCTTGCCGAATTGAGCCGTGAGCTGGGTGAAAACGCCCGACGTACCGAAAATGCGTTCACCAACTTGCGTGACTTCCTGTCTGGCAACGAGACCGGCAACCAGCTTCAGGCTTTGTTGGACAGCATGGAAAGCAATCGCGCTGAATTGCAGGCTTTCCGCGAAGAAGCCGCGTCCCGCGGCACGCCAGAAGAGTAAGGATCTGGCATGGCTCGCCGCACGCGCAACCGCGTCAATATTTGGCCAGGCTTCGTAGACGCCCTCACCACGTTGGTGATGGTGGTCATCTTCGTGTTGGTGGTTTTCATCTTTGCCCAGCAGTTTCTGTCGACCCAGCTGAACGACAATGTTTCGCAGATCAAATCGCTGCTGAACGAGAATGAGCAGCTGGAGTTCGAGAAATTCGAGCTCAAGGAGCGCAACACGCAGCTAGACAATGAGCTCAGCGCCGTCCGCCAAGAATTGGCTTCGCTGCGGGGTGAGCGCAACATCCTCCGGGACAATCTCGATAACTCGCGCACGGAAGTCATGTCGCTCGCCGGCAATGTCGATACGTTGCGGGAAGAAGAGCAATCGCTGCTCAAGCGTTTGGCCGCCTCAGAAATACAGAACCGGCAGTTACAGGCGGAGAACACCAAACTTTCCGCTGATTTGATCCTCAACCAGCAGGTTTTGGCCGAGGCTGAACAACAGCGGGTCGCGCTGGTCCAGCGTGTGCGGGACGATGGTGATCTGACCGAAGAGATGGAAGCCACGATTGCGCTGGCGGACAACAATCAAGAGCGCAACATCAATCGCTTCGTCGCCTTGCGCGGCGAGTTCCTCAGCAGCGTTCAAAATATTGCACCAACCATCGCCAGCGAAGAAGATCGCGAAATTCTGCTGGAGTTAGCAGAACGCATTCCGGTGAACCCGGAACGTGATCTGGGAACGGTTGCCCCGGACCGGGCGTCTCGCCTGAAGGCCACCGTGCAGTCCACGCAGGATTTGATGGAAGCAATGTTCCAGCTTGCAGAGCAAAAGCAGACGGAGCTTAGCACCCTTCTCGGCACGCTGATGAACGCGCGCCGCCAGCTCTCTGATGCCGAGCAGGCGCTTTTGGACGACCAGTTGCTGGTCGCTCAGCTCAAGCAGCGTAATGAGCAGGTGAACAAAGACCTCGTTGACGCCAACGAGGTCATTACGGTGAATGAATACACAATCGAGGCCAAGCTGGCCGAGATCAAGATCCTGACGGACGTTCGGGATGACTTGCAGAGCCGTGTGAACGACCTGCAAACCTCGATTCTGTCGTTTGAGAACTCCATCAATACGCTTCGTGCCACAGTCGATGCGCAAGAGCGGGAAATCACCGATGTTGAGGGCAGTTATGAGAAGCGCATCGAGGAACTGCTAATCAAGCTCCAAACCCGCGAAGCCGAGCAGGAGGCCCTGCAAGCCCAGTTGGACGAGCGCAGCCAAGTCCTCGCAGCCAAGGAGCAGGAAATCATTCGCGTGAAGCAGGAGATGGCTGCTGGTATCAGCAGTCTGGAAACTCTGGTTGAAGAACGCTATCAGGACCAAACGGCCCTCCAGCAGGGGATTGATCGCATCGCCGAGTTGGATCAGCAGCTTCTCTCGCAATCCGAGCAGTTGGCCACGGTTCGAATCTCCGCCGATGCTGCGCAGGAAAGCGCAGACGCTAAAGACGTCGAGATCAATGAACTGGCGACCAAACTGGCCGCATCAGAAGGCGAGACGCTCGCCAGCCGGTCACAGTTGGCCAGCGCTCGCACGCAAATTGACACCCTCAACGCGCAATTGTTCGATGTCCGGCAGAAACTCAGCCGCATTGAAGCTGTGCTGATGGAGCGCAATGCGATTGTTCGCGCTCAAGACCTGGAGCTGGAAAACGCGAGCTTGAGTATGGCGGCGGTGCTGGCGGATCAGCTGGCGCTGGAGCAAGAGCTGAAGTCAGCACTCGAGCAGCGTGAAGTCATCTTGTCTCGCGCTCAATCGAGCTTCGCTTTTGCCGCTCGCGATGCTGCGCAAGGGCTGGACGGGATCGTGGTGCAGGAAGAAACCAGCACCATTGGCGAGCAGGAGCTGACGCAGGTCCGATTCAAATCGCGGGAGAAAATTCAGTTCGAGCTTGGATCTTATGAGATTCAAGAAAGCTCGCTGATACAGCTTTCACTCGTGGCGGAAGATTTAGCCGAGCTTACCCGCCGGCTTCCCGAAGGCTTGGATTGGCTGATTCGCATCGAAGGCCACACGGACCAGACGCCGGTCAACAATACTTTCACGGGCGATTTCAGGAGCAACCTGCAGCTTGGCTTCCTGCGTGCAGAGGCTGTGCGCACGGTTTTGCTGCAAACCTTAAGCACGTTGGATAACCCAGAAGACTACGCAACAAAGCTTCTCGCAGCTTCATTTGGTGACACTTCACCGATCAAAAATGCCACGAATCTTCGGGGTATAGAAAAAACGGAAGCTGACCAGCTAAACAGACGTATTGAATTCATCCTCTCGCCGCGCTAAACACCGCGCCAACGTTTAAAATTCACTCTTTGAGTACAGGATTCGGCCCATGAAGGCGGACATTCATCCAGAATACCACGAGATCACCGTTGTCATGACCGACGGTTCCTCTTTTACGACCCGCTCCACTTACGGTGCGGCAGGCGACACACTGCGTCTCGACATTGACCCAAAGTCCCACCCAGCGTGGACCGGCGTTCAGCGTATGCTCGACACTGGTGGTCAGGTTGGCAAGTTTAACGACAAGTTCGGCTTCATGTCGGGCCTGAAGGTTTAAGCCTCTCACCGAGGCTTATCGGGCGCGGGCTTTTTTTGACAGCCCGCCCCTTGCGATCCCAACACGCGCTCCTTACGTTTTATAGTATCAGCAGGAAAGCCGCTCAAACTGAGGGCTTCGCACGCTGGTACAGACCGTCACACCTGTGAGGTCTGAACTATAGAACCTTGCTTTTGCTTAAGGAGGCTACCCTATGCGTACTTTGGATCTTTCCCCCCTTTTCCGTTCGACTGTTGGCTTTGACCGCATGACCTCGATGCTTGAAACAGCGTCGCGGATGGATGCGAATGCTGCGAACAGCTACCCGCCTTACAACATCGAACGGCAATCCGAAGACGAGTATCGGATTTCCATGGCTGTGGCCGGTTTCACGCTCGATGACTTAGAGATCGAAGTCCAAGATCAGGCGGTGACCGTGCGTGGACGCCAAGCGGACACGCCAAGCGTGACCGACAAAGACACCACCTACCTGCATCGCGGCATCGCGACTCGTGCTTTTGAACGACGGTTCCAGCTTGCGGACCATATTCGAGTTTCGGGCGCAAAGTTGGAACATGGCCTGTTGCATGTTGAGTTGGTGCGTGAAGTGCCAGAGGCGCTTAGACCTCGGATGATTGAGATTTCGACAGGAAACAAAGCCGGACAGGCTGCAAAAGTCATTGAAGGCGACGCCGCCGACAAGGACGTTGTGACCAAGGCGGCTTAACCCGCTCGGAATTCCTCCCTCATTCTCCCAAAATTGACTTGCCGGGTCGTCAGCGCGACCCGGCTTTGTTATGAGTAGCGCACTTTTTCTAAAACCCACGCAAGGTGCTGACGTGAACGATCCTCTCATCGACGATGACGAAATCGATGAAACCACTTCGAAGGAAGAGGGCGGAACCCGTTGGCTGGTCCTGCTGATCCTCGCCGTCTCCGCCTTGGGGTTGGGATGGGCGCTGTTTTTCCGTCCAGACGGATGGCCTGCGCCGGACGTCCTGACTGTGCTGCTTGCGCCAGTGGCCCTGATTATTCTGTTTGGCGGCTCGTATTTCCTGACCCGCGGTAAGGAATGGACCGCGCTGTTGCGGTCAACACAGAAAAGCTGGCCTGAAGGCACGCTGCAGATCGTTAAAACCTGGCCCAAAGGCGGGCGGAAGTTACGGCGCGTCGACCACGGCACCATCAAGAACGCGCTCTACGACGCTTCCTTGCGCTCCAAGGGGGACATTGTTGTTGCGTTGGCCGCGGGCCGTTCACGGACCCGCTGGCTGTTTGTTCTGATTGCCGCCATCGCTGCCGCCTTTGTTGGCTATTTGTTGCTACCTTCAGACCGCACGCTGTTTGGTGTGATGTCGTTTCAGACGCTGGTGTTTTCAGGGATTATGGTTGCTCTGCTGACGACCAAGTTGGGCCAGTGGCTCACTCCACCCTTTCTGCGGCGCCGGTTCCTGCTGTCGACGCCGGAAGCGGTCTATACCATCGCCGGATTGGATAGGGACGCCTTTGCCGCGCAGGTCATGTTCCATATCGCGAGAAACGAGCGGCGCCTGGATTTACGGGTCTCACCGGCCATGAGCGACACGCCAGGAAAGGCGCAAGCATGGGCGGATATCACGACCACATTTGCTCGGAATGCCTATGACGAAGGCTTGGATGCAGCGGCGTGCGAGGCTGTGGCCGCAGCGGCAGATGTCATCGCAAAAGATGCAATTGGCGGTGAAGAGCCGGGTCGAGGTTTGTACATCGATCTGTGATTCTCGCAGCAGCGTTGACCAGTTGTGCGTCTGAAAGCATTTATTTCCCCGCCGTCGTGCCGTATAGGTTGGGCTAATCTCCCGAACTTTTAAGCACGAAAGGAGCGTGGCATGGCCCAGCAACCACCACTGATGCCTAAAGCAACTGCTGTATGGCTGGTTGATAACACCGCTCTCACCTTCGAACAGATCGCCGATTTTTGTCACCTGCATAAGCTGGAAGTCAAAGGCATCGCCGATGGCGATGTGGCTAAAGGCATCATGGGGCAGGATCCAAAAAAGAACCGTCAGCTGACAGAAGAAGAAATCGAGCGCTGCGAAGCGGATCTGAACGCGTCGCTGACGTTGGCGACGAGCGACATGCCCGAGTTGTCCCGCCGGACAAAAGGCCCACGCTACACGCCCGTTGCACGCCGTCAGGAAAAGCCAGACGCGATTGCGTGGCTGGTAAAGACCTACCCGCACCTTTCGGACGCGCAGATCATCAAACTGGTCGGTACCACGAAAAATACCATTGGTGCCATCCGGGAAAAGACGCACTGGAACATGGCCAACCTTCAGCCCCGTGATCCGGTGCTGTTGGGCATTTGTAAGCAAGCTGATTTGGATGCCGCTGTTGCCAAAGCAAATGCAGCGAACCCAGAGGCTGCTGCGAAAATCGCAGCCGAGCAGCCAATGTTCGACGAAAGCCAGCCCAAGGCTGTTATCCCCGAGGGGATCTTCGCAGCGTTCAGCCGCGAAAATCAGTAGAACAGATCAGGCGCTGGCTTCAACCAGCGCCGTCTTCTTCTTTTCCGCAGGATAGAGTGCTTCCAGCACACTTTCATAGTCCCGCTTGACCACGTGCCGACGGACCTTCATCGAAGGCGTGAGTTGGGCATTGTCTGTGGTGAATTCAGCGGTCGCGACCGCGAACTTTCGGACTTTCTCGATATTCGACAACTCTTGATTCACCCGGCTAACGGCGACGGCGAGCTGCTTGTGTAGCTCCGGGTCATCAGCCAAGTCAGCCAAAGTCCCTGTCTTGCCCGTATCGTTCTTAAAATCGATCAGCCATTCGTCATCGGGGACAATGAGCGCTGTACAATGCGGACGCTTGTCGCCAATCACCATGGCCTGACCGATTTCACTCTGGATGGTCAGGAAGCCCTCAACCCGCGCGGGCGAGACGTTATCGCCGCCGGAGAGGACGATGATATCCTTCTTCCGATCCGTGATTTTGATCCGACCAATGGCGTCGAACTCACCGATATCACCGGTGTGCAGCCAACCATCGACGATGGTCTTTTTTGTTTCTGCCAGATTGTTCCAGTAGCCGGTCATCAGCAGCTCACCCCGGACGATGATTTCGCCATCGTTGGCCAGTTTGACGTCTACGTTGCGCATAGGCTTCCCCACGGCGTCCAGCTGCCGGCCAGCACGTCGGTTCACCGAGATAATCGGGGCAGATTCAGTCTGGCCATAGCCCTGCAGCACCGTCACACCCAGTGCCTCAAAGAACATGCCGACTTCTTCATGCAGCGCAGCACCACCACTGACAAAGGCCTTCAGGCGACCACCAAACCGGTTTCGCACCTGACTGCGTACGGTACGTTCCAGAAAGCCATCCAGCATCTTATCGCCTAAAGTCAGGGAAGCGGGATCATTGATCTTGCGTCGCCCGATGTCCAAAGTCCGATGAAACAGGCTCTGGCGCATCGCTGGCGCCGTCCGTAGACCGCGCAGTACGCGCGCGCGCAGAGCTTCCAGCAAGCGTGGAACCGCTGTCATAACTGTTGGTCGCGCCTCAGCGAGGTTCTCCGCCAGCTTTTCTGCGCCCTCAGCGAAGTAAATTTGTGCGCCCATCGCAATCGGGCACCACAGCCCGGCGGAGTGCTCATAGGAATGCGTCATAGGCAGGAAGGAAAGGAACACTTCCTCACCCACTGACCAGCCGTCATTGAGCACGTCAAACGCGCCCGTAGCGTTGCACAGAATGGCCCCGTGCGACAGCTCCACACCCTTGGGCGTTCCGCCTGTTCCGGAGGTATAGATGATGCAGCTTGTGCTCTCACGGGGGAGATCACGTGCGAATTTAGCGATGTCATCCTGCAGCTCTTTGCCGTGAGCGATGAGGGCGTCGTAGGCGTGCACGTCTAGCGGCAGTTTTTGCCGAATAAGTAAGGGCTCGATCGATGTAATGAATTGACAAATCCCGCTGTCGATCGCCGCTGGTAGTAGCTTTTTGGCAAGGTCGCGGGTCGAGACAATGGCACCCTTGGCGCCGGAATTGCTCAAGATATGCAGGTGATCGGTCGTGGTATTTGTCGTGTAGGCTGGAACTGCGATTGCGCCCAACGCCATGATCGCTATGTCAGCGATGACCCACTCGGGCCGGTTCTCCGAGCAAATAACCACTCGATCGCCCGCTTCGATGCCCAAGTCGCGCAGACCGCGCGCCAGTTGGATGACTTCCTGCATTGTTTGGCGATAGGTACGGGATCGATATTTACCGTTTTCTTTCTGCCACAGAAACGGCTTCCGCTTCTTCGCTTCGGCTGTATCGAAAAACAGTGTTGGCAGATTTGGCATTGCATCGAGTGCCTTCAAATCACGCTGCATCGATACCCCCTCCCATGGAGTTTTAAACTTTAGTGACACCGCAGGTGTTGCCGAAGCAGGGCCTGTTCGCCATGTTGATTTGTACACCGGCAATATATCACAAAATAGGCCTTATTTAGACAATGTCAGCTTTAGCGCTATCGCAAGCCCTTGTTGCGGCTTCCTCCGCCCTGTCTCCTGTTGAAGACGCCGACCTTGGAACCTTGCCAAGATGGAACCTCGCCGACCTGTACGACGGCCCATCAGATGCAAAAATCGATGCTGATCTGGACTGGGCAGAGGCACAGGCCAAATCGCTGTCTGAAACGGTGAAAGGCACGTTGGCGAGCATGACGCCGAGCGCCTTGGCGGAAACGATTGTTTGGTACGAAACGATCTATGAGCGCTTGGGCAAGCTTGGCACCTACGCCTTCCTCAACGGGGCGACCCAGCGCACGGACGGCGAAGCGATGCAGTTTCAGGCCAAGATCAATGAGCGCTCAACCAACATCAGTGCTGATCTCGTTTTCTTCTCGCTAGAGCTGAACGCGATTGAAGACGCCGTGATGGAGGAAAAGCTGGCTGATCCGGCAATGGGCCCGTGGAAAAGCTTCATCGAACGCACACGCCTGATGAAGCCGCACCAGCTCTCCGATGAGTTGGAAGCCTACACGCACGACTTTGCGATCGTTGGCGGAAGCGCTTGGGTGCAGTTGTTTGATGAAACGATGGCTGCGCTGTCATTTGAGATTGATGGCAAAGAGCTATCCAACGCCGAGACCTTTAACCTGCTCGCTGACCCGAACCGGGAAACCCGTGCCAAAGCGGCCAAGGCGATCACTAAGACGCTTGGCGACAACCAACGCCTGATGTCGCGCATCAATAACACGGTCATCAAGCAAAAGGAGCTCGACGACAAATGGCGCGGCTACGCGCAGCCCGTATCATCACGCAACGTCGCGAATGAAGTCGAAGACGAGGTTGTCAAAGCGCTCGCAGATACAGTGACCGAGGCCTTCCCCCGTATTTCCCACCGCTATTACGCGATGAAAGCAAAGTGGATGGGGCTGGAAAAGCTCGAACACTACGACCGCAACGCCCCCCTGCCCGAGGCCGACGAAGCAAAAACCCCATGGGCAGACGCGCGAGACCGGGTTCTCGACGCCTACGCTGGCTTCACGCCATCCATGGCTCAGATCGCGGGCGATTTCTTTAACAAAGGCTGGATCGACAGTCCGGTGATTCCCGGCAAAGACGCTGGCGCCTTTGCTCACCCCTGCGTACCATCCGCGCATCCCTACGTGCTGGTGAATTATCAGGGCAAAACACGCGATGTTATGACCTTGGCCCACGAACTTGGCCATGGCGTTCATCAGGTGCTGGCGTCCGAAAAGGGCTATTTTAACGGCTCAACACCGCTAACACTGGCTGAAACTGCTTCGGTCTTTGGCGAAATGCTGACCTTCCAAAGCCTGCTCGCTGACGCCAGCGACAAGACGCAGCGGAAAGTACTACTGGCGGGCAAGGTTGAGGACATGCTCAACACCGTGGTCCGGCAGATTGCCTTTCATAACTTTGAAACCCGCGTGCACGATGCGCGTCGTGGCAAAGAGCTGCTGCGCGAGGATTTCCAGACAGCTTGGATGGAAACACAAGTGCAGGCCCTTGGCCCGGCATTCAACTTGAACGCTGAGGAATATGGCGACTACTGGTCCTACATCCCTCACTTCATTCACGTGCCCTTTTATGTCTACGCCTATGCGTTCGGCGACTGCTTGGTAAACTCGCTCTACGCCGTTTATCAGGATAGCGAATCGGGCTTTGCAGAGAAGTATCTGGAGATGCTGGCCTCTGGTGGAACCAAGCGCCACCACGAGCTATTGGCGCCCTTTGGCCTCGATGCGCGAGACCCAAGTTTCTGGCGGCAGGGACTGACTTTACTCGAAAGTTTCATCGACGAATTGGAGACGCTCTAACCGGGAAAAATTATCCCTCAAAGAACGTCGCCTGCGACCCTTTGGGGGACTGTTTCCACGGACAGATCGATCCATATTGTCAACATGACCGATCAAATGGATGAAAACAGGCTTGGCAGCCGCTTGCGTCGATACACACGCGTTGGAACCTCGTTGGGCGGCCTTGCTGTCCAGCTGGGTGCAAACCGTGTCTTGGGCACCAAATTGGACCAGGGTAAGCACGCTGCCGCATTGAAGGACGCCTTGGGCGACCTCAAGGGCCCCCTCATGAAGGCCGCGCAGCTGCTCGCCTCGATCCCAGACGCGCTCCCGAAGGAGTACGCCGAGGATCTCCGACAGCTGCAATCAAACGCGCCGCCAATGGGATGGACGTTTGTGAAGCGCCGCATGAAGTCTGAGCTTGGTATCGACTGGCAATCCAAGTTCACGTCTTTCGAGCGCGATGCCGCCGCCGCTGCGTCTTTGGGTCAGGTCCATCGCGCTGTGCTGCCCGATGGGACCGATGTCGCCTGTAAACTTCAATATCCCGACATGTCCAGTGCTGTCGAAGCCGACTTGCGCCAGCTTGCTTGGGCCTTTGGTGTTTACCGCAGTTACGACAAAGCGATTGATCCCTCTGGCGTTTTCGAAGAACTGTCTGCCCGCTTGCGTGAGGAACTGGATTACATCCGCGAAGCGCGACATCTCCGCCTCTATGACGAGATGTTGGCAAAGGAGCCTTCGGTTCATATACCGCCGGTACACGAAGAATTCTCCAGTCAACGCCTGTTGACCATGACATGGGTGCACGGGACGCCTTTGATCGACTTTATTCGTGGTGGTGCGTCCATGCAGGACCGCGAAACAGTGGCGCAGAACATGTTCCGCGCTTGGTATGTGCCATTCTACAACTATGGCGTCATCCACGGCGATCCTCACTTCGGTAACTACACCATCCGAGAAGATCTAGGCATCAACATGCTTGATTTCGGCTGCGTTCGCTTCTTCCAAGCCAAGTTTGTAAAGGGCGTGATCGACCTTTACGAAGCCCTGCAGACCGGCGATGACGATTTAGCGGTTTCGGCTTATGAAGCGTGGGGGTTTACCGACATAAACCGCGAGCTGATTGACGTGCTCCACGTCTGGGCCAGCTTCATCTTCCAGCCATTGCTCGAAGACAAGCCAAGACTGATCTCGGAATCAAACACTGGCGAATATGGCGCTGAGGTTGCGCGGAATGTTCATCAGGAGCTAAAGCGCGTGGGCGGGGTCAAGCTGCCGCGTGAGTTCGTGTTCATGGACCGAGCAGCAATTGGCCTTGGATCGGTCTTTTTGCATTTGGATGCCGAAATTAACTGGCATCGCATGTTCAACGAGCTGATCCACGACTTCGACATCGACGCGATGATCGAACGCCAACGCACCCTATTCGGTAAGCATGGGCAGCCAATGCCCGAAGAGTTGGATTAACGAAACATCCGCCAGCCCGCGACAACGCGGGTTGTGGCAGTAATCCATGCGAGAACGCCAAAAACGATGGCCATCCACCAAAAAGCGGATGGAAACAGGCACGCCAGCGTTAGAAACACGATGGTTTCAAAGCCTTCTGTTAGGCCGCCAAGGTAGAAGAGCGACTTCTGCCCACGTAAATCCGTGGTGATCCCACGCTTTTCCGCGAAAATTGCAAACGCGAGGAACGAAGCGCCTGTTCCGATAAAGCTAAAGATCAGGAAGCAAGCTGCGAGCGCGTTTTGAGCTGGGTCCATAAGCGCAAAGCCAAATGGAATGGCGCTGTAGAAGAAAAAGTCGAGGCAAATATCGAGGAAGCCGCCGCGATCGGTAGGCGTCGTCTGGCGCGCCACTGCGCCATCAAGGCCATCCGCCATGCGGTTAACGACGATAAAGACCAGCGCGATCAGCGGATAACCCAGCCACAGCGCAGGAACGGCCAATAAGCCAACAAAAAAGCCGACCAGCGTAATCTGATCGGCGCTTACACCCTTACCCACGAACCAGGAAGCGAGTCGGTTCGTCGGTGGGTCAATATACTTGCGTAAAGGGGCGTCAAACACGGGGGCGCCGCGTTGATGGCGAAGACTTAGTAGCCTTCGCGCTCCATCCGCTTGCGCATCACCTTCCGGTAACGACGAACGGCTTCGGCCTTTTCGCGCTTACGACGCTGCGATGGCTTTTCGAAGTGACGGCGGAGCTTCATCTCACGGAATACACCTTCGCGCTGTAGTTTCTTTTTCAGTGCGCGCAGCGCCTGATCTACATTGTTATCGCGAACGGATACTTCCACGGGATGCTTCCTAACTTTCTGTAACGCCCATTGCTTGGGCAAATAAAACACGTGCTCGCGCAGAAGAACCGCGCAAGGTCGAGTGGTGTTTACCAAATGCTCCGGGAAATGCAAAGCCTTCCGCCGTGCATATTGTGCATGGAAAACCCCTGTCAAAACGGGGGGCGGCCATATGGGACAAACCGACCGGTTGACGAAACCGCTTCCAAAACACATTTCGTAGCTATGACAGACACTTATGAACAGACCGCCCTGATCGACGCCATTGCACGCCACGCTGCATTCGATGGCTGGAGTAACGCCGCCCTTCGGCGCGCTGCGGAAGAAACCGAGATTCCCCTCGCTTTGGCGATGGATTGGTTCCCGACGCCCGTATCCATGATCTCTGGCCATTCCAAATTGGCTGACGAGCGGATGCTTGACGTGATGAACGAAGCGGGCTTTGACGAATTAGGGACCACAGATCGCTTGCATCGTATCCTCAGCGCGCGGCTCGAGCAGGCAGCACCCGTCAAAGAAGCTGTGCGCCGGGGGCTGTCCCATCTCGCCCTGCCCCAGCATTTCTACACCGGGACTCGGTTGACGTGGGCGACCGCGGATGCGGCATGGAATGCTGTTGGCGCAACAGAACGCGACTTTAACTTCGTGACCAAGCGTACGCTGCTGTCTGGGGTCTATGGTGCGACACTGACGTATTGGCTCGCGAACGACGATCCAGAGCTGTCCGCGACCAAGCGGTTTTTGGACCATCGTCTGAGAAACGTTGTCCGCGTGTTTGGCGCACTCGGCGGGTTGCGCAGCCGGGTCATGGGCGCATAAAAAGACCCTACCTTTTGGCGTAGGTTCATGGTGCTTTTCAGGTAAAAAGGGAAAATTTCCTCGAAAAAAGCAATGATTGCACCTTTGGCCGCCCTTGACGCAAGGCTCCTCTGCACCCATCGTATATATATCACTCGAGAAAAGCAGGGAGTAACAGACTTGTCCTATTCGACATCTTTACAATCACGTCACCAGCAACTCGAACAGTCCATTATGGACGAACAAAAAAGACCTCTCCCCGACGGTCTTCGACTACAACATCTCAAACGCGAAAAACTCAGAATTAAAGACTCAATGAGTCGCCTCTGATCCGAAATGCGCTTGCGTCACAGCGCGCAGGTTGTCACTGTCGGGTCATAAGGTTATGCGCTAGCTGGAATTCTGGCGGTATTCCGGGATGACAGAGGTCTCCACCACATGACTGGTGCAAAAAATGAAGGGCCGATGACTGCGGTACTCGGCCCTACGAATACAGGTAAAACCTTTCTCGCTATCGAGCGCATGCTCGGTCACGCGACTGGAATGATTGGGTTTCCCCTCCGCCTTTTGGCCCGCGAAAACTACGACAAAGTGGTCAAGACCAAAGGGGTCAGCCAGGTTGCCCTAGTGACCGGCGAAGAGAAGATCATCCCCCAAAATCCCCGCTATTGGATTTGTACGGTTGAGGCGATGCCGCTGGACGTTTCCGTGTCCTTTGTCGCGATTGACGAAATCCAACTCTGCGCTGATCCCGAACGGGGCTACGTTTTTACCGATCGATTGCTGAACGCCCGCGGTACAATGGAAACCATGTTTATGGGTTCCGACACGATGGCCGGCGTGATTCGGGAGCTTTTGCCCGATTGCGAGATCGAAACACGGCCTCGATTCTCTGAACTCAACTACGTATCGCCCAAGCGTTTGCAGAAAGTGCCGCGCCGCAGCGCAATTGTCGTCTTCTCCGCTTCTGACGTTTACCACGTGGCTGAAAGTTTGCGGGGTATGCGGGGCGGTTGCGCCGTTGTGCTGGGCGCGCTGAGTCCACGCACGCGGAATGCTCAAGTTGATATGTATCAAGCCGGCGAGGTTGATTACCTGGTCGCGACTGACGCCATCGGCATGGGTCTGAACATGGATTTGGACCACGTGACTTTTGCCAAAACCAGCAAGTTTGACGGACGCCAGGCGCGGCGCTTGCGCGCGCCAGAAGTCGGGCAAATCGCAGGTCGTGCTGGCCGCCACATGAACAACGGCACATTCTGCACCACAACGGAGATTGGAGGCTTTACCGAGGACATCGTTGAAGCAGTCGAAAACCACCGTTTTGACCCGGTTGAAGTCCTGCAATGGCGCTCTCGCAACCTCGACTTTAGCTCATCCACCGGCTTGCTGCGGTCTCTTGAAAAGCCACCGCCGCACCCTTTGTTGAGCCGAACCAGAGACGCAGAAGATCATCAGGCTTTGAAGGTCTTGCTCAAAGACGAGGAAGTGGCCCGCACCTCCCGCTCCCGTGCCGCTCTGCGGATCCTTTGGGACGTGGCCCAAGTGCCAGATTTCCGTAAAACACTGTTTGAGCAACATACCGCTCTTTTGGGGCAAATTTTCAGGCATTTGGTCCGAGGAGCGGGCCGTGTTCCAGAAGATTTTGTAGATTCGCACGTATCTCGACTGGACAACCTGCAAGGGGACATCGACACTCTTGTGAACAGGATTGCAGCGGTGCGGACGTGGACATTCATCTCACATCGCGCTTCTTGGGTCACAAACGCCAAGTATTGGCAAGAAAAGGCGCGAAAAATTGACGACAAATTATCGGACGCGCTACACGAACGATTAACTCAGCGGTTTGTCGATCGTCGAGCGACGATTATGGCGAGGGTACTCATGGACGGCGCAGACTTGAATGCAGTGATTGATGCCAAGGAAGGCACGGTCAAAGTGGAAGGCGAACACGTCGGACACATCAAAGGTTTGGTGTTCGCACCTGACCCATCGATCTTGGATTCATCGGCCCGGCCCGTTTTCACGGCAGCGCGCCGTGTGATGGTTAAAGAGGTCGAAAACCGGGTTCAGCAGCTGTTAGCCGACAACGACGGCGCGTTTCGCTTGACCGAAGCGGGTCAGTTGCTGTGGCGTGAAAACCAAGTTGGACACCTGATCAAAGGTGAAAGCCTGCTGTTTCCTGCGATTGAGGTGATCCACAACGACCTCTTGCAAGGTACCGACCGCGAGAAAATCCGGCAGCGGATTGAAAAATGGACGCGCGCACACCTGCGCAACCGGATGAAAAACTTCCACGAACTGCAGTCCGCACCGCTGAAAGGCACCGCACGCGGTTTGGCGTTCCAGTTGGTTGAAAACTTTGGACTGATCAACCGCGAGAGCATTACCCAATTTCTCACAGAGCTTGGAAAAGACGAGCGTAAGGCGCTCTATGATCAGGGCGTTCGCATCGGGCGCTTTGCGGTCTGGATGCGCGGCTTGTCGAATACTCAACATTGGCCTTGGCGCGTGTTGCTCTGGTCGCTGTGGCATGAGCGGCCTGACGTCCGCGATATGCTGCCCGCACAGGGGACCAAGGTAATGCATCCAGAGGGTGATGTTCCCCTGTCCCTTTACCAAACACTCGGTTTTGCTGTGCTTCAGCCTCAGAGTCGCGGCGACCGTAAAGAGCGACCTATCGTTGGGCAGGTTGAAACTCTGGACCGGCTAGCTGGTCATCTACACAGCCAATTCCGCGCCCAGCCTGACTTTGTCCAGCCCGGTGGCTTGGAAAAGCAGCTTGGGTGTGATGCTGCTCTCGTGCGCCGATTGATGTTTGCCTTTGGCTACGTGCCATCGCGCTTGACCGCGGAAGAGGCTGCGGCTCTCGCTGCAGCGAAGCCAGTAGCGACTGAAGAACAGGTCGCGCCAGAGACAACCACAGAAACGCCCGACACACCGGCAGAGCCAGCAGAAGCCCAAGCGGTGCCAGCAGAAGGGGGCGAAACCGAAACGGCCTCATCTGACGATGCAACGCCGGTGGAAACGAATGCTACCTCTGACGAAAAAGCGCCCGAAACCGTTCAGACGCCTGCTGAGCCAGCCTTCGAGGCAGATGCCGCAGTCTGGACGAGACGGGGACGTGGGGCTGGGAAACCAGATAACCGGCGACCTGCTGCCAGCGGTGAAAATGCCAAAAATGCTGAAAATGGCGACCAGCCAAAAAGGGCACGGCCTCCCAAAAACGCCGGGCCAAAAGGTGTCGGGCCTAAGGGGAAGGGGCCACGACCGCCCAAGTCCTCTAGCGGCACCAAACCGCGCCGTGAGGCCGACAAGCCAATCGACCCTAACAGCCCATTCGCTGTTCTGGCTCAATTGAAAAAATAACGCCGACGATGACAGACGAGGCGGCAGGAAAACTGCGGGTAGACAAGTGGCTGTGGTACGCACGCTTCTTCAAAACACGCACACTCGCCGCCGATGTCGCCAATGGTGGAAAAATTCGAGTGAACAAAGTCGCGGTGCGCAAAGCCTCGGCTGACGTTAAAGTTGGGGATGTGCTGACATTTCATCAGGGGCACGACATTCGCGTTGTCGAAGTTCTGGCTCTTGGCAGCGCACGCCGACCATTTGAGGAAGCCAAACTCCTTTACAACGACCTCGCGCCTCTGCCCAATCGGGGCCCAAAGTCCGAGCGCTCCCCCGAAGATACAGAGGACGCTAAATCACTCGACGCTCGGACCGTGCCGGTTGCGGAACGAGAGTTTGGCGCTGGCCGCCCAACAAAACGCGAAAGACGCGACACAGATCGTCTACGAGATCTTTAACATTCTCGATAAAAGCTATAAACAAGGTCGCATAAACGCTGACCAAGGTTTGAGCCATGTCCTTCGAAATGCTGTCTGAGTTTCTATCCCTAAATGAATTGCTGACCGTTCCAGCGATTCTATCACTCCTCACCGTATCCTTTATGGGCGTGGTGCTGGGCATCGATAACGTCGTTTTCATCGCCGTGGTCGCTAAACGCGCACCCAAGGGCCAAGAAGACCGCGCTAGAACCCTTGGGATCATCATGGCGATGGTCGCACGCATTTCACTGATTTTCTCAATCGGCCTGCTCCTGAGATTTGAGAACGTTCAGCTGTTCACAGTGCCATTCATGCCGGATCATCATCAGGATATCACCGTTAAAGGTGCGATTTTGGTGATTGGCGGGGTCTTCCTGATCTACAAAGCCACGCAAGAGATCTTTGAGAAGCTTGAAGGTGACGATCATCACGGGGGCGGCCAGGCCAAGCGCCTGCCGCTGGCTCAGATCCTGTTCACCCTGCTGATGCTCAATTTGGTGTTCTCGATTGACAGCGTACTGACTGCCGTGGGCATCGCGTACAACCAACTGGTGCCGATTATGGTTGGCGGCGTGCTGATCTCCACCTTTATCATGCTAGTCGCCGCTGGCCCGCTGACCCGCTTTATGGAGCGTCACCCCACAACAGAGATGCTGGCTTTCGCCTTTATGCTGCTGATTGGTGCCATTCTGCTCGGCGAAGGGCTTCACTATGAAGTTCCGAAGGCATTGATATACGGAATCATGGGTTTCTCGATCTTCGTCGAAATGCTCAATATCATTTCCAGGAGACGGAAGGGTGTCCCCGTGCATCTTCATAAGCGTGCGCCAATCAAACTTCCCGATTAGGCACTTCGTCTCTTGAACAATACGAAACCTCAGGCCGGCGCTGCCCGCTGGCCTGTTTTCAGGGAATAAGACGAGAATGACCTACGTCGTCACCGAAGACTGCATTAAGTGTAAGTACACCGATTGTGTTGAAGTCTGCCCCGTGGATTGCTTCTACGAAGGTGAGAACATGTTGGTCATCCACCCCGATGAGTGCATCGACTGTGGTGTCTGTGAACCTGAATGTCCCGCAGACGCTATTCTGCCGGACACGGATCCGGATGCGACTAAGTGGATTGAGTTGAACCGCGACTATTCTGAGTCTTGGCCCGTTATCACGCTCAAGAAAGACGCGCCCAGCGACGCTGACGAATACAAGGGTGTCAGCGGAAAGCTTGAAAAGTTCTTCTCCGCCGCTCCGGGAAAGGGTGATTAAGCCGGGTTCTTTTCACGCAATCGGATAATAGATGGCACACATGCCATCTCGACATGTTACCGTCGCATGACAGCAACGGGCCAATGCCAGAGCCAAATATGGCAACTGGGTTTGTCAAATTGCCACAAATTTGCTATTTTGGGGGAATGACAAGTGCGAAATGTAGCGCGCCCCGAGGCCTGAGAGACGCCTTGGGAGCTTATTTTCGTTCAAAGTCCCTGCAGGAATAGCCGATGCTCTTCCTGTCGCCAAGACAAAAAAGAACCAAAGAGTGAAATCAAATATGGCTCAGGACTCCTATGATGCTGGTGACATCGTCGTTTACCCAACGCACGGCGTAGGCGAAGTCAAAGGCATCGAAACACAAGACCTCGGGGAAGTATCCGTTGAGGTTATCGTCATCAAGTTTGACTCCGAACGAATGACCCTTCGCGTTCCGACAAACAAGGCTGGCCAATCTGGTCTCCGTCCGCTGTCGTCCAAGAAAGTCATGGATTCAGCCATCACGACCCTGCGTGGTCGCGCCAAGGTTCGCCGTACCATGTGGTCCCGCCGCGCGCAGGAGTACGAGGCGAAGATCAACTCTGGTGATCCTATCTCCATCGCGGAAGTTGTTCGTGACCTGCACCGGGGTGCAGAGCAGCCAGAGCAATCCTTTTCTGAGCGTCAGATTTATCAGTCCGCACTGGCCCGCTTAACGCGCGAGTTTGCAGCGATTGAGAAAATTGATGAAGAATCGGCAACGGAGAAACTGGAAACGGTGCTTCGCGCCGCTTAATTGCGCAAAATAAGTATGTATTTAGCGGGCTTAGGCCCCCTTTTTTATTCCTAATCTTCAAAAGCCCGCGCATAACGTCTTGGATTCAGGGCTTTTCTTGACCAAATGCAAATCCGGCTTAAACGAGTAGGTAGATTTAAACCAAAATGCCGTTATTGCGCGGCGCTGATTTGAGGCCCCTATTCGATGAGCCGCCCTAATCGTTTCGAAGTGCTTTCAGGTGCCAACCGCATCTGGATGGTGTCAAGCATCCATGGCGACCTCAGTCGCCTCGTGGCAATCCACGACGTTATCAACACGCACTTCCAGCCCGGCGATCGCATGGTCTACCTGGGCAACTTCATGGGCTTTGGTGAGCAGATTGCCGATGTGATGGACGAGATGGTGGCGTTCCGCCGTCACATCATGGGCCGCTTTACACTTTTCCCCCATGACATTGCTTACGTGCGGGGCGCTCAGGAAGAGATGCTAGAGCGCACATTACAACTTCATTTCGCAAAATCTCCGCCGGCTGTCCTTGCTTGGATGCTGGATCACGGTTTGGAAGGCACACTGCAGGCTTACGGGTCCAGTGGACAGGAAGCCGCCAAGTTCGCACGGATGTCGATTAGCGAGATTGCTAACTACACGGTGGGCCTTCGTGGAGCCATTCGATCCATGCCGGGCCACTACTCACTGATCATGGCCATCAAGCGCGCAGCTTATGACGACGGACAGAACTTCTTGTTCACGCACGCAGGCGTTGACCCCAACCTGTCGCTCGAGCGGCAGACGGACTCCTTCTGGTGGGGGCATTCCAGTTTCTTGCGGTTGGACCTACCGTTTGAAGGGTTCAAGCGTGTGTTTGCAGGCTGGCATCCAAACCACTTGGGTATTTCCGAACTGGATCACGCAACCTTTGTGGATGCGGGCTGTGGTTTTGGGGGGCCTCTGCTGACCTGTTGCATTGATATGAACGGCGACATCGTTGAGGCATTCGAAGCTTAGTCAGCTTTAACGCGGCGGTCTTTTCGCAAAAACTGCCCATCTTTCTCATTTTTTCTTTTTATTTTCCCTGCCTTTGATCACGGCGGCGTGAAAAAACGGTCATGTTGTCGCACCTAAGTACTGGTATGACCTTTTGCCCTTTTCATTGTCGCATTTGGTAGTACCATCGTTTTCGGTCATACCAATTGCGCACTGCAGCGCATGCAGAGGGAACGAGATCATGACGGCATTTGACGATAGCGAAACACGCCGCGCTAATATCGCCTTTATCAAGCGGTCCATGGAAACGCCGTTACTGAGCCGTGAGCACGAGTACGCGCTGGCCCGGGCATGGCGTGACGAGAACAATGATGATGCGCTCCACGAGCTGATCAACGCCTATAACCGCCTTGTCGTGTCAACTGCTGGCCGTTTCCGGAACTATGGTCTGCCGATGGGTGATCTGATCCAAGAAGGCGTTGTCGGCCTCCTCCACGCCGCCAACCGCTTCGAGCCAGACCGCGATGTGCGCTTCTCCACCTACGCTTCATGGTGGATCCGCTCCGCTATGCAGGACTTTATTTTAAGAAACTGGTCCATCGTTCGGACCGGCACAACAGCTTCGCAGAAGTCGCTGTTCTTCAACCTTCGTCGCCTCCGGTCGAAGATTGAGGAAAAGACGGGCGAGCAGTTGAATCAAGATGGACGCGAAGAAATCGCGGAAACCCTCGGTGTGCCGCTGCGTGACGTCGAGGCGATGGAAGGTCGATTATCCGGCGCTGACGGCTCGCTGAACGCAGTTGTTGGCGAGGACGGTGATCAGGAATGGCAGAACATGCTGTCTGATGATCGCCCTACCCCGGAAGACAACACAATCCTCGACCACGACAGCGACATTCGTCGCTCATGGCTGGAAGAAGCGCTGGAAAACCTTGGTGAGCGTGAAGCCAAGATCATTCGGATGCGCCGCCTGACCGATGATGGCGTAACATTGGAAGAACTGGGCAAGCACTTCGGGGTCTCGAAAGAGCGTGTGCGCCAGTTGGAGCACCGCGCGATGAACAAGCTGAAGACCTTCATGATCGCCCGCGTTGGACAACCTGACGATCTCTACTTGGAAAGCTAATCCACCAGATCGAATACCGATGAAGAAGAAAGGGCGCTCTGAAGCGCCCTTTTTTGTGGTCTGATCTTAGTCCGCTGAGGAATTCCCCTCGAGCCCAAAGGCATCGTGCAGCGTGCGAACCGCAAGCTCGAGATAATCAGCGCCAACCAAAACCGACGTTTTAATCTCAGAGGTCGTGATGACCTTGATGTTGATGTTCTTCTCCGCCAAGGCGCCAAACATGGTTTTCGCGACGCCTGAGTTTGTCCGCATGCCCACACCAACAATCGAGACTTTTGCGACGTCTTCATCGGCCTCAAGCTCTTTGTATTCGATGTCGCCGTGCTTTTCCTTCATCAGCGCCAACGCGCGGGGCAGATCGGCTTGAACACAGGTGAAGGTCATATCGGTCTTCTCATCACCATCGATGACGGTGCGAGACTGGACGATCATATCGACATTTATGGCCGCATCGCCGAGCGCGCCAAAGATGGTCGCAGCAACACCAGGGCGGTCCGGAATACCAATCAGCGTTACGCGGGCTTCATCGCGGGAGAAAGCGATACCTGAAACAACGTCTTTTTCCATGCTGTCATCCTCTGCCGTGACCAATGTCCCCGGCTTATCTTCAAAACTTGAAAGAACCTGCAACGGCACACCATGACTCATGGCGATCGAAACGCTGCGTGTTTGGAGTACTTTTGCGCCCAAGGATGCCATTTCAAGCATTTCCTCGTGGCTGATGCGGTCCAGCTTGCGCGCCTTGTCCGTCACGCGCGGGTCCGTGGTGTAGACGCCGTCAACGTCCGTGTAGATGTCACAGCGATCGGCCTTGAGCGCCGCAGCAAGAGCAACGGCAGAAGTGTCGGAGCCACCTCGACCCAGTGTGGTGATTCGGTTCCGCGGGCTCACGCCTTGGAAGCCTGGCACGACTGCAACTTCGCGGGTTTCCGCAAACCGTTTCTCGATTTCGCTGGTGTCAATGTCGAGAATACGCGCGTTGCCGTGGACGTCTTCCGTCTGAATCGGCAACTGCCACCCCAACCACGAGCGTGCATCCACGCCCATGGATTGAAGAATAACCGACAGAACGCCAACGGTGACTTGCTCCCCCGTGGAAACCACGACGTCATATTCGCGCGTATCATAGAGCGCAGCGGCTTCGGAAACCAATCCGACCAGCCGGTTCGTCTCACCCGACATGGCGGAGACAACCACGGCTACCTCGTTTCCGGCATCGTGCTCCGCTTTAACGCGTCGAGCGACGTTTCGGATACGATCAAGGTCACCAACCGAGGTGCCCCCAAACTTCATGACAATGCGCGCCATTGACCCAACCTGCTTGTTTCTCAGGGCAAAAAACCCGACATATGGGTTACTGAAACTATTCAATGGCCGCAACGGCAGGAGACGCATGTTGGATACCGAGCAAACGAGCACCAACACGGGCCACACGATTGACCCAGCGGAGGTGGAGAAGTTCACCAAGATGGCCGCCAGTTGGTGGGATCCGCAGGGAGACTTCCGCCCACTGCACAAACTCAACCCCACCCGTATCCGCTTTTTGACCGAACAGGTCGCGAAGCACTTTGATCGGGATTTGAATAGCGCCCTTCCCTTTGCTGGACTGCGGATCCTAGACGTAGGCTGCGGCGGTGGACTTGTCTGCGAACCGATGGCTCGGCTCGGCGCTGAGGTGACAGGCGTGGATGCAACGCCGGCCAATATCCCTGTGGCACAAATTCATGCCGAGCAGATGGGGCTAGAGATCGACTATCGGGTCGCAACAGTCGCCGACCTGGTCGAAGCGGGAGATCGGTTTGATGCGGTTTTGGCACTGGAAATCATCGAGCATGTGAACGATCCAGCCACCTTTGTGGGGGATGTGGTCGGCGCGCGTGCGGATGGTGGTGTCGTGTTCATGTCCACCTTCAACAAAACACTTCGCAGTTTTGCCCTGGGCATTGTTGCGGCGGAATACGTGCTGCAGTGGCTGCCAAAAGGCACCCACGATTGGCGACGCTTTGTTCCGCCATCGGAAATGTTCAAAATGGTCGAGGACAATGGCCTGAGGCCCGAGCGGATCAAGGGCTTCATGTTCAATCCGCTGCTGGACAAATGGATGCTGACCGACGACACGGGCGTTTCTTACATCGCCTGCTTTAAATCACCAGTCGACCAGCCACCGGTAGAGCCTGAGTTTGCGCTTTAAGGGCTATTTGCCCGGGCTGCTCGGCTTGAGAATGCGCATGATGGTGCCGTCGCGTTGCAGCACAGTGTGCTTCAATGCGCCCCCGATGTGCAGCACAACGGAGACAATCAGAACCAGTGAACACAGGCCGTGAACAGCATTGACGATGTCGCCGAGGTGACCGATGCGACCCAGCCGTGGCAATTCACTGCCCCACAGGAAATACTGCGACCCCCCACCCATAAACGCCTTCAGGAAACCAGTGGCGATCGCCAAAGTTAGCGCGATCAGGAATACCCACTGTACAAAACGTGCCAAAAAGCGTTCCCAGCTCGCGTGGGCCGGGTTCGCTGCGGCAAACCCACGCCCCAAGCGGTTAACAATGCGAAATAGGATAAAGGCGGCACCGCAAACGCCAACAGTAACGTGCAGGTCATAGACAAAATCCGGCGCATCTTGCCAGTTACCGATTAGAACGCCAGCAGGCCACATGATGCAAAACCACAGGACCGTGAACCAATGCAACAGGACTGAAAGTGGGTTGTAGCCCGTGGAAGTGGCCATCATCTGCTCCTTCAAAGTGATAAGAGATATTCAATCAACCCTACCTGCTCAGCCGCCGATAAAGCCAGAAATGAGTTTTTGCTTTGGGTGGCTTCGCCGCCATGTGCCTTCACCGCGTCGGTAATTGAACCTGCGCGCCCATCGTGAAGAAAGGCACTCTTTTGCGAGAGGCCAAGCAAGGGTGCTGTCCGCCACTCGGTTAGACCCGCTGAGCCAACGCGTTCCTCTTCCCTAAGCTCCAGCCCTAAATCATGCAGCAAGAGATCCGAAAACAAGAGAAGCGGCTGTCCTGAAACGTCCTCGAGGCTAGGCTGGTGGCAGGCCGTGCATCCCGCTTGTCGGAGCTGAGCTAGACCCGCCTCGTTTGCTGGTGCGTCGGCATGCTGTCGTGCCCGAACAGCGGCGGACAAGGGAGCAAGCAAGCCTGATCCAGCACGCGTGTTGGCCACTAAGCATCCCGGTTCATCGGCAAAACAGGTGTCATCAGCATAGGCCAGTAGCGCATTCGCAAGGCCCATATCGGTGGCCAGCGCATTCGCAATCTGGTCCTCCAGCGTTGCAACGGTCGCTTTCCAACCAAAACACCCAACAGCCGGACGTTTATCTCGTAGACTGAGCACCCACGACGCACGCCCACTGATGCCGTCCCCATCCGCATCCGCCGGATCAGCAAGGGCCAGTATGCTGGCCTCGCTCACACGGTCGATCACAGAGGAAACGAACAATGGATCAGCCCGGCGATCCCCGAGGCCTGCCGTCCCACCCGACATCACACGCGTATCAGCATGACAGGAAGAACAGCTTAGATGATCGCCGGTTCGGTCTGACTTTAGGCGCTGATCCAACCAATCAGCGCCTGCGATGGTTTCACCGCAAAGCGTGCTAGCCGTCAGAAGCCAAGCTGCGCATAAACGTCGAAAACTCTGCGATATCATCTGCGAAAACAGCCAGTTGTTCTTTGTAAGTCGCCTGTTTCTCTTCTGTCAGCGTTTGTTTTCGAACCTCGACAGCGAGGCGGCGCATCGGCTCAATCTTGCCGCGCGTCGTTCGGATTTTCTCACTGAAGGTTAGCTCTTGAGGTAGGCCATCGAACAACTGCATCGCAGTGTACAGATCGTCAAAATCATAACTGAGCATCGACTGAACACCGAGAAAATTCATGTACAGCTCCAATGCAGCATCGCCTGATAGGGCAAGGTCACCCGCCGATTGCAAGGCTTCGAGCCTTGGCAAGTAGGTTTGGTCAAGGTAATTGCTCAGGTTCCGAAGGGTCCGGCTTACGATGCCCTCAATAGGCTCCCCATCAATCGCCTTTGAAGAAGCTTCAAGTGACTGCCAATTGTCGTTGATGCTACGCAAAACAGTATAATCGTCTTCTGAGTCCGTTAATTGGAACGCATCATATCCAGAGTGCGTTACCCGCATTGGGTCCATTCTATGGAACAACAAGGTCGCGCGACGTTCATTATCGCTTTCCAGTGCGTCTATCAACAGCTCCACATTATTTGTCGCCAATTCCGTGAGGACGTGACTGACTAATGCCTCAGAAAAATCATAACCAGCCAAGTAATCTTCCTCAGGCTCTACAGCGTCTGCTTCGACCTCTTCGGTTTCGGTTGGGACTTCTTCAGTCGGCATCGCCTCAGCCGCAGTATCAACCGCCGAGTCTTTTGCCATTTGCTCATCAGTTTCTACGACTGCTTCCGACGCGGCATTTTCAGCTTCCGTCTGCGCGCCTGCGTAAGAATGACTCATCAGACACAGGCATAGGGCCGCACTCAGGATGAACTTCATCTCGTTATTATCCTATTAGTTACATTAGTTTTCAATTTAACAGTTTATAGGATATTCGCATAACATAAAAAAGGGGAAGCCCGCATGAGCTTCCCCTTTCAAAAGTGTTTGGACGTGTTGTCCTGGCGCTTAGAGGCCTGAGGTCAACTCTGGCACGGCATCGAACAAATCAGCGACCAAACCATAGTCGGCGACTTGGAAAATCGGTGCTTCTTCGTCTTTGTTGATGGCCACAATGACCTTTGAGTCCTTCATGCCAGCAAGGTGCTGGATTGCGCCGGAAATACCCGCTGCGATGTACAGGTCGGGAGACACGACTTTACCTGTCTGACCAACCTGGTACTCGTTTGGTGCGAAACCTGCGTCCACTGCTGCGCGGGATGCACCAACGGCAGCACCCAGCTTATCAGCAAGCGTGTCCAGGATTGCGAAGTTTTCCGCAGAACCCATGCCACGACCACCAGAAACGACGATTGATGCGGATGTGAGTTCTGGACGATCACTCGTGGACAGCTCATCAGCAACCCAAGCCGTCAGGCCAGCTGAACCCGCGCCAGCGAGATCAGAAACAGACGCCGAACCACCGTCCGCGGATACAGGGTCAAAGTTGGCGGTACGGACCGTCAAAACCTTGATGCTGTCGCTGGACTTCACTGTCGCAATAGCGTTACCCGCGTAAATCGGACGCTCAAACGTGTCGCCGTCGATGACCGCAGAGATGTCAGAGATTGGCTGCACGTCCATCAGTGCCGCCGCGCGCGGCAGGATGTTCTTGCCCACGGTCGTTGCTGCCGCAACCAAGTGCGTTTTTCCTTCGCTCGCTGCGATCAGCAGCGGCGCAATGTTTTCAGCGATTTCGTTGCTGTACGCCGCATCGGACGCTTTGATTACAGCCGAAACGCCGTCAACTTTCGCCGCAGCGTCTGCTGCTGCATCTGCACCTTCGCCCGCGACGATAGCGGTGATATCGCCACCAATCTGCTTCGCCGCCGCAACCGCAGAAAGCGACCCTGCTTTGATGCCGTCAGCATCATGTTCCAGATAAACCAGAATGCTCATGTTCTTGTTTCCCTTGGTTCTTAGACGACTTTGGCGTCGTTTTTCAGTTTGTCGATCAGTTCGCCAACGCTACCAACGACAACACCAGCAGCGCGTGCTGGTGGCTCGGATACAGTGACCGTCGCAAGACGCGGCGCGGCATCAACGCCGATATCGCTTGGCGTCATCGTGTCGATCGGCTTCTTCTTCGCCTTCATGATGTTCGGCAGAGACGCGTAGCGGGGCTCGTTCAAACGAAGGTCAGCAGTAATGATCGCTGGAAGTGGCATCGAGACAACCTGCAAACCGCTATCGACTTCGCGCGTGACTTTGAGCGTTTCGCCGTTTTTCTCGACCTTGGAGGCAAAAGTGCCCTGTGGCCAGCCCAGCAGTGCTGCGAGCATCTGGCCGGTCTGGTTGTTGTCACCGTCGATGGCCTGCTTGCCCACAATAACGATGCCGGGCTCTTCTTTCTCAACGATAGCCTTCAAAAGCTTGGCAATAGCCAGCGGCTGCAGCTCTTCATCGGTTTCAACCAAAATACCCCGGTCAGCGCCCATAGCGAGCGCGGTCCGGATGGTTTCCTGGCTCTTGGTTTCACCAAGAGACACGGCAACAATTTCTTCAACGATGCCCGCTTCCTTCATCCGAATTGCTTCTTCAACAGCAATCTCATCAAAAGGGTTCATGGACATTTTCACGTTAGCCAGATCCACAGCGCTGTTGTCCGGCTTAACCCGGATTTTTACGTTGTAGTCCACTACGCGCTTAACGCAGACGAGCGCCTTCATGGGCAAAGCCTCTCACACTTCTAAGGTAAAACCGTCATTTCACTATAAGCGAGTCCGATGGAGGTCAAGGTAACCAGTGTCACAGGTGACTTGCACAGTCTCACTCAATTCGTGGGAAAAACAGCATGACCGGTGCCAAACAACAATCCCATGCGCGGCACTTCGCCCTTTAAAATCGGCATGCTTGACCTGTGCACGGGGATGAGGCACCGGAAGAGTATGAAATCTTTCATCCCAAAGTCGCAGGCTTTTACCCTGCTTGGCATGTCCGGCGTTGGCAAGACAACCCTTGCTAACAAGCTGCCGCGTGAGCGTTGGTTTCACTACTCGGGCGACTATCGCATTGGTACACGCTATTTGGGCGAAGCCATCCATGACGATTTGTACCTCGCAGCGATGCAGGTGCCCAAGCTTGCGGCCTTGCTCAAATCCGACAGCCTGTACCTGCGCTCGAACATCAGCATGAACAATCTCGCGCCGTTGAGCGCGTGGATTGGAACTTTGGGTGATGCGGCAGAAGGGGGGCATTCCCACGCCGAATTCACCCACCGGCAGGGGCTGCACGAGGACGCTGAAGCCGCAGCCCTGCTGGATGTTGGGTACTTTATGGACCGCGCCACCACTGTTTACGGCTACGATCATTTTCTGGTCGATGCCGGGGGAAGCCTGATCGAAATCGTTGATCTGGAAGACCCAGCGAACGACCCTGTGCTCCAGCATCTGATGGAGCGGACGCAATTGGTTTACATCGAAGCGACCGAAGACCATGTCGAAAGCCTGATCGAGCGCACCATCGCCTACCCCAAGCCCATGTTCTACCGCGCCGACTTCTTGGCCGAAGCGGTCACCGCTTACACGGCGGAGACGGGCATTAAGAGCGCGGATGACTTCCCACCGATGGAATTCGTGAAGTGGGTCTTTCCCCGCCTGATCGCCGCACGCCGGAAACGCTACGAGCAGCTGGTTTCTGGGGGTTTCGCTTTGCGCGTGTCTGCTGATGAAATCGCACGGGTGGAAAACGAAGCGGACTTCTTTGATCTTATTGGTAAGGCGTCCTAAGCGTCGCCGCCTGATCCAAGCTTTAAAGCAGAGAGTTACATATGCCGATTCGTGTGCCCGATGGTTTACCCGCCGCTGAGACCCTTCATGACGAAGGCGTAAAGGTCATGCGGGAAAGCCGTGCCGCGCAACAGGACATTCGTCCTCTGCGGATCGCGATCCTGAACCTCATGCCGCTGAAAATCGCAACAGAGACCCAGCTGGCAAGGCTGCTCGGTGCCTCACCGCTGCAGGTTGATCTGACGTTGGTTGAAACCAGCACCTATCGCGGCACCAACACCGCATCCGAGCACATGGACGCCTTTTATCGGCCTTGGGCAGATGTGAAGGGCGAGCGCTTCGATGGGTTCATGATCACTGGCGCGCCGGTCGAAACGCTGAACTTCAAAGACGTGAAGTACTGGCCGGAGCTCGAAGAGATTTTCGATTGGACCACCACGAACGTCTTTTCGATGTTTTCGATCTGTTGGGGTGCCCAGGCAGCGCTGTACCACTTTAATGGCGTTGAAAAGCACCTGATCAATGAAGTCCCAAAGCGGTTCGGTATCTTTGACCATCACAACCTTGAGCCAACCCACCCGCTGATGCAGGGCATCGCGGATGTCTTCGAGATTCCTGTGTCCCGGCATACGGAAAACCTGCGTCGGGACGTGGAGCCCATCGATGGCTTGACCATTTTGGCGGAAAATCAGGTATCAGGGCTGGGTCTGGTTGCCGACGACAACAATCGTCGGTTCTACATGTTCAATCACTTAGAGTACGACAGCAATACACTGCGCCAAGAGTACGAACGGGATGTTCAGGCGGGAGAGAATATTATTCTGCCGTGCAACTACTTCCCTGATGATGACCCGACCCAAAAGCCATTCAACAAATGGCGCAGTCACGCGCACATGATGTACGGCAACTGGGTGAACTGGGTGTATCAGAAAACGCCGTACGACCTGAACGACCTGTAGACGCTCTGAACTATTCCTCGTAACGCAGCAAAGCGTCAACGCGGACACCGCGACCTTCCAGCTCGTCTCGACCGCCCAAGCCGTCTAGTTCGATCAGGAACATAGCGCCCGCTGGAATGGCTTTGAGCTTGCGCACCAACTCGACCGTTGCGCCCGCTGTACCACCGGTGGCAATGAGATCATCGACAATGACAACGCGCTGACCTTCGTGCAGGGCGTCCGTATGGATTTGCAACGTGTCTGATCCGTATTCGAGATCATAGGAATGCGTCACGCACTCATACGGGAGCTTCCCTTCTTTCCGCACTGGAATGAAAGGCAAACCCAACTGCGCAGCGACTGCGGGTGCGAAAATAAAGCCTCGCGCTTCGATACCCGCAATGGCTTCGGCTTTCATCGCGACAGCATACTCAGCGAACGCCTTGGTGACATGGCGCATGGCCTCGCCGTCGGCCAGCAACGGCGTAATGTCACGGAACAGGATTCCGGGTTTTGGGTAGTCTTCAACGTCTCGGATTAGGCTGCTGAGATCCATTTTTTGAGTTCGCTTTCGGTAAACCACACGGCATGAAACTCAGTCATGCCGCGTGTTAACCTCGAACTCAACCGCTTAGTCTTGCTTAGCGGCCTTAATTGCCTTCATCTTAGCAGGCAGGCTGCGGATGGGCATCTTTGAACGATCGTTCCAAGAGGACTGTCGCGGAGCCGCGACATCTTTTGAAAGGGCCGCTCTGAAAACAATCATGTGACTTGTCATAGGGCACCTCTTACGCAATGATTGCGTATAGTTATATCGATGAAAATCAATGTACGCAACAGTTGCGTGTGGAAAAATGAAAAAGAATACACCGACTTGGTTCAAGACTTGGCGTAAGAGCTTGAAATTAACGCAAAAAGAGGCTGCGTTCCTGCTTGGGCTCAAGTCCAGAATGCTGCAAAATTATGAGAGAGGGTCGCACGGCGTGCCACTTTATATCCGGCTGGCTATGGCTTCGCTGAGTCAGGGTGTCGTGGATTACGGCGATGGGTTGATGTATCGACCCGATCAGCCGCTACCGGTGTACGCGGCAAAGGGCGTGGCGAAGCTAAGGTCTCAAGAGAAAGAAAAGGCAAAGGCCAAGCAGCGGGCCGAAGACGAAATAAGCGACGAGCCGGACCACAAAGGCAAATCGAAGCCATAGGGCTAACCCGCGAGGCCCCTACATCCAGCCTGCGTCATTGTTTAAGCCGCCCCCTGTGATCTTCACGCCATTGGTACCGTGGGCGCTTCACAGCTCAAAGCTGGCTGCACCATCGTCTGACGCTTCGCCACAGACCAAGTAAGACGCCGAGCGCATTAGGTCGCTTAAACCTCGCGTGCGGCGTACCGAAGACCACCTTATTCAATTTGAGCAGCGCCGTTCACTTGAATTGACTTTATTTGGGAATGCCCTTCAGGAATGCTTCTCAACTCTTGTATTTTGCACACAGACTTAGTCAAAACCACACTCAATCCAGTCATAACAACCTACATTGGATTCTTAGGGTAAACAGGGCTGATTTTCACGACTCTGGATCAGAAACACCGATTATCAGTATTATGGGAACCGCTCCAAAATCATAAAGTTTTGATGGACCCTAATCATCTTTTTTCCTTTTCTATCAATAATTTAGGTAAAGCCTTCAGATACGTAACATCGCAACAAAATGCGAAAGATCGCTACTCCGATTCTACGTTTTGCGTGACTCAGCTTCTAATACTGATACCGTGATTTTGCGCTTCTGATGCCAGAGGCGGAAGGAATTCTGAGGAGGAAACCACTATGTTGCGCAAAAATTTACTAGCGCTTGCGACGGGTGCCTTAGCACTTGCAACTGCCGTTTCGGCCAGTGCTCAAACCCCGATCAAGATCGGTTCCGTTGCCCCCAAAACCGGTGCTTTGGCCGGGGGTGCTGTTGTTACTCAATGGCCAAACGTTGAACTTTGGGCGGCCCAAGTAAACGAACGCGGCGGCTTGAACGTTGGCGGTGAAATGCGCCCGGTTGAAGTCATTGAATACGATGACAAAACCAACCCAGGCGAACACATCAAACTGGCTCAACGCCTCGCAACTCAAGACAAAGTTGACTTTGTTGTCGCGCCTTACGGCACTGGCTTCAACATTGCCGCGGCTCCTGTTTACGGGAAATTCGGTTACCCGATGATTGCGGTTTCTGCGATTACCGACAAAGTTGAAGAGCTGACAGGTCGTTACGATAACCTGTTCTTCACCCTCGGTACGACGACCGCCTTTGTAACCGGCGTAAGAGACATCTTGGTTGAGCAGCGCGAAGCCGGGAACATCAACAACCGTGTGGCCATGGTGAACGTAGCTGATGCCTTTGGTATCGAGCTCGCCGACGTGGCAAGAACGCTGTTTACCGATGCAGGCTTCGAGCTGGTGTACGACAAGTCTTACCCGCTTGGCACACCCGACCTGTCGCCTGTCATGAAGGGCGCCAAGGCGTCGAACCCAACCTCGTTTATTGCTTGGTCCTACCCACCAGATAGCTTTGGTTTGGCACAGCAGGCAATCATCGAAGACCTCGATGTGTCAATCTACTACTCTGCTGTAGCAACCAGCTTCCCTGCGTTCGCAGGTGCTTATGGTTCCAAGATTAACAACGTCTTGGGTGCCGGTGGTACCAACGTTGACGATCCAAAGATTGCTGAATACCGGGCTGCGCACGAAGCTGTAACAGGCAAAGTGGCAGACTACTGGGCTTCCGCAAACACCTATGCCTCCTTGCAAATTCTGGAGCAAGCGATCGAAGGTGCCAATACAACCGACCGCGAGGTTGTGACCCAATACATCAAGGATAACGCCTTTGACACGGTCATGGGTACGATCACATTTGAGGGCAATTTCTCAGCGAAGTTCTGGAGTGTGGGTCAATGGCAAGATGGTGTCTTCCGCGGTGTCAAAGGCACCAACGTCGAAGGTGCCGTTGATGTTCGCCTGAAGGATGGCTGGGACTAAGCCCCCGGTTACCTGACCTTTTAGTCTTGGACGAGGAACACTGGGATCTCATTCCGTGTTCCTCGTTTACTCTGCTTTCATCAAAAATTGAGAAATCATGCTGGACATTCTGATATCTGGCCTGCTGCTATCAGGGACTTACGCGCTGGTCGCGTTGGGCTTGAACCTGCAATATGGTGTATCGAGGATCATGAATCTCGCGAACGGCGAGATGCTGGTTCTTGGCGCGTTGGCGGCGTTCTGGATGTTTACTGTCGGGCAACTCAACCCCTACCTGACAATGGTTTTTGCCGCTCCAATCGCGTTTGTCGGCAATTGGCTGATTTACCGTTTTCTGCTGCGTCCGCTGGTTGCGCGTTCAAAAAATCAGGGCCAGCTAGAGGTGGACTCGATCTTGGCGACTTTTGGGATGAGCTTCATCCTGATCGGCATCATGATTTCCATCGAGGGCGGCTTTTTCGCCTACAAGTATCTGTCTATTCCCATCGAAATTCTTGGCACAAAAGCCAGCCTGAGCCGGATTATTGCCTTTGCTATCGCCTGCTGCATTGGCTTGGCGCTTTACCTGTGGCTCAACCGCAGCCGCACAGGCATGGCCGTCCGCGCCGTTGCCGCTAGCCCGCAGTCGGCTCTGTTGGTTGGGATTAACGTTCCCAAAATCTCCGCGCTGGCCTTTGCTTTGGGTGGCGCGATCACGGCCATCGGGGGCGTTCTGATTTCAACCTTCATCACCTTGGATGCATCCATAGGCGTTATCTTCACCATGAAAGCCTTGATCATTGTGATCATGGGTGGCGTTGGTGATACGCGCGGTGTTATCATCGCAGCGGTGATCTTGGGGTTGGTCGAAACCACGGTGGCAACCCTGATTGACCCCGGCCTGACACTGGCCGCCGCGTACCTGATTTTCCTCGCGATATTGCTGTTCCGGCCACAGGGTCTGTTTGGGCGGAAACCAACATGACGCGCGGCTCATTCAATGAACTGATCATCATCGCAATTCTGGCTGCTCTTGCTGCGACTGTCCCTTTGATTGCGAATGGCTATTGGTTGTCCGTCTGTGTGACAGGCATGATGTACATCGCTTTAGCAACGAGTTGGTCGATGTTCTCCGGCCCGACCCATTACATCTCGCTGGCCACCGCCGCTTTCTTTGGGTTGGGCGGATATTTGCTCGCGACGGGCATGAGCGACTATCAACAACCCTTCTGGCTCATGCTTGCCGTTGTACCCTTCACGGGTGCCATTCTGGCTGCTTTGATTGGCTTAGCGACCCTGCGATTATCGGGGGTATACTTCGTGATCTTCACCCTCGGTCTGGCAGAAATGATCCGGAACCTTGTGAGCTGGATCCAGAACAACTTCCTAGGCAGCCGTGGGCTGTACGTCCTGACAGACTATACTGAAAAGCACATTTACTGGATGCTGCTGGCCGTCGCGGGCACGGTGTACATGCTGGGTTGGCTGATCAACCGCAGCCGATTGGGCTTTTCATTGCGGATCATCGGGGGTGATGAGACCGTTGCTCGGCACGTGGGAATTAACACGGCAACCGCCAAGGTCATTCTGTTCATCACAACCGGCTTCTTTGCTGCGTTGGTCGGCGGAATCCTGGCTCCGCGCTACTCCTACATCGAACCCAACCAAGTCTTCTCTCCCCAATTGAGCTTTCTGGTGGTGATCGTCGCGCTCTTAGGCGGATCAGGACGCCTTTGGGGACCGCTGGTTGGTGTCATACCGTTCACGATCTTATGGGAGTTGGTCCAGACCTACTTCCCGAACCAAACCACGCTGTTCCTTGGCGTCGTCTTCTTGGTCATCGTCTACTTCCTGCCGCATGGCGTCGTGGGACGATTGGAGCAAATCCTCGAACAAGTGCGGAAGCGGCGGTAATCATGGTGAGAACGATGCTGCGCGTGGAGCGCGTCACAAAACGGTTTGGTGGATTGGTGGCTGTTGATGGTCTGTCCTTCGACGTCAATGAACGCGAAGTCCTGGGTATCATTGGGCCAAACGGCTCGGGCAAAACCACCATGCTGAACATGATGTCCGGGGCCTTCAAACCCAGCGAAGGGTTCATCAGCCTGTCCGACCGGCAAATCTCTGGAAAAGCAGCACAAACAATTGCTCGAGCGGGCGTCGGTCGCACATTTCAACTGGTGAGACTCCTGCCCGGCCTGACCGTGCTGGAAAACGTTGTCGCAGGCGCCGTCTTTGGCCATCGGCGACAATGGGGCCAGTCGGCAAAGATGGTCGCTCTGCGCATGATGGAACGCGTGAGCCTGAACATCTCGCCCAATGCGCCGATTACGGAGCTGACCTACATCGATCAGAAGCGCGTTGAACTGGCACGGGCGCTGTGTGGAGAGCCGAATATCTTGCTCCTCGACGAGTGGCTCGCTGGCCTCAACCCGACTGAGTTGGAAGCCGGTATCGACCTAATCAAGACGCTGCAAGAGGAAGGCCGAACAATCATTTTGGTAGAGCACGTCATGGGCGCAATTCGGTCCTTGTGTGACAAATGCGTGGTCATGGCATCAGGCGCGAAGATTGCTGAAGGCTCGCCAAAACAGGTTCTCGCAGATCCAGAAGTGATCCGAGCCTACTTGGGGGACGAAAATGAGTAGTTTGTCGGTCCAAAACCTTTCGGTGGCCTACGGTCCCCACCCTGCCCTCAACGACGTTAACCTCGCCGTAGCACCCGGTGAAATTGTCGTGATTCTAGGGGCCAACGGTGCGGGAAAGAGCAGTCTCCTTCGGGCGATTGGTGGGATTTGTGAAGGCAAGGTTGCGGGCCAGATTACCTTGGGCGGACAGAACCTAGGCACCCTGAGCGCCGATCAAATCCTTGAAAGCGGCATTGCGATTGTCCCTGAAGGACGCGGCATTTTTGGTGACCTCACGGTAGCGGAAAATCTGAGTTTGGGCGGCAGCGCCAAGCGCGCGCGAGCCGCGGAAGAAGAGAACCTGCGCCGGGTGCTAGACTTGTTCCCTAAGCTAAACGAGAGACAAAACCAAGTTGCTCGAACCATGTCGGGCGGTGAGCAGCAAATGGTTGCGATTGGCCGCGCCATGATGTCCAATCCGACGATCCTGATGCTCGATGAGCCATCGCTAGGCCTGTCACCGCTATTGAGCAAAGAGTTGTTTGCTGCGCTGAAGAAGGTGCGGGAGATTGGGCTTGGCATCCTTTTGGTGGAGCAAAACGCGAAGCAAAGCCTCGCCATCGCTGACCGGGGGTATTTGCTCGAAAACACGCGCATCACGCATGAAGCTATGGCCTCCGATCTCGCTCAGGACGCTCGGGTGCAAAGCGCCTACCTCGGTGGCGACGCGACCAAGGCCAGCCCGAAGTCAGCTCAGTTGGTGACACCAGCCACCGTAACAGATGGCGACACGCGCGAAGCCGATGGTGCTGCTTATCTACCGTTTATCCAGCCGGGACATCACCCCGCTCGCGCTTCCGCTGACAGCCTGATTTCGGGCTCTATCGATGACTTGGTTGCGGACGCGGCGAGCCTTTCCGCCAATGAACCTCCAAACCCCGTTTTGGACGCGCCTGCAGGCGCAATGCCAAAGGCTGGCTCAGAG
>CBFIEF010000025.1:0-44758 GCA_965661545.1 Alphaproteobacteria bacterium | reverse complement strand
GCTGCTGGCGAGCCTGACACTGGTGATGACATGGACCAGCTACGGCTTCCTGCGCTATGTCCGCGGCTATGACCGTGCCACTGCATGGTTTTCCTCACAACCCGCCGGGCTGAGTGAAGTTATCGCCGTGTCGCGGGCCTACACCAACAAAGACCACGTGGTCGCCCTGATCCACTTGGTCCGCGTCTCAACCGTGTTCATCCTTTCCCCCATCGTCGTCTGGCTAACGGTCGATGACTTCAACGGCCAAGCGGTCCCGGGGGGACAGGTGCACATCTGGGAAACCGGGCTGCTGACAGGGGTACAGTGGCTGGCTTTGGGCACCCTTGGCGTCTTGGGCGCCCGCGTGCTGCGGCTGCCGATGATATGGCTGCTGGGACCGATGCTGCTGTCAGCAATTTGGGGTGGGTTCGGGCTGCTGCCCTTTGACCGGCCATTCGAAGGCGTCGCCCTGCTGCAAGTCATCCTCGGTTCATCCATCGGCGCGCGCATGGCCCAGGTGAGTTTTCGCGAATTGGGACGCTACGTCCCCGATGCCTACATCATCGCGCTCTGGATGATTGGTCTGGCGGCGGGCTCGGCCTTTGTCCTGACTCTGATCAGCGACCAACCCTTTGCTCGTACGTTCTTTTCCGTGTCGGCGGGGGGCGCGTCTGAGCTGTCTTTGCTGGCCGTGGCAATGGGGTACGAGGTGGCCTTTGTCACCATGCACCACTTGTTCCGCATGGGGTTCGTGCTGGGGCTGATGCCGCTGGGAAACCCGCCGAAGACCTAGGACGCTGATACAGCTCAGAGGTTCAGCCCAACGTGTTGGGCTCAAGAAAAGCGCAAAAAGGGGACTTCCGGCACGGAAGACCCCTTTTTTCATTTTGGTCAAAACTCCCTTGGGTCTGACTCAACCCGGAACCGTTCTATCCCGCCCCTGCAAGGCTCTTTTCATCACGGCCAAAGGCGTGGAGTTGGCTTGGATCAATCGTCAGCGTCACCGTTTCACCCTCGCGATATTCCGCCGTCGGCGGCGTTCGAGCGACCAGAGTGCCAAGTCCCGCAACATCAACGTGATAGAAACTATCGCCGCCCAGTTTTTCGAAGATACCAACTTCGCCCACCAAGCGATTCTCACCCGACTGAGCGCCCACACTCAGGGATAAGTGCTCTGGCCGAATACCGAAATGTGCGACCTGAGCGTCCGCATGGGGCACGCGCGTGCTCGACAGCGTGACATCAGCCCCAGCCAGCGCTTCCGCGCCCAAAATATTCATCTTCGGTGAACCGATAAAGGTCGCAACAAACAGGTTTGCCGGGTTCTCATACAAATCCAGTGGCGCGCCAATCTGCTCAATCTGGCCAGCGGAGAACACCACGATCCGGTCCGCGAGCGTCATTGCTTCGATCTGGTCATGCGTGACGTAAATCATTGTTGCGGCCAGTTGCTTATGCAAGCGCGCGATCTGAACCCGCATTTCTACCCGCAGGGCCGCATCAAGGTTCGATAGCGGCTCATCGAACAGAAACGCCTTGGGGTCGCGCACGATACAGCGCCCAATTGCCACCCGCTGCCGCTGTCCGCCTGATAGCTCCTTGGGCTTACGGTCCAGCAAGGCCTCCAGCTGCAGGATTTCCGCCGCCTTCTGCACCTTGTCCCGCACCTCTGCTGCCGACACGCCCGCGACTTTCAGCGGAAAGGCCATGTTCTCCCCGACGGTTTTGTGCGGATACAGCGCGTAGGACTGAAATACCATTGCCAGCCCGCGCTCTGGGGCGGTCAGGCTGGTAACATCGGTTTCGCCCAAGTGCAGCGAACCTGCTGTGGCTTCTTCCAAGCCCGCAATCAAGCGCAACATGGTGGATTTGCCGCAGCCCGAAGGGCCGACAAAAACGACGAATTCCTTATCCTGAATTTCCAGATCCACGCCCTTGATGACGGGAACAGAGCCAAAGGACTTATACAGCCCCTCAATGGTGATCGCTGACATGGGAAAAGCCCTCCTATCCGCTCGCTTAGGCCGTTGGCACAGCGGCTTGATCGCACGCCCAGTCCAGATAAACCGACGCGGTCCACGTGAACGACTTACCGCCCAACCCTTCGCCAGTCAGGGGGTCAAAATATTCGCTGAAGCCGGATTTCTCGGTCAATCGCGCCGTATCCCGCCGCACGCGCTCTGACCGATCCAGCTCACCGATTTCGCGCAAGCCCAGACCAATCCGATTGTTGATCACATGCCACACTGGACCCCGCCAATACCGCTGCGGGTCAAAGCCCTCAGAACCGGGGTCAAAGCTCGGAATCATGTATTCAACTTGGCTCGCGATCCGGTCAAAGTGATCAAGCGTCTCGCCCAGGTGATCCAACATGCCCGCGTAAGGCCCCAAAAAGGACGCCGCCGAAACTGCATCCGTCAGCTCGCCAGTGCTCAAATTGCGGCTGGTAAAGCCCTTGACCCGACTGTTCCACAGCGATCGCCAGCCCTCTTCAAGCCGCTTGATCCGCGCTTTGGTCGCGCTAATGTCTTGGCCCGTTTGCGCCTGTAACCACACCAGATCCCGCTCGGAGCGGAGCAACATTGCCGTCATGCCGGGGTCAATCATACGAAACGGGCTGTGCTTGCCCAAGTGGGCCTGATCCCACCCGCAATCACGACCAAAGCGCACGATGGTCAAGTAGCGATCATACTCTTCCTTGGTTGGGCGTTGGCTGGCGTCCACGTGCTCTAGATCCCTGCGCTTGTAGTCGCCAAGGCCCGTATCCGGCACCACAGCCGCCATCGCTGGATCCCAATCGCTGAGATTGTCACGGCCAGATTCCCAGGGGTGGATCACCAAAATAGCGCCGCTGTCTTCGCACTGGCGCGCACGGGTGAACCAGTCGTACCAGCCGTCCAAACGACGCACCATCACGGCCAAGCGGTCCTTTTCAACCTCGACGCCGCTTTCAATCAAACGCCGCAGAATAGAGCCCGCAACCGGGGGCTGGGTGATGCCGCTGGTCGGGATGGGCTGACCGGTTGACCACACGTCTGGGCCGGGGAAATAGCCGTCGTGATCACCGCGAAAAATGATGTGTGGCACCATCCCGTCGGCCCACTGTGCCTCGAGCAGCAACTCGACCTCCCGCACAGCACGCTGGGGCGCAAACTGACGATATCCCAACGCAGCAAAAGCCGAATCCCAGTTGAACTGGACCGGGTAAAGCCCGTGCGTTGGGACCGAGAACTCGCCTCGGTCGTTGGATTTGAGAATATCCACTGCGTCCTGAATGATCGTCATTAACCCTTTACCCCACCACTTGTCAGACCCTGAACCATGAAGCGTTCAGCCCATAAGAAAATTACAACAATCGGAGCCGTGGAAACCACGGCACCGGCCATCAGATGCTGTCTTGGCACCTCAGAACTATCCAGCGACACCACCCCACGCGACAGCGTGAACATCTTGGGGTCGTCAAGGAACATGAAGGCGAAGAGGAATTCGTTCCACGCGATCATAAACACATACAGGGACACGCTCGCCAAAGCCGGCACCGACAGCGGCAGCGTAATCGACCAGATCACCCGCAACCGCGAACAACCATCCATCAATCCAGCTTCTTCGAGTTCGGCGGGAACCCCGCGGAAATAGCCCTGCAGCATATACAGCGCAACCGGCAGCGTGGTTGCCGGATACACAACCAACAGCCCCCACAGGCTATCGCGCAAGCCAAGCTTTGCGAAGATGGCGTAGAGCGGGATCACCAGCACAATTGCTGGTACCAAATAGATCATCAGGATGGACCGTGACAGCGTCGAACGCCCCGGAAAGTTCAGACGGCTCACCGCGTAGGATCCCGGCACGGCAAACAGCAGCGTTATCACCACCGTCGCCAGAGAAATCAGCGCAGAATTCCAGATATAGCGCCCAAAATCGTAGATTTGGAACAGCTCGATATAAGATCGAAATGGCCCCAAAAGCCCGTTTTCGAACGAGGGAAACAGGTTCAGCGGGTTGGCCAGCAGCTCCCCTTGCGTTTTAAGGCTGGTCATCACCATGACATACAGCGGCAGCACCACGATGGCACCAAAGAACACAAAGCCAAAGGCCCGCAGCGACAGCATCATCGCCCTCTCACGCCGGAATCGGTTCATGGCACCAAAGCGTATGGGGTGCTGGCTCGCCATGATTACCCATTGCGTGCCCAGCGTCGCCAAACCCAGCGCAATCAACCAAATCAGCGGACCGTCCCCAAGCGTCACGGCGTATGGCCGTCCCAGCGACAGTGCGAGGACCAGCACCATAAACACCCCGGCCGAGGCCAGTGAAGGCACCGTGCGCCAGCCAAAATCATCGCGGCGCAGGCCAGCGTGAACCACCCCACAGCCCATTCCAGCAACCAAGGACGGCCCCAGCAAAGGACGAAGCTCTAAACCCGTCAGCAAAGCCAACCCGGAGCCGACCAGAATAGAGACCACCAGCCCCCAAACAGCTCCGTTCAGCCCCGCAAGCGCGAGTATTGCGAGCCGTGTGTCAAAAATCGAAGGCGCGTTCATCTACAGGCCCTCCTCTTCCGGCATGGCGCGGAAGTAAATCGTGGCAAAGATCGCCAGCAGCACAAACACCAGCACCGCCACCGCCGCCCCGGCACCGAGGTTACTCAGCGCGAAGGCCTGCTCGTAGACCTGCACCGTCAGCGTCCGCGTGCCCGCGTTACCCCCGGTCAGCAGGAAGATGTCATCGAATTTGTTAAACGTCCAAATGAAGCGCAGCAGGAACAGGACGGCCATAATCCCCACCAATTGCGGCAAGCTCAGCGCCCAGAATTTCTGGAATGGCGACGCGCCGTCCATATCGGCGGCCTCGTACATGTCTTGAGGGATGGATTGCATCCGCGCGAGAATAAACAGGAAAGACAGCGGAAAGTACCGCCACGCCTCAAACGCAATCACCACGCTCAAAGCCATCGGCACGGGCACCGTCAGGCCGAAAATCTGCACATCGACCGACCGCACACCAAAGAAGTTTATCGGCGCATCAACCGCGCCCATTTGCATCAGCAAGGCGTTCAAGGAGCCGGAAAAGGGATCGAGCAGCACCACCCACGTGAAGGCTGCCGCGATCACCGGCGCCACAAAGGGATAGAGCAGGAACCCGCGAAACACCGCTCGGCCCCGAAAGCTTTGGTTCAGCAACAAAGCCGCAAACAGCCCCAAAACCAGCGCGCCCGCCGTGCCGCCAATGGTATAGACAAACGTGGTCCAAAGAACGGTGCCAAACTCCCTCACCGCAAACACGCGGCGGAAGTTGTCCAGTGTCAGTTCCGTGGTCAGCAAGGGGTTCACACTGCTGCCACTGACCGCAACTTCGCTGTCTTTGGCGTTAACTGGATTATCGATAAAGGCTTGCGATACGCGCGCAGGGATATCGAGCGTTTCACTCTGCCCCGGCTCAAAGTCGCCCAAATCACAGTTCAGCAAACGATCCGCCGCCAATTTACAGCGCGCGTCCAGGCCCGTTGGCTCCAAACCTGCGGGCACCACGTCGGAAAGACTAACGCTCAGAACCTCCTGATCTCGGCTCGAATTGCGTAATTTATAGCGCAGGATGATCTCGTCACCGGCTGCTTCGGCGTCGCCGCGCACTTGCTCGCGCGCCCGGACTTCAGGCGCCCGCAAGTCGGCCAACTCAATCGGCTTTACCGATATCCAAAACGTCGCCAGCAGCGGAAACAGCACAATTGCCATAACCATGAACACCGACGGAAGCGTCATGCCAAAGGCCAAACGGCTTTCCCGACGGCTCAAGCGCCCTGGTTTGTGGACCAAAGGCGTCTCACCGACCGATGGTTGCGCAGCAGTCATCGACGAAGCATCCCCGAAAAATCAGAAAGAAAGAATGGATGAAAGATATCCGAGTGGGAAAAGAGCTTAAACAAGTCTTTTCCCACCGGACAGAAGCGAGGACGGCCCTCCCAAGATGGGCCGCCTCTGGGAGAGTGGGTTCGACTACTCGATTTTGCCCAGTTCGTCGTTCATCATTGCAACCGTTTCGGAAGCACTACGAACGCCGTCAACGTACTCACGCACCAGAATGTTCAGCACGCGGGAGTTGTTGATCTTGGAAGCGAGAGACAGCTGGCCTTCCTTCACACCCCAACGGTTCGCGGTCGAAAGACCGGACGCGATGGATGAAATAACGTCAGCAGGGTAGATGTCGCCCAAGGGAGCCTTGCGGTCCACACCAACAGGCAGCTTCGCCCAAGCGTCGAGGTAAGCTGTTGGGTTGGTGCCGTCAGACTGGCGTACAGGGAACTTGCCTTCTGGCGCGATAGACAGGGTCTGCTCGTAGCCTTCGGACATGCTGTACTCGATGAACGCAATCGCGGAATCAGCGTCAGCGTCAGAGCTTACACCGAAGTAGCGAACGTCAGCCCAAGCCGCGCCGTCTGGGTTAGACGGACCAGCCAGCGTGGTGATAACGGCCGTCTTGGACGCCAGCTCACGGGACTGTGGATCATCGTTTATGGTTGGTGGAGCGGAATCACGCAGGCCAGCCAGTTCGTCAAGAATGAACGGGGACCAAATGATCATCGCAGCCTTACCCGCGAAGTACATTTCGCGAGATTGCTTCCAGTACAGCTCACCTTCTGGAGACGCATCTACGATGGTTTTGTAGAACTCCAGAACTTCAGTCGTCGCCTGCTCGTCGAGCTGGGCCAGACCGTCGTTGTTCACCGGTGAAACGCCGTTGGACAGCATGACGTGCTCAAGCACCTGAGACATAAAGCCTTCGTCAACCTTAGTCGGGGCAACGAAACCAAACATTTCTGGTGGGTTATGCAGAGCTTCAACAGCCGCAACGATGTCAGCGTAGGAATCTGGTGCTGCGAGACCAGCGGCTTCGAACAGGTCAGAACGGTAAACGACCAACTGGGTCCAACCGTCCACCGGTACACCGGCATAAGAACCGTCAAATGCCGCCATGTTCAACGCACCGGCCTGGAAGGTATCCATGCCAAGGTTTTCGACGGCTTCAGTGGTGGCATCAATGTCGATCACACCGGCTTCTGCCCAAGGCAAAGCGTACTGAAGAGGGTAGTAAATCACATCTGGCAGCTCGCCAGAAGCAAATGCAGCCGTTGCGCGGGTGCCCATTTCTGACTCAGAAATCGGAATCACCTCAACGTCGATACCAGAAGCAGCCGTGAAGTCAGCGGCCATTGCTTCTTGCTTAGCCAGACGATCTGGCTGTTCTTCGGTTGTCCAGAACTGGATGGTTTCTGCCTGAGCTGCACCCAGGGTAACGACAGCAGCCGCTGCACCCAGAGCCGCTTTCAGCGACATCTTTTTGAACAAGGTCATGATAGTCTCCTCCGTTGTAGTACCTTGTTAGACATTTGCTGCCATACCCGTCGAACGCCGTTCGATAATCTGCGCAGGCAGCAAAATTTGGTGGTCCGTAGGGGCATCACCGCCTACCAAACCAACAATCATGGAAGCGATCCGCTCACCACATTCCGCAGCCGAGTGCGAAAGCGTTGTAAGCGGAGGGCTAAACATTTCCGCCATCCGGACACCGTCGTATCCCATGACGCTAAGCTGCGAGGGGACATCGATCCCCAACTCTACGGCCTGACTGATTGCGCCCATCGCGGTCGCATCGTTGGCGCAGAGAATGGCCGTCACACCCGCAGCGGCATCCATCACGCGCTTCAGACCCACACGGCCCGAAGCAGCGGAGAAGTCGCCGGAGAAAATCAAATCAGGGTCGAGGGCAATGCCGGCTTTCTCCAGCCCCTGCCGATACCCTGCGTTTCGCAATGTGGAGGAATAGATCGTCTCATCACCCGCAATCATCGCGATCCGCTGATGACCCTTGGATGCGAGGAACTCCACCGCGTCCGAAAACGCCTGCTGTGAATCAATATCGATCCACGCGTGATTGGCGCTCTGATCGGTCCGGCCCTGCGTGACAAAGGGCACGCCACGCTCGGTCAAGAACCGGATCCGCTCATCGTCGCAGCGCGTCCGCATCAGGACAAAGCCGTCAACTTTGCCCTGTTGAAAAAGGCGATTGTAGGTGTCGATCTCAGAAACGGGATCAGCCACCGAATGCAGCAACAGATCCAAACCGTGACCGTCCAAAGCCGCCGCCAGCGCTGAGGTAAATTCGCTCTGATAAGCCGACTGCAAACCGACCGAAGCCGAGCTGATCACAAGTCCGATTGCGTCGGTCGAACCCTTTTGCAACTGACGCGCTCGGGAGGAAGCCACATAGCCCAAAGCCGCCGCCGTTTCGCGGACCCGTCGCTTCGTTTCTTCGGAAATATCAGGATAGTCGTTCAGGGCTCGAGACACAGTCGGTTTGGCCAAGCCAACAGCGTTCGCAACCTCAGCCAAGGTGGCGCGCTTAACCTTCCCTCTCAGTGTGTCAGCGGCTTTGCCACTCATCACATGTCTCCTCGTCCCTGCCCTAATTGCTGACCGAAAACGTTTTCGGAGTCAACCGAAAACGATTTCGTTAAATTTCGGTTCAAGATATGGATGGAAACTATCATCGCGTTTGCGTGCGATTTAGCGCCTGGCGCCCCGTCATAATTGAGAATGATTAGAAGGTGTTGGTGGCCATGAAACGCCTTAGGTAAAGCCTACTAAACAGCGCGAAAAGCCACTGAGACTGACAAGCCATTATTGTCCTCAACCCGGACTTTTGCCCCCATGCGTATCGCGAATTCTCGAACGATACTCAGGCCTAAACCGTAGCCCGCCCCTTGCTCCGCATGCGCTTTGAAAAACCGTTCGAACAGCAAATCGATGCTCTTGATATCCACACCTTTGCCATCGTCTGTTACCCGTAGAACCGATCCATCAATGGCCACAACAACGGTCTTCGCCTCGGCATGCTGCAAGCAGTTGTCGAGCAGGTTGGACAGGATTTCCTCGACCAGCACTTTGGCCCCCACAACCAACACGCCCTCGCCTTCTTCTTGCAGCTCCAGCTTCACCCCTGCGTGCTCGAACTGCAGACGATGATCGCTGATCAGCGACCGCACCAGCGGGCTCAAATCAAGCTCCACCAGCTCCTCAGCGGCTCCATCGTTCTCCAGCTGTATCAACTGCGCCGCCAATCCCCCCGCTCGCTTCGCCTCACGGTCCAGCGCCAAGAGATGGGGGGCCGGGTCGGTGGCGTTCTTGGCCAGATCCGCACGCAGGCGGATGGTGGTTAGAGGGGTTCTCAGCTGATGGGCTACATTCGAAATAAGCCGGTTCTTCGCCTCTTGCTCCGTCCGCACCGTCTGGAACAACACGTTCAGCCGCTCCTTCAACGGTCGAACCTCAACAGGAACGGGTTGCTGGATCGGTGACAGGTCTTCTGCGCTGCGACGCGCCACGGATAGCGTCAGACGGCTGAGCGGCTGGAAAATGGTGGAGAGGATAATCACTGCGCTGATGAGAACCCCGAGGCTGATCATCGCTGCGGTAATAAAGTATGAGCGCATTTGCTCGCTCACCAACCGCTGCGCCCCGCGCGTGGACTGCGCGACCTGCAGCGTCACCCACCCCGGCGCGACGAACTGATCCACGTAAGCCGAGATCGAGACACCGCGAAACGTTGAGCCACTGCCGTCGGTCCACGTCGCAAAATAAGCCACGCCCGTTTCAACATCGTCGGGCACCGGAACCTGAACAAAGTTGTAGCCGGAAATGTACGACCCCTTCGGCCCGATGAGGCGATAGAAATACTGGTCCACGTCTGCGGGGATGAAGTCGGATAGCTCTTCAGGTGTGACCCAAGAGCCTTGCGAGGCGGTCACGCTGGAGAAGAAGCCGAAGGCCATGGCGCGGAGATTTTGGTCCTGAAGATTCTGCGCCAAACCCTGCGCACTTCGGCGCGCTTGCACCCCACCGATCAGCGACGCGAGCACCAACCCGACCGCTACGACGGACAGGATTCGCAGACGAAGGCTTGCCATCATGTGCCGGTTTCCGCCTCTTCCAATCGGTAGCCAAAGCCTCGAATAGCGCGGATTTGAAGGGCAACTTTTGCCCGGTCGAGCTTGCTGCGCAACCGGCTGACATAGACCTCAACCACGCTCACTTGGACATCGGTTTCCAGCGAGAAAAGCAGGTTGGTCAGCACCTCTTTGCGCACACCGACACCGGGCTTGAGCATGAGCGCTGCAAGGACAGATCGTTCGCGCGGGGTCAAGTGAATGTCCGCGCCGCTTTGACGATGGAAGGCCCGTCTTTCGTCGTGATCGAAGGTCAGCAGCCCCAACGAAGTCCGCGCCGGTGCCTTCTCCTTTGGGCGGCGCAGCAAAGCGCCCACGCGGGCTAAAAACTCAGGCGGATCAAAGGGTTTGACCAAATAATCGTCCGCCCCGCTTTCCAGAAGAGCAACCCGGTCCTCAAGGTCGGCCCGGGCACTGACGACAAAAATCGGCACATCGATCGCATTGGATTTGCAGAATGTAAGAAGCTCTCGACCAGACCCACCGGGCAAATTCAGGTCCAGCACAACCAGATCAAACCAATCCGAGCTGAGCATGGCGATGGCGTCCTCAACATTGGTCACGACATCGGCGCTGTGATCGCGGGTAGCGAGCAGATCGACCATGGCGGCGCTGACTTCGGCGGTGTCTTCAACCAACAGTATTCGCACGACCGCCTTTTCCCGCTCTGCAAGGTTAATGAAAGGTTGGGCAGTTAACCCAGAACTACCGACCTGATGCAAGTCCTCTGTGGGAGAGGGCGATGGTCGCCAAATTTTGGTTCTGGGAGGAACTCATGAAAAAGTTTTTGATGGCTGCAGTCGCAGTCGTATCCTTCGGTGCTGTGTCCGGCACCGCTTACGCAGCTCCTTGTGATGGCGATGACATCACGTGGATCATTCCTTTCTCCGAAGGTGGTGGTTCCGGCAAGTGGGCGCGTTTCTGGGCGCCGCTGGTGTCTGAGCAACTCGGCCAAAACGTGATTGTTGAGTACATGCCAGGCGCAGGCTCCACGCTTGGTGCCAACCACTTCCAGAACGAAGTTGAAGGCGACGGCTGTACCATCTTTGGCTCATCCGGTTCTACGCAGTTCCCTTACCTGCTGGGCGACGATCGCGTTGAGTACGAATACCGCGACTGGCAAGTCATGATCGCTACGCCAACTGGTGGTGTGGTTTACACGACCCCAGAAATCGCTGAAGGCGGTCTGGCAAACGCTTCCCTGAGCTATGGCTCACAGGGCGCAACCTCTTTGGACCTCGTTCCGCTGCTGGCGTTTGAGCTGCTGGGCTACAACGTAGAGCCAATCTTTGGTCTCAAGGGCCGTTCTGCAGGCCGCGCGGCGTTCCTCGCTGGCGAGACGACCATCGATTACCAGACCTCTTCTGCTTACATCTCGAACATCGCACCTGTTGTAGAAGCGGGCGAAGCTGTTGCTCTGATGTCTTGGGGCGCGGTTGACGCGAACGGCGATATCGTTCGTGACCCAACATTCCCAGACCTGCCACACTTCACAGAAGTCTTGGCTGACGCAAACCCAGCGGCACTGGACACGCCTGCTTACGCAGCTTGGAAAGCCTTCTTCACCGCTGGTTTCGCAGCACAGAAGATGGTCTTCCTGCCGGGCGACGCTTCCGCTGACGACGTAGCGACAATCACCGCTGCTTTCAAAGCGGCGACCATGGTTGACGGCTTCGGCGAAGCTTCCGCTAAGCGCTTGGGTGTCTACCCACAGGGCATCGGCGCAGGCGCCACAGTGCTGCTCGAAAAGGCTCTGGACGTTGATGATACATCCCTGATGTTCGTCAAGGGCTGGCTCAAGGACGCTTACGGCGTTGAGCTGTAATTTCCTAGCGACCTAGTGTCGTTGGTAGAGGGGTTAATTCTCTGCGTTAACCCCTCTGTTCCATCGGCTGTTTTCCTCGATCAATTCACCCAAGGAAACACCCTATATGGACGTGTTACAGAGCCTATTCTCCGCCTTCGCGCTGATCCTGCAGCCGGGCGTGCTCATGTATGTTTTCTTCGGTGTGTTGATGGGGATCGCGCTCGGTATCCTGCCCGGTTTGGGTGGCATTGCCGGGATGTCGATCCTCATTGTCGTTCTGACACAGTTCCAGGCTGAACCCCTCGCCGGCATCGCCATGGCCATCGGCATGATTGCCGTGGTCCCGACCTCAGACACTTTTGCAAGCGTCCTGCTGGGGATTCCCGGCTCCAGCGCATCACAGGCCACCGTGCTCGACGGCTTCCCGCTGGCCAAGCAAGGCAAGGCTGCACAAGCACTCTCGTCCGCCTTTGTCTCATCGCTGTTCGGCGGGATATTGGGCGTGGTGGTGCTCACCGTCATCCTCGCTTTTGCCGCGTCGATCATCACCTATATCCGCACCCCGGCGCAGTTCATGCTGGCCGTTTTCGGCATCGCGCTCATCGGCATATTGTCGGGCCGTTCGCTGCTCAAGGGCTTCCTGGCCGCAGGTTTAGGCCTGTTTGTGGGCATGATGGGCTCGGGCTCGCTGGACGGTTTTGTTCGCTTCACAGGCAAGGAATACGACTGGCTTGTCGGGTTCAGCGATTGGACCGCACAGTTCTTCCCCCACTCCCTCACGGCAAAAAGCCCCAACGGGTTCATCGAGGAATGGCAAAAGTACCTGCGCAGCGGTTTGGGCGTCGCCATGATTGGCCTGTCCATGTTCGCCGTGCCAGAAATCGTCGATCTGCTCCGCCAAAACCGCTCCATCGCCGGTGATGCCAAGCTTGGCTATGGCTGGAAACAGGGTTTCATGGACTGGTGGGACAACAAGCTCATCAGCCTTTGGAACGCCTTTGTCGGTGTGCTCGTAGGGATTGTCCCGGGCTTGGGCGGATCGGTAGTTGATTGGATCGCCTACGGCCAAACCAAAGCCATTGTCGCCGCGCGCGGTGAAGACGTAACCGGCTTCGGCAAGGGCGATATTCGCGGTGTCATTGGCCCCGAAAGCGCCAACAACGCCAAAGAAGGCGGCGGTCTGGTTCCAACTCTGCTGCTGGGCCTGCCCGGCTCCGGCTCCATGGCGGTCTTCCTGGGCATTCTATCGATTTTCTCCATCGAAGCCGGACCACCAATGTTCGACATGATCAAGCCGTTGGACGAGTTCAACTTGCCCGGTTCGACCATCGTTGTGACAGGTATGGTGGTCACGTTCTTTATCGCTTGGACGCTGATGCTGGGCAACGTCATGGGAACCGCGCTGTGCTTTGGCCTGAGCGCGCCCATCGCTCGCCTGACCAAGATCCCCTTCCCAACCCTCGCGCCCTTTTTGCTGGTCATCATCTTTTTCGCGGTCTTCAAAGTCAGTAAATCAGCGTCTTTCTACTCCTTCCTGACCCTTCTGACCTTGGGCGGCTTGGGGATTTTGCTGCGACGGTTCAAATGGTCCCGTCCAGCCTTCCTGATCGGCTTTGTCCTCGCCGGACCGATGGAAACCAAATTCAACTGGGCCGCGCAGCGCATTGCGCGCGGCAATATGGATCCCATCGATTGGATCCTGATTAGCATCATTGGTGCGCTGATTGTTCTGGTCATCATCTACGGCATCATCGTCAACCGCTCCGAAACCCGCTTGCACCGGGAAAGCGGCATGACGCTGAGCCGAACGTGGCGGGAAAAGCTGCCCAACATCGCGTTTATTAGTCTAGTCGTGCTGATCTTTGCCTACATGCTCTTCGGGCCCGTCACATGGGGCAAGAAGCTCTACTTCTTCGGCTCCAACATCAATGACGCTCAGATGCCGCACTTCCTCGGTCTGGTGTTCTTCCCGCTGGCCCTGCTGGCCCTGTTCCGCTTGCTGTTTAACAAAGGTGAGCAAGAGCTGCTGGAAGACGAGGAAGCCGACGCCCGCAACCTCGCGGAAACAGAAGGGCGGCGCAGTCTGTTACTCGCCTTTGGTTGGATCGCAGGCTACGTGCTCGCCATCGCGCTGGTCGGGCATTTGATCGCGACGGCACTGTTCTGCCTCGCTCTGCTGTTCAGCTACAGCCCCCTGAAATGGTGGTGGAATTTGGCCCTGTCTGCCGCCGCGGTCGCGCTGCTGATTTTCCTCGCTGACCTCGTGAATCCAAGCCTGACGCTTGGCGGGATCAAGCGACTGTTTGGCGAGGTCGAAATGCTCGACCCCGTTCTGAAATATCTCAAGAAACCACAAATGTTCGGCGTGCCATAGAGCGTGCCTTGTCGGAGGATTTGCCGTGTCAGATCTCAAAGGAATTCCAGCACTTTTCATGCGCGGCGGGACCAGCTCCGGCCCCTATTGGAACGCCAAAGACCTACCCTCTGACCCCACCAAGCGCGACGCGGTTTTGCTCGCGGCACTGGGCACAACAGACGGCATTTCCGATGAAGTCGACAGCGCTCAGCTCGGCGGCGTAGGCGGAGCAACGCCTGTGACCTCCAAAACGGCCGTGCTGTCTCGCTCGGTGGTCGAGGGTGTGGACATCGACTATTTGTTCGCACAAGTCGACCTCGAGCGCCCCTTTGTTGATACCAACCCAAGCTGCGGAAACATTCTCTCAGCGGTGGGTCACGCCGCGCTGGAAATGGGCTTGGTCGAGGCGTCCGACCCCATCACCACAATCTCCATCCGCAACACCAACACCAATGCGCTGATGGAAGCCGTTCTGGAAACGCCAGGCGGTCAGTGGTCCTACATGGGCAACACGCGGATTGATGGCGTCGCGGGTTCTGCCTCGCCGGTTGTGATGAACTTCCTCGACGTTGTTGGCTCCAAAACGGGCAAGCTGTTCCCGACCGGTCAGCGGTCTGAGGAAATCAACGGCCTCACCGTCACGCTGATCGACGTTGCTGTGCCGATGATCTGGTTCCGCGCGTCCGAGTTGGGCGTAAACGGGGATGAAAGCAAAGAGGCGCTGGACGACCCCGCGCTGCTGGAACGCATGGAAGCGGCCCGCCTGATTGCGTCCGAGCGCATGGGCTTGGGCGACGCGCGGGGAAAGGTTGTGCCGAAAATGGGCATTGCCAGCCCACCAAAGCACGGCGGTCACGTCACCAGCCGCTACTTCGTCCCCCAGAGCTGTCACCCGACACACGCCGTCACTGGCTCGATCAACGTTGCGACCGCTGCGACCCAACCGGGCACCGTGGTATCCGAGGTTTCCAGCGCACAGGATTTTGCCTCCCAAACCTTCGTTCTGGAGCACCCCAAGGGCCAGATTGATATTGAGTTGGCCTATCGCGATGGTCCAGATGGGCCTGAGTTTGATAAGGCGGGGATTATGCGGACGGCGAAGAAGATCATGGCCGGCGAAATCTTTGTTCCCGCCGTTTTGCTGGACTGATTAAAGTCCGCTGCTCGACTTGACCGGAATCCGCGCCAAAACGATGGGTAGGCCGATATAGATCAGCACCACGCGCAGTGTGTTGTGGAAGGCGACAAAGGCCACGTCGAGGCCGAATAGGACCGACAGAACCGTCACCTCGTACAAGCCGCCCGGCACAAAACCGATGTAGGCGTCCAACAGCCGCATGCCCAACAAGGCCGCAACGCCGATGGCGAAGCTGGTGTAGATGCTGAGCGTAACAATGGACACCAGCAGGCCGTCGATCAGGTAGCTGACCACTTCGCGGAACGGAACCCGGCTCAGCCGCGACCCAATTTGCCCGCCGATCGTGATTTGCGCCAACAGGACAAACTCGTTCAGCCGAACAGTCTCAACCCACCCCAAGGCATTGAGCACCAGTGACACCAGCATCGGCCCCAGCAAGTGCGGCATGGGCATTCGGATCCAGCGGGCAATGACAAAGCTGCCAAACGCCATCGCGATAAATTCCAGGATTTTGCGGGGCGGTAAATCAAGCAAACCGGGCAAATCATTTTGCACCGTATAGGACTGTTCAACCGCGTCCTGCCCTTCGACCAGCGCGAGGATCAGCGGCGTGCTGAGGAAGATAAAGGTCACGCGCACGAGGTGGGATAGAACGACGGCGTAGTCCTTTTCCACGTAGTCGCGGGAGATCACAGCGATCTCTGCCTGACCGCCGGGAATCGCGCCCAGCAAGGCCTGTAACCAAGGCCGACGGCGCCCTTTCCACAGTACCAAGAAGCCGACGGTTGTGGCGATGACGGTAGCGACGATGACCACCAGCGTCGTAAACCACCACTCACGGATTGAGGTGAAAAAGCCCGGCCCGATGGCCCCGCCAACGATCACTCCAAGGCCCAAAATCACGGGAATATGGAACCAACGCGGGACGCCCAGCCATGGCTGTGCCGGCTTGATCACCGCGCCCAACACCCAAACGCCAATCAACGAGCCGAGCATGTACGGCACCGGCAAGCGGAACTGACTGAACACCCAGCCGCTGCTCAGCGCAAACAGGGCTGTTAATGCTAGTTTTGCGATGTCGGTGGAAAGCGCGCGTGGGGTCATTCGGCGGTGCCAAGCCGCCGCTGCGCGTCGCGGACCAGCGCGGCCAACCGATAGAAGCCGTGTGCCATTTTCGAGTACGGCAGCAGCAGGAACAGCGCCAAAACTGTCCCCAAGTGCGCGGCCAACATCACCTCAACCATCGGCGTCTGGCCCAGCCAATACAGCAGCAGACCGGTCAAACCAACCGACCCGAGCAGCAGCACAAAACCCATCTCACCGCCCCATACCCGACCATCGCCCAGATTGCGATCTGCGCGGGTTTTTAAGTAAGCCAAACCGAAAGCCCCAACGGTCAGCAGAATACCGCCGCTCACCCCAAACACCTTAGGCGGGCTCCAAATCGGATAGGGCGCAGGCCAATCAAACAGGTAATGCATGACCGTCCCGCTGGAGGTCGCCAAGAAGCACAGAATGAAGCCAAAAGCCGTCGCCTGATGCAGCCAACGGCGCAAGTTGGAGAAACGGTCTTCGTCCTCGAAATTACAGCCCTCACCGTGCCCACCACTAAGGTTCTTCATGGTCGCAGCGTCGTGCAAGGCCTTTGCCAGAGAGCGGGGAACCATCAGCCAGCTTACCCCGGCCACCGCGCTTTCTGAGGGCCGTGTGGCGCGCCAAAAGCGCACCACACCGACGGCCACAGCAACCATCGGCAAAATGAACGCCGGCATGAATATCGACACCATGACGGTGTGCGACATGACCCGGTAAAAGCCCTCGCCCTGAGCATCACCAATGCCACCGACAAAGCGGGCCAAGGCGAACAGGACAGCGAAAGCCAGCACAGCAACAACGGCGATTGCAGCCCCGCTGCGGTGGAACTGTTTGCCCAATGCACGGGGAAAGGCAAAGTCTTCCCAGCTCTCTTGCCGGACTTCGGCCAGTGCCTTGGGCAGGTTCAATTCAAACTCATGTGGGGGCGCGTACTGACAGGCATAAAAGCAGCCACGACAATTGTGACAGAGGTTCGCCAACTGCGTGATATCGGCCTCTCCGAACGTGCGCGCTGAGGTGATCGCTGGGAAAACAGCGCAGTAGCCTTCGCAGTAGCGGCAAGCGTTGCAGATGTTGACCTGCCGCGCCGCTTCTTCGATAGCGCTCAATGGATTTTCCATGCGTGCTGCGGTTCTATCCTCGGACATAAGCGCCAGCCTCCTGCCCTGCTTGTCGGCCAAAAACGGTGCCAATGGTCATGCCAAAACCGGCTAGATAGCCTTGGCCTAAGATGCTTCCTGCCATGATTTCACCCGCCGCCCACAGGTTTTCTGCCCGACCGTTCTGCATCTGCACCCGCGATGTCTCATCGACCTTCAAACCCAAATAAGTAAAGGTCACCCCGGGGCGCAGGGTGTAGCCGTAAAACGGGGGCTCGACGATGGGGCGGGCCCAGTTGGTCTTGGCTGGTTCCAACCCGCGCGTGCTCAAGCCATCGAGTTCCATTGGTTTAAACCCGCTCAGGTCATTGGCGCAGGCGGCGTTAAAATCGCTGATTGAGGCAAGACTTTGCGCAGCAGGAATGCCCATTTGGTCAATCAGTCCTTCTAGCGTGTCGCTCACCAAAGGCGGATAGAGCGAGGGCATGAACAGCTCCAAACTGCGGCTATCGATGATCACAAAACCGACTTGATCGGGCTGTGCCGCAACCAAACGGCCCCAAATGGCGTAGCGCTTGGGCCAAACGTCTTCGCCTTCGTCGTAGAAGCGGTCGCCGTGCTTGTTCAGAACAACCGAGAACGGCACGCAATCGAGCCGACTGGCAATGCCCCCGTCAAACTTTGGCGCACGCCCATCGATGGCGACGGCGTGGCATTGGGTGGGGTCGCCAACGGACTTTGCGCCCTGGTCCAGCAAATCTCGCAGCACGACGCCGCGATTGTATTTCGTCCCACGGATCAGGAAGTTCTGGGCGCCCGGTCCCCAGGCCCGCTCGAGCCACTCTGTATCGCCTTGAAAACCGCCAGAGGCGGCAATCACGGCTTTGGGTTGAACGCGCTGTTCAGCGCCCTGTTCATCGGTAAAGACCACCTCGGAAACGCGCTCACCCTGCATATCGACGTGGGTGACTTCGGTCTCGTAGCGCACTTCGACGCCCAGCGCCTCGGCCCGGCGGTAAAGCGCGTTAACCAGCGCTTTGCCCCCACCCAAAAAGAACGCATTGGTCCGCGACAGCGAGAGCGTACCGCTCAATGAAGGTTGAAAGCGGATGCCTTGGTCTTGCATCCACGGCAAGCACGCTTCGGACTCGCGAATGGCTTTGCGCGCTAAAGTTTCGTCCGTATTGCCCTTGGTGACTTTCAGCAAATCATCGAAATATTCGTCTTCGAGGTAAGCATCGGTCAAAGGTGCGACGGGGCCTTGGTGCATGCACCGAAAATTTCGGGTGTGTCGGGAGTTTCCGCCGCGATAGGGCTCGGGTGCGCTTTCCAGCAGCAGGACAGAGCACCCCGCTAACGCTGCGTTAATCGCACCGCAAAGAGCTGCGTTCCCTCCTCCGAGAACCGCTACATCAACCTGCACCCACGAACCTCCCCTTCGTTACTGCTTCCCGTTCTAGGCGCTCGGGCTTGCAGTTTCCTTGCATCACTCAGAGGGCGTCGACCAATTCCTTGATCAGTACCGCATAGGACGCGCCGTGCATGTCGCGATCTGCGCGGGAGCCTTGGACGACTTCACGCGGGGCGCTGAATTTGATGACATTGAGCGCTTCGATGTCAAAGCGTTGCAGGCTGTCCGCGTCAGCGTGGAGCGCCTGTGCCACCATCGCTGTGGTGAGCGCAGACTTCAAGCGCCCAAAGGCCGCAGCGTCAGTGCAAAACAGGTCGATGGTGATCCAGAACGGACCAGCGTTTTTGGAGCGAATATCCTGCACTAAACTCATGCGCTAACCTCCTGCACCACAAGGCGAAAGGCGCTCATCGGGTCGTCCAGTGTCAGCACGTGATTCAGTGCAAATTCATGCAACGCGCCCCGGTCCATTTCTGGTGGGGAGAAGGGAAAGGCAAAGGTCGGCATCGGCTCGTTTGGTGTCAGCGCGTAGTGCAGCAAATAGGGGTTGAGTAACTTGGCGATGTCGTTTGCGCTTTGCTGAGTGGGCGCTGTGATGATCGAAAGAACGCCGATTTCATGGGCCCCGTCGGTCTGCGTTTCCAACCCGCCCAGCGTAGCATTTGCGCCAATTAGACGGAACTCGAGCGTGTAGTCACCGCTGATATTGTCGCCTTCGCGCTGCTCAAAGGTTGCCTGCAGCTGCTGGATCCACTGGGTGATTGACTGCACGTATCGCCGGTCGCGGACCAGCACCAGCGAGGCGGTTTGATACCCCGCGATCTGCGCGCCTTCGAGCTTGACGGTGTAGCGCGCATCAGGGTTCCACACACTGCCCTGCACCCGCACACTATCGCCATTCACCGGCTCATAGGTCGCACTGGTGACGTCCAGATGCCCGCCCGGTTCGTACAGGATAAAGGGATCGGTATTCTCGTACAGCATGTGCGCGGAAACCGTTGTAGGCGTAGCGAGAACGCCCTCGCCGGTCGGCTTGACGGTAAAGCCCTCAGCGTCAAATTCGATCAGGATGGAACCGGATGCCGGATTGTTGGTCGCCAAGGCCCCGCACTCACCGATCTTCGCCCCATGCCACGCCCCGCCCGGATGGCATCCGCGCGCCAGCGGTAAAGCAGCGATCACAGCCGTATCTGTTGAACGCCCCGCAATAACGATTTCAGCGCCCGTCGCGAGTGCGGCATTGATCTGCTCAGCACCGGCCAAAGCGACGATGTTGCTGCATTGCGCAAAGGTTTCCAGCGATAGTTCTGGCGCACCGGGAAGGGCTGAAACCGCTCCGCCTGCGTAGGATTGCGCCACTGCGCTCGGGTCTTGCGAGCAATAAAGCGCCGCAACGCGCAGACTTTGGCCCTCTTCTGCCGCAATTTCACGGGTGATGTCGAACAGCCAATCGACCATGGAATCCGTACCGCATGTCCCTGCTGTCCCAATCAGCAAAGGCACCCCCAGCCGTGCCCGCGCGAGCATCAACAGCCGCCATTCACGCTTCACCGACGCGCGCGAGTACTTGCACGTGCCGGTGCCCAAGTAGTGCGGGCCGCTATCGGTTGAGCCGCCATCGATCGCGATGATGTCGGGCTGCATCTGCAACCCGCGCTCTAGCGCGTCAGGATCGACACTGATCCCAAGCGCGCCCGAGGGGATAAGGACTTTGACCATAAGCTTGGTTTAGTCCTGCGTGACTTGGCTGTCGCGTGCCTTTTTCCGCTCACGACGGGCCAGACGGCCTTCGATCATCGGATAGAGCAGCATGGCCGCCGCGATCAGCAGGAACACCAGTGTCATCGGACGCTCCCAGATGAAGCTGAAGCCTGAGTAATCCGGATCCGTCAGCGCTCGGCCCAGATTATCCTCCATCCGAATGCCCAGAATGAAGCCAATCACAATTGGCGCAATCGGGAACTTCGCCAGCCGCAGCAGCGTCGTTACAACGCCCAATACGATCATGGTGTAGAGCTCCGTCGGGTTCTGGCTGACCAGATAGGCCCCCACCATCGAGAAGAACAGCACGAACGGGATTAAGAACGTCCGCGGCACCGCCAGCAACTTGGCAATGTACGGGATGAGCGGATAGTTGAGGATCAGCAGCACCACATTCCCGAAGTACATGGAGATAATGATGCCCCAGAAGATATCCGGATTGTCGTTGATGAGCGCCGGTCCGGGCTGAACACCCAGCGAAATCAGCGCAACGAGCAAAATCGCCGTGGTGCCTGAGCCCGGAATGCCGAGCGTCAACATTGGCACAAAGGAGCCGGTCGAGGCGGCGTTGTTGGCTGTTTCCGGTGCGGTCAGACCCCGTAAGGAACCCTTGCCGAACTCTTCACGCTTTGCCTTGGGCGCAATGTTACGCTCCATCGCGTAGCCCATCAGGGAGGCAATGGTTGCCCCTGCGCCAGGCATGACACCGATCAGGAAGCCGAGGATCGACTGACGCCCGATAACCGGGGCCATCTCCTTGGCTTCCTGCGCGTTGATGCGCATGTTGTTGATTTCCTTGCTCTGGCCGTCGCCCTTGTACTGCCCTCGCTTGGGATCGAGGATCAGGAAGAAGGCTTCCGGAACGGCGAACAGGCCCATGATGAGCGTGATCGAGGAAATTCCATCTTGCAGCGGTACATAGCCAAAGGTGAAGCGCGGACGATTGGCGAACTGTGAGCCTTCGCCGATCGACGCGAGGATCATCCCGAAAATCACCATCAGCACGGCCTTGTAAGCCCGGCCCCGCTCGCCAAAGGCAGCAACAGCCGTCATACCAACAATCATCACGGCGAGGTATTCCGGCGACTGGAACAGCAGCGCGACATCGGCCAGCGGCTTGGCGGCCAACGTGAGCAAAATTGCGCCAATCGTACCCCCTGCGAACGAGGAGATCGCCGCGATGGTCAGCGCCTTGCCCGCAAAGCCCTTGCGCGCCATCGGGTAGCCGTCAAAGGATGTGGCGACCGTAGACGCGACCCCCGGCGCGTTAATCAGAATGGACGACGTGGAGCCGCCAAAGACAGCGCCGTAATAGACCCCGGCGAGCATAATCATCGCCACCGACGGGTCACCGATCCCCACGGCAACGGGGATCATAATCGCAATCACCTGCATCGGCCCCAAACCCGGCACCATGCCAATAAAGGAACCAATCAGACAGCCCAGGACCACAAGGCCAATGGCTTGAAACGTAAAGGCGGCACTGAGGCCGGTTAGGATACCGTCTAACATCGGCTTAGCCCCCCATCAGATCCATGAGTGCCCGTGGCAAGGGCGGAATTGTTCGGTCGAGGACGTAGGTCACAAGCAGCCAAATCGCCAGCGGCGCTATGATCGACACAAGGACCATCGCCACCCAGCGGCGCTCGCCCAAAATGATGCTGCCAAACAGCAGAAGAAAGAAGGTCGAAGGGATAAACCCACCGGCGCGCAAATAGGTCGAGTACACGATCATCAGCGCGATCATCGCCACCAATTGCCCCCACTTGGCCTGTCCAAAATTATCAAAACTCAGGTCCGCCATCCGGTCTTGGCTGTCCTTGAGCTGCTTGTTCTCAGGCGCGCTCTTGGCACCCGTGGTTGGCGCGATAATGGTGACGATAGAGGCAAGGATCCCGGCAACACCCAAAATCCGCGGCAGCGTGTCAACGCGCATGGGCTGGTTCTTGAAGAACGGCGGAATGGTCTTGGCCAGATCGAAGGCAAAGTACGTGAACAGGCAACACAGAATCAGCAGGATAACCCCAACGATCCGATCAGCAGACAAAAGGCGAGACATGAGCACTACCTGACAGGTGAGCAAAGTTGTTTAGAAACAGAATGTTAGCTTGGAACAGAGAACGAGGAAAGAAGGGAGCCAAAGGCGGCTCCCTTCCCCGTTCTAAAGGGCTTAGAGGAAGCCCATAGACGTCATCAGATCACCGATGATTTGTTCCTGGTTCTCCAGGAAGGAAACGAAGTCGTCGCCTGGGTTGTGGATTTCTACCCAACCGTTACGCGCACGAACCGCTTCCCACTCAGGGGTCGCGTACATCGCAGCAATCGCAGCACGGTAAGCGTCAGCCTTGTCGTCAGACAGGCCAGGCGCGCCAAAGAAACCACGCCAGTTCACGAAGTAAACGCCTTCGGCACCAGCTTCGGCACAGGTTGGTACGTCCGGAGCGTCGGCAACGCGAGCGTCACTGGTGATACACAGGATATCAACTTCGCCAGCTTTCGCCTGAGACAGAGCCTCACCCAAACCGGTGGACAGAACTTCAATCTCACCAGAGAGCAGAGCAGCAAGAGCCACACCACCAGCATCAAACGGCAGGTAAGCAACCTTGGTTGCGTCCGCGCCCGCAGCGTTCATGACCATCGCACCGATCAAGTGATCCATGCCGCCCGGTACAGAACCGCCGCCCATCGCGATGGAGCTTGGGTCTGCGGTGTAAGCAGCAACCAAATCACCAAGCGTGGTGGTCGAGCCCGGGGTCACAACCAACGCGCCATAGTCACCAATGGTGCCAGCGATCATGGTCAGGTCGGAGAAGTTGTAGGGGAAGACACCCTGCAAGGAACGGATCACGATTGGCGTAGAGTTCACCATCAGTGTGCCATCCATGGAGTCAGCGTTCTCGATCAGGTGACCAATCGCAACACCGCCGCCACCGCCGGACATGTTTTCGAAGGATGCAGAGCCAACAATGCCTGCGCCCGTCAGAGCTTCACCGGTACCGCGAGCTGTACCGTCCCAGCCGCCGCCTGCGCCGCCTGGAATAAGGAAGTGAATGGAATCAACCAGTTGTTCCGCAGATGCGGCCGAGCTGGTTGCAACGAGTGCCGCAGCACCCACAGCGAGTTTCTTCAGCATGGATAATCCTCCCAATATGCTGATTTCAGATTTCTGAAGATCGCCTTTCATAGCGGCCCCCCCAGAGCTTGCCGCCATTGGCGGATCACGTTCTCCCGGCGCGCTTGATCCAAATAGACCAGCAGGCGCGTGTCCACTTCCATCGGTGCCAAGTACCGACGGGTCAGACCGTTTTCGGGAAAGAGAGTAGAGTTCCAATCAACGTCCGCATGGACCGATGGAAAGCCTACGTCGTCATTGAGAATACGCTGACCTCGACGGCTCAGCAGAAAGTTCAAAAAGTCTTCACCAGCATCCGCGTTTACCGCTGCATAGGGCACAAAGGCCACTCGGCTGACCACCAGCGTATAGTCTCGCGGCAGCACCACGCCGAGATCCAAGGCGGTCTCTGCACGGCTGGCGGCATAGGAGCCGAGGACGTTGTAGGCCAACGACAAATCACCGCGCGCCACCCGCTCGATCAACCCACTGGACGAGGAAAACAGCTCGACTTGATTGGCACCCAGCGCTTGGACCAGCGTCCAGAAATCCCGACTCTGATCGGCATCCCGCGCGGCCAGTAACAGCCCGAGGCCAGAGCGCTCGATGTCGTATGTGCCGACCATCTGAAAGGCACGGTCGTCCTCACCCTGTAACCACGCCAGCAAATCTTCCCGCGTCGCAGGCACGTCCATGCCTTTGAAGGCTTGGCGGTTGTAGACCATGACCGCCGGTTCAACCGATACGGCGTAGGCCTCGTCTCGCCAGTAGGACCACTCGGGCAGACTGGCGATTGCGTTCGGGGTAAAGCGGCGGGCATAGCCGTCGTGGACCAGCTTCATCTGCAAATCCATCGCCGAGGACCAAACCAGATCCGCCGTCTGCTGCTCTTCATCCAAAACCCGCTGATACAATTCCTGACTGAGCAACTCATGGTAGTGGATGGTCAGGCCCGGCTGCAGGTCTTTGTAGGCGAGGAGAACCGGTTCAACAGCGAGGTAATCGGCGGTCGAATAGATCGTCAGCCGCTCATCCTCGGACCCCGGCAGCACGATCGGTTCGGCAGCACTCAAGTGCGCACAGAACAGGCAAGCCAATGCTGTCGGGTAGGCGAATAACCGCCTCAGTTTTCCCACTTCGCTATCCTCCCAGTAGCGCCCCTGCAAGCAGACACACTGCCCAAGGTGATTGAAACTCTACCGAAAGTAAGCTGTCGTCAGCCTGACAGAATCATGCGAAAAATGACCCATGAGAGCCTTATTGGTTGAGGATAACCCGGTATTGGCCGACGGCGTGTCACGCGCCTTTGCCCTCGCGGGACTGACTTTGGACCACGCCAGCGACTTGTTGTCTGCGCGGGCTTTCCTGCGTGAGTTCACCGTGGACATCGTCTTGCTGGATCTGACCTTGCCCGATGGAGACGGGATGACGCTGCTGGGTGAGATGCGGGATCGAGACGATAAAACGCCGGTGCTGATCCTGACCGCACGAGACGCCGTGCGCGACCGGGTGAGCGGCTTGGACCGGGGGGCAGATGACTATCTGACCAAACCCTTTGCCCTCGATGAGTTAATGGCCCGGGCGCGGGCTTTGGTCCGGCGGCAAGGCAGCGGCGTTGATGCCAAACTGACCCTTGGCCCACTGATGATCGACACTGCCGCTCGTTTGGCACGGTTGGAGGAAGAGGAACTCGACCTGCCCCGACGCGAATTCGCCTGCCTGTCGATCCTGGCCACAAATGCCAATTCCGTGGTTTCCAAAGACGCCCTGATCAGCGCGCTCTACGACAACGCAGACCCCCCTACTCCGAACGCTATCGAAGTCATCATCAGCCGTGTCCGAAAACGCCTCAGCCACCCGGCAATTGAGCTGCGGACTGTGCGCGGGGTGGGTTACATGCTGCTGGAAGCGCACGCGCCATGATGAGCCTGCGCCAGCGCTTGCTGATGTTCCTACTCCTGCCACTGATCCCGCTTTCTGCTTTTCTGATCGGCATGATCTATTGGGCCATTCGCTCCGCAACCACGGAGAGCTATGACCGCGTGCTTGAAGGCTCCGCGCTCGCCATTGCCGACCGTGTGGTGCTTGAAAACGGCTCGCTGGTTGTCGACTTGCCCTATGCAGCCTTGCAGATGCTCACCAACTCCGCCGAAGACCGCGTGTTCTACTCCGTGCAAAAGTGGCCCTCGGGCGAAGTTGTAACCGGTTACCGAAACCTGCTCGCGCCGACGTTTGGCGAGTCAGACAAGGTGCTTCAGCAGATTGATTTTCGCGGCGAACCGATGCGCATGATCGCCATCAAGGACGAAGCCCTGAGCTACTCTGCCAGCGTTGAGTTCGTCGTCCTGATCGCCGAAACCCTCGGTCAACGTACCAACGTCCTGCAACTCTATCTGCGCTACGCCATTCTGGCGTTTGTCGTCGGGGTTCTGATGATTAGCCTGCTGACGCTCTATGCCGTGAATTTCGGTCTGCGCCCCTTGCGCAACCTCGCCGATGCGGTCAGCCAGCGCAGCGAACGCGATCTGCGCGCCATCCGCCGCCCGGTTCCGCCAGAAGGTCAGCCGCTGGTGGACGAAATAAACGCGCTGTTTGGGCGGCTGGAAAAGACGCTGAACTCGCACCGACATTTTGTCTCCAACACCGCCCACCAGCTGCGAACTCCGCTCGCTGAACTGAAAACAGAGTTGGAAGTCGCGACGATGGAGGGCACCCAACCAGACCTGCCGGGACTGTCCAAACGCATCGACCATCTTGCCCATTTGGTGCAGCAAATGATGCTGCTCAGCCGCGTGGGCGTGCAGCCCTCAAACCGCGATGATTCCTTTGGCGCGGTCAACCTCGAAGAACTGGCGCAGAAAGCCGTTGAGGACTGGTCCTTGCGAGCCTATCGCGCCGGGGTAGATTTGGGCCTGCAAGTTGAGGCTAGCGTCAGTGTTTCCGGCCACTCCGCTTTGCTGCTCGAAGCCCTTGGCAACCTGATTGACAACATCATCAAGCACGCGCGCGGCGCGACAACAGCAACCATCACTGTGCGCAAAGATCGGCTGATCGTCACCGATGACGGCTCAGGCTTTCGCGCTAAAGGCTCCAGCGAGCCAAGCGTTCAGCGTTTTGGCCTCAGCATCGTTGAAGAAATCATGGACCTGCACAAAGGCTGGACTGAGAAAGACACCGGCAAGAATGCAAAAGTCACTCTGATCTTTCCAGCCTCTGCGTTGACGGAGGCCACCCCATGACCGCGCCCCTCACCGGCATCCGTGTGCTCGATCTGACGAATGTGCTCGCCGGTCCCTTCGCGTGCCACCAGTTGGTTCATCTGGGCGCCGAAGTCATCAAGGTTGAAGCCGTTGGACGTGGAGATCTGGCGCGGAACCTCGGCTCTGATCCAGCGCTCAACGCCGCCGGCATGGGCATTTCGTTTCTGGCCCAAAACGCGGGAAAAAAGTCCGTCTCCCTGAACCTCAAAGATCCACGCGGCAAAGATTTGCTGTTCGAGTTGATCAAAACCGCCGATGTGCTGGTCGAGAACTTTCGCCCCGGCGTCATGGATCGCTTGGGCTTGGATTACGAAACGCTCAAGGCCGTCACGCCCAGCCTAATCTACTGCGCCATTTCCGGTTTTGGGCAAGATGGACCGTGGGTGAAGCGACCCGCCTATGATCAAATCATCCAAGGCGCTTCGGGCCTGATGTCCGTCACCGGTGACAGAACCTCTGCGCCAACCCGCGTTGGATCTCCGGTTGCCGATACCGTGGGCGGCCTGACCGCAGCCATGGCCATCAGCGCAGCGCTCAACGCTCAACCACGAGGCTGCATGATCGACGTTTCCATGCTGGAGAGCGTGTTGGCGACCATGGGTTGGGTGCTGTCGAACCATCTGATCGGTGGGCAGGAACCGGCTGCCAACGGCAATGAAAACCCAACATCCGCCCCCTCTGGCACCTTCCGAACCGGCGAAGGCCTGCTGAACATCGCAGCGAACAAAGACGAGCAGTGGCTGCTGCTCTGCCAACATCTGGAGCGCGATGATCTACCCACTCACCCGGATTACCGAACCCGAGAAGACCGCAAGGCCAACCGCCTCCCCCTGCGCGCTGAATTGGAAACCAACTTGCGCGCCAAGTCCGCGTTGGAATGGGAAGCAGAGCTTAACGCACTCGGCATTCCTTCAGGAGCGGTTTTAACCGTTCCCCAAGTCCTCAACTCGGATCATCTCCAAAGCCGTGATTTCCTCGAGGACTTTCCCAGCATGCCGGGTGTCGATCGCGCCATCAGAGTGGTCTCAACCGGGCTAAAAATCGACGGCCAACGCCCAAAAGTCACCACGCCCCCGCCAGCCTTGGGCGTAGACGAGGCGGAAATCTGGGGCGCATTGGGCCTCGACGCCGCCGCCTTGCAGGCGCTGCGCAAAGATGGAGTAATCTGATGTCTTACGAGCCAAAATCGCGGCTTATTCCCACCAACGGGATTACGCTCCACGCCCAAGTCGCAGGCAACGGCCCGCTGCTGCTTCTCGTCCATGGCTGGCCGGAGCTGTCCTACAGCTGGCGCCACCAAATCAGCCCCTTGGCGCAAGCCGGGTTCACCGTCTGCGCCGTTGACGTGCGGGGCTACGGCCAAAGCGACCGTCCAGCACCGGTTGATGCTTATGCCATGACCGAGCTGATGGCCGACTTGTTGGGCGTTATCGATTATTTCGGCGAGGAGTCCGCCGTGTTGATCGGCCATGACTGGGGTGGTCCTATTGTCTGGAATACCGCACTGGCTTTTCCAGAACGGATCAGCGCTGTCGCCGGTTTGAGCGTGCCGTACTTCCGCCGCGCCGCCTTGCCGCCCTTAGCGCTGTGGGATCGGCTGTATACGGACAAAGACCGGTTTTTCTATCAGGTGTATTTTCAGAACGAAGGCGTGGCCGAAGCTGCTTTTGAAGCTGACCCTCGGGCCGCGCTGGCCAAGATCTACTTCGCCCTGTCCGGAGATGCGGCCAAAACCGGCGGCGTTTGGCCCTCGTTGACCGTCAACCAGCCCCTGCTCGACCACCTTCCTCTGCCTGAACCATTTCCGGCGTGGATGAGCGCGGCTGAACTGAACACGTTTGCAGAGAACTTCACCCGCTCCGGCTTCCGTGGCCCCTTTAACCGATACCGCAACATCGATCGGGATTACCATGCCCTGCCCAACTATGGCGTGCAGTCCATCAGCCAGCCCTCCACCTTTATCGCCGGTTCGCTCGACCCGGTGCGCAGCTTTGTGCCCGGGCGCGATGCGTACGAAAGTGCGGGTGAGTTGCTGTCAGACTTGCGCGGCCTGACCATCATCGAAGGCGCAGGCCACTGGATCCAGCAGGAACGCCCGGAGGCCGTAACAGCCGCTTTACTGGATTTCGTTACAGGACTTTAGCCAACCAAGTCGCCACCGCTGCGCCCATGCGCACATGCGTGGCTTCGTCCCAATGGATCGGATCCCGGGTCGAAGACACTGCACCTCGGTTACCGTCGAAAAAAAGGTGCCCTCGCGCCTGACACAGAGCCTCCAGTTTGCTGGTCAGCGCCACTGACTTGGCCCGCCCGTTCCGCCAGTTCTGCGCCCACTCCCACGCCGGATCATCGGCACGCAGCCCCAGCGCAGGCGGCGCGATAAACCCCAACCGCGCACCGACCGGGCCATCCCAAATCTCACTCTCCGCCACAATGTCAGACAAGCCCGCAAGGCCCGCCACGATCTCATCCACTGAACGGTCAAAGTGGCTCTTGAGGTCGTTGGTCCCGAGCATGATGAGCATGAGATCCAAGGGTTTGTGCGACTGCAAGATCGCCTTCAGCGGTGCGGCTCCATCGACATGATCGCCCATTTCGGGGTCTCGCAAATTGGTCGTTCGGCCTGACAAGCATTCCTCGATCAGCACTGCGCCCAAGCCCTCCGCTTTGCGCGCCATCACGACTGGCCAACGGTCGGCAAAGCGCTGCTGCAAGCCATCGTCCAAATAACCCCAAGAGTTTGAGTCGCCGTACACCAAAATTCGCATTAATCTAGCCTTCGCTTCAGTGCTTTTACCTTACACTCTTGAGTGAAATATCCTACAAACACATCACAAGCGTAACATGTCACTGACCACAAGCTGGAAAGCTACATAGTATGTCCCGAGAACTCAAAACAACGGTCGCGATCATTGGCGCTGGCCCGGCAGGGCTTCTGCTCAGCCAGCTGTTGCACCAGTCGGGCATTGCTAGCGTTGTTGTCGAGCGCACCTCGAAGCAACGCGTGCTGGAGCGGATCCGCGCAGGCATTTTGGAGCGTGGCACGGTTGAGGGCATGGAAGAAGCCGGCTGTGCCGATCGCCTGCACGCCGAATGCATTCCCCACGATGGCGTGATCCTGTCCTTTGACGGGGAGTCCTTCGAGATCCCCGTCAAGGCCATCACCGGGCACAACGTGATCGTCTACGGCCAAACGGAAATCACCAAAGATTTGGTCGAGGCCTGTGAGGCCCGTGGGCAGCAGATTTTCTGGGACTGCCCCGACGCTGGCTTGAGTGACGTTCAAAGCGATGCGCCCAAGGTCCATTTTACCGACCCCAGCGGCGAGCCTGTCACGGTAACCGCTGAGATCATCGGCGGCTGCGACGGCTTTCACGGCGCCAGCCGCCAAGCGATTCCGATGGTCAAACGCCGCGAGTTTGAGCGCACATACCCCTTTGGCTGGCTCGGCATTTTGGTCGACGAACCACCTGTTGCTCACAACGTGATTTACGCCAACCACGAAGACGGCTTTGCGCTGGCGTCCATGCGCTCAGAAACCCGCAGCCGCTATTACGTGCAATCCGCCCCGGGCGAGACCGTGGACGATTGGAGCACGGAGCGCTTCTGGGAAGCCTTTACCCACCGGCTGGGCACTTTGGGGCAGCAGGTCAAAACAGGTGAACCGATTGAGAAATCCATCGCGCCGCTTCGGTCCTACGTGTCCGAGCCCATGCGCTATGGCCGATTGTTTCTCGCCGGGGACAGCGCGCACATTGTGCCGCCAACCGGGGCCAAGGGGTTGAACCTCGCTTTTGCCGATGTGCGCCGCCTGTCACGGGCCATTGCACTGTGGAAAAGCAGCGGCAGCGACGCCGCGCTGGAAAGCTACTCGCTGGACGCGCTGGCGCGGGTTTGGAAAATCGAGCGTTTCAGCTGGTACCTCACCTCTATGATGCATCAATTTCCCGAGCATTCGGGCTTTGAAAAGCGTATGCAGAGGGCTGAGTTCGACTACATCCGCAGCTCTGAGGCAGGCCAGTCAACAATCGCTGAAAACTACGTCGGCTTGCCGTTTTAAGCCGAGCACACACAAGACGGACAGGAAACAAAGTAATGAGCGACAACCGTTTGATTTTGTTGGGTACCAAAGGCGGCCCGCGCATTGGCAAAGGCACGGCCTGGCCGACCTCCAACTTGCTGGTGGTTGAGGGCAAGCCCTACCTGATCGATGCCGGCTTGGGCGTTACCCGACAGGTGTGCAACGCCGGTTTCCTGCCCTTTGACATCGACCGGATCTTCCTGACCCACAACCACTCCGACCACAATCTTGAGCTGGGCGGTTTCATTCAGACCGGCTGGACCTCTGGCCCTATGTCAGAGATGAAGATTTACGGCGCGCCGGGTGTGGCAAACCTGATGGAGCACTTCCTGCTCAGCCAATCCTTTGACATCAACATCCGGGTTAAGGACGAGGGCGCGACAGATTTGCGCGAGATCGTCACGTGGGAAGAAATCAGCGAAGGCGCGGTCTACGAAGACGAACGCGTCAAAGTCTCCTGCCTGCGCGTGATCCATCCACCGGTTCACCACTGCTACGCCTTCAAGTTCGAGACCGCGGCGGGCACTGTGGTTTTTGGCGCGGACACCACCTACTTCCCGCCACTCGCCGAGTTCGCCAAAGACGCTGACATTTTGGTGCACGAGGCCATGTTCGTCCCCGGCGCTAAGAAAATCTGTGAGTACATGAAACCGGTGAAGCCCACTCTGTGGGACCACTTCGAAGCCTCGCACACATCGTGCGAAGACGTGGGCCGGATCGCCACCCAAGCGGCAACCAAGCATCTGGTGCTCAATCACTATGTTCCTGACATCGGCGACCGCGGCACCACCGTCGAAGACTTCGAGCAAGCCGTGGGTACGACCTTCGACGGCCAGATCACCGTGGGTCGCGACTTGATGGAAATCCCGTTCTAGCGACGAGGCTTAGAGCGCGCCATTGACGACATAGCGCAGCGCCTTAGCCACCTGCTCTGGCGTTTCGGTAACGACCATGGCCGCCGCATCAACTTCCTTGAGCGCGTGCTGGTGATCGGGTCCGTGCATGACGATGATCGACTTGCCCAGCGCCGCGGCATAGCCCGCGTCAAACGCCGCATTCCACTGGCGGTATTTCTCGCCAAAGCACACAACGATGACATCACAGTCTTCAATGCCCTTGCGGATGCGAATGGCGTTAAGCTTGGCGCTGCGCTGATCGTGCCAGAACTTGTCCGCTTCTGGCCCGGTAATCAGGGGGCCGCAGTCATCAGACAGCGCGTGATCGGTCACAGGACCAGAGAAATCGATGCCAAGACCAGCGCACTGCTCGATGATGGCGTCGCGCCAGTTGGTGTGGATTTCGCCGGACAGATAAACGTTCAACATGGGGTAAGGCTCTTTGTCGGTGTTTGATAGGGGATCCGTTGTGCCCTAACTGCGCAGGTGTCAAAACCCCAAAAACCCCTCAGCGCTGACCCCAAAGCAATAAATACTGCCATCAGGCCCGGAGGCGCTAGCCGACCGGCGGCAGCGCCGCCGTCCCGCTGGCGTGAAGACAAAAATCAATCAACGAAGAACCGATTTGCTTCCCCGCGTCAGCGGGGTGCGACGCGCAGCGTCGAAGAAAAGAGCACCTTCTAGGGGGCATTTGCCTCCTAGAAGGTTCCATTTGGCCAAGACTCCCTGATCAAACGAACGGCAGGTAAAAATCGCGCACCTCGTCCACACTGGCGCTTTCCAAGCGCTTCGCCTCGTCCCGCTTGATAAACACCAAACCATCAACCAACAACGCGCCCAAAGCCCCGCGCAGCGCGCTGTCTTTGTCCAAAGCATCCACCGCCTTTTTCAGCGATGTCGGCACATGCCGCGTCGCCCGCACATTCTCAATGCAGTCAAGGTCTTCCTCTGCCGGACAGTCATAGCCCTGTTCCACTCCCAACATCGCTGCCTGCAGCACCGCATGCACCGCCAAATAGGGGTTCGCAGAGCCGTCCGCCATGCGATGCTCCAAGCGCGCTGATTTTGGCGAGTTGACCGTAGTGCGAACCGTCGTCATGCGGTGATCATCCGCCCAGTTGCACCAATAGCCCGCCATCGATGCCGGGGTCAGGCGGTCATAGGAGTTTACGTTTGCCGCGAGGACGCCTGCCAGTGCTTCGTGGTGGTGCAGCAAGCCTGCCACACAGCCTTTGGCCACGTCCGAAAGCGTACCGGTGGGCGCAATCGCATTGTCGCCGTTCTTGTCGGCAAAGCTGAAGTTCACGTGCACGCCCGACCCACCCCGCTCCGGGATGGGCTTGGGCAAGAAGGTCAGGATCAACCCCTTTTCAGCCGCGATTTCCCGCGCCAGAATCCGCAGTAAAAACGCGTCATCACAGGCCTTGATCGCGTCACCAAAGCAAAGCGTCAGCTCAAATTGGCCGTTGTCATACTCGCCATTCATCGACTCAATGGGAATGTCGCAGGCATGGGCTTGGGTCCAAATGGCATCCATCAAACCCGCCGGATCGTTCTGCGGCCCTGTGCCGTAAACAAAGGCGCCCGGCGTGCCATAGGGGCGGAATGTCCCGTCTTCACCGCGCTCGAACACATAGGCTTCCAGCTCAATCCCAATCTTCGGCGTCAAACCCCGCTCTTGCCACTGGGCTACCGTCCGCCGCAACGCCCCGCGCGCGCACAGGCCAAAGGGCTCGCCGCGCGCATGCAGGTCACCCAGCGCGATCTCGACACCGTCTTGCCAGCCCAAGCGCCGCTCCGCATCCGGCACCAAATCCATGTCTGGCACTCCTTCAAACACACCAGTCCCGGGCATTTGCAGCAAGTCACGGTCATAGGACACCGCCAGCGCCGCTCGAGCAAAGCCAACATGGCCCCCATTGGCAACCACATGCGGAGCAACGTATTTACCCCGTGGCAGATTCAGCAGATCACAGAAAAGTGCGCGTGTTCGATTGATGGTCATGGCTCTGATCGTCCCACGAATGACTAAAGGTTAGATTTGGTTCAGCGCCGAATGCGCACAGGCAGGCTTTTAACCCCGCAAATGAAGTTTGACCGCGTCCAGCTCGGCTGGTCCAACGCCTCCATACCAGAGACGCGCGCCGCGATTTCTTCGAGGATCACACGAACTTCCAGCCGCGCCAACCACATCCCGAGACACAGATGCACGCCCCCCTGACCAAAGGCCAGATGCGGGTTCGGATCTCGCGCCAAATTGACTCCGTGCGGGTCATCAAAGACCGCCTTATCCCGGTTGCCCGAAACAAACCACAGGATCACCTTGTCCCCCTTGGCGATGGCCTTCCCGCCCAATTCCGTATCTTCCGTCGCTGTCCGGCGAAAGTGCATGGTGGGGGACGCTAGGCGGATGAACTCATCCGGCGCCGTGTTCCACACGCTCCCGGTTTTCAGCTGCGCCAGCAAGGTCGGGTTCTGTGTCAGTTGATACAGCGCCATGGCGATCGAGTAGCGTGTGGTATCGTTTCCAGCGGCGACCAACAGACAGAAGAAGTTCTTGAAGTCCCGCGCCTCCATGACCCCTTGCTCGTCGTTCGCGCCCAGCACGCGCGCAAGAATGCCCTCAGGGTCAACGTCTTTCTTTCCGTCCATCACCGCTTGAGCATAGTCGTACAACGCAACCCCGGCCGGGCTGCGGAACGGCATAAAACGATAGGCCTCCGTATCGACCTTATCGACGATGGTATCGGTAAAGTCGGGGTCTGTGTTCCCGATCAGCGCGTCACCTTTTTCCACCAAAAACGGCAAGTCCGCATCCGGCACGCCTAGGATCCGCCCCAGCATCATCATCGGCAGTTTCTTGGCCAGCGCCTCGACGGCATCAAACTCATCGCGGGCAAAGGCCTCTTCAGCAATGTCCGACGCCAGCTCCCGCACCAGTTCCTCATAGCGCGTGATCGCGGGCCGAGAAAATGCGGGGTTGAGGAAACGCCGAGTCAGGCGGTGTTCCGGCGGATCAGTTTCTTGGAATGTGCGCCGGGCCATATATTCTTCGTGGCTCTGGTCCTCAATCCGGATGCCCTGCCCGCTGCTGAAGACCGCGTTGTTGCCATTGGCCGTCATGATGTCTTTGTGCCCCGTGACGGACCAAAAGCCGCGCCCCCCGTCGCATTCTGGCGTCCAGTGTACTGCGTCTTCGGCGCGCAGTCGTTCAAAGGTCCGGTGCGGCACACCGCCGGTAAAGCTATCGTGGTCGCTCAGGTCGAGATGACCGTCGTCGTGCGCTGTGGCGTCAATCGCCTGATGAGCCTGTGTCATGGCACCCGTACTCCCTTGGCCAAAAATTGTGTCATCCATTGTGCAAACCGCGGTCCGTCGTTGGTTCGGTTGAGTGAGTCTTTGGCTGCGCGGAAAACCTGTTCGCCCAGCAACGCATCGCACTCGTTCAGCACCGCTTCCATAAACGGCGCGTTGAACTCTGGATGCATTTGTGTGGTCAGGATGTGGTCCCCGATTACGAAAGCCGCGTTCTCGCAGTTCTCCGACACACCGATCCGCTCCGCGCCTTCGGGCAGGACGGTCACTTGATCCTCGTGAAAGGCATAAAAGTTCAGGTCGTCCAACGGCTGCATGTAATCCCGCCGCCCCTCAAACCGCGTGGTGTCGATGCCGACATTCCACCCCGAAACAGCCCGCTCAACCCGTCCACCCAGCGCAACCGCAATGGCTTGATGGCCAAAACACGCGCCGATCATTGGCTTTCGTGCGGCATGACAAGCTCGAATAAAATCATAGAGCGGCGGCAGAAACGCGTGATCGTCCAGCACAGAAAGCGGCGATCCGGTAATCAGATAAGCGTCCTGCTCGTCAATATCTGCTGGCAGTTCTCCGGCGATGGTCATGTAAACCCTGTAGCGAAACCGCTGGTCCTGCTCGTCGAACACATCACGGAAGCGGTGCGCATCATCGGGGAAGTGATCTCCGATGGTGTCGCTCTTGTCGTGATTGACCTGCAAGAGGCCCAGTCGAATGCGATCCATAGCCGTGGGGTCCGCTGTTTGGAGGCGGTCGCCTCCCTGCATTAACGCAATGAGCGCGGGGCTGGAACAGCCCCGCACCGTTTGATCAGGTACCCTGATTATTCACCAGCAATGATGCCAGCAAGCTCAAGATCCTTGGCCGTATCAACCGCGATACGCTCCATGGACTCTTCCATGCCCTGCCAGTAAACAGCCGCGCCTGTTGCTGCCATCAGCTCTTGCGCTTCATCAGACATCATCGTCGCTTTGCCAACTTCGGCCAGCGTGTCGATGACTTCTTGGGGGGTGCCTTTGGTCACAAACAAGCCGTTCCACAGCTCGAGATTGTTGATGCCAGACTGCGCCGACAGCGTGTCGACGCCATCAAGCTTCGCAATCGGGTTCTCGCCGATGTTCGCCAGAACGTTGATTGTGTCCAAGCAAGGCTCGATCAGTGCCAGCGTGGTGTTGATCACGTCAGCATCGCCCGCAGACAGCGTGTTACAATCCAACATGTCAAAAGCGGAATCATCAGCAAACTCAAAGTCCATCAACTTCGCTGCAGCAAAGGTTGCCTTCGTCGGGGTCAGACCCGCGCCGAAGTGACCCAGAACAACGTCGTTGTCCTGTGCGTGTGCCGCCAGCTCAGCCATGTTGCTGTAACCAGAATCACCCGCAGACGCCAAAACGAACGGGTAAGTCAGAAAGATGCCTACTGGTACAAAGCTGTCTTCTTCGATGCCAATGCCGATGCGTGGACCCACGATTGGAACACCAAGAACGAAGGAACCAACAACCGAACCATCAGCCGGGGCTTCGAGAACTTCCAGCGCACCCGGGAACGGGCCGTCACCACCGCCTGGGCGGTTTACAACCGAGGCCGGAATGCCCGTGGCTTCCTGCATGTTCGCTGCAATCATGCGCGTCAGGATGTCTTCGAAGTCACCGGGAGGCCACGGAACAATGAACTGTACCGGACCGGTTGGGTATTCAGCCTGCGCGTTGACGGCAAGGCCAAGGCTAGCAACGGTTGCCGCTGCGAGGGTTAGAAGCTTTTTCATGGGAACCTCCTCCGAATTAAGCTTGTTGGTAATGTCGTAACTCTCTCTCTGATTGGGCGGTCCTGCATCATCGGTTTTTCTTTCGATAATCCAGAACCATGGAAACCATCACCACGGCGATCACCACAAGGATAACCACCGCCAGCGTGCCCGATACGGGCCGATCGACAAGATCGGTCCACGTCTTGATACGACTGGCGCCAGCGGTGAGGCGCTCGACCATAATTGACCCGAGCACCATGCCCAGGACAACCGGTACAAGCGGCCATTCTAACCGCCGCAAAATGTAGCCAATGAAGCCAAACAGGGCCGCAACCACACAGTCGAAAAAGTTGTTGCGAATGCTGAAAACACCCACAAATGCGAAAATCATAATGAACACGCCCAGAAAGCGGTTCGGGATGAAGATCATCCGCGCAATCAACCGCGTGCTGAACAGCAGCGCGATTACCACCAGCACGTTGATAATCAGCAAAGCGATGAACAAGCTGAATAGGAAATCCGGACTTTTCTCAAAGATATCCGGCCCCGGTTTCACGCCCGCGTCAAAGAACACCACCATCATCATCGCCGTCAGCGCTTCTCCCGGCACACCCAGCGCCAACAGCGGGATCATCGCCGCCGCGGGAACGGCATTGTTCGCGGTTTCTGAGGCGATGAGACCTTCGGGCGAGCCGTGGCCGAATTGCTCTGGCTTCTTGGACATACTGCGCGCCGTGGCGTAGCTGAAGAACTGCGCGACAAACTCACCGACCCCGGGAATGATCCCCATAATCGTCCCGTAAACTCCAGAAATCGCAGTCACAGCCGGGTAGCGCCGCAACTCCGCCAACCCACGAAACAGCCCACCTTTGAAGCGGATTTCCTTGGCTGGATCGTCCTTGCCCACCATCAGGAACAGCGCTTGGCTAAGCGCGAAGATACCGACGATGACAACAATCAGGTTAAAACCGGATGCGAGCTCTTCCACACCATAGGTATAGCGCTCAAACCCCCGCAGTGATTGTCGCCCAACCAGCGTAATCAGCATGCCAAAGCCAAACAGCCCCGCCGCGATCAGCATGGTTTGACGGTGCGCAAGAATCAGCAGAACCATCCCCAGCACCGCCGCCATAAAGATATCTCGGCTGCCAAACAGCGCGCCCAAGTCCCGCAAGTATGGCCCAAACAGCATCAACGCAGCCAAAGCTGTCAGGATCGAGAACGTTCCGCCATAGAACGACGCGCTATAGGCCAATGCCAGCGCACGGGGCCCCTCGCCACGCCGCGTCATGGAATAGCCGTCATAGGTCGTCAGCGCGTTCACTGGCGTCCCGGGCGTATTGATCAAAATCGCCGGAATGGCCCCGCCATACATCGACGAGCCGTAAATCCCCAGCAGCAGAACCAGTGACACCAAGTCCGGCAGAAACACCGTTGCCGGCAGCAAAATCGCGATTGCAATCGCAGGCCCAATGCCCGGCACCGCCCCAATCACCAAACCGCCTAAGGAGCCAATCAGCAAAGCCAGCAAAACTTGTGGCTCCAGTAGGTTCTGCAGTCCGGTCATCAGCGCGTCCATCAGAAGTACACCTTCATGAAACGCGCTAAGTCAGCGGGAAGCTGGTTATAAAGCCAGATGTTCACCGGCGTTTTGATCTGCAACATGGTCCGGAAAAACAGCACCGACACAAAGCTGGTCGCCAGCGCAATTCCAACCCACCGCCAACTGCGATAACCCAGCCGGTAGACCATCAGCGCCGCAAAAATCATGGTGGCGAACAAGTAGCCGATGATCTCGATGCTGCGGGTGTAGATGATGAAGTAGACAATGAACTCAATCGCCCGAACCCACTGAACCACCTCAAACCGGGTCTTGTTCGGCTTGTGCTTGCGCCGATCCAGCCGCGCGCGCCGCAAACTGAGCAGGAAATTCCCAATGGCCGCTGGCAGGAAAATCGCCACGGCGATCAGGGGGCCGACCCACGGCTGTTTGAGCGCCTTACCCAGCCTCTTCTGCGGTAAATCCCGGTCCGCCCAGCCACTCTCGCCAAAGAACGAAATCGCCAGAAACAGCGCGGCCCCCAAGAAAAGCAGCGAGAACAAGAGATCCCCGCGACCGCGATTGAAATTAAACAAATCCGCAACATTGAACCGCCGTTCCGTCGGAATGAAGCTTTTGAAGTCCGATGTCTGATCCGTCGAACGCAGCACCACGTCCGCGCTCGTCGAGCGCAGCGTTTGACGGGGATCCGTCTGCAAAGCGGTGGTGGAACTGCGGAAGTCGGTCATGCGTGCCTAGCCCTCCGCCTGCACCATCGCGCCCGCAATCTCTGCGATCACGGCGATGGCTGTATCGGCGTCTTGCTCTTCCATCGTCCACGTTCCGGCTTGGAAGCGAATAACGAACTTTCCGTCGATTTTGGTCTGAGTCAGGTAAATCCGTCCATCGTTGTTAATGGCCTCGATCACCTCCATGTTCAGCGCGTCCAACGCCGCGCTATCGCCTTCCATCCCTGCTGGGACAACTCGGAACGTGAACAGAGACAGCATGGGCGCGGTGACGATTTCCATCGATGGCATTGCCACAATCGCGTCATGCACCTTTAACGCCCACGCGATATGGTTACGGATCATCGCGCGCAGGCCGTCCATCCCGTGCCCACGCAGCAAGAACCACAGCTTCAATGCTCGGAACCTGCGCCCCAGCGGGATCGACCACTCTGAATAGTTGACCACCCCGTCCGCGCCCTGCGTCTTGAGGTATTCGGGTTGAATGGCGAGGGTTTTCACGAGGCTTTCTGGGTCCGCCACGAAGTGCGCGGAACAATCGAACTGCGCGCCAAGCCATTTGTGGGGGTTGAAGACAACAGAATCCGCCGTCTCCACGCCCTGCCAATAGTGTCGGAACTCCGGACAGATCATGGCTGATCCAGCCCACGCGGCATCGACATGGGTGTAGAGCCCTTCGGCCTTCGCCACCGCCAGTGCGGCTTCTAGGTCGTCTGTTGCTCCTGCGCTGGTGCTGCCAACTGAGGCGATGAAACCCGCCGGAATGAAGCCTTCGGCGCGGTCCAAGTCGATCGCGGCTTGCAGCGCTTCGATGTCCAAACTCCGGTTTGGCCCCGTTACGGGAATGCGGACAAGGTTCTCTTCGCCAATACCGGAAATCCAAATTGCGCGGTCAATCGAGCTGTGGACTTCAGCGCTGGAATAAATCCGCAAGCGCCCTGCCTCGTTCAAGCCCTGCTTATTCCCCTGCCAGTTCAACGCCCGCTCGCGCATGGTCAGCACCGCCGCCAGCGTCGCCGCTGACGCGCTATCCTGGATCACGCCGGAAAAGCCTTCGGGCAGCCCCAATCCCTGCCGCAACCAATCGAGCACTTTGCCCTCAAGCTCTGTCGCAGCCGGCGAGGTTTGCCACAGCATGCACTGTGCCGCCATGGAGGACACCAGATACTCCGCAACCACCGAAATCGGAGCCGCATTGGCCGGGAAGTATGCAAAGAAGCGCGGGTGCTGCCAGTGGGTCATGCCCGGCACGATGACATCTTCGAAATCGCGGAAGATCTCTTCCATGCTTTCCGCGGCCTCTGGCGGAGCATCAGGGATCGCAGCGCGCACCTTTCCCGGCTCCAAAGCCGGGCGCACAGGCCGGTCGCGCAGCGTGCGGTGATACTCCGCAGCCCAATCAGCGGCGCGATGTCCCCATTGTGAAAAATTGCCCCAGTCCATTGTCATCGTCAGTCGCTCTCGCCCCTGCTGTTCTTTAGTTGCTTGCTTTAGCCGTTTGCCGTTGCTGCGCGCAGACCCGCTTCGATGCCATTCAGCAGGTTCTGTGTTTCTGCTTCGGTGATGATCAACGGCGGCGAGCAAATCAGGTTGTTGCCCGAAATACGCACCATGACCCCAGCGTCGTAAGCGCCGCTAAAGATCTTGCCGATGCTCTCTTTATCCAAAGGCGTTTTGGTGGTGCGGTCGGCGACCATTTCCATGCAGAACATCAAACCCTTGCCGCGCACATCGCCCACAACGTCATATTTCTCTGCCAGCGCTTTACCACCCGCGAGCAGTTGCTCACCCCGAGCAGCCGCATTGTCTGCAACCCCCATCTTCTTTATCAGCGGCACACACGCCAGCGCCGCAGCCGCGCCCACTGGGTGAGCGGAATAAGTGTAGCCATGCCCAATCATGCCCATGGCCGAGGCGTCGTTTTCGAACACTTCCGCCACCGAGCCGTGGATCATCACAGCGCCGAAGGGGTAATAGCCGTTGGTGATGGCCTTAGCCGTACACATGAAGTCCGGCTGAACCCCTGTTAGGCGAGAACCCGTCCACGCGCCGGTTCGGCCAAAGGCGGTAATCACCTCATCAGCAATCAGCAGCACACCGTGACGGTCACAAATCTCTCGCACCATTGGCATAAAGCTCTCGTGGGGCGGGATCACGCCACCAGCGCCCAAGACCGGCTCCATAATGAAGGCAGCAACGGTGTCGGGGCCTTGGAAGTTGATTTCGTCTTCCAACTGGGCCGCCACCAATTGTGCCAGCTTGGCCGGGTCGCTCTCGTTAAACGGATTGCGGTAGGTGTAGGGGGAAGCGATCTGAAAACAGCCTTGCAGCAGCGGCTCATACTGCCGCCGGAAATTGGCATTTCCATTCACCGAAGCACCACCGAAATGCGTGCCATGATAGCCCTTTTTGAGGCTGATAAACTTGTAGCGGTCGCGTTGGCCGCGGATTTTGTGGAACTGCCGCGCCAGCCGCAAAGCGGTTTCAACGCTGTCTGAGCCGCCACTGGTGAAGAACGAGCGGGTCATGCCCTCTGGCTCAAACCATTCTTGCAGCATGTAAGACAACTCAATCGCCGGGCCCGTCGACGTGCCGCGAAAGGCGCTGTAGTACGGCAGTTGCTGCAGCTGGTCCGCGATGGCTTTTTTGATCGGATCAACCGAATAGCCCAAGTTGACGTTCCACAGGCCACCAACAGCATCGATGGTTTTGTGGCCATCAATATCGGTCAGCGTAACCCCTTCAGCGCCGTGAATGACCTTCGGCGGGTTCGCGCGCATTTCTGCGGGATGCGCCATGGGATGCCACATGTGTTTGGCATTGTTCTCTTTGAGAAAATTGCTTTCGCCGTCCATTACATCAGTCCTTCAAATCTGTATTTGTCTGGCTGCGCACGGCTGACGCAGCGCGGCGGGAGGTTTGGTAGCTTTTAGGGATCGTTGCGCCCAAGGCTTGAGTGACGGCTGTCGCAGCGTTCATGACAAGCGCACTGTACTCAACGATCAGGTCAGGCGTCATTCTTGAGGCGACACAGGCCAGGGACATGCAGCCCCAAACTTCTCCGCTAGCGCCAAAAATAGGCACGGCCACGGATGAAACATCATCGTCGAAACTACGCTCGGCCACGCCGTAACCCTGTGTCCGGATCTGGTCTAGCGTGTGTTCGATCGCTTCTCGATCCGTCAACGTTCCCTGCTGATATTGTGCGAAATCCGCGCTCAGATGTGGCTCAGCCAAGCTGGAGCTGCTGAACGCCAACCAACACAAGCCTGAAGCCGTCGCGTTGAACGGCAGCTCCATGCCGTTATCCACGTGGGCGCGGGTGGTTCTGGGGCTGTCGATAACGACGATCGTGGAAAGCCGTCCGCCCGCGTACATGCTGACGTGGACTGTTTCGCGGGTTAGGTCATTGAGCGTTTGCGCCGCTGGACGCACGATATCGGAGACCGGGAACGCGTTTTCCCGCAGTCTGGCAAACCGCAAAAACGAACCGCCCACGCGATAGCGTCGCGTTTGCAGATCCTGCTCCAAGAAACCGGACCGCACTAAAGCCGACAACATCCGCAACGCCGCTGACTTGTCAAAACCAGATAAGCGGGCAAACTCGCTCAAACCGATTTCGGTCTGTTCGTGGCTGAAATGGTCCAGCAAAGACAGGGCTTTATCGACAGTTGTCACGCGTAACGATCTCCCCCTGTTTCGCGACCCAAACGGTTCCTCTTCGGCAGAAACATTGACAGCGCTCCAGCGCGATGCAAGCATTTATTTCATCACTGGTGACATATATTCACCAGCTCTTCCGCTGTTCCCAACGGGAGGTTATCGAAAGGACCGCGATCATGGTGCAACAGAGCGATATTGACGCCGCTGTAAAAAACTCTCCCTTACCCGCGCCCAAGCATTGGATCGGCGGAAAGCAGGTGGATGCATCGGACGGCCAGATAATGGCGAACACCTCCCCCATTGATGGGAAGCCCCTTGGCGCTTTGGCTCGTGGTACCCGTGAAGACGTTAATCGCGCTGTCGCTTCGGCACGGGCGGCCTATGAAGATGGTCGCTGGTCCGGCATGGCTCCGGCGGCGCGCAAACGGGTGCTGCACCGGGTCGCAGACTTGATCGAGCAACACATGGTCGAATTGGCGGTTCTGGGCGTGCGGGACAACGGGACGGAAATCTCCATGGCGCTCAAGGCTGAGCCCGGCAGTGCGAGTGCAACTTTTCGCTACTACGCCGAGACCTGTGACAAGGTAAACGGCGATATTGCCCCGACCCCACCGGGAACGCTGGGGCTGATCCACCGAGAATCCGTGGGTGTCGTTGGGGCAATTGTACCGTGGAATTTCCCGCTGATGATCGGCGCCTGGAAACTGGCACCTGCACTTGCGATGGGGAATTCTGTGGTGCTGAAACCAGCCGAAGTGGCTTCGCTGTCTCTGCTGCGGCTGGTCGAGCTGTGTCATGAGGCGGGGTTGCCCGAGGGGGTTCTGAATGTCGTCACGGGCGAAGGCAGCGAAGTGGGCGAAGCGCTGGGGCTGCACAATGACGTTGACGTCCTGCTGTTTACTGGCTCAGGCGGCGTTGGGCGGCGGTTGCTTGAATACTCAGCCCGCTCCAACCTCAAGCGCGTTTACCTCGAACTGGGCGGAAAGTCGGCAAGCGTGATCTTTGACGACTACAGCAACATGACCAAGGCGGCGAAAGTGTCCGCGGGCGGTATTTTCCGAGACAGTGGTCAAGTCTGTGTGGCCGGGTCGCGGTTGCTGGTGCAGCAATCAATCTACGAGCCTTTTCTCGAGACTTTGAAAGCGGAGGCGGAGGCCATGGTGGTGGGCAATCCACTGGACTTGGACACCACCGCAGGCGCGATTGCGTCCGAGACCCAGTGCCGCTCCATCCTCGCCAAGATTGACCGCGCGCAAAGTGATGGCGCGCGCATGGTGACGGGCGGCGGGCGGATCCTGCCTGAAACGGGCGGCACCTATATCGCACCAACGATTTTCGCTGATGTTGATCCGCGGTCAGACCTTGCGCAAGAAGAGGTCTTTGGCCCGGTTGTCGGGGTGATCCCGTTTGACGATGAAGAGCATGCAGTCGCGCTCGCCAATTCCACGGTTTATGGCTTAGCGGCGGGCGTCTGGACCGACAATCTCAGCCGCGCGCACCGGATGGTTCGGGCGCTTAAGGCCGGGGTGGTTCACGTCAACACCTATGGCGGACCGGATGTAACCGTGCCGCTGACGGGTCATGGGCAGTCTGGCAACGGCTCAGACAAGTCCATGCACGCCTTGGAAAAAGTGACCAAACTGAAAACTGCTTGGATGGCCTTGGATTAAGCCACCGCTTAGCGGCTGACCAACTTGATGGTGTGCGGCGCTTGGGGCGGCTCAAAGCTTGAAAAGAACAGCTTC
>CBFIEF010000024.1:0-45745 GCA_965661545.1 Alphaproteobacteria bacterium | reverse complement strand
ATGAAAACCAGCCCTTGTTTTCTGAGGTAGAGATATTTTTAAGAGAAGCAGGGTTTATCTTTCACTGCTTTAAAGATTTCGAGAGTAGAATGATCCACCCAACCACTGATGGACGTTTAAAAAATCCTGTCCATTCACAACTTAACCAAGCTACTTTTGCAGATGCTGTTTTTATAAAGGATTTCACTAAATTTCATGAATCAAATACAGAGAAATTAAAGAAAACAGCTTTGATATTAAATGATATCTACGGCTCCTTCGACTTAGTCATCAGAGCACTAATGGCAATTGATGAAAAAACAAAAACAACAAATTATAAACAAAAATACCTTGAATATCTTAAATCCTAAAACGATTTATGCGCTTTAAACACGAAGGATCAGAACTCCGGCTCTTCGACAAGGGCGGACTGCCCATCGCCACTTACTACAACGCTTACGCCCTAAAGGCGGTCATGGACGACATCTTGCAATAGGTGGGTTGACGATTGATTGTTGTCTTACCTTGTTAGTCGGTGAAGGTTCTCGGTAAAGTCGGCGACCAAGCGCTAGTCGGGATCTCAATACCGCGGTTGAGGCAAGCCACCACCGGATGCAGCGCGTTAGCCCCGACCACGACAACCCCGACCAACCCGTTCAACGTGCCGAGTTTCCATTCTGTCGAGATGGTCGGCTTCGAGGCTAACGCGCTACGGGTGGGGCGTGACGGGATATCCAAGCTCATGCACGATCTTCGGCATGACGCCGGTCGAAACACCAGCGATAACCAACATTTGGGTAGGACCGCTTTGATAGGGCTAGCCCGTTGCAGAAATGACTCTGGATAAAGCAATTGTTAGATTCGCAGTGTCAGAGTTCACTCGCTCAGGAAGATATTTGTTTCAATTGAGGTGAATTCATTTGTCATGCTTTTGAAGAAGGGTAGCAATAGTGACCAGACATCAAAGTCCAGTGGTGGGTTTGCAATATTATTTCATTTGAACGGTCCAAAATGCGTGCCTAACAGTGTTTTCATGGCTTGCCTTCTAAGCCTTTCCAATGGCTATCGCCGCCGTACTGCGGTCACGGTTCTGCGTGGCCTGTCTGCAGGTGCTGTGAGCTGGTCTGAGCTCGCATCAGCTGACGGTCAACAGCTGCAAACACCCATCCTGCCGGATCACTATCAACGTCTGAATGACGGCAGTCTTGTGGTTTCCAATCACAATCAAGAGCAGGTCGAGATCCAGCACTACGAGATTGCTCAAGCCAGCGATGGGTCCATGACATCGATAAATAACGGCCTTGGCTCCGCTGTTGGCTCGTTATCACTCAACGCAGTTTTCTAAAGGCAAGGTTAAAGACATGCGCGCGATACCAATTCTATTTTGTTTTGATATCCACTATGCCAGCTATGCTGCTGTAGCGACCTTTTCTGCCTACGCCAACTCTACATCGGATCTCAAATTTTATTGGATGACTACCCACAATGTTTCCGATCTCGCAGAGCGCTTAAAGAGCAAACTTGAAATGCGAGGCATAGATATCACCTTAGTTTTCATTGATGTGTCGAAAACGACTGGTTCTTGGCGTGAGTCCTATCATCTTACGTCTGCAGCGTATTTGCGGCTCTTAGCTCACGAGCATATTAACGAAGAAAAACTAGTATATCTTGATTGTGATACTCTAACACTTACAGACCTTCGCGCTCTATATGACACTGATCTCTTAAATCATGATTTTGCTGGCGTTCAATCAATTGCCCCCCCACCAAAAGCTATTTGTGTGGACGCCTATATCAACTCAGGCGTTTTGCTCATGAATTTAGCAGCTCTACGCAAGATAGATTTTTTCGAAAAAATATCTCGACTGTACGAGAAATACGAACAACAAATTACCTGGCTCGACCAAGACCTCATAAATAAGTTTGCCGAGGAAAATAAGCTGCTTTTGGAGCCAACCTGGAATCGCGAGATATATTCTAACAAAACTAATGGCAGTTCATTTCTGCAGATGGCGCGTTCAAATTCAATTTTACATTTTGTTGGGCCTACGAAGCCCTGGCAAGCTTGGTGCAACCCCGTTATTTCCGAATTTTGGTGGAAATATGCCAAGCTAACTGAAATTGCTGAAATTCAGGAAACAAGAATTTCAAAAGTGAGTCACCTCATTGATCTCGCAAATGCTGAACATATAAACAGCAATTATCAAAGGGCGAGCTCACTCAAGTCGCAAGCATTAAGCAAACTCGTTTCCATAATGACCGCAAACCAAAAAAATAATAAATAATAATGGCTATGTTATTGGATGCCAAAGTCGCACCTAGAGTTGGTGCCGCATCAGCAGCGAATGAACTAGGACTTTCATCGCATCCTCAATATCGGATAAATATGACTTCTCTTTACGAGCCTGGAGTGCCCCCGAAAACGTGATCCACCTTTTGAGTAAGGGTTGGCTCCTTAAAGAAGGAGCAGAACGATGGCTAAACGAGACAAGCCAGAAGAAATCATTGCAAAACTTAGAGAAGTCGAGGTGCGACTGACCCAAGGCGAAAGCATTGCCATGGCGGCCGAGTCGAGTGAAAACTTTAATCAGCGAGGCCGTGTATTCACGCGCAAGCCACGTTTCGACCGCAACGATAAGTTCGCGCGCTAGCCCCAACTCGACCAACCCGTCAACACGATCAACACAAGCGCCGTGTAATGGCGTCGAGACGGTCGTTGCTGGAGCTAACGCGCGGAGTGTCAGCTCGCGCGACCACCCAGCCCGACCGACACGCGCGATATGGCCGTGACGGCGCTGTGTCGAGGTGGGCGGAGCGGGGCTATCGCGGTGGGATGGGGTTTGTAACTTTGTAACGACAACCACAGCGCCGGCAGCTACTACAAATACAGAATCCCTAAAGGGATGTATTTGTAAGTGCCGTTGTCGGTCGAATTGTAATAAGGGCTTGGCACCTCAAGCGCGTCGCCTCGTCGTATCTTGGTCCAAGCCATCCGCTGTGCGCAAGTCCGCGCGCTAGCCCCTTCCGGACACGCCGGACACCCGTTCCCAGTGTCGTTTTTGGCGGTAACAGCGGTTCTGTGGAACCAATTCTCAAAAATCGGCGTACATAGAGGCGTCCGGCGCGTCCGGATATTGCGAAATAGCGGCTGCCCCCCGGCGTTTTGCGAGACGGGGGGGTATCACCCAACGCACCAGGCTTCCCACTGCTCCATTAGCTTGTGGCGCTTCGCAAACAGGTCTGATCGCGCGTATGCGGCCACAACCGCGTCCTGCTCCTGGTGTGACAGTGCGGCCTCGACCACCTCACGCGCGAAGTCGGTTTTATCTTGCGCCCACGTGCGGAACGTCGACCTGAAGCCATGGACGTCGATGTCGTAGGATGAGCTCTGGTTCAGCTTCCGGAACGTATTGTCTGACAGCATGCGGTCGCCGCGTTGACTGGGAAACACCAGCGTGCCGCCGTCTGCCGCGTAGTCTTTCGCCTCTGTTAGGATCTCAAGCATGCGCGGGGTAAGCGGTACCCGGTGATCAGCCTTGGCCTTCATCCTCTCACGTGGAATAAACCACTCTGCTTTTGCAAGATCGATCTCCGACCATAGCGCCCCGCGTATCTCGCCCGTTCGCAGTGCTGTGAGGATCAGGAACTCGTAGGCAAGCTTGGTCACAGGCCAGGCTTTGCGCTGTCGTAACTCGATGATGAACTGGTTGACCAGATTGTAGTCCAGCGCCTTGTAGTGATTGACGCTTCCACGGCTTACCCTTGGCAGTGTCGCTTTTACGGCTTCCGCGGGGTTATCCTGACGCCAATCCAGCGCAATCGCGCGCTTGAATACCTCCCCCATGCGTTGGCGCACGCGTGATGCCGTTTCGTGCTTCGACGTCCAGATGGGTTCCAAAACGCTCAGTACGTCGGACTTGGAAATATCGGAAACCCTGCGGTCACCCAGTTTCGGAAAGACGTAGGTTCGCAGCGTATTGATCCATTGAGCGCCATGCTTTGGGTTCTTCCATGTCGGACGCTTAAGCTCGTGCACCTTGCGGGCGAGCTCTTCAAAGGTGTCGACCCCGCGCTCACGCTGGCGCTCTGCTAAAGGGTCGCCACCCTCTCGGGCCAACTTGCTTGCCGCCGCAGCCTTAAGCCTCGCTTCTTTGAGGCTCACGTGTTTGAATGATCCATGGCCAATGTCGCGGCGTCGGCCGTTAATCACCAGCCGTTGCACCCACCTTTTGGCTTCGGATTGATCGACGATGAGCATTAAGCCGTCACCGTCAAGGTATTTGCCCGGTTTTTTCACGTTGTTCGGAAACGCCGAAGTCAATCTCCCTTGTTTATGTGGCCCTTTTTTTGGCATTCTATTTCACAAATTATCCCACATTTCATCCCACATAATATTGCGGAAGCTATGAGTAGACAATAGATATTACAGGACCTCTTGTCATTTTAACTAACTGATATAAATAGCTTTATAGTACTGCATTGGAAGTTAAAAGACTGTAGATACGCGGACTTCCTCTCCGCCATTCCTCTTGCGCCCAACCGTTAAGAAAAAAGCAGGTCTTATGCTGCTGAAATCTTTTGTTCCTCACACCGCGTCCGCGCGACCCTTGAGCGGTTAAAGCAGGCTTAGGTTTGAGGGATTTCCAAGGCGAATAATTGGCTGCCTGCCGCGACTTGCGTTCCGGGTGCAAAACCAACGGCTTCAACCTTACCGTCCGCCTGTGCAAGGATTTGATGCTGCATCTTCATAGCCTCGAGCACAGCCAGACATTGCCCCGCTGCGACCCTATCTCCCACGCTAACAAACACCGACTGAAGCAGTCCATGCATGGGCGAAGCAATGGTGCTTGGATCGTCCTCTCCTTGCTTGGTGGAGGTTGACCAAAATTGTTGTAGCGAGAACGAGTGGTTCCCCAGGCAGAGCCAAATGTGGTCGGGGTCGTGGTTGAAATACCGAACGTCTTGCACCGTGCCATCAAGGCGATAGACGTTGTCTCGTACCGTGACTTCAAAGCACTGATCAAGGCATGAGGCCGTCCATTCGCCCGCGCCTGACTGCGTGAGCTCGACCAACGCGACCTCATCGCCGATTAGCAGCCGGTGGCGTGATCGTCCCACGCCGCCGCTGTGCCAACCCAGCAGTTCGTCACTAAGAAACGCGGCTTGGCCAGCGGTTTCTCGTGCGCGCTTATCCGCCAGCATGACCGTTGCAAGCGCGAGACTTGCAGGCGCAGGCGGTGGGTCAGCGAAGTCGCCCTGCCAGACTTCATCGAGCAGAGCCGTTGTCGCCTCACCCGCAGTAAAGGTTGGATCATCCAGAACTCGAAGCAAGAAATCTCGGTTGTTCGCAGGCCCAAACATCGCAGTGTCGCTCAGCCCTTCGATCAGCCGCTGACGTGCCTGTTCCCGATTTGCACCGTGGGCGATGACTTTGGCCACCATCGGATCATAGAAGGGCGAAACCGACTGTCCTTGAACAATCCCAGCATCGGTTCTCACCCCAGCAGCGTCGCTGGGTCGCCACACGTTGATTGTACCAGCGGCGGGGAGAAAGTCGTTGCCGGGGTCTTCGGCGTAGAGTCGGACTTCGATGGCATGCCCGTTCAGCGCGACTTCGTCTTGCGCCAACGGCAACGGTAGACCCTGCGCCACATCCAGTTGCAGCGCGACCAAGTCGAGGCCAGTCACCAGTTCGGTCACGGGATGCTCGACTTGCAGGCGAGTGTTCATCTCGAGGAAGTAAAAATCACCGCTATCGTCCAGCAAAAATTCAACTGTTCCAGCGCCAACGTAGTCCACGGCCTGTGCAGCCTGAATCGCAGCCTCACCCATCGCGGTGCGCAAGGCGGGAGTCATGACAGGGCAGGGGGCCTCTTCGACCACCTTCTGATGTCTGCGCTGGACTGAGCAATCGCGCTCGCCGAGATGGATGGTGGACCCCTGTTGATCTGCGAAAACCTGCACCTCGACATGGCGAGGACGGAGAATGGCGCGCTCAAGAATAAGCTCAGCGCTGCCAAAGGCGTTCTGCGCTTCGGACCGCGCCAGCGCCAAGGCGTCTGCGAAGTCTTCCGCTCGGTGAACCAGCCGCATGCCGCGGCCACCGCCGCCTGCTGCGGCTTTAACCATCAGCGGAAAACCAATGTCCTGGCCTGCCGTGATCAGGCTTGGATCATCCTGCGCAGCGCCCTCATATCCGGGGATACAGGGAACGCCTGCGGCGATCATCAGGCGCTTGGCGGCGGCTTTGTTGCCCATGGCGTCGATGGCGTCAGCGGATGGGCCAACGAAGGACAGTCCAGCGGCTGTAACTGCTCGGCAAAACTCCGCGCGTTCTGAGAGGAAGCCGTAGCCCGGATGCACCGCGTCGGCACCCGTTTGCAAGGCGGCCTCGAGCAATCTTTCAATCGACAGATAGGATTCACCAGCGGGCCCTTCGCCAATCCGCACAGCCTCATCCGCGAAGTGCCGGTGCGGGGCATCGGCATCGGCGTCGGTATAGACAGCAACCGTCTCCAGGCCCTTGCTTTTGGCGCTGCGCATGATCCGCAGCGCAATTTCCCCGCGATTGGCAATCAGTAGCTTTTTCAAGAGTCATTTCTCCAGAATGAGAACCGCTGATCCAAGGCCTCAGCTTTAGCAGTGAAAGTGCTGTTCCGCATTAGAATCGCGCCACGCCAAAGGTGCTGGTCTGCACAGTCCGATGTGATGCTTCCCGGCAGGTTTCGATGCAGAAAGCGAGCACTTTTCGGGTGTCGCGCGGGTCGATCATGCCGTGATCCATCATTCGGCCAGAAGTATAGAACGCATCAGACTGCCGGTCGAAATTGTGGGTCAGGTGGGTTGATTGCTGCGCCAAGCGTTCTTCATCAACTTCGACCCCTTTGCGTTTTGCGCTGGCACGTGCGACCTGTGCCATGGTGATCGCAGCTTGCTCACCGCCCATAACGCCAGTGATGGCATTGGGCCAAGTGAGCAGGAAGTCTGGGTCAAATGCATAGCCGCACATGCCGTAATTCCCGGCCCCAAAGGACGCGCCGATATACAGCGAAAGCTTAGGCACTCGCAGGTTCGTCACCGCTTGGATCATCTTGGAGCCGTGCTTGATCATCCCGGCTTGCTCGTATTCCGTACCGACCATGAAGCCGGTGGTGTTGTTCAGGAAAACCACGGGCACCTGCGCCTGATCGCAGGACTGAAGGAAGTGTGCTGCCTTGGTTGCGCCCTTGGGGTCCAAGGGGCCGTTGTTGCCGATGATCCCGACCTGATGCCCCATGATTGCGCCGCGGGTGCAGACCGTGGCGGCCCCATAGCCGGGTTTGAAATCCAGCAGGTCAGAGCCGTCGCAAAGACGCGCCATAACCTCGTGACAGTCATAGGGCTGGCGGTAGTCGACGGGCACCACGCCTGCGAGTTCATCGGTGGCTGCTTTGGGCGGTTCGACAGGTGCGCGCGGGGCTGCTGGAGGCAGGGTCTTGTTCCAATCCAGCCGTCGTACAACGTCTCGGCAAATCTCAATTGCTGTTGCGTCGTCGTCGGCGAGATGCTCGACCAGTCCGGTTTCTGTAGCGTGCATTTCTGCGCCGCCAAGTTCTTGATCGGTCGCATCTTCGCCTGTCGCGGCCTTCACCAGTGCCGCGCCGGCAAGCATCGCAAGCCCGTTTCCCTTTACGCCAATGACGACATCGGACAGGCCCGGCTGGTAAGCGCCACCGGCTGTTGAGGGACCGTGCAGAACCGTAATCACGGGAATTCCAGCAGCGGATAACCGCGCACGACTGGCGAATAGCCCGCCCGCATTGGCCCAGAGTTCCACCGTATAGGCCATAAGGTTGGCACCCCCGCTTTCGACACTGTGGATCAGGGGCAATTTATACTTTAGCGTCATGGCCATGAACTTCGTCCCCTTTTCCACCGTCTTTTCAGTGAAAGCACCGGCGTTGATGCCGCTGTCGTCGACCATGACGGCACAGCGCACACCGCTGACGTAGCCAATCCCGGTGATCATAGTCGCGCCGGGGACGCTGGTTTCAATGTCAGGGTCATCGACCAAGTAGCCCGTCATGTTGAACAGTTCGAGGAAGGGCATGCCGGGGTCTAACAGGGCGGCGAGGCGCTCGCGGGGGCTGAGTTGGCCGCGCTTGTCAAACACCGGACGCCGCTTCTCTGACAAAGCTTCGGCGCGCGCTTCGAGGCCGCGCATGCGCTCGACCATTGCAAGCATATCGTTCCGGTTTCGGACAAAATCATCGCTGTGGCTTTGAGACTGAGATGTGAAAACGGGCATCGGCTATAAGTTCCATTCAGCAAGGCTGGTGCAATTGGGTTGGCCAACAGAATTTGGTTGCAGCCCTGGGCCTGAGGGTCACTGCATCGACGTGATGCCCCGCCCCCCGGCTGGCGCATCGTGGAGCATGAATTTCAAAGCATCAAGACCCGGAACGGAGAACGGGTCAAAGCAGGAAGGCGCGGACTGAGGCTGCATTGTCTCGATGGAGCGCGCCTTGGGCGTTGCAGATGCTGTTTTCAAAGCCCAGCCGAACGCCGTAGCCCCGTGCGGCTGCTTCGCGCAGGCATTGATGTTCGTTCGGTCCAAAGGCACAGACGCTCAGCTGGAAAGAATGATCCTCGAGCCGGGAGATCAGAGGGTCGAGATCCGCTGGTGACGCATTTCGGGGCGGCGCGTACTGGCCGAGGACAAGCAAGACGCGGCGTTGTTCCGGTGTAACCAAGCCCGACTCCCGCCACGCTCGCAACTGCGCGATACAGGCGGGGGTATAAGCGATGTGCTGGACCTCGATGCCGGCTTCATGGGCAAAGGCGTAGGTGGTTTCGGCGATACTGGGGTCAGCCGCCATTTCCCGCACGGCAATGCTCGCAGCAGCCGGGCGCAAGCTGGTTAAGCATGAGAGCTGCTCCGCGGGCTGATAAACCCCCGCGCTTTCGGTCGTTATTTGGACCCCCAAACCGGGCGCATGCTCAGCGATGGCGGCGACCGCCTCACGATAACGGCCCGGGTCGAGGCTGTGGCGCTGCTCGGCGTCTCGAACATGGACATGAATGGCCGTAGCGCCTTCGTTCTGACAAGCCTGAGCGGTCAAAGCCAGTGCGCCAGTGGTTACGGGCAGGGCTGGATGATCCGCTGTAGTCCGGCGCGCCCCATTGGGGGCAACCATCAAGCTGTAGTCGAGAACATCCGGCATCCAAGCGCCTCCGCGTCGTACGATCCTTTGGTGTCGCGGCACCCTCACCGAAATCCGCGCCTAAGTCACGCTAAGACCCTTAGGGAATGGGACAATCACCTCGTGATGATCCAAGATACTTGTGTGATTCAAACCGTCTTGAGCGGCTGCCGGTTGATCATCATTGGGTGCTCAGGTAGCCTCAAATTCGCGAAGGGGCACCTTGACGGTTCTTTATGGCCCTATGCCGCCGGATCAAAGCGCGCCGGTTGCTTGCGCGAGGGAGAAAAGTGGTGCTGAGCAATCCTGTAGCGGACGTCCCTTTCAACATCACCCGCTTGAGTCACGTGGTGCTCACGAGCCGCGATCTCGACGCGACACGCTATTTCTACGAAGCCGGTCTTGGCTTGGAAGTGACCGAACACAGCGCGACCCATTTGTGCGTGCGCGCCATCGAAGAAGTCGCCCACCACTCTCTGCGTTTTGAAAAAGTAGACCACCACAGACCCGGGGAAGTGCGCGCCATCAGTTACCGCATGTTCTCCGACGATGATTTGCGCCGGGCCTTTGATTGGTTCTCCGCGCGGGGCGAACGTCCTGAATGGGTTGAGCGTCCTTTTCAGGGGCTCACGCTGCGGATCGTGGACGCGGTCGGTGTGCCGGTTGAGTTCACCGCGTCCATGCCCGGACCTGAAAACCGCATGCGCCATTTCCACACCCACGCGGGCGGCAAGCTGGTGTTCCTCGATCACGTCCAAGTCGCCACGCATGATGTTCAAGCAGCCTTTGATTGGTACACGTCGATTGGCTTTCGGTTGACAGAGTACACAGCAACCGACGGCTCCGACGAGCTGTGGGGCGTGTGGCTCAAGCGAAAGAACAACACCCAAGACGTTGTCTACTCCAACGGAGCAGGGCCGCGACTGCATCATTTGGCCTTCCATACCCCGGAAATTGCGAACGTGATTCACGGTGCTGATGTCATGGCCTCTTTGGGCTTGGCCGATACGATGGATCGAGCGCCGGGGCGACACGGCATCGGCAACGCCTTTTTCGTCTATTACCGCGATCCAGATGGTCACCGGGTGGAGACCTTCACCAGCCACTACAACGTGATTGATCAGGACCACCCGCCGACACGCTGGGATCTCAGCGACACCCGTCGCTCCCAAATCTGGGGCTTTCCCGCGCCAAAGAAGTGGTTTTACGAGGCATCGTTGTTTGAGGGCGTTCCCGCACAGCCGCCAAGCCTCGACGCGCCACCTGTGACCCTCGAAGACTATCTCGCAAGCGAATAGGACGATCATGAAGTTTGGCACCCGTTATCTCAGTGGCCGCGAACAGGCCGTCGTCAGAGGATCAGATGGGGCCATTCGCGCTTTGGCTGATGTGACCGAAGCAGCCGGCCTCGGGCGCATCGACGATGTCCTTGGTCTTGTCCGCGCAACCGATGCGCAGCCAGACCTGCTCAGCCGCCTTCAGCCTGACGCGCTACCGGGGGAGCCCGAAACCGGAACCGATTGGGCGCCGCCATTGCCCAACCCGTCGATGATCCTCAACGTGGCCTTCAACAATAAAGAGCTGATGAAGAACGCCCATGTGGACCCGGGCGTTCCAAACTTTTTCCTCAAGCCACCCTCATGCATGATTGGTTCGGGCAAGGAGATCGTTGTTGATCCCGAATGGGGCGCAGTGATCCCGGAGCCTGAGGTCTGTGCGGTGATCGGCAAGCGCGCCAAACACATCCGCGAAGAAGATGCGCTGGACGTTATCTTTGGGTTTCTGATCCATAACGACATTACCAGCCACGGCCTTAAATTCATGAAAGATTCCATCGCTGTGACCTATCCCCCGGACATGGCAAAGCCGGAGTTCTATACGTGGCGGAACCTGCATGGGGACAATGATACCGACGCCTATTTTGTCTACCATACGCGGTCAAAGGGCACGGATACCTTTGGCCCAATGGGACCGTGGATCACCACGGCTGACGAGATTGCCGATCCCAACGACTTGCACGTCACCGGGCGTCTGAACGACGATATCTTCACCCAAGACCACACAGGCAATTACCGCTTCACCATCCAGCGCTGCATCGCCGAGGCGAGCCAGCACTTCACGCTCAGACCGGGCGACCTGCTCAGTTTTGGAACAACGGGCAAGGGAAACGACAAGTTCCCTCGGGGGCACAAGAGTGTTCTGATCGGTCAGCAGCAGGGGACGCTCTCCATCGAAATCGATCCTCTTGGCCGTCTAGAAAACCCCATCAAGCATCAGAAAGGCGGCGCGTGAATGGTTGACTCCCTTTACGCCAAAGGGGCGGCGCAGCATTTGAACCCGGTGCCCAATGCAGCCATTCATCGCGGGGTTCTGGTTACCTCTGGCGTGCTTGGAAAAGACCCCCAAACCGGCGACTATGCTCTAGAGACGTCAGAGCAAATTCGGCTGGCTTTTGAGCAATTGCCCCTGATTTTGGCCGAAGGCGGCGCTGATCCCCAAGACGTCGTAAAGCTCGATCTCTACTTCGCCGACCGCCAAGACCGCGCCATCGCTAATCAATATTGGGAGCGCCTGTGGCCCGACCCGGCGCATCGTCCGGCGCGGCAAGCACACCAAGTGTCCCTCCCCGGTTCCTGCCGCTTTCAATTGGTCGCCATGGCGGTCCTCTAGCCTTTAGCCTCTAGCAAAACGAGATATTCATGTTTCTGGCCGTATTTTTTGTCCTGTTCCTCGCCGCCATTATTTCAGATCTGGTCAAAGGCTTAAGCGCCAATGGAACGCCTCCGATCTTACAGAAGTTCCCGGGACAACTGCATGTTGCATACTTCATGTGGTCGAGCATTCGAGTGCTGCGGATCCTGTTCGGCGTTGCGCTGATTGCTTGTGTGGTGCTGGCGCCGCTTGGGGCCAAATTCATCATGGTCGGTGCGGCGGTGCCGCTGGGGCTGATGTGGTGGGGTGTGTACTGGTTCTTCAACAAGGTTTGGTCCGGAAGGGTGAAGTTTCCCGCCATCACCAGCAAGGTGTTCGCCAGTCGGGACGAGAATACGGTTCCGGCCCACATCAACGTCATCGGCATCGATCAGGGCGGAGAGCGCAAGGCCTACCCCACCAATATGGTCACGTTCCACCACCAGATTGTTGACAGCATTGGCGACCTACCGATTTGGGTCACCTATTGCGGTCTGTGTCGGAGTGGCCGGGTCTACGATCTCAATGTCGATGGGATGTCGCTGGACTTCACGCTTGTCGGTGCAATCTCCTTCAACGCAACGTTCGAGGATAACCAGACCGGCACGTGGTGGCGGCAGGAGACTGGTGAGGCGGCCAAGGGCAAGCTGAAAGGGCGCGTGCTGGAAGACGTGGGTTTTGAGCAAATGACGCTCGAAAACTGGCTGCAGAAATACCCCGACGGGAAAGTGCTGCAATACGATCAAAAGTTTGTCCGCCCCTATACGTTTATCGCCAAACTGCACAATTTCGAAGCGACTAAGCCCGCTTGGCACATGCAGGAAACGCCAGACTTGATCGTTGGCGTCGAGATCGCTGGGGTGGCCAAAGGCTATGATTGGGAGCAGCTGAAATCCGCAGGGTTGGTTGTCGATGAAGTGGGCGATACGCCGCTGGTCTTAGCGACCGATCCGGCCCGAACATCAGCCTCGGCGTATTCGCGGCAGGTTGAGGAGCGTATTCTCAACTTCACGGCGACAGAGCAGGGGATGATGGATGCGGAAACGGGCTCCACGTGGGATTGGTTTGGCACGTGTCTGGATGGCCCGCTCAAGGGCAAGACGCTGACCTCGGTGCAGAGTTACCAGCAGTATGTCCGTGCCTGGATCCAGTTTCATCCCAACACGACGTTCTATGACTTCGGCTAGGCTGCGTCTTCGAGGATGAAATCAGCGCAACGGTCGGCGATCATCATTGTTGGCGCGCCTGTATTGCCGGAGACCAAGGCAGGCATGATCGAACAATCGGCCACGCGAAGCCCGTCAACGCCTCTGACTTTCAATCGAGGATCGACAACGGAATCGGTGTCTCCGCCCATCTGACAGGTGCCCGAAGGATGGTAAATCGTGCGTGCTTGCGCTCGGATCGCGTCGTCGAGATTGTTTGAGCCCTCCGCGACGCTGATCCCCGGACCGGGCCAGACTTCCTCGGCAACGATCTCCCGCAATCCAGCTTGGTTCAGGATATCCCGCGCCAGCCTCACCCCGCGCCGCAGCGTGGCTAAGTCCGTGTCATGGCCAAGGGCATCTGCGCTGAAACGCAGCGTGTCGCGCGGATCGCCGGAGCGCAGGCTGAGCCGGCCACGGCTGTGCGGTCGCATGGTCATGGGGTGAATTTGCAGCGCGTGGAAGTCCAGAGGCGGCATGCCGGGCAAGCCGGGGGCAAACGGCGCTATGTTGTACTGAACGTCCGGTCGTCCGCTGCCGTTGGTATCAACACAGGCCCCGCCTTGCAGCAGGTTTGTCGTCAGCAGGCCTTTGCGGAACAAAGCGTAGTTGAGTCCGTGACCCAAGGCTTTGAGGCCCTTGTCCGCCCCATGAAGGCCAATTTTCGACGATAGCCGCGCGGTCAAGGGCGCGCCGACATGATCTTGATAGTTGGCTCCAACGTGGGGCGAGTCATGTACGACCTCGACCCCGTGTTGCTGTAGATGGGCTTTGGGGCCGATGCCGGAGAGCATGAGCAGTTTTGGTGACTGGAAGCTGCCCGCGCACAGAATGATTTCTTCGCTGGCGGTGATCAGAACCGGGGTGCCCGATGGATCAAAGGCTTCTATGCCCGTGGCTCGACGGTTTTCGATACGCAGTTTGCTCACGTCGAGTTCGGTCAAAACCGTCAGGTTTTCACGCCTCAGCGCGGGCTTGAGGAAGCATGTTGCCGCTGATTGTCGCCGACCGCGATGGGCGGTGATTTGATACCACCCAACGCCATCTTGCTTGGCCCCGTTGAAGTCATCATTTGCCGGCAAGCCGCACTCAATCGCGGCGTCGATGATGCGCTGGGTTACAGGATGTTTTTCGCTGGGGTCATCGACCACCAGCGGGCCTGTGGTGCCGTGAAAATCGTCCGTGATCCGCGTGTTGCGTTCTTGGCGGCGGAAGACCGGCAGAACGTGTTTATAGTCCCATCCCTCGCAGCCAAACTGCGCGGCCCAATCGTCATAGTCACGCGCCTGGCCGCGCATGTAGATCATGCCGTTGACTGATGAGCCGCCGCCCAAAACCCGCCCTTGCGGCACAACAAAGGGCCTGTTTTCTAGGGATGGGTCCGGCTCAGAGACTTGGGCATCCGTGTTTTCACTCTGAATGGCCTTGAAGAAGGTGGCGGGGATATGGATCCAGGGGTTGCTGTCGACCTTTCCACGCTCGATCAAGGCGACTTTGGCTTCTGTATCCTGTGCCAAGCGAGCCGCGAGCACGCATCCTGCGGCGCCGCCGCCAACCACGACATAATCGAATTCCAAGGTTTTCATGGCGTTGCGATCCTGAACCAAAGGTCAAAGGTGTCGTGGAGTTCCAGCCATCGCTCAAACAAGGCTTCATCACCGTCGATATCGATCCCATCAGCCGCCTGACCACTCATGCGGGCTTCCAAGGCGCTGCGACCTGCAGTGACGGTGACGTCAGCAACGGCGTCGCTCTGGTCCACAGTTCGCACAAACTCGGTTTGCCGCGCGATGGAAACAAGCGCCGCGCCTTCGGGTGTTTTCAGCCGCACAGTAAAGGCTTCCCCGCGCGCCCGTTCGGGGTTCAGGCGGATGGCATAGGCGTCCAGCCAGTCCTCCATCGTCAGCGTTGCCGCCAGCTCGACGTTTCTGCCGCCTGCGGCGGGCAGCACCTTGACGCCGTCTTCGAGTTCCAGTGCGCCGGCCAGACAAATATTCCGCTCTATTCCGCTTTCAGCGCGGTACGCCATATTCCGATAAATCGTGGCGAGCAGTGTTCGAGCCTCGGCGCTGGGGGATCCGGCAAACACCGCGTGATTGACCAGCGTTGCAGCCCACTGCAAATCATCTTCATCAATAGCCTCTTGCGCCAATTCCAGCACCCGCGCTTCGCCGCCTAAGGCCTTGAGATATCGCTTGCCTTCGGTTTCGGGTGGCAGTGGGTTCAGGTCGACGGCTCGACCGTCAAATGCGCCGTAGTACTTCTGATAAACCGCGCGTGCGTTGAAATAGAGCATGCCGTAGTTGCCGCGTGTGTGCAGAGCGTCTCGGGCGAAATCCGGCTCTTGTAGCGCGTCACCCACTTCCTTGATCGTCATGCCGTGATTGGCCAAGCGGAGGGTTTGATCGTGGACATATTTGTAGATGTCCCGCTGCTCCAACATGAACTGATGAACGCTCTCCTGTCCCCAAACGGGCCAGTTGTGGGAGTTGACCAGCACGTCAGTACGGCCGCCAAAACGAACCAAAGCGTCATCAATCACCTTTGCCCACAGTCGCGCATCTCGCACTTCCGCACCCCGAGGGGTCAGCAAATTGTGTTGGGTTTGGGTGCAAACCTCGGCCATGCACAAGACCCGCTGTGTGGGCAAAAAGAATGTAAATTCAGCGGGCGCTTCGGTGCCAGATCCCATGAGAAACTCAAAGGGAACGCCGTCGATGAGGACGCTGCGGTCTTCCTCGCCAATTTCATGGGTTGGCGCGCGGAAACCGCGATAGCCTCGAGCCAACGTCTTACCGATTCCACCGTCAACCAGGCCTTCCGGTCCAAGGGGCAGGGCCAGACCAAACTGATCAATGGCGCGGCGTGATGTGTGATTGCCGCCGAGAACGCCCTCAGCGGCCGCATAAATCATAAAGTCTTTCGGGACATAAATCGGGGTGTTGGCACCCTCATCGACCACCCCGCCCAAGCCGCCAAAGTGGTCGGCGTGGGTGTGGGTCACCAGAACGGCGCTAACGGGTCGTTCGCCGCAAGTTGCATTGACCAAATTGAGCGCTGCGCGCGCTGTCTCTCTGGTCAAAAGCGGGTCAACAATGATCCATCCCGTCTCGCCGGAGATGATGGTCATATTGGCATAGTCGGCGGACCGGACTTGCCAGACTCCATCAGTCACCTCGAACAAGCCGCTGATCGCATTGAGCTGCGCATGACGCCACAGCGCGGGATTGACTGTGTCGGGGCAGGCCGCGTGCAGGAAGTCAAACCACGCTGGATCCCAAGCCTTGCCGCCATCAGCGCGAAGGATGCCGCCATCGGGCAGATCGGCAATTTTTCCCCGTTGGGCGGCCTCGGAAATGGTCTCGCTGTCAAGGACCAAGCGCTCCCGGACAGAGGCGTTGTATTCGACCGTGGCCGGAAAAATGGAACTTGGCATGCTTTAGACCTTTGCCGGTTGCGGAGGAGGAGCGAATATTGAATTATAGGATCCTAAAATGTCAGAAATCTATGGAAATCGAACTGTATACTGACATTATTCTATTTTTGGGATCCTCGGTTTGTGTTTCATTAACTTTACATCTTCAGTTTTGCTTCTGCAAAACTGGTGAGGACGCAAGAACAGCGCAATCAAACGGGGGAAATAGCAAGCCATGACCGATACTCAATATGAAGACCGTCAAAATTTCGAAATGGGCCATTGGCCGGATTTGCGGCAGGGTTGGAACTCGTTTCTCCAACTTATTTTTGCGGGCCGCGAAGTGACGAAGGAACTCAAGCAGCTGGTATTCTTGGCATCCAGCATGGCGAGTGGATGCCGACACTGTCAGTCTCATGGGGCCTACCATCTGAACCAAATTGGTATGTCGGAGGAGAAGATCCTCTCGATCTGGAACCTCGAGGAGTCCGACCACTTCACGGACGCCGAAAAGGCGGCGCTCAATCTGGCCATCGCAGGCGGCTCGTCGCCAAACGCGACCGAAGCCAGTCACTTTGCGGAGATGCGCAAGCACTTCACCGATGTCCAGATCATCGAAGTGGTCGCGGTGATCGCTGCAGGTGGCTTTCTCAACCGCTGGAACGATACGATCGCCACGGTAACCGATCAGGAGTCCATCGACTTCGCGGAAAAAGTGCTGAGCCGTGTGGGCTGGGAAGCCGGTAAGCACAAAGGCGAAGCCCACGAGCAGCGTCCGGCGCATCCACTGAACCTTGGCTGGACTAAGCGCTAACCGCTAACCGCCTTGCCGGCGCAGTGTTTTTGCGTTGGCGCTTACATCCGCATCCGAGGGACGTTGTTGGGGTCGAGCTTGAGCTCAACAACGATCGGGCCCTTGCGGGCTTCAATCGCTAGAATCGCGTCTTCGAGGTCTTCTGGTGAGGTCACAGTGACCCCTTCGCCCCCCAAAGATACGGCAACAGCGGCAAAAGACGGCCAATCAAACTCGGTCAGCGATGGGTCAATGCCCCGATCTCGCATCTGGATGTGCTCAGCCCCGTAAGCGGCGTCGTTACAGATGATGACGATCAAGTCCCGCTGGGTTCGAACGGCGGTGTTGAACTCACCCATACCGCCCATCATAAAGCCCCCATCCCCGATAAATAGGACCACGGGCCGGCTTGGGTCGCCATGGGCAGCGCCAATGGCCTGCTGCATGCCTTGGCCAATAGCGGCAAAGTTGTCGGTCATATGAAAGCTGTTCGGATCCGGCACACTCACGCGACACCAAACCTCAGTGATATAGCGCCCGCCATCCGTCATCATGATCCGGTTGTCCGGTAGTGTGTCGTTCAGCCGGTCCAGCGCGTATTCGAGGTTGATACAGCCCTCCGTCGAATGCGTCGCATCGCCACGCGGGTGGACGGACAAATCATGCTGGGGCAGTTCCAGAGCAAAGCCTGAAGGTGCGATTTCAGCCTCATCAAGCCAGTACTTTATGTTGTCCGCCGTCTGTCCTGCGTCGGCAACCAGAACGGCGTCAGGCTGGTAGAATTTGCCGATGTCAGACAGGCCGTTGTTGACCTGAATCACCCGCTTGCCTTCCACCAGCTTGCCCCGGTCGGTCGTCAAGAAATGCATCCACGCGCCAAAGGCGATAATGCAGTCCGCTGAGGCGATGACCGCGTAAGCTTCTGCCGTCCCCAACGTGCCGAAGTATCCGATGTTGTTCGGGTGGCCCTTGAACAATCCCGTGCCTTTGAGCGTTGTGGCCAAGGGCGCTTCCAAACGCTCTGCCAGAGCAACCAGATTGTCCCGCGCGGAAACCGCACCTGCGCCCGCAAGGATCAAGGGTCGCTTGGCTGAGGCAATGATGCCAATGGCTTCCTCATGCACAGTCCCGCTGGAAATCAGCGTGGGCGCTTCGAGGTCGGGGAAAACCACCGATTTGTGCTCAATTTCGGCCCACATGAAGTCTGACGGGATGTTGACCACAACCGGACGCCGCTCTTTACGGGCGCGAGAGAAGGCGTTGGCGATGTCTCGCGTCGCCGTCTGGGGCGACTGAATTTGCTCAAACCCGGCCCCGGTCGCTTTAACCACTTCGCGCTGATCGATGTTTTGCGGGTGGAATGCGGCGGTCGCGGGCGTGTCTCCGCAGAGCAAAAGCATGGGACGGCGCGCAACCACGCCTTCACGAAGGGCTGTGAAGCAGTTTGTCAGACCCGGTCCTTGGGTGACGGTTGCAACGCCCACTTTGCCGGTTACCTGGGTATAGGCCAGCGCCATCAGGACGGTTCCGCCCTCGTGCGCTGCTGGTACCATCGTCCCGCCGCATCCACTGACAAAGTGATGGGCCAAGAACAAGTTTGCGTCCCCCACCAGCGCAAACAGTGTATCGACGCCGTGATCCCGAACCGCTTGGGCCAGCGACTGGTGCATGTAGTTCTTTGATCCGTCGGACATCGTCAGGTTCCTTGTGCCATCAACCGCGAAGGCGTTAGCGGGGTAGTTCCATTGAGCCCGGCATATGGTTGCCAATAGCCGAGATGTAAGCAGGCCGCCGTTGCCAGCGCGCTACGTAATCAATGAAGTTCGGGTAGGGCTCAAACGGAAAGTTGTTCCGTTGAAACAGCGCGTACTGCGGGATCCAAGCGATGTCCGCCAGGGTCATTTGATCGCCCAAAATCCACTCATGCTGGGACAGACGCCGATCAAGATCAGTGAACATGTCCTTCAGGATCTTTTCCGCCGCAAGGATTTTCTCCTCAGCAATCCCGCCCTCTTGCAAGGTCTCCGCGTGGAAATCCACGATCCACTTATCTTTCTGCAAGGCTTCAAGCTTGGCCATGCTTTCGGGCGTTTTGGTTGGCTTGTTGTTCCGCCCATAAGCCCAGGTTTTAATGATCGGGAAGTGACCAGAGCGGGTGAATTCCAAAATCTTTTCCAGCTCAGCCCGGTCGCTGGGATCTTGGGGGATCAGCGATGGTTCGGGGAACTTGTCTTCAAGATATTCCAGAATATCAGCAGACTCATAGACGATCACGCCATCATCGACCAAAGCCGGAACCAGCCCTTGCGGGTGGATGGCAAAGTACTCTTCTGTGAGGTTCTTTTGCGCCCGCAAATCAACGAATTGATCGTTCCAAGGGATGCCCTTCTCGTCCAAAAACAACCGAATGCGCATGGAGCAATTCGAATAAGAATAATGGAACAGGTTTAAGCCTCGCATCGCGAGAATATCCGGGTTCTCTGTGGGTCTAATGGGCATAATAAGGGTCCAACTTCTTAGCTTGTAGGGCGGGATACGAGGGGGCGAGGATTAAGCCGGCTTTTTCAGGAGTTTCTCCCAATTCGCCTGCTTACGCCATTGAATGACGGCCTTGTCGAATTGTGGCCTTTGGCACAGCGCGTCGTACCAGCGCTCGAGATGGGGGAACGGCGTGAAATCAAAACCGCCACCGAGCAAGGTTGTCACTGACGGCCCCCAGGAAATATCAGCGAGGGTGTAAGTGTCCCCCATCATCCATTCATTGCCTGCTAAGGCTTGATTGATTTCGCTGAAGACCCCGTTGAGCAGCGCAACCGCAGCGGCTGCGTCATCGCTGGTGAAGGTCTTGCCGCCGCTGTGCTTTCCGTGAAAGGCCCGCAAATCCGGGTCTTTTTGGAGCTTCCAATACAGGTCTTCTTCTTCCTGTGTTTTTTGCAGCAGTGCGGCGTTCATTTTAAAGTACTGAAACGTCTTGATCGCTGGAATGTGCAGGTCTGTTGATTTCTGCAGCCACACGTCGAGCTGCGCCTGATCTTCCGGCGTAGACACGCCAAAACGATGCTCAGGGAAAGCGTCTTCGAGGTAAACCAAGATGTCGTTTGACTCGATGATCGAGGCCCCGTCGTGCACCAGCGCGGGCACCAATCCCTTGGGGTTAATGCCAAAGTAGTTTTCGGAGATGTTTTCTTTCTTCAGCAGGTCCAGCGCGTGGCTGGTCCAGTCGAGATGCTTTTCATCCAACAGCAGCCGAACCCGCGCTGAGCAGTTGGACCGCGCGGAATGATAGAGGTGCAGCCCTTTAAGAGACCGTGCAGCTTCGTTCGTCGGTGTGATCATCACCATGGGTCATTCTCCTGATTATCGGGCTCAGTCTTGAGCTGTGTAGGCGTGCGCGAAGGCTTCTCGGTACTCCTTGAGCTTGCGCTCAAAGGCCGGAGCCGTTTCGCGGCCAGTCCAAGCGTGGGCGGAATCGTCGGCGATGGCGTTGTAGGGGAAGCTGTCCAGCTGTTTCATGCTTTCACGGCTGGCCACGCGGTCCCACCAGGCTCTGACGTTGGGATAGGCGTCGAGCCAGAAATCCATGAATCGCACCATCTCCAAGATCTTCAGAAACGGTCCAAAATTGGCCTCGGCCAGCGTGAATTGATCGCCCATCAAGAAGGGGCGGTCGTCACTTAGCGCGCGCTCCATCTGCAGAAAGATGGACTCCATGGCACCGATGGCGCGCATGACATAGGGTGAGTCGACCCCTTCGCGGATGACTGATTGCTGCCGATAGAGCCGGTCGATGTTTGGCACGCTCTTCCAGCGTTCTTCCATGACTTCGCGCGGAACTGTCAGCCTGAATTTGGTGACAAAATTCACCACAGCGGTTGCTTCAAACCCCCGTTCGTCAAACAGCTTCACCCACTCTCTCATCCGGTTGCGATCAACCATGTCGGCGGGCTTCAGCGCTGGATTGGGGTGCAGGTCGTCGAGGTAGTCACAGATCAGCGACGATTCTCGAATGGGCCGGCCATCGTGGATCAAGGTTGGCACCACCCCTTGGGGGTTGAGCTTGAGGTATTCCGGCTTGAACTGGTCACGTTTCACAAGCAGCATCTTGTGCGGGATCCAGTCCGTGATGCCCTTTTCTGATAAGGTAACAATCACTCGATTTGAGCATATCGAGTCTGTTTCCTCGAGGTAGTACAGTTCCAATGTCATGACAAAACACTCACACGTGACTTTATATGTTTAAACATATATGTATGATCATGTTATAAAGAAGTCAATCTCTGTCGCACAGGCCGAAGTATGAAGTTTCAAGATATCGACAGCGAAACCCTGCCTAAGAGCTCCGGTTTCCTCGTCAAAATAATGCATAGAATGAGCACGCTGCTGGCCCGGAATACGGCTGAAGAGTTTGGCTCAATCACCAGCTTCAACATCGTTGAATGGCGCGTGGTTTCCGGTCTGTATGCCTTTGGAACGTCCAGACAGAAGCGGCTGGTGGACTTTACCGGTGGCGATCAGGCGCAAACCAGTCGGATCCTTGCCAGCTTGGAGCGGAACGGCGCGGTCCGTTCGACGACCAGCGACAAGGACGCACGGGCCAAAATCTTTGAACTGACTGAAGAGGGGCGGGGAGCGGTTGCCGCTGCCATGCCCAAGGTCGCCGAGTATTTCAGCCGAATTGATCAAGCGCTGACAGCGCAGGAAAAGGCCACGCTGATCGATTTGCTCAATCGCATGTTAGACGCGGCAAACACTGACGGGGCGGCCAAGGGTCCAGAGTGACCGAAGGCCGAGTGCTAGGGAGAACGGATCATGACGGATAGGACGACATTTATCGCGCTAGGAACGGCGGGCGGACCGGTTCCTAAGCTCCATCGCGCACCGCCAGCGCATGCCATTGTTCATGGCGGCGACACCATCCTCGTGGATTGCGGCGAGGGCGCGTTTCAGCAGCTCAAGCGCGCTGGGATCGACCTGCAGCACGTTCACCACATCATCTTGAGCCACCACCACTTTGACCACATCGGCAGCCTGTTTGCCGGGTTGGGGCTGAATATGATGTTGCACCGTCAACAGCCGCTTCACATCTACGGCCCGCCGGGCACAAAGCAGATCCTTGAGGGGCTGTTGACGGCGTGTGATGTCCCTCATGCAACGGGCTTTGGCGCAAAGGGCGGCACGCTGACCCATCCGCGCGATTTTGTGGTCCTGCGAGAAATCACGCCCAAGGACACTTTCAACATCGGCGACCTTCGCATCAGCTGTTGCGAGAACACACACTACCGGCCCGAGGAGGAGTTTGGGCAGGAAGGGCCGCTGTCCCTGTCCCTGCGCTTTGATGCGCCGGATCGGTCGATCGTCTTTACCGGTGATACAGGGCCTTGTGAGGGACTGGTTGCCTTTGCAAGGGGCGCGCAGCTCTTGGTTGGGGAGTTGATCGATATTGAAATCGTGATGGAGCGCATGGTGGCGCGCAATCCCAATGCCCCCAAGGCACGCCTCGCGCAGCTGCGCCATCACATGGAAGCTCACCATCTGACGTCGGATCAACTGGGTGAAATGGCCAGTCGTGCTGGGGTTGAGCAGGTTGTGGCAGTCCACATTGGCTTTGATGCAATGAACGCTGAAACGGCGCCGGGCTATATCGCCAAAATCGCGGGACGCTACGCGGGGAAAATCGCAATTGCCGACGACCTCGACCGCTTTTGACCTAATCGCAAGCGGGTCGTTTCGTAAGAATTCTGCTTGTCCAGAATCTTAAATGGGCTGAGGCTGAAGGTTCTAAAAAGAGGGAGAGAAAACATGAGCGAAAGAACTGGTGCCTGTTCCTGCAAAGCGATCCGCTACAAACTCACTGAAGATCCGATGTTCACTCACGTGTGTCATTGCAGCATTTGCAAGCGGCACACCGGCACGGCCTTTGTTACTCACATTTTCATTGAGGCAGAGTATATCACGCTGGAGCAAGGTCAGGTTGAAGCCGTCGACGCCCAGACGGAAGGCGGGGGGGATCATCTGGTTTATCGCTGTCCTGACTGCCAGTCAGCGCTCTATAGCCACTATGGGGGAAATCATAAGATCGCTTTGGTCAAAGGCGGAACACTCGATGATCCGGGCTCTGTGACACCGGGCGCTCATTTGTGGGTCGAGGCTAAAGTCCCTTGGATCGATATCCCGCCGAACGTGCCGACCTTTGATCAGAACTATGATGCAGAAGTGGTTTGGGCAACAGAGGCACTGGCGCGACGCAAAAGAGGCGGCTGGGGTTAGGTCGCCTTGGGGCAACGGGGCTGCGGTGGGCTCGTTCTAATTGAGAACATTCAGGGATTCTTGGGTCGCGCGCATGATCAGTGTGCGCAGAGTTTCGTCTTGAATTTGCTCGGCTCGTCGGTGTGTCATCCACAACTTATTGTAGGTTTGGAGAATGATTGAAGAGCGCATCTGTACGAGGTGCTGCTTTTCTTTGGCGGTCAGGCCCTTGGCATGATCCAGGCCAATTTCCCAGGAGATTTTGGACGCAGCTGGCCGGTTCTTCATGGCAATCAAGAAGAAGGAAATAGCAATTTCATGGGCGGTTTTCCGAATTGATGGACCTCTGCCCATGTTCTCTAACGTCACCCCTTGGTTTGGTGTTCGACTCAGATTGATTCTCATGCCGTCTTGGGTGTTGAAGACTGCGGGGGCGGCATAAAGCCTGTCAGTGGGCGCAACAAAGCCATAGAAATTCAGGAGCTGCGTCGCGTCTTTGGGGCCATAGCTGACGAAGACCTCCTTGGTCTCTGAATCGCCGCTAATACCCATGCCATCGTCTTCCACCTTGAAGCCTGGGGCACTCTGGTTGTGATTTACAAAATCGAGGTACGGCATGAAAACTCTGCCGACTTTGGGGTGTGAAAACGCCCGCGCATCGCCTAAGCAAATGCGAATGCTGCTTTTGTTAGGGTTCAGCGAGAGAAAGGATCGCAGGATTGAAATGTTATTTTCCTGCATCCACTCGTTGAGGTTTTCTTTCTCAATCACGCGCTCAAGTTCTTGGCGCTTTGAAACGGCCTCTTCGCCCTGTGATAGCCGTAAATAAAAGTTCCAATATTCTCGTAGCTCATCGGACACTTCGGCAGTGTCTTGAACCATGTTGGTTTCGAAGTCGATCGAAGAGCCCGGCAACAGGACATGCTTTGGCAGGAAGATCCGATAGGGCTTGCTTGAATCGGGAGTCACCGTGCTAACGCCAAATTCACCTAAGGCCAGCTCAACATTCTCCAAGACAATGCCGATGTCCCGGGAAGCCTCTTCGAATTTCTTATAGATGGGATCCAAGACGTTTTCCTCTTCCTCGCCGACGATCGGGGGTTGTCAGGAACAATAGCCAGCAGCCTCACCAGACCCAAGCGGTTTTTAGGCATAAAAGACTAAGGAAAACCCATTAGCATTACACAGTTAAGGTCGCGTCCATGGGCTGGTGCGGTGCGGGGCGCTCTAGCGGTTTGAGGTGCTTTCCAGCCAGTTTCGCTGAAAACTGAAACGATAAATCAGGAGCCCAGAGGCGCAAAACAGACCAAAAACCAATCCCAACCAGACGCCAATCTCAGCCAGCGGGGTCCAGAAGCCCAGCACATATCCAGCGGGTAACCCAATTGCCCAATAGCTCACCGCGGCCATGACCATGGGTATTTTGGTATCTTGCACGCCCCGGAGCAGCCCCATGGCCATAACCTGCGTGCCGTCGGCCAGCTGGAAAAGGGCTGCCACGGCCATCAGGCCAATCCCGATTTGGATAATTTCGGTGCGATTGACTTCTGACGGGTCGAGGAACAAGCCAACCAAGGCTTCTGGAAAGGTCAGAAACAGCGCCATGGTAAAGGCGATCATGGTCAGCGACATGATGAATGCAACTTGCCCACCCCTAAACAGGCCGCTCAAGTCGTGCGCCCCAAAGGCGCGTCCCGCGCGCACGGTGGCTGCTTGACTGAGGCCCAAGTGCACCATGAACATCGTCGAGGTGATTTGCATGGCGATTCCGTGAGCCGCAAGTTGCAGGGTGCCAATCCACCCCACCATCAGTGCGGTGGAGGTAAACAGCCCACTTTCAGCCAGATGGGTAAGGCCAATGGGCCACCCAAGGCGATAAACAGACCGAAAAGCCTCCCAATCGGGCCGCCAAAGCCGCTGAAACAGCACGTGCTCGGGAAATTTTCGCACGATGTAGTGACACAGGCCCAGCAGCATCAGGCTTTGATTGAGAAGTGTCGCGATCCCGGCGCCTGCGATGCCAAGCTCGGGAAATCCCCATTTGCCGAAAATCAACACCCAATTGGCCAAGCCGTTGCCAATGCCGCCTACAACCGTGATCCAAAAGATGACCGAGGCCCGCTCTTGAGCGGCGAGATAACTCTGCAGCACTTTGACCAAGAGAGCGGGGAAGATGCTCCAGCCCGCAATGCGCAGGTAGGTTTGTGCGAGCGTGGCGATTTCGGGATCTTGTCCGAGTAAGCGGAGCAAGGTCTCGGACCACCAAAAAATTGGCATGATGACCGCACCCGCGAGGACCGAAAGCCAAAGCCCCATGCGCGTTACTCGACGAATTTGCGTTGGATCATTGGCGCTGGCCGCGGAAGCCACCATCGGCATGACGGCAAGAGAAAAGCCACTGCCCACCACAAAGAGCGTGAAAAAGAAGGATGTACCGAGCACGCCGGCGGCTAAGGCCTCGATGCTGTACCAACCGAGCATAACGGTGTCTGTCAGTCCGATGATGGCGTGAGCCAACTGGCTACCCACCAGTGGAACGCCCAAAACAAGCATCGCTCGGGCGTGCTGTACATAACTCAAAGCTGAAACTGACATCGATAACCTTTAGCTGACGCACTCTATGATGTGAAAGCGAAAGGATTGGCGTTGGAGAGCTGGTCTTGAACGTTGTTTATTCTGGCGCACGCAGAAATTGGAGAGGCGTCCCTCTCAAATTGATCAGACAGCAGCGTCATTCTTACTCGATCTGACCTAAGACGAGCGTGCTTCGTCGCAGAATTCACACTTTTTGTGACATTATCGAACCAATAAAACCGGGCAAAACGCATAAATAGTGATGCACGGCTGCAACATTACTGTAAAAACCCGCTGTAACCTATTGATATAAGGCATAATCATTTTGTAAAAGGCGAGTGCATTTGAATTTGAAGCGCATCATATCAGCGCATTCGGTTGAGTTTTACGGAATTGACCGGCCATTTTTGGAGAAATGATTATGAAATTTCACTTACTCGCGGGCTCCTGTCTCGCAGGTCTCTCAGTTGCTAATATTGCTGGCGCTGTAGACATCACACTCGGCGGCTCCATCGATATGGGCGTCGAATTCGGTGTTGGTAAATCCAACGGCAACCTGACATTCGCAGAATCGTTCAATAGCTTCACGCTGACGTTCGGTATGGCGGGCACCACAGACGCAGGGATGAAGTACGGCGGCTCGTTCTCGCTGGGTACGACGGCCTCCATCGAATTCAATCCTTATAACGAAGGAACCAAGATGTTCCTCGGCAAGGCCACTGTTGAAGGCGCAAGCGACATTATGGCTGCGGTTTACAACGTATCCGGTGGTGGCGCAGTTGCTGCTGCGGACCTGGTTGCAGTCAAAATCAACTCGTCTTGGCGTTCTGTCGGCGAGACACGCACCGATTACGTTGTGAGCATCGCCCCAAGCTTTGTTTCATCCAACATCTGTAAGCTTGCAGGTCGCGGCACGGCAGCGGCTAGCCTGTTTGCTGGCGCTTTGAACAGCACAAACAACAGTGTAGCGGCAGCTGTAACGGCTGGTTACCTTCCGGTCGGCCAATTCGCAGTCGCTGGCACAACAACTGCGGCTGCTGGCGCCACGGAAACCCTTACGCTTGCAGCCGGCGGGTCCTTAAAGACCACGCGCGGTGCAAAAGCGGCCATTACTCAAACAACGGATTTGAAAGCCACGTTTGCCAACCCTGCGGCGGCAACGGCAGCGATCACCCGCTACCATTACCTGGTTAAAGGGTCGGTCGATCTTGATGGCGGTGGTGCTGTAAAGACAGACACCGTGACTGACGCAATCATTTACGCGGGTCCGTTCATGGAAGTGAAAATGGCGTCCTCCACCACCAAAATGGTTGTTGGTGCGGCGTGTATCGAAGGTTTGAACTCCACAGAGGCGGTTTTCTATCTCGACAACGCTTCCAAGGTCATGACGGCTAGCGATGCTTCGATTTACATCGAAGGCGGCTTTGGTCGTTTGACCTTGCAAACGAGCGATTACAGCGGTGGCGTATCAGCGATTGCTGGTGCGGGCGATCAGGCAGACATCACGGCTGACGGTTTGGTTGTTGCTGGCGAGAGTGTCGGATTGCTGGGTGCAAATCCATTTGTCGCTGTAGATTTGGCGCCAAACGCGGCCCTGGGTGAACTCGAGCTTCTCACAGGTGCGACTGTCAACTTCGGTGGTTTGATTGCAGCCTTTGACCTGAAGGTCGGCAGCGGTGATCTGATCGCGGTAGATACTTGGGATCTGGGTTTCGACTACGCGATGGGCGGGCTCAATGTCGGCTTCGCAGCTGACTCCAATAGCGATTGGGGCCTCGCAGCGTCCATGGCAACCAACGGTTTCGCGGTTGATGCTGAATTCGGCGCCACGGGTAATGAAGACCATACAAAGTCAGGGATCGTGTACTCGATTGCTGGTAAAACGTCCCTGAATGGGGTTGGCATCTCCTTGGGCTTGGACCAAGACCTGAAAACGTCCTTCGAAGTGTCCTACGGACTGGGCGGCTTGAACGTTTACGCCGGCTACGATGTTGCCGATGAGGGCGGTGCCGTCGGTGCGACGCTGTCCTTCTAAGGGCAAGATTTCTCCAAAAACTAACCGGCTGTTTTCACGGCTTGGTTAGGTGCATGACAAAAGGGCGCGTCACAGCGAAGTGGCGTGCCCTTTTTTTATGGTCGGCTAAAGTGCAGCGTGGACAAGCTGGGGTGCGGTGATCAAAGTCCGGGTTCAAGCAACCAGAGTGGCCCCCATGACCGAAAAGCTTTCATCCGACTATCTGATCGTTGGCAGCGGAGCCATGGGAATGGCATTCGCCGACGTTTTGTTGAGCGAGACAGACGCGACGATGACGATTGTGGACCGCTACCCGGCACCGGGCGGGCATTGGAACGTCGCTTATCCGTTCGTCACGCTGCACCAACCCAGTGCCTTTTACGGCGTGAGCTCGAAAGAATTGAGCAAAGGTCAAGTTGACCAGACGGGTCTGAACCAAGGGCTGAGTGATTTGGCGAGCGGCGCGGAAATCAACGCCTATTTCGACGATGTCATGCGCCACACGTTCTTGCCTACCGGTCGGGTGCAATATTTCCCCATGTCGGAGTATCAGGGTGAAGGCTGTTTCTCCTCGCTGGTGTCTGGCGAAGAGCGAAAGGTTGAGTTTTCGACGCTGGTCGACACGACTTTCTTCAAAACCGGGGTGCCAGCGACCCATGAGCCAAATTTTAGCGTCGACGACGGTGTTTCCCTCATCCCAATCAACGATTTGGTGCAGATTCAGCAGCCACCAGAGCGCTATGTGATCGTCGGAGGGGGTAAAACTGGCATCGACGCCTGCCTTTGGTTGCTGCAAAAAGGCGTGAACCCAGACCGCATCACGTGGATCATGCCGCGGGACGCTTGGTTGTTGGACCGCCGCAACACGCAGCCTTCGATGGCATTTTTCGAGAAAACCATCGGCTCTCAAGCCAATTTGATGGAATCCCTCGCAAACGCAACGGACATGGATGATGCCTTTGATCGCTTAGAGGCGTCAGGTTATTTCATGCGGCTCGACCCCGCTGTTCGTCCTACGATGTTTCATGGCGCTACGATTTCACCCGATGAGGCGACTTTGTTGCGGCACATCAAGAACGTGGTGCGGATGGGGCGGGTTAAGCATATTAGCGCGACCCAGATTGAGTTGGTGGAGGGAACTGTGCCAACTTCGCCGGGCACGCTGCACGTCGATTGCAGCGCTTCGGCCATCACCAACCTCGACACCAAGCCAATTTTCGACGGAAATATCATCACACCGCAAATGGTGCGTTCGTACCAGCCTGTGTTCAGCGCCGCCTTGATCGCGCATGTTGAGGCCACTTACGAGGGTGAAGCTAAAAAGAACGCCCTGTGCGGTGTGGTTCCCGTGCCCAACGCGGACACGGACTTTTTCCGCTTTCACGCTGCTTTCATGATGAACCAGTACAACTGGGGCCAAGACAAAGAACTGCGGGCATGGCTGAAGGGCAACCGGTTGGATGGTTTTAGCAAATTGGTCTCTGAAGTTGCGGAAGATGATCAACCCCGCCGCGCGATTCTCCAGCGAATCAAAGACAGTTCTCTGCCCGCGATGATGAAACTGCAGGGCTTTATACAGCAGCTCGATGCGGCGGCACGCGAGACTGATGCGCACCCAGTCATGGAGCTGCAAATCAACAAGCACGACCCCCTGCAAACCCGCTTGAAACCGGTGGAGCATCAGCCGCTGAAGGACGGTGAAGCGCGGATGGAAATTGAGCAATTTGGGTTTTCTGCGAACAACATCACGTATGCTGTAATGGGGCATCGACTGCAGTACTGGCAGTTCTTTCCGCCCAAGGGCGACAGCGATGATGACTGGGGTTTGCTACCGGTTTGGGGGTTCGCAACCGTGGTTGAAAGCCGCTGTGATGGGCTGGCAGTGGGCAGCCGGCTGTTCGGTTATTGGCCTACGGCGAGCCACTTGACCCTGCAGCCTGCGCACATCAACGAGCACCGCATCATGGACGGCACCCCCCACCGAGCAAACCTTGCGCGCGCTTATAACGCCTATCGCCGGGTCGGTGCGCCCAATCCCATGATGGATCGGCCAATGATGCTGCTTTCTCCGCTGTACATCACGTCGTGGTGCCTTTGGGATTACATGGTCGATCACCAGTGGTTTGGCGCTGAACGTGTGGTGATCGTCAGCGCGTCGTCGAAAACCAGCATTGGTTTGGCAACCGCGTTGAGCATGGATCCAAGCAGCACGCCTGCCACCGGTTTGACCAGCGCGGGCAACGTGGGCTTTGTTAAGGGACTGGACTTGTACGATCAGGTTGTGTCCTACGACGACATCGCCGAACTGGCTCATGCGCCAACCGTCGTGGTCGATATGTCTGGCAATGCCCGTGTTCTGGCCAGCCTTCAGGATCACTTGGGCGATAACTTAAAGTACTGCATCAACGTCGGTCTGACGCATTGGGATGAGCCGTCGCAAGGCACGGACATCCCCAAGGAACGCCGAGAAATGTTCTTTGCCCCCGGTCACTTGCAGCGTCGCTCGCAGGAGTGGGGCGCCACGGTACTGGACCAGCGAACAACGGCCTTCATGATGCAGGCCGGGGTGAAGGCGCAGGCTTGGGTCTCCTATCAAACTCATGAAGGCCTGCGGGGGCTGGAGGCGGCCTATCGCGCTGTGGCGCGGGGCCAGATTGCCCCAGACAAAGGGCTGGTCATCCAGATTTGATCGGCAGATGGCATTGACGATGGGCGTGCAAACTTACATTGACGTCCAATGATGACGCTCTTCCGCGATAAGCAAGTCCGCTTGGCGATGCTGCTGCTCTATGGGCTGGCCGCTTTGTGCCTGTCGCTGGCGCATGCGGAACGGATTGTTGCCGACCCGGGCTTGGACCGTGTGGATTATTGTCTGAGCATGGGCGACGCCGCAGCCAGCGGCGGTTGGTCGGATTGTGGGCCATGCGGAGAGACCGCTGTTGCTGACCCTGCGTTCTTGTTCGGAGATGGGTTCGAGCAAAGCCTTGAAAAACCGGCGTCTTGGGCTGTTTCAGCCTTTGCTGGCAGGCGCGTAGGCCCGTTTTACCCCCTTGGCTCGCGAGCGCCGCCTGCAGGTTCCTAAACCTCTCAAACACTGATTTTGAATTTAGGAACACCCATGAAAAAGCTTTTGACTTTCCTCGCTCTCAGCACGCTGCTGAGCACTTCTGCCGTTGCTGAAGATGCGGCGCATTCCCACGGCCTGATGATCGCCGACGCTTGGAGCCGCGTGACCACGCCAACAGCGAAAGTTGGTGGCGGCTATTTGACCATTACCAACCAAGGCCACCACGATGACAAATTGCTTGCTGTGGCGTCGGACCACGCCGAACGCGCCGAAGTTCACATGATGATGATGGATGACGATGTCATGATCATGCGTCCCGTTTCCGACGGCTTGGTCATTCCCGCAGGCGAAACCGTCCAACTGGCCCCAAGCGGCTATCATCTGATGTTCATGCAGCTCAATCAGCCCCATATTGTGGGTGAGCCCTTTACCGCCACGCTGATATTTGAGCGCGCAGGGGAAAAGATCGTGGCATTCGACGTTCTTTCTATGCGCGACAGCATGAAACGCGCCGCGATGAGCGAAGGGGATGACCATGGCAGCGAGGGGCACAAGCATTGAGGGCGCTACGATATTCCTTGTGGGCTGGCGTCGCGGTTGCGGCGCTGCTCGTACTGGCGATGGTTTGGGTCATGACTCAGCAACGTCCGCAGCTGTCCGGTGATGGTGCGCCAACGCTTGGCGCGCCCTTCGCCTTGCTTGAGGCCACTGGCGAGCCGATCACGGAGGCCGCTTTTGCAGGGCGACCAACGGCCCTTTTTTTCGGCTTCACGCAATGCCCAGAAGTCTGTCCTGTTTCGTTGTATGAGGTTTCGACGCTGATGGATGAATTGGGCGTAGGACGGCGGGATTTGCAGGCGTTTTTCATCAGCGTCGATCCTGAACGCGATACGCCGGAAGTGCTCGAATCCTACATTTCGCCGTTCGCGGACAATATTCGCGGGATTACCGGCGATGTTGAGGGGATCAACGCTCTGGCTAAGGCATGGGGTATCCACGTGAACAAGCTGCCGCTGGCTGACGGCGATTACACCGTTGATCATACGGCATCGGTGATTCTGGTCGATCGGCAGGGCAAGTTTCGCGGCACGATCGCCTATCGTGAGAACCACCAAACAGCGCTTGAAAAGCTCCGGTTGATCATCACTCTTTGATGTCAGGATTCGCGCAAAAGGTGCTGAAGCCATGGGCGGATGTGTCTTTTGCGCGGGCTTATGCGACCATTGGTGGGGACGAGACGTATAACTCACTAATAATGCAAACATTCTAAAAAAGTGGATACGAAGTAGATCGCCCCTTGGTTTAAGAATCTGCTTGTGTATCTAGTTTTCAGAATGGCTATGGCTGTGGTCCTGTTTCCTGCCTGTGCTGCCGCTCAGTTTCAGCAGCAAGCGACTCAAGCTGCTTTGCCCGCCGGCTTCAATCAGGCCAAAGTCTGCGATACCTCAGCCTTTCCGCCCCATAACCGGCACGGGCCGTGGTCCTTTGACTTGTGCAATGGGCAAGCAAGTGAGGTCGTCAGCTGTGAAATCACCGCGTCAGTCCGGGCCAAACGGGCTTTGCCCGCGCCGATGCTCCGTCGCGCTTTGCTGCGGTTGATCGAGGAATACGAGACGGGTGCAGGCGTTGAGGAAGCGGTACACAGCGCCTTAGCGTTGACGTGCGTTTCGACGGTCGATCAGTCGGGCTAAGGCCAAAGAAAAGGGCCAGCTGAACGTGTGTCAGCTGACCCTCAAAAATAGAACAATCAGAGGCTTGTCTTAGGCTGGCGGCAGCATCTTTGGTGCTTGGGCCGCGCGGGTTGGAAGCCCGATGGAGCCACTTGATCCGCAGTCAGTACAAACCGCACGCCAACGCGTGTGTTCTGCCCCACAGTTCGAACAAACCTGCGGTTCAATCGGCAAGCTGTGGCCATCCAGCGGCGAAGGTGAGCGGTCTTCACCACCAGATTTCAGGGCTTCCATCCGCAGTTTGAGCGCGTTTACTCCAACAGCGGCGGACGTTTCTGGCAAGTCGCCCACGGCATCCTGAGCGATCGCGATATCACCGCTCTCAATGGCTGCTTCTGCGCGCAAATACTGGCTGAACAGAGCGTTGGGATTGGCCTGGATGAGTTCGGCGACCGCGGTGCGCTTGGCGGCAATGTCGCGCGGCTTGCAGGCGCGCAGGTAAGTCGTCGCTGCCCCCGCTGTTGGGCGCAGTCGCCAGGCTTCGACAGCCTGCTCCTTAGCTTTGCGCAGGTTGCCGAGCTCCAAGTGTGCACGGGCGGCAAGCGATCGCGCGGGGATCAACGTTGGTTCATCGGATATGGCCCGCTGAGCGTGATCGACTGCTTGTCGCCAAGCGCCTTTTTCCGCCGCCTGAAACGCCAAGTCAGCTTCGGTCAAGGCCAAGCGGTTCCGCGCAACCGACGAGGGCAGCAAGCGCCGGCTCGCCAAGCGCTTCACAGCGCGCTGTGCGCCTTCAAGCTCACCGGTTTGCATGCCCATTTCGTACTCGGTTTCAAGGATCCATGGGGCATTTGGCTTGATCTTGCGTGCTTGCTCAAGCAGCTGCTGGACTTCCTTGCGGTCGCCCCGCGCCAAAGCTTGCATAATCTTGCCGCGCAGACCGAGAAACGCTGTGTCGTCGTTCTTGGTCATTTCATCGAAGTATTTGGCGGCAGATTCTTCGTCGCCATTGAGCTGCGCTGCTTGCGCGGTCAGCAACAAGGTTGCTGGCGTTTCTTCCAACAACTTATTGGCGCGACGTGCTTGCTTGTCAGCCTCGTCTGGGTCGCCAGCGGCCAAGGCAACCAGCCCATGGGTGAGAGCCTTATACCCTCTGTTTTGCCGTGAAATACGGGCGTTTTTGGCCATTTCGGACGGCATGGCCAAGGTGCGGCGCACGCCAAAATACAGCCAGCCAAACAGCCACAGCAAGATGACCAAGCCAAAGAAAAGGAACCCGAGGTGCAGGGTCAGCCGATAGCCGAAAACCTCGAAAGCAGCGTTCCAGTCAGGGTTCTGACTGAAAACATAAGCGACCAATACCGACACGGCGATAAGGGTAGCAAACAGGATGAAGCGGACCATAGTGTCGTCTCCCGATTAGGCTTCCCAGCCGGTTAGTTGGACGCCGTAGCGCGAGCGGAATTCAAGGTCGTCGTGACCCAGTCACCCAGCAAGCGGCGCTGTTCTTCGTATGTGGCACGATTGCCAAGGTCGACGACCAGTCCGTCAAAGCGCGCCTGCGTCTCGTCAGATAGCTGCATGTCGAAGCTGTCGTCCTGCAATTCAGTGAGTGCGGCTTCAAAGTCTCCTTCGGTAACCCGAGCCGCAGCGCGGGCCATGTTGCCTTCGATGCCGGGAATGGTCTCGATGTCTTCGATCCGTTCAACGGTCACGAGACTGCCAAGACGGGCAAGGATTTTGCCGCCTCGGCCATCTGCGGCGTTGATACGGGTTTCGTTCACCAGCTTGGGGCTGAGCGCTGCGATGGTCTCCACCAGAATTTTCTGTGTCGGCACACGGGCATCAGCAATCGTATCCACCGTCTCCAAAACACCCAGAAGTGCATCTTCGGTTGGGTTTAGCGCAGAGAGGGAGGTCATGTGCGGTCGAACGGGCGCGGATGAAGCCAGAGCGTCGCGCAGTTGGTTCACGGCCAAGACCTTGGTGGAGGTTTCGACCGAGACTTCTTTCAGGGCGACGAATTCATCACTGAGCCCACTCATCGTCTCGCCAACTGCCGCCAATTGATCGGCTGTTGCGTTTTTGGCTTGATCCAAGGTGGTCGAAAGGGCGGTAACCTGCTCATCCATGGCGGACTGCACGCCGGCCAAACGCTCGCCGAGGCTTGCTGCTGTTTCTTCAACCTGGCTTGCGATCGCAGCGCGGGTTTCTGTCAGCGCTTCATCGGTTTGGCTGGAAAGGTCGGACAGCGCGTTCATGCTGGCGTCGAGTGAGGTTTTCAGGCCGGCAATCTGGCTGGCTGAATTCTGCTTCACGTCGTCAAGTGCGGTGGTGAACTGTTCGGTGATTTGGTTGGGAAGGGCTTCAAGTGTGCCTTCGGCCATTTGCATGCGGTCAGTCAGGGCGGCAACGACAGATTCGCTGTTCGCCAAACCTGCGGAGAGTTCGCTGATTCGCGCCAGTGAGCCGTCCATGGTTTCGGCCAAGCCTGCAACTTGGCTGTTCACCGCGTCGAGCGCTTCGTTGCCAACGGTGGAAAGGGCACTCGGAGCCAAAGCGGCAGAAGCTGCCTCAACAGCGGAAGGGGTGCTGACGCTGGCGCTCACGCGGTCCAGTTCTGCGTTCAAAGCGGAAACGGTCGCAGCGAGATCGGCTTTGACCGATGCGATGTTGGACTTGACGGAAGCCAATTCGCCCTCGATGGAAGACAATTCATCACCGTCGTTTGCTGGCGCCGCTTCGATGGCCTGTAAGCGCGCTTCGATGCTGTCGAACGAACCCTCAGTCGCGCTAAAGCCGGCGTTGTCCACGTCGCGGATCACGAAGATCAACGCGATCGCGCTTACAACCAAAGCCAGCACTGCGACGATCAGCGAGAGGTTCATGGGCGTTTTCTGTTCAGAAGCTTCGGTCACATCCTGCGCATCCGCGTCGATGATCGTTGCTTCGGTGTTATTCTCGACCATTAAATGGGTTCCTTAACGATTTGTGGCGCGCTGCTGAGTCTTTGCACGCAAGGCAAAAACGAGTGGTGGGGTCCAAACCTTAGAGGTTCGTCGTAACGCGTTCTTAAAAAGCAGGTTCAGATACAAACTACCGCTGGCTCCTTCACAAGCCAAGAACAGGTGAAGAAAAGACCAAAGGCCTAATGCACGACCAAATATATATAAAATTTTCTATAAATCACGATCAAAACGCAAGGTATTTCAGAAGTTCAGTCATCGACGCACGGTTGGCCTGTGCCGGAAACGCCATTTCAGTCCAGAAATTTGCCGAAAATCGGGTTCTTTGACGGTCTGTTAAGCAAATAAGCCTGAGATCTGTCGGTTTCCGAGGCCCAAGCTTGGATAACGCGGACTCGAATCCGTCTCGTTGCGAGGGTGAGAGGGCCAACACACTCAGGGCCGGTGCTTGGGTGATGAGGCGCGCGGTTAGCGCCGTCCAAGGGCAGCGAAGGCTCAATGTGCGGCGATAGATTGGCAGAAACGCGTCGCCTTGTGCGGGGTCGAGCGCAAAGCTCCGCTGATCTGGTTCTAGCGCTTCGTTGCCGAGATAGAGTTTGGGAACACTGCGCAGTGCAGCGGGCAGGTCTTCTCGCCGAAAACCTCCTATGGCTGACCAAACGGGTTCAACACCCAATTCTCGGACACTTCGAGCCGTTTCTGCACCGGGCGTAATCACTCGCAGGGATGATCGCGCCGCTGGGAACCATGACTGCCGGGACAGCGCCGAGGCAGCGCGGGGGCTGGGGACGACCGCAAGGCGGTCCGCCAGCGCCAAGCCGTCAGGCTGTTCTGCCTGAATCACACGGTGGGTGAATAGATCGGCGGTCAGAACGCTAACGCCGCGCTGCTGAAGCATCGTGTCATAGGGCGATACAGCCTGATCGAGCCGGTCTGCGCACATCAGCACCAATGGCCGCGCTGTGCTTGCACGGTTGACGGCGCTTGGGTGGTTGCGCCAAGCAGGACTTATGTTGGTTCTTGGCATCGAGTCTTCTTGTGATGAAACCGCCGCGGCGGTCGTGGATGCTGCGCGCCCGGTTGGATCACGCATTCTCTCCAATGTTGTTTTCAGCCAATGGGACGCTGTGCGCAAGTATGGTGGTGTGGTTCCTGAAGTCGCTGCACGGGCGCATGTCGAGAAGATCGACCCTGTGGTCGAGCAAGCACTGGCCGAGGCAGGGGCGTCGGTTGCTGACTTGGACGGTATTGCCGCAACGACAGGGCCGGGCTTAATTGGCGGGGTTATCGTCGGCGCGAGTTACGCCAAAGCGTTGGCTTTTGGGGCTGAAAAGCCGTTCCTTGCCATCAATCATCTTGAGGGGCATGCACTGACCCCGCGTTTGGTGGACGATGTTCCTTTCCCGTTTTTGCTGCTCTTGGTCAGTGGTGGGCATTGCCAGACGCTGTTGGTGCGCGGCGTAGGAGACTACCAGCGCATCGGAACAACCATCGACGATGCCATCGGGGAGGCCTTTGACAAGACCGCGAAGATGATGGGTTTGGAGATGCCGGGCGGTCCGGCTGTCGAAAACCTGGCGCAGATCGGCGACGATCGGGCCGTTCCGCTGCCGATCCCGTTCAAAGGGCGTCCGGGAACGGATTTTTCCTTTTCAGGGCTAAAGACGGCAGTCCGTCGTGCCATCGAAGGGGATCAGGATCATCGCCTAGAAGACATTGCTGCGAGTTTCCAGCGGGTTGCCTTTGAGTCGCTGATTGACCGAACCCGGAGGGCAGCGCAGAGCATTGAAGCACCGCTCAGTGCCTTGGTTGTGGCAGGCGGTGTGGCAGCCAATCAGGTGCTGAGCGCGAAGCTTCAAACCCTTGGCGAGGATTTGGGTTTAAAGGTTGTGGTGCCGCCACTGTCGCTGTGCACTGACAATGGCGCGATGATCGCGTGGGCTGGCGCAGAACGGCTGGCCATTGGGCAACCGGCAATGTGGTTTGAGCAGCTGGACTTTGCGCCGCGACCGCGCTGGCCTTTGGACCCTGACGCGCCTAAGTCATCCGGTGCGGGTGCAGCGAAGGCTTAACCGGTGCGGGTGCAGCGAAGGCTTAGAAATCGACGCAGCGGCCTTTGTATTGCCAATCACCAAACGTTGTTGGCTCCTGACCTTCTGGCCCGCCATCTTCGGGTTGGCGTGCTGCGGCGAGACCTTTAAACACTTCGTGGACAGGCCGCATATCGCCCGTATCACCGGATAGGGGCGCAGACTCTGTCGTTTTTGATGCGGTCTGGACCGCGGATTTTTTGAATTTTGAACTCATAAAGTGAAAGTAGTGTTTCTTGGCGCAAGGTAAAAGACCCCAAAAGGGCGCACGCCCCCCACAGGCCAGTCGAGTGGATTATGCTCGTTTAGCAGCAGCCCGCACGCTTGAGGCTGTTCCGGCAGAAGGGCTGTCCTTGGACGAGGCCTTTAACCGGCAAGCCAAAGGACTTTCGCCGCGCGATCGGGGTTTTGCATGGCGGCTGGTTCGCACCGCCATGCGCCATCACGGGCCATTGCTGCATTTGATGACGGAAGTGCTGGACAAGGGCCGCACCGGGGTGCCGCCATTTATTCAAGCTGTGATCCGGCTGGGATTCACCGATCTGTTGCTGCTGGAGACCCCGCCCCATGCAGCGGTGTCTTCGACCGTGAACCTACTGGGAACACGGGCAACGCAGCGCTATCGGGGGATGGTGAATGCTGTCCTTCGCCGGGCTGATCGAGAGCGAGAGAGCTTTATGAGCATCCTCGCCCAGCAACCGGCACTGCCGCATTGGCTGGCTGACCGCTGGCGGAAGCAATGGGGTGAGGAGCGCGTTGCGCGCTTTGATGCTTTGGCCCGCGAAGAAGCGCCGGTGGATATTTGCTTGGTGACTGCGCCAGCGGAAACGCCCGAAGCCGCGCATGCCTTGCCCACGGGGCAATTCCGCTTCACAGACGGCTTTCCGGCCTTTCAGGACAGTGATATCGGCAAAACCGGTAAGTGGTGGGTGCAGGATCTGGGGGCGCACGTGCCCATCGCAGCCCTCGGCGACTTGAGCGGCAAGACGGCTATCGATCTTTGCTCGGCGCCGGGCGGTAAGACCCTGCAACTGGCGCACGCCGGTGCGGATGTTGTCTCGGTTGATAACAGTGGTTACCGGTTGGAACGGGTTAATCAGAACCTTGAGCGAACAGGCCTGAAGGCAGCGGTCAAGAAGATCGATGTTCTGAAATACAGCCACAAACCGGTCGATCTGGTGGTTCTCGATGCGCCTTGCAGCGCCTCTGGCACCTTCCGCAAGAACCCCGAAGCCCCGTGGTTGCGCTCGCCCACAACGCTGTTGGAGCATGTGCGAACACAGGCGAAAATGCTGGATAAGGCGGTTGAGCTTGTGAAGCCCGGCGGTACGCTGCTCTATATCGTTTGCTCGCTAGAGCAGGAAGAAGGCGAGGCACAGGCCGTTGCGCTGTTGGCGAGAAACGCCACCTTAAGCCTTGAACCCTTTAGCGCAGACGACCTTTCAGCCATCCCCGAAGCGCTCAAAGAGGACGGCACTTTGCGCATCCTTCCAAGCCACTATGCAGAGAACGGGGGCGTGGACGGATTTTTCGCGGCTCGATTCAAAGTCGCCTAAGTGCCATTAAAGGGCGCAACTGAATGACTTTCTGGATATCGACACGTGATCACACCACACAAGCGCGCCCTTCTTTCTGTTTCTGACAAAGCCGGCCTGGTTCCTTTCGCCCGAGCCTTAGCCCAAATGGGTTTCGAGCTTGTTTCAACAGGGGGGACGGCATCGCTGCTGGCAAGCGAAGGACTGGCCGTGACCAAAGTATCCGACGTGACGGATTTCCCAGAAATCATGGGTGGGCGGGTCAAGACGCTGCACCCTAAAGTCCACGGCGGCTTGCTGGCCGATCAGGCGAATCCGGCGCACATGCAGACTTTGGGCGATCAGGAAATCGAGCCGTTTGGTGTGCTGGTGGTCAACCTTTACCCCTTCGCAGAGACGCTCGCGGGCGGGGCAGACTTTGCGACGTGCATCGAAAACATCGACATCGGCGGACCGGCCATGGTTCGCGCCTGCGCCAAGAACCACGCTTCCGTGCTGCCGGTTGTTGATCCAAGCGACTATGAGCGCGTGATTGCGCTGATCGAAGCGGATGGGCTGGATGCCGATACGCGGCGCGGCTTTGCGGCAAAAGCCTTTGCCCATACCGCGCGCTACGACGCGCAGATCAGCCGCTGGTTGCAGGCTTACGAGGGCGAAGCGGCTTTTGCCGACGAGCTTAGCTTTGCCGGTGCCAAGTCGCTGGAACTGCGTTACGGCGAAAACCCTCATCAGAGTGCGGCGCTGTACCTGACCGCAGATCAGCGCCCGGGCATTGCGACGGGCGAGCTGCTGCAAGGCAAGCCGCTGTCCTACAACAATCTCAATGACGCAGATGCGGCTTTTGAGTTGGTGTCTGAGTTTGAAGATCCGGCTGTTGCCATCATCAAGCACGCCAATCCGTGCGGTGTTGCTTTGGGCGACGATCTTTACGGGGCTTACCGGCGGGCTTTGGCTTGTGACGAAACCTCGGCCTTTGGCGGGATCGTTGCGTGTAACCGCGTGCTCGATGGGTCGGTTGCAACAGCGATTACTGAGATTTTCACCGAAGTGGTGATTGCGCCCGGCGCGGACGACGCAGCTCGGGCCGTTTTCGCGCAAAAGCCAAACCTGCGTTTGGTTCTGACTGGTGATATGCCTGACCCAAGCGCCAAGGGACTGACAGTGAAGTCAATTGCTGGCGGTTTGCTGGTTCAGTCGCGCGATGATGAGCAGGCTTCGGTTGAAGCTTTCAAGGCTGTCACGGCGAACCAGCCCGACGAAACCACGCTGAACAACCTCGCGTTCGCACAGCGCGTTGCCAAGCACGTCAAATCCAACACCATCGTGTTGGTCGCTGGGGGAGCGACGTTGGGCATCGGTGCAGGACAGATGAGCCGGGTTGATGCGGCGCATCTGGCGATCAAGAAAGCAGGAGAAGCAGGCTTGGATGTTTCCGGGGCTGTTGCGGCGTCGGATGCCTTTTTCCCCTTTGCCGATGGCATTCAAGCCTTGATCGATGCCGGCGTGAGTGCTGTCGTTCAACCCGGCGGTTCCATGCGGGATGACGAAGTGATTGCCGCGGCAGATTCCGCAGGTTTATCGATGGTCTTCACGGGCACACGGCACTTCCGGCATTGATTCAAACTGCACTGGGTCATGGACTTTGAAGCCGTCAACGCCTACCTACAGCCAGTTAAACACATAAACATTTCTTTGGGACGACAGACATTATGCTTCAGCGCTTCGCAAAAGCTGTCTTCGGCAATGCTAACGCCAAGTACTTGCGCGGCCTTCAGTCGAAGGTTGAGGCCATCAATGCCCTTGAGGGTGAGTATGAGGCGCTGAGCGATAGCGCGCTCAAGGACCAGACGGCTGCGTTCAAGGCGAGATTGGCAGAAGGCGAAACGCTGGACGACCTGTTGGTTGAAGCTTTCGCAGCGGCGCGAGAAGCGGGCAAGCGGGCGCTGGGTTTGCGGATGTTCGACGTTCAGTTGATGGGTGCCATGGTGCTGCATGAAGGTCGTGTGGCCGAGATGAAAACCGGTGAAGGTAAGACGCTGACAGCAACCGCCGCTGCGTACTTGAATGCGCTGAGCGGTAAGGGCGTTCACGTCATCACAGTGAACGAATACCTCGTGCAGCGCGATTCTGCCGACATGGGCAAGCTTTACAAGGCGTTGGGCCTGACCACGGGTTACGTGACCGCCGGCATGGGGTTAGACCGGGGTGTTCTGACACCGGGTGAAGTCGATAACGCGAAGCGACGCGGCTACGGCGCTGACGTGACCTATTCTCTGGCTGCAGAAGTTGGCTTTGACCACTTGCGCGACCAGATGAAACCAACCCGCGCCGAAATGGTGCAGCGTGGGTTTAGCTTTGTGATCGTGGATGAGGCTGATTCCGTCCTGATCGACGAAGCGCGCACCCCCCTTGTGATGTCCGGCCCGGCGGTCGACGTTTCCAACGTATTCCGCGCAACCGATCTCATTGCTCAGGAGCTCTCCGAAGAAGCTTACACCGTGGATGAAAAAACACGGAATATTCAGCTCTCAGAAGAAGGCGTGCCGGAGCTGGAAATCATCCTGCGCCGTCGCGGCTTGCTGGGTGAAGACAGTGGCTTGTACCAGCCGGAAAACGTCGGGCTGCTGCACAACATCATGGCCTCGCTCCGCGCCCATCGCCTGTTCTTCAAGGACCAGCACTACATGGTGCAGAGCGGCGAAATCATCTTGATCAACGAGCTAACAGGCCGGGCGCAGCCGGGTCGCCGGATGGGCGATGGCGCGCATCAGGCGTTGGAAGCAAAAGAAGGCCTGACCATCAAGCCTGAATCCACGACAATTGCGACCATCACGTATCAGAACTTCTTCCGTCAGTATGACAAGATTGCCGGCATGACGGGCACGGCACTGACAGAGGCCGCGGAATTTGAGGCGATTTACAATATGTACGTCGCCGCGGTTCCCACCAACCAGCCGATGATCCGCGAAGACAACGAAGACGTCATCTATCGCTTTGCCGAACAAAAGATTCTGGCGATCGTCGAAGACATCAAGGAAGCCCACGCCAAGGGGCAACCTGTCCTGCTGGGCACGCCCACGGTCGAGAGTTCGGAGATGTATTCTGCCGTCCTCAAAGAGGCTGGCGTTGAGCACCAAGTCCTTTCCGCGCGTCAGCATGAGCGCGAGGCTTTCACCATCGCTCAGGCGGGCGCGCCCGGTGCGATTACGATTGCGACTTCAATGGCGGGTCGAGGCACGGATATTCAGTTGGGTGGGAACTACGATTTTGCCTATACCGAAGCGATCAAAGGCATCCGTGACCCGAAGGAACATGAAAAGATTGCCGAGCAGCTGAAGGCTGAAATTGCGCAAGCGCGGCAAAGCGTTGTTGATGCAGGTGGTCTTTATGTACTGGGGACCGAGCGCGGAGAATCGCGGCGGGTCGATAACCAGCTGCGTGGTCGTTCTGGGCGTCAGGGTGACCCTGGCAAGTCGCGCTTCTACGTTTCACTCGAAGACGATCTGATGCGAATTTTTGGTCAGGGCCTGGATACTTGGCTCAAGCGCTTCGGCATTGGCGACGATGAAGCCATCGAGCACCAATGGATCTCCAACGCCATTGCCAAGGCGCAGGAGCGTCGCGAAGGCTACAACTTCGACATCCGTAAGCAACTCATCCGTTACGATGACGTGCTGAACGATCAGCGTCAGGCCTATGCTGACCTGCGGGACGAGGTTCTCGACGAAGAAGACCTGACTGAAAAGCTCGAAGACATGCGGGAAAAGGCCACCGAAGACCTGGTGGGCCGCTATATCCCGCCGTCATCCTACCCAACCCAGTGGGACCTCGAAGGGTTGGAAAGCGCTGCTGCGGCTTTTGTTCCGGCAGGTTTGCCCATTCAGGAATGGGGCGCGGAAGACGGTGTTGATGATGAAGTGATTATCGACCGCACGTTGGAAGCGTTTGACAAGCACATGGCTGCGAAAGCAGCTCAGATCGGTCCGGAGACCATGCGGTCCGCTGAGCGGCAAATCACACTCCGCGTGCTCGACCAGCTATGGCGTGAGCATATCCAGAACATGATGCGCTTGCGTGAGGGCGTATCGCTGCGCGCCTTTGGTCAGCGTGACCCGTTGGCCGAGTATCGTCGTGACGGTTTTGAGATGTTTGATGGTATGCTGGAGCGTTACCGCAACTCGGTTGTGGTTGTGCTGGCGAACCTCGAAGTACGGTCACCGGAGCAGCAGCAACAGCAGCAGGCTCAAGCGCAGGCGCAGATCCAAGCGCAGCGGCAAGCTCAGCGAGCCCCAGTTGCGGCGCCGCCGCCGGGTCAGTTAACTGAAGAGCAAATGAAGAACACCAAGCGGAACGATCTTTGTCCCTGTGGCTCCGGTAAGAAATTCAAGCATTGCCACGGGTCAGTGACGGCAACCAATCCGGCTGGTTAATCGACTGAGACCGCAGAAAGTAAAACGGGGATGCAGCCTGAGCCGCATCCCCGTTTTCTTTTGAAATTTTGTCTGCAGACAAGATTTCTAAAGATTAGCCCTTGCCAGGGCCCATAGCGGCAACGTCGCACTCAGCGAGGTTGTTCACGCCATCGGACGTCAGAACGCAAGAACCCATAGCAGAGCGTACAGCCTTGCCGTTAGATGTAACGATGTTGCAAGCGTTAGCGACTGCAGCGAATGCGAAGAGGGCTACAACAGAGCCAATAAGTGTTTTCATATTTTCCGATCCCATTTTTAGTTTAACGGTAGCGCTCCATAACACCATAAAAACCGCGATCTCAAGAGATTTTGGCTTTTTGATCTTGAGGCGATCAAACGTTGGAGTTCATGCAACAGTACACTCTCACATCGCCTCCAAGTTTGCCAAAATCGAGGCAAAATAGGAATTCAGGTCGTTTAACACCCAACTTGTCGACAAATGGGTAACACCTGCATCAAAATAATACGGTCATCTTGTATTATTATATTAGTTCGGTGATTCGAATCGGTTTCAGCGCAAAATTTGTTTGAACCCTTGCATGAGGCGCTCAAGCCAAAATCAGCGCAACGCCCTGTTTTACCCACAAAGCGAAGGGAAGAAGCGCTCATTAATGATGCAGCGCTTCTCCAAAAACGGGGTGCTTTAGAACGGATTTACAGGCTGCCCATTGTGGTGTTTGTCGCTGATTTCCCGGCTTCCGAGGTGCTTGTATTTACACTCACCAATCGTCCGCGTGTTACCGCCAATTTCGTAGCCTTCGACTTTCACCTTATAATCCCAGGTTGTGGGACAGAAGACGCCGTAGATCTGATGCTGCAGTGCGCCCGTCTCGTCATGATAATCGTCACGGTATTCGAACGGTTGAATGTTGGGGTCGTGTGAAATGACGATTTCAATTGGGAAGCTGCCGTATCCCTTCTGAATGTCACACTTCATTTTCAACACCTCAAGGGTCGCGCGATCAACATGACCTGCGTGAAACCCAGTCGGATATTTGTCGCCACGACAGATGACGCGATCTTTAATGATCTTGTAATTTGTATTTTTCAGGCCGTAGTCGACATTGCCACAGGCCGATAGGGTAAATGCGGTGCACATTGCCAGTGCGAGTCTTATAAACATGGGAAACCCCAGAAATGAAAAGTGTTGGCGGGAGCCTAGCAAGTCAGGGGCCGCCATTACGATAACGAGTCAAATCTGCCTAAAACCGTTATGAGTTAGTCAGGAGGCGTGCTCCGCCACACCGCCGCCGGATTTGCCGCAAGTCGGTCTAAAAACAAGAACTTACCCTGTGAGATTCGTGTTTTTCGCGCAACAATCCGCTGCATAACCCAAAAATAGAGAATATTGTTCAAGACATTCTTCCTCGGGGGGAACAGAAAGCAGTCGTGGTCTTCAATATAGAAGTCACGCAGCGGCCCGGACCTCTTGTGCGAGAGTATGGGCGGTTTCCCTTGTGCGAGGGAATAAGTCCTCTTTTTGAGGCGAAAACTAAATTGTTGAATCCATCTGGATGTGCGTCCGATGGTTCATATGGAGAAGAGAAAACATGAAAAAGTTTCTGATTGCAGGCTCTAGCCTCGCAGCAGTAGCTGCAGCTGGTTCCGCTGGCGCAGTAGACGTAACCCTCGGCGGTTCCATCGACATGGGCGTTGAGTTTGGTATCGGCAAAAACAAGTCCAGCCTCGGCATCGGCGAAGCTTACAACACCATCTCCCTGAGCCTCGCGGCTGCTGGTACAACCGACGCTGGCATGAAGTACGGTGGTTCCTTTACACTCGCTACTGCGGCAGAAATTGAGCTGAACGCTTACGACAACGATGGCGCAAAGTCGCTGTTGAAGAT
>CBFIEF010000023.1:0-46634 GCA_965661545.1 Alphaproteobacteria bacterium | reverse complement strand
TATCATGCCGGAAATCGTCATGGCGGGCGCAGCTGACTTCCCGCTGTTTGGTTTGCTCGGCGGGATGAGCGGCCTGGTGGCGGTGCTGTTTATCGTTATGACCTTTCGGATTGTTCGCCTCGCCGACCATTTCAGCCTGCCGTGGTGGTCCCGGCCAGCGATTGCCGGGCTGATCGTCGGCCTGATTGCCATCCAGCTGCCTCAAGTGCTGGGCATCGGCTACGAGGCAACTCAATTAACGCTGGCGGGCCAATACGGTTTGGCGCTGCTGGTCGCCGTGTTGGCGGGCAAGATCGTCTGTGCCGCAGCCTGTCAGGGGCTGGGCTTTGGCGGCGGAGTGTTTTCGCCGTCTCTGCTGATTGGCGCCGCACTGGGCGCCACCTTTGGGCAGGTTGTCGGCCTGTTACCGTGGGGCACGTCAGACCCGTCCGCCTATGCCATTGTTGGTATGGGGGCGACCGCCGCTGCTGTCCTTGGCGCGCCGATTTCGACGGTGTTGATGGTGTTTGAGCTGACCGGTTCCTACCCAATGGCGGTGGGATCGATGGTCGCGGTGGTGTTCGCCGTTGGCCTTGCCCGCGCTATGACAGGGCATTCGTTCTTCACGCGGCAGTTGCAGCAGCTGGGTCTGGATATTCGCGATGGCAAGGACGTGTTCTTGCTGCAAAACACCCACGTCTCAGAAATCCTCGATACCGATGTTGATACCGTGCCCCCATCGATGCCGGCCCCCGAGGCGCTCGACCGACTGATTGATAGCCGCTGGGGTCGGGTTTTTGTTGTATCTGATACAGGCGCGCTGACAGGCTTCATTACACTGGAAACCTCGCGCTCAGCCCTCAAAGACCCCGAAAACACCGCTGCCGATGTCGCGATGGACGCTCTGTCGGTCACGGCAAATTGCGACCTGAGCACAGCGATGAAGCGCTTTGTTGAAAAGGGTGAGGCGCATGTTCCGGTTATCATGGATGAGGCCTCAAACAAGTTGATCGGCCTGATCCATGATTTCGATGTGTCCTACGCTTACCACCGCGCCATGCTTGTGGCCGAAGGGCAGGAAGATTTGCCCGTCAATGCGCAGTGGAGCCGGGACAAGTCAGACTCTGACAATCAGTCTTCGAGCAAGTAACCGCCCTGACGGCTGGCCAGAACCTCCCGACCCACGATCTTCATGACGCTTTCGCCGGGGAACATCAGCTTGCGCGTTCGGCGTGAGAGGACGAAGCCGGTGGTTGTGGCGAACATTGGCGTACGGGCTTTCACGGGGTCGAGCTCGGTCGGATCGATGATATCGGCAACATGCTGGCCCGTGGTGACTTGATCCCCCACAGCGACCTTATAGGTGAGAATGCCCGAAACCTCTGTGCGGAGCATTTCTGTTGCCTCCAGCGGTAAGCCCTCGACCGTGATGTCAGGCAAGGGTGTGGGCGCCATATTGATAAAGCCACGCGCGCACAGGACGCTGAACAGATGCTGCGCATCTTCGGCAGCAACATCGTCTTCGACATCGGCCCAGCCTGCATACTCGAAGGTTGCCGCAGGGCAGGCGAGGGGGATGGGATGATGGGGGAAGCGCGCTTGCAGGCGTGTCCAAACGGTCGACAGGCACTCGTCATAAGAACCACCCCCACTGTCCGCTGCGGTCAGTGCCACAGCGGATCGACTGGCGCGGGCAATATCTTCCCAATCCGGCCATTGCTCGGGAATGATAAACAGGTGTCGGTCGCTCTCATCATCGCAATGAATGTCAAAGACTATATCGGCATCGTGGGACAGCTGCAGGATCTCCTTACGGAAGCGTTCAAGCACCGTCGATGGCTGGCGCGCCGCAACAGCCGCGCCAATAATGCGCCGAATCTGGGCGACGTTGGCGGCTTCGTCATCGCTGAGAACGGCTTCGATGTCCGCAACGACTTGAGGTGTCAGCAGTTCCCAGCCCCGGTTGTGATTTTGACCTGATGCCATATCAAAGCGCCCGACGTGGGTATCGCCGAACAGCACTTGCGCCCCGCCCAAGGGGTTGGCCTGTGGCAGGACAATAATTTCACCATCGATTAAGCCCGCCTCTGCTGCTGCTTGAAGCTTCGGCAGCATGTGGTGCAGGATCAGCATTCCCGGCGTTTCATCGGCATGCAGCGCCGCATGCATGTAGGCTTTGGGCTTTCCGGGCTGAGCCGAACCAAAGCGAAACACGCGTAGATTAAAAGAAGTTCCTTGAAAATCGCCTTTAAGGGGACGGTTTTCGATGATGACGTTCTTCACAGACTGGTTTTCCCCATCAGATCGCCGCCGATCAGCCTTTCGAGCGCGTAATCTCGATGGCGAGTCGGCCGACAATGTTCTACATTCGTCCCATGACACAGGATTTGTTTACATTACCCAAAGATCGCCCTGAGGCGCCAGACCAAAGGCAGGATATCGTGCCCGGCTCGGGTCCGGCGTACATGCAGGGATTGAATCCGCCACAGCGTGAAGCGGTTGAAACGCTGGAAGGCCCAGTGCTTGTGCTGGCGGGCGCGGGGACCGGTAAGACCCGAGCGCTAACCACCCGGATCGCGCACTTGCTGATGACCGGTACGGCGCACCCGCAAGAAGTGCTGGCTGTAACCTTTACCAACAAAGCAGCCGGCGAGATGCGCGAGCGGGTTGAGGCGCTGATCGGTCAGCCAACAACGGGCTGGTGGCTCGGTACCTTTCACAGCCTTGCCGCTCGTATTTTGCGGATTCACGCGAGTGTGCTGGGTGTCGAGAGCTTTAACCAGAACTTCACCATCCTCGATGACGATGATCAACTGCGGCTGCTCAAAGCGCTGCTGATCGATCACAACCTCGACCCGAAGGCGCATAGCCCCCGCGCCGTCTCCAACGCCATCAGCCGGTGGAAAGACCGGGGTTGGGTGCCGGAAAAGGTGCCGTTGGATGAGATTCCAAGCGGCTTGTGCGAGGGTCAATTGGGCCGGATCTATGATGCCTATCAAAGCCGATTACTGGAGCTCAACGCCTGCGATTTTGGCGATTTGCTGCTGCACAACCTGACAATCTTCCGCACCAATTCAGCGATCCTGGAAACCTACCAACATCGGTTCCGGTTTATCTTGGTTGATGAGTATCAGGATACCAACGTGTCACAGTATCTGTGGCTTCGACTGCTGGCGGCGAAGTATCAGAACATCGCTTGTGTAGGGGATGACGACCAGTCGATCTATGGCTGGCGAGGGGCAGAGGTCGGTAACATCCTGCGCTTTGAAACGGACTATGAGAACGCCAAGACCATCCGCTTGGAGCAGAACTACCGCTCTACCGGGAACATTCTTGCCGCCGCTTCAGCGCTCATTTCGCACAATAGTGAGCGGCTGGGCAAAACCCTGTTCACCGATGACGCACCAGGTTCGACCCTGCACGTTCGCGGCTTACCGGACGGGAACGAAGAAGCGCGCTTTATCACCGACGAGATCGAGAGCCTGCATCGGCAAGGGCAGGACTACCGAGACTTCGCCATTCTGGTTCGTTCGTCGTCAATGATGCGCGCGATTGAAGAGCGCATGATTGATGTTGGCTTGCCCTACAAAGTGTTCGGCGGGCCGCGCTTCTACGAGCGCAAGGAAATTCGGGACGCCATCGCCTATATGCGCTTGATCCGTCAGCCCGATGACGACCTCGCCTTTGAGCGGATCATCAACGTGCCAAAGCGTGGGATTGGTCAAACGACAGTCGCCAAGGTTCTGGGCTATGCCCGGATGAATCGGATCAGCGCGATGCGGTCGATCGAGGTCATGATTGACACTGACGAACTCCCCGCCGCCGCGCGCAAAAAGCTGGTGGCATTCCAGCAGATGATTGGCCAGTGGCGCGAGCTGATGAACACCATGCCACACACGGAGTTGGCTGAGCAGGTGCTCGAAGACTCTGGCTATCGCGAGATGTGGCGGACCGAGAAGACCGCAGACGCGCGGGGGCGGCTGGAGAACTTGGACGAACTGGTGGGCTCAATGGGGAACTTTGAAAACCTCGCTGGGTTCCTTGAGCATATCTCTCTGGTGCTGGACACCAACGCTGCCTCTGGTGGGGACGAGTTATCGCTGATGACGCTGCATGCCGCCAAGGGCATGGAGTTTCCAGTCGTGTTCTTGCCCGGTTGGGAAGATGGCGCGTTTCCGAACATGCGGGCGATGACGGAAAGCGGTGACAAAGGCCTCGAAGAAGAACGCCGCCTCGCCTATGTCGGCATCACACGGGCGCGGGAAGAGCTGTACATCATGTACGTCGGTAGCCGGTTCTTGCACGGTCAGTGGAACTATTCCCGGCCTTCGCGGTTTGTTGAGGAGCTGCCGCAGGATTTGCTGGACGTTGACGATATCTCCGGCGCAAGTGCATTTGCCGGCGCAGGTGGCTCCGGTGGGTTGGGGTCGGTCTATGGTGGCGGTGCAGCCGGTGCGCGCGACATTGGCGCTTTGCCGCCGCTGGAATGGGCGGACAAGCGGCAATTTCGGGGGCAAGACAGCCCCGGCATGAACCGTCTCAAGGCCAATCTCGAAACAGTCAAACGGGGCAACCCACCAGTGATCGACGGCACCTTTGACCCCGTTGGCTTTTCTAGTCGAAACGCCGGTCATGGCTTCATCACCGGACAGCGGGTGTTCCATCGCAAGTTTGGTTACGGGATGATCTCGGCGGTCGAAGGGGAAAAACTCGTCATTGGGTTCGACGCAGCGGGTGAAAAACGTGTTATCGCATCCTTCGTCGTTGATGCCGCTGAAGCCAGTTAGGAACCCCCATGGCCGAAACCTACCTCGTCTCTGTTTCCGTCCCGCGGGAGCAGGCGGAAACCTATGAAGCCTTGCTCAGCGGTTTGCCCGGCGCGATTGTTGGTCGTCGAGCGCCGCTGATCGATACTGGTCTTGACCTGCGCGACAGCGATGAGCTGGAGGTTTTGGCCTATCTGGACCTCAAGCCTGATGAAGCTGACATCCAGTCCGTGATGGACCTTGGCGATCAGATCACCGGATTGCAAAACACCCGGTTTGCGCTTGAGACCTTGCCCGACATTGATTGGGTCGCGGAAAGCCAGTCTTCGCTGACAGCCATCCACGCAGGCCGCTTTTTCCTGCACGGAAGCCACGACCAGACGCTGGTGCCCGGCGGAGCCTGTGAGCTGGTGATTGACGCGCAGAATGCCTTTGGCACCGGGCATCACGAAACCACCCATGGCTGCTTGGAAATGGTTTCCCAGATCATTAAAACCAAAGGTCGGCGCAGGCTGAATGTGCTTGATATGGGAACTGGCTCGGGTGTTCTGGGGCTCGCGTGGTGCAAGGCGACGAAGCAACCAATGCTGGGGTCCGACATTGACCCTCAAGCGGTGAAAGTTGCCGACGTTAACGCCCGCCTAAACAAAGTCGGTGCCTATGCGCGATTTGTGCCCGCAGCAGGCATCGGACACCGCGAGGTGCGCAAAAATGCCCGCTATGAAGTGGTGTTGGCGAACATTCTGTCCGGTCATCTGATCAACCTTGCGCCCAGCATCGCGCAGGTGACAGCGCCCGGTGGGTTGATCGTTCTGGCGGGCTTGCTCCGGAACCAAGAACAGCGCGTTTCCCGAACCTTTCAGGCGCACGGTTTTATTGATGCCCAGGTGATCCGACGGGGTCCGTGGTCAATCCTGATGATGCAGAACCAGCGCGCCTCCGCGCCGCGACAGCTGAACCGGCGCTGTCAGGATTGGTCGAAGTCCATCGACTTCCACTAGCCGGTTAGCCGTTGAGATAGGCCACCCACTGGTCTTCATCCATTGTATCCAAACCCAGCTCAGCGGCCTTTTTGGCCTTTGATCCGGCATCCAATCCAATGACAACCAAGTCGGTCTTTTTGGAAACCGAGCCTGAGACTTTCGCGCCCAAAGCTTCGGCGCGAGCCTTGGCTTCAGCGCGCGACATTTGGGTGAGCGTGCCGGTGAAGACAACAGTCTTGCCAGCCAGAACCGAGTCCGCGTCAATCGTTGGCGCTTGCACCGCTTCGACGGTGACTTGCGCCAACAGTGCATCTACCGCCGCGCGGTTGTCCGGGTTAGCAAAGAAGCGCCGGGCTTCACTGACCACAGAGGGGCCAATGCCGTCGATGGCCAACATCTCAGCGTTCGCCACCTCATCATAGGCCACCAGCAGATCAAACTGGCCAAACAGGTTTTCAGCAGTCTCGTAGGTTCTTGCGAGAACGCGCGCCGTATCAATGCCAATTTGCCGGATCCCGAGGCCAAACATCAGCCGGTCGAGTGGGATGGTCCGCCGGGCTTCGATGGCGTTTTTGAGCTTGGCCGCAGAGGGCGCTCCCCAGCCTTCCAACGTCGCGATTTCGGCTTCGCGTTCGCCAAGGGTGAAGATGTCCGCCGGCGTTTTGACCCAGCCAAAGCTGTAAAACTGCTCAATGTTCTTGGCACCAAACCCATCGATGTCCAGAGCATCACGGGAGATGAAATGCCTGAGCCGCTCGACCACTTGCGCCGAACAGACCAAGTCGCCGCTGCAGCGCCGCACCACCTCACCCTCAGGCCGAGAAGTCGGCGAGCCACAAACGGGGCAGGCATCAGGGAAGACGAATTTCGCGCTGTCATCTGGCCGGCGGTCAAGCAGCACTTCCACCACTTGCGGGATCACATCGCCCGCACGCTGGATCACCACCGTGTCGCCTGCGCGTATGTCTTTGCGGTCGAGTTCATCTTCGTTGTGCAGCGTCGCGCGAGAAACGACCACGCCGCCCACGGTCACCGGCTCCAAATTTGCCACCGGCGTCAAAGCTCCGGTTCGGCCCACTTGCAGCGTGATTTCGTTGAGTTTCGTCACGGCGCGTTCCGCCGGGAACTTGTGCGATGTCGCCCAACGGGGGGAGCGACTGACCTGTCCCATGCGGTTTTGATAATCGAAGCGATTGACCTTGTAGACCACACCGTCAATGTCGTAGCCCAGATCCGCCCGGCGGGTTTCGATGTCATGGTAAAACGCCAGCACGTCTTCAGCGGAGCTGCACATTCGGTTCAACGGATTGGTGACAAAGCCCCATCGTTTGAGATTGTCCAGCAACTCCCAATGCGAGCTGCCCACGTCACCGGAAACCTGCCCCAATGCATAAGCAAAGAAGCGCAAGGGCCGGGATGCGGTGATTGAGGGGTCGAGCTGCCGCAGACTGCCAGCGGCCGCGTTGCGGGGGTTGGCAAAGACCTTCTTGCCTTCAGCCTCCAACGCCGCGTTCATGGCCGCGAAGTCTTCCTTGGCCATATAGACCTCACCCCGGACTTCGAGGATGTCTGGCACGTCATCGCCAGTGAGTATTTTGGGTACGTCGCCGATCACAGCGAGATTGGCTGTGATGTTCTCACCCACCGAGCCATCGCCCCGTGTCGCGCCAAGGGTGAACTTGCCCTTCTCGTAGGTAATCGAGGCGGACAGGCCGTCGATTTTTGGCTCACAAGTTAACTCGACGTCGGCCTGCTCAGACAGGTTCAGAAACCGCCGAACGCGGCCAAAGAACTCAACCACGTCTTCATCAGTAAAGGCATTGGACAGGGAAAGCATGGGCCGCGCGTGCGTGACCTTTTCGAAGCCGCCTGTCGGCGCTGCGCCAACGGTTTGTGTGGGGCTGTCGTCGGTGACAAGATCGGGAAATGCAGCTTCGATCGCCACCACTTCCGCGCGGAGGGCGTCGTACTCGCCATCGGTCAGAATGGGCGCGTCATGCTGGTAGTAGGCGGCATCGGCATCAACCATTTTTGCCCTGAGGGCAGACAGGCGGGTTTCAGCCATCAAGCGGTCCTTGGGCACTCTTATCGCTGCGCTCACACTTCGCCCCCGCCGAGCAAAGCAGCCGCTGCGGCTTCAGCTTCTGGCGTCACGGTGTCCCCGGCCAGCATGCGAGCAACCTCGAGACGGCGTTCGTTGTCGTCCAGCGGGGTAACGGTGGTTTTCATTTGGCCTTTGCCGGCCTCGCTCTTGGCCACACGCAGGTGGTCCGCGCCCTTGGCTGCGACTTGCGGGCTGTGGGTGATGACCAGCACTTGCACGTTTTCGGCCAAACGTTGCAGTCGCTTGCCAACCGCCTCAGCGGTCGCGCCGCCGACCCCGGCGTCGACTTCGTCAAACACCAACGTGGGCAGGGGGTTGTCATTGGCCAACGCAACCTTGAGCGCCAGCAAGAAGCGAGACAACTCGCCCCCGGACGCGGTTTTCTGGATCGCGGTAAAGGCAGCGCCGGGGTTGGTGGCGGCGGTGAATTCCACCGCATCCACTCCAAGCGGGGTTCGGTTGCTGGCGTCGCTGCGAATGGATGTTTGGAACTGTGCCCGTTCGAGCTTTAGCACCGGCAATTCGCCCATGACCGTTTTGTCGAGCTTCTTCGCGGCTTTAAGCCGGGAAGCGGTGAGGGATCCTGCGGCCTGATCGTAACTGGTGGCTGCTTTGGTCACAGCCGCTTCGAGCTTGGCCATGTGCGCGCTGCTGTCGTCGAGCGCTTCAAGACCGCGCCGGAACCGCTCGAGCAGCATCGCCAGATCGTCGGGGTCGCCGTTGTGCTTTCGGGCCAAATCGCGATAGCGGAACAACCGGTCCTCGACCCGCTGAAGCTCGTCTGGATCGGCGTCCAAAGCTTCCTGTACCGCGCCCATCTGAGCGATGGCTTCGTTGATCTCCAAGCCAGCGCGGTCCACGGCATCCATAGCCGGTTGCAGCGCTTCACCGCCACGCTCTGCGGCACGCTCAAGCGCGCGGAAGGCCACGCCGATGCGGTCATCCGCGCTATCGTCGCCAACCAGCGCTTGAGCGGCTTGACCAATGGCGTCCTGAATGCCGGCGACGTTGCCCAGTAAGCCGCGACGGGCTTCGAGCTTGGCGACTTCACCGGCTTCAGGGGCTAATTCTTCGAGTTCGGCTGTCGCGTGGCGCAGGTAGGATTCTTCGCGCTGGGCTTGTTCGAGGTCTTCCTCTGCGCTGCTCAGATCCTGTTGCGCGTTGTGCCACGCTTCATGCGTTCGACGTACGGTTTTGAGCAGGCTGTCGTTATGGGCAAAGGTGTCGAGAACCGCGCGATGGTGGCTGGGAGACAACAGGCCGTGCAGGTCAAACTGCCCCTGAATCTCCACCATCGTCTCTCCCAAGCGGCGCAGCGTGCCAGCCGAGGTCGGTTCATCATTCACAAAGGCGCGGCTGCGGCCATCGGCTTGGATGATCCGGCGCAAAACCAGCTCGTTGTTGTCGATGGACAGCGCCAACTCGCGCAATTCGTGAAAGACGGGGTGGCGGTCGGGGACGTCAAAGACGGCAGTGATCGAGGCTTGGCGCGCATCCTTGCGCACCATGTCAGGGCTAGCGCGCAGCCCGATACACACGCCAAGCGCATCCAGCAGGATCGACTTGCCCGCGCCGGTTTCACCGGTCAGCGTCGTTAACCCCTGACCCAATTCAAGGGTCAGGTGCTCGATCAGTACAAAATCACGAATGGATAACGTGGTGAGCACGGGGTTGCCTCTAAATCCGCCGAACGTTGTCCCCACCAGCGTGGTGAGAAGTTTAGCCGAAGGGGTTCATGTTGCTCCAAAATCCCCGTCCAGTGCCTTTTATATGATCTGGCAATGGACCTTCGACAATCTCATAAGCCTTATAATACCACGTGCTGTCTGGGAAGTTATGCCCAAGCAAAACAGCTGTATTTTTTGCCTCACCCGCCAATCCAAGCGCCTGATACACTTCGATGATCCGGTAAAGCGCTTCTTCGACGTAAGTGGAGTCCGGGTAGCTTTGCAGCACGTTCTGATACCGGTTCAGCGCCGCCATAAACTCACGTCTGTGGTGGTAGAATTTGCCGGTGACCAGCTCTTTTGCCGCACGCTGGTTCTTGATCGCGTTTAGCTTAACACTGGCATCCAGCGCGTAGTCGGTGCCGGAGAACTTATCAATAACAGCCCGCAGATGGTCTTCCGCGTTCTGCGTATCGCCCTCGTCCTTGTCCACGTCCGATACAGACCGGTAGGAGGAAACGCCGCGGAGGTAGTAAGCGTAAGCAATATCAGGGTGCCCGCCATGGTCGCGGATAAAGCGGGATAGAACCCCCGTCGCGCGCTCGTATTCCTGGCCCTCGAAGTAGTATCGACCGGACAACACCAAGGCGCGGGGCGCTTCAGGGGATGTTGGGAATTGGCGGTCGATTTCATCCATCAGGCGCGCGGCCTCGGCCATTCGACCATCGTCAGCGGACCGTTGGGCCTCGACGGAAAGCTCCTCGATGGTCCGCGCGTCAATCTGCAGGCGGTGGAAGCGGTCTTCCCGGTCTTAGCACGCAGTCAAAACCACAGCGGCGACACAGGCTGTCAGAAGGGGCAGAAACGCTCTCAAGGTCTAGAAACCATCCTCTTTGCCGGACCGTGACCACGCATCATGGACACGCATAATTCGTCCGTCGTTTTAGCGCTGCGCCGCGCGGAATGCCACAACTTTGGCATCGGGGGCGTCGTCAACCCAGTGCCAGGCTGCTTGATCGGCAAACATGCAGCGCAACAAAGCGGCATGCAGGGCGTGCCCGGCTTTTGTACCGTGATAGTTTGCGAGGATCTGGAACCCCCCCAGATACATGTCGCCAATAGCATCCAGCACCTTATGACGCGCAGGTTCGTTCGCGTAGCGAAGGCCCTCGGGATTGCGGACGCCGTTGGTGTCAAACACGACCGCATTGGACAGCGACCCGCCTCGGATCAAACCTTTAGCCTGTAAGCCCGGTAACTGATGAGCGAGCACAAAGCTTCGCGATGCCGCGATATCCTGAATAAAACTGTTGAGTTCCGTGGAGGACGAACAGGACTGAACCCCGATGCTGGGCACGTCAAAGTCGATGTGCGCGGTAAAGGTTTCTCGCGTCTCACCGGGGGATAAGGGCTCTAGAACGGCATGACTGTCGCCGTGGCTCACGCTGATACGGCGGGACAGCCGAATGATGGAGGCTTGGGCGTCTTGTTCCTCAACACCAGCTTCGCGCATTGCGTCGATCCAGGGCATGCTGGACCCGTCCAAGATCGGCACTTCTGGACCATCCAAGGTGATGTCTGCGTTGGTGATACCGTAAACCCGAAACGCGGCCATGAGGTGCTCGAGCGTCGAAACACTGGTGCCACCTTCGTTCGCGATGCGGGAACACAGCGGCGCGGCAACGATGGCTTCAGGGGAAACACGCACCTCGGCAACCTCGGGCAGGGCATCCAGACGGCGGAACACTAGCCCATGCCCAACCGCTGCCGGTGAGATGGTGCAGGATACCGGCACACCTGCGTGCAGGGTTAAGCCAGCCAACCGCAAAGGGCGCGCGAGGGTTTTTTGAAATTTCACAGACTGATCCGCTTCGTTTGGTTCTAATTCGTGTGCGTCAGCCCGATTAAAAAAGAAAGGGCGGAAGTGCTGTAGCACCCCGCCCTAAGGAGAATTTTGGTGGTAAGTCGGTGGAAATATGGCTTAGACGCTGAACCAGCGTCTAATTGATTTGCCGACGCAAGAATGCCGGGATGTTCATTTCGGATTCGTCCAAATCCATCTCTGGACTGTCCATTGGCGTTGCCGAGATGCTGGTCAGCGCCGGGCGCTGCGCACCCGCGTTTAGACCGCGGCCCATGCTGACGTTATCACGTCGTGCCGGCTCGGTTGCTTCCAGACGATCAAAGCCGCTTTCATGCGCACTCTGACGCATTTCAGCCTCGTGAACGTCATCAGCGCTGGACCGGGGCGAGAAACCACCGCGTGCCAGATCGATCAAGCGGCTCAGAGGTCCGGACGTCCGCTGTGGCTCGTCATCGTAGAACGGGTCACGCTCTGCTTCAGCCTCGGCATAGGATGGGCCTGGGTTCTGTGCGATCAGCGGTTCAAACATGGTCCGCGGCTCAGGCTCATGCGCTGCAATTGGCTGAGGGGGCGGAGCGAAGGACTGAGAGGCTGGCGCCGCGTAGGCCTCTGGCTGTGCGGGGGCCTGGTGGGGCTCCTCAAACGCCGGTGCTGGGCGCTGTGCAACTTCATGCTGCGCACGCAGCAATTTGTTTTCACGGACTTCCGCCGCTATCGGCTGAGCTTCGCGAAAGGTAGGCACCTGCTGTGGCGCTGCTGGCTCACTGCGCATGCCCGAGGCGGTCGCAGCGGTCTGAGACGCTGGCAGATCGCGCATGTCCATCATTTCATTGCGAGCCGGTGGTGTCAGCAGGGACTCAGGCAACGGTGCAATCGGGTTGCGTGGCTTCAGCGCCGGGGTTGGGATGGCTGCAGCTTCACCAGCAGACCCACCTTCGGACTGCTGCTGAGCCGGGCTCCGCTTTGGTGGGTTTGCCACCGAACGCGCGAATTCCATCGTGCCAGGTGTGCCTTGGATCGTGTGGATCACACCACCTGCGCCCGTGATGTTGAACGAGGCGGGGGTCGTGATCGGTGCGATCGTCTTTGCTTGAACCGGTGCAGGGGTCGGCGCAGGCTTTGGGGCCATTGGCTTCATGCTCTGCGCTGGCGCGGTGGATTGCGTTTCCGGACGGGCAAAGGCGCTGCCGTTTGAATTGGTCTTTGCGGCGGCTTCTTCATCGATGCCGGTCGCAACGACGGAGACACGCACGGTACCTTCGAGGTTTGGATCAATCGACGTGCCGGTGATGATGTTGCTGTTCGCCATCACTTCACGCGTGATCCGCTTGGCGGCTTCATCGACCTCGTACATGGTCAAATCGGGACCACCGGAGATGTTGAGAAGAACGCCTTTGGCGGAGCCCAGATTGATGTCATCCAGCAGCGGGTTGGAAATGGCCAACTCAGCCGCTTCGACAGAACGATTTTCGCCCTCAGCCTCGCCTGTGCCCATCATGGATTTGCCCATCACGGTCATCAGCGCGCGAACGTCGGCGAAGTCGAGGTTAATGTTGCCCGGACGCACGATCAGGTCTGAAATGGCCCGAACACCGTCATACAGCACTTCGTCCGCCATTTTCAGCGCATCCGCATAGGACGTGCGTTCATTTGCGATCCGGAAGAGGTTTTCGTTCGGAATAACGATCAGTGTATCGACTGCACTAGCAAACTGCTGCAGGCCTTCGTCGGCTTGCGACATGCGAACAACGCCTTCGAAACCAAACGGCTTGGTCGCAACACCCACAGTCAGCACACCGCGCTCCTTAAGCGCTTTGGCGATCAGTGGTGCAGCGCCGGTCCCGGTTCCACCGCCCATGCCGGCAGTGATAAAGACCATGTTTACTTCGCCGATCTCGTCGAGCACGTCTTGCAGCGATTCTTCAGCAGCAGCGCGGCCCACAACGGGATTGGCACCCGCGCCTAGGCCTTGTGTCGCCATGGTTCCCAATCGAACCCGGCGATCGCTCAAGGACATCTCAAGCGCTTGAGCGTCTGTATTCGCGACGGCAAATTCTACACCCTGTAGATCTGCCTGAATCATGTTGTTTACGGCATTTCCGCCGGCGCCACCTACGCCGAGGACCAGAATGCGTGGTTTAAATACCGACTTCTGATCCGGAACGCCCAATTTTAGAGCACACATAAAATTCTCCCGTAGTACTTTATGCGACTTTTTTGTCGCCTATACCTTTTGGTCTCATTATTTTTGAGGACAGTCGTTTTACGCCGCCCTCTTTGAAAAAAGCCCACCCACCAACGGTATGGACTGCAGTAAGGACTTCTGGGACAGCGGTGCTGAACCCAGTGAGGTATGCGCAGCTTTGGTGCCAGCTGTGGCGGTAAAATGCGCCAGGCCCAATGCTGCAGACAACTCGTAACCCGTTCGAGACGCAGATAATCCCTGCATCTCCCGAGGTCGCCCAATTCGGATTTGGCGATCCAACGCCAAAGTTGCGTAGTCGCGCAAACCAGTAAGGTTCGCACCGCCGCCGGTGAAAATCACCCGGCGACCCGCAAATTTTCTAATGTTCGGATGTTCGATGCGCCGCTTAATCATCGTCAGCATCTCGTCGATACGTGGCTGCATGTAGCTGACCACGAACGACTTGGTAATCCGATCACTTCCCAGCAAACCGCCGTTCATCGCTTCCTGCGGCAAGCGAATTTCGCGCTCGTTGTCCGATGGGTTGCTTAGGGCAGAACCGTGGAGAGTCTTAATGCGCTCAGCGGCTGCAATGTTGCAGTTCAACATTTCCGCAATATCGCGTGTAAGGTGGTCTGAGCCGATGGGCAGGGTTTCCAGATGGACTGCGCCGCCGCCGTTGAAGACAACCAGCGTCGAAACCGACGCCCCAATCTCCACCAAGCAAGCGCCCAATTGCATCTCTTCCTCTGTCACAACGGAATAATGACTGGCCAAGCCGCCAACCATCACGCCGCGGATCGTCAGGTGACATTTGTCGATGGCGTCGATGATGTTGTCGAGGCTGGAGCGCGAAACGGATACGGCCAACAGGCGGGCACCCAGGCGCTCAGCGCTCATGCCGCGTGGGTCGCTGATGCCGTGATTGCGGTCGACGCGATAGTCTACGGGCAATGTGTGCAGCCGATGCATGGGGCGCACACTTTCTTGTTCAAACGGTAATTGGTGTGTGGCGTAGTTGATCAGCGCGCTCACGTGCGTGTCGTTCACGGCGTGACCGCTAACGTCGATTTCCAGATCAACCAGCTGGCTTCTCGGCTTACCGCCCGAGTAGCTCACAAAGATATCTTCGATGGTGACGCCTGCCGCTTCTTCAGCAGCCGTAACGGTTGCGAGAATGGCGTCCTTTGCAGCATCCATATCCACGACTTCACCGCCGCGCACGCCCTTAGACGCACGGTGACCCGTTCCCAGCACTTTGGGCGATCGTGGGTTGGTGGCGTTGATTACGAGGCATGTAATCTTGGACGATCCTACGTCTAAGACCCCGTAAAAGCCGCGATGTGAACGAGACGTTCGCATAGACTTAAATATATTCCATCAAATGTGCGCCCCAAGTAGAGCGCAAAAATTATAAAAATTAGGTCTGTAAAAACCAAACCTCACGGTGAAGTTGTGCCTCAAAAATACGCAGCACATCCACTCGACTTATAATGTAACCGAATCTCCATCAGGAGTTAAGCTATTTTCGCTACTATCCTGAAAAAACGTGGAAACATGAGTTTCGGTCGAGAACAAATCACGATCATCATCTGCCGATTCGCTTCTTTTCCGAACAATCATCCGGTCGGGAACCCTTAGGTCGATATTAACGATGTCTCGATTGAACAGACCGTAGCGTCCTTCTGCCTCTGACAGCTGTCGAAGCGCAAGATCGGCGTTTTCACTGGGCAGCTGTACGGTGATGCCAAGCGTCAGGAACAAATCCCAACGGCGATCCCCGCGCCGCTCCGCAGCGACGACATATTGCCGGATCGACGGTACGATCCCGAGCGTGGAAACCAAATCCGACGCAGCATCAGCGGCTCCGTCACCCGAAACGACGGGCAGATCCAGGAAGTCTGAGGGGGATTGATCGATAATCACCTCGCCGCGTGTATCGATGACCTGATGCAGATCGTTGCTCTGCCAAATCGCCATTGGCACGCGCTCAATCACATTGACAGAGATCGTTTTCGGCAGGATCCGCTCAACTTCAGCCTGATCAACCCACGGCAAGCCTTCGATCCGCAGCTTGGCGTCTGTGGGGTCGATGGCGAGGATTGGATCGCCATAGTAGGCGCCCACAGCAGCTACAATGTCAGATTCGCGCGTGTAGCGGCGGCCAGAGATTGAGAATTCTTCGATCCGCAAGCCGACAACTGCGCCAGCGATTTGAGCGGCATGGGCACCGCGAATGCTGGCGATATCGATGCGGCCACTGTACCAGCTCCACGCAAAGGCACTGACCAGCGCGACGCCCACCACCAGCGGTGTGGCTACGCGAAGGAAGCCGGATACCCGTCTGTGGCGGGACTCACGGTTCAGCCGGCGGCGCCGCTGCTCGAGGGCCGTTTCAGAAAAACCATCTTCGTTGTTACGAGCGAATTCAACATCATCATCGAAGTTCGGGTCGCTATAATTGACCTTATGCGCCTCCGAAGAGGCCTCGACGTGTCCGTCTTTCCGCCAAAATCCAATCAGGCGTCGCATTCCGCGTTTTCAACCATCCATGCCGCAAGGGCTTTAAAATCCATTCCCGTCGCTAAAGCTTGCTCCGGCAAAAGGCTGAGCGGTGTCAGCCCTGGCTGTGTATTTACCTCAAGAATCGCGATTCGACCAGAGTCGGGATCAAATCTGTAGTCTGCACGGCTTGCACCGCGGCACCCCAAGGCCGCATGGGCGGCCTCAGACCAGCGCAATAGCTGGTCGTGCACGTCTTTCGGTAAGTCAGGCGGATTGACCAAATGTTCCGTTGCCGCGTCCGCGCTGTATTTGGCTTCATAGTCATAGAAAGCGGTTTTGGGCTTGAGTTCCGTCACCGCTAACGCGCGCGGTTGGTCGTTTTTGGCCTGCAAGACCGAAACCGTCAGCTCGCGTCCGGCGACAAATTCTTCAGCCATCAGCGCGCCATATTGATCCAGCCCGCTGAGATCCATGGCATCCCCCGGCATGACAATCTTTACGCCAACCGATGACCCTTCCTGACTGGGCTTGATGACAAACGGTCGAGGCAGGGGATCGCCTTGGCTCAGTTCTGCAAGCGTCACGCTCACATCGCGAACAATCGGAATCCCAGCTGCTGCGAACACCAGTTTGGACAGTGGCTTGTCCATGGCCAGCGACGAGGCCAAAACGCCAGAATGCGTATAGGGCACTTTAGCAAAGTTCAGGATGCCCTGGATGTTGCCATCCTCGCCCCACTTGCCGTGCAAAGCGTTGAACACCGCGTCCACGCCCGCCAAAGCACGTGGCAGTCGCTCAACGACATCCCAACCGGGATCAAAGGGGATCACGCGGTAGCCGCCGGCCTCCAGCGCGCGTTGGACCGGTGCGGCACTGGCGAGCGAGACTTCGCGTTCCGCGGATAAGCCGCCTTGCAGCAGAAGAACTGTCTTGCTCATAGGCCCAAAGCCTCCTCCGCCGTCGTTACGTTCTGACCGGGCGCAAAAGCACCCAAACGGCGGATTTCCCAGTGCAGCATGACGCCGCTGTCTTCATAGACGCGCACGCGCACGGTTTCGCCGAGTTGCTCGATGTCGTACGCGCTGGCGTCGCCATTGTTGATCAGAAAATTGCAATGTTTCTCAGACACTTGCGCACCACCCACTCGCAGGCCGCGACACCCCGCAGCATCTACATGCTTCCACGCTGACGGGCCGTGAGGCGCACTTTCAGGTGGGTTTTTGAAGGTTGATCCACCGGTTTTCTCTCGGATCGGCTGAGTCGCCTCTCGCGTTTCTTGCACGTGGGCAAGTTCGTCTTGCAAGGCCACGGGGTCGCCGGGTTCGCACTGGAACGTGGCCGACAGGAAAACCCAATCCGCGGGCAAGGAGCAATGCCGATAGCTCAGGCCTAAATCCTCAGCTGGCAAATCAACGATGTCCCCGGATGGTGAAAGCGCGCGCGCGGAAATCAAGTGTTGGCGCGTGTCGCCGCCGTGCGCGCCTGCGTTCATGCGCAAAGCGCCGCCAATGGTTCCCGGCACGCCAACATAGAACCCCAAGCCCGCTAGCCCTTGGCGTGCTGCGGTCTTGGCTACGATCGCGTCCAGTGCTGCCGCGCCAGCGGTTAAGCGGGTGCCATCAATATCAATGCCGCCAAACTCTTTCCCACCCAAGCGGATAACCACACCTGGAAATCCTCCGTCACGCAACAGCGTGTTGGAGCCGACACCGACGACGTAGACTGGGACATCATCGGGCTTATTGGCGATGAAATGGGCAAGGTCTTCAGGGTCGGCAGGACGGAAGAAAACCTGCGCCGGGCCGCCAACGCGGAACCACGTCAGCGGTGCAATATCGTGGTTCTCACGATAGCTTCCGCGTACCTCCGGCAGTCGGTCAACCAAGGACGCCACGGCTACCCACGCTCCAACGCATCAGGAAGGTCGTTGGCCCAGACGGTGATATTGCCTGCGCCCAAGAACACGACCAAATCGCCGGGTGCTGCATTTTCGCGCACCCAAGCGGGAATTTCGGCCTCATTGCTCACATGGCGCGCACTGCGATGACCGCGCGCTTGAATGCCGGCAACCAAAGACGGGGCGTCGATGTTCTCAATCGGCGCTTCACCGGCTGCGAAAACATCGGCGATGTGGACTGTGTCGGCTTCGTTGAAGCAGGTGCAAAAGTCTTCGAACAGGTCGTTGAGCCGTGAAAAGCGGTGGGGCTGGTGGATTGCGTGAATCTTGCCGCCTGTATCCTGAACTCGCTGCCGCGCGGCACGGAGAACGGCGGTGATCTCGACCGGGTGGTGGCCGTAATCGTCGACGATGGTGATGTTGTTCCACTCGCCGGTGATGGTGAAGCGCCGCTTGACCCCGCCAAAGCCTTCAAAACCCTTTTGGATCTCACCGGGTTCAACGCCCAGTTCCAAGGCCACAGCGATGGCGGAAACAGCGTTGGAGACGTTGTGATCGCCAAACATGGGCAGGGTGATATCGGCGATAACGTGACTGGCGCCCGATGTGCTAACCCGCTCGCTGACGTGGACATCAAACACCATGCCGTTGCCGTTGCTGCGGACATTCACCGCTCGCAGGTCCGCTTGGGGATTGAAGCCGTAGGTCAGAACGCGGCGGTCTTCGACGGTGGGCAGTAAGCCCTGCACCGTGTCGTCATCGGTACATGCCACGGCAAAACCATAAAACGGGATGTTGCCCATAAACGCACGGAACGCTTCGTGAAGCGCTTCTACGCTGCCGTAATGGTCGAGGTGCTCGGGGTCGATGTTGGTGACAACAGAAACTGTTGCCGGAAGGCGGGTAAAGGTGCCGTCGCTCTCATCCGCTTCGGCGACCAGCCAGTCGCCTTCGCCCAGCCGCGCATTGGTGCCGTAGGCGTTAATAATGCCGCCATTGATGACCGTTGGATCCTTGCGGCCAGCGTCCAACAAGCAGGCAATCAGCGATGTCGTGGTCGTTTTGCCGTGCGTGCCACCCACAGCAATGGCCCACTTGAGACGCATCAGCTCGCCCAGCATGTCCGCGCGGCGGACAACGGGAAGCGACAGGGCGCGTGCGGCCATCAGCTCGGGGTTATCCTGCTTGATCGCAGAGGAGACGACCAGCACAGCCGCCGTTTCCACGTTTTCAGCCTGATGACCGATTTTGACCTCGATCCCCAGCTTTCGCAGCCGCCGCACATTGGCACTTTCACCGATGTCGGAGCCTTGGACCTGATAGCCGAGGTTCTTCAGAACTTCCGCAATGCCGGACATGCCGATACCGCCAATGCCCACAAAGTGGAAAACGCCTGTATCCAGCGGCATGTGCCGTATTGAGGTGCTTAATGATGCCATGTCGTCTAGGTCTCCTGCTCCACCATGTCAGCGAGCTTTTCTGCTGCGCCCAAAAGAGCGTTTGAGCGTGCCAACGAAGCCATGTCCGACAACTGAGAGGGATTATCCAGCATATTTGTCAAATGCGAGGCAATCTGTTGGGCGGGGCTGTCACCTTCGCGCACCAGTAAGGCCGCGCCGCTGTCAGTGAGCAGGCGGGCGTTCTTGGCTTGCTGGTCGTCCTTGTGCACGGCCAGCGGGACAAAGATTGCCGGGCGACCGGCGGCGGCAACCTCGTGAACCGTGGTTGCGCCGGACCGGCTGATCACTAAATGCGCGCCAGAAAGGCGCTGGGGCATATCGGCAAAGAACGGGGCGATCTCCAAACTGCCAAGGCCTAGTGCTCGCAGCTTGGGTTCAGCGTCGCTTCGGTTTTCGTCTCGGATCTGGCTGATCAAGTCGATCCGCTGACGCTGGTCCTGAGACAGCAGAGCCAGCGCATCGGGGATCAACCGCGAAAATACAGCTGCGCCCTGTGAGCCACCAAAGACCACAACATTGATGTTGCTTTCTACTGCGGGAAACGGTGCCTCACCCACCGCTGCGATATCTGCCCGAATGGGGTTCCCCACCACGCGCAGCTTTGTATGGGCAGCGGCTGGGACGCCTTCGACTGAGGGGAAAGCTGCGGAAATCTGTTTGGCGCCGCGAGAGACAAACTCGTTCGCGCGCCCCATCACCCCATTTTGCTCGTGCATCAGGGTGGGAATGCGCATGTGCTGGGCGGCAAGCATCGGTGGGGCAGAGGGAAAGCCGCCAAAGCCAACAACGGCGTCCGGTTTCCAGCGTGCAAGATGTCCGCGTGCCTGAAAGTATCCACGAGCCAGCCGCAACAGACCGCCTGCGCGCTTATGCAGCGCGCCGGAGACCAAACCACCCGCAGCAATCACTTCAATGCCGTCAGGGTCAAACTCTGTCGCGTACTTCAGGCCCCGTGCATCGGTCAGCAAGCGCAAATCATGCCCGCGTGCTGACAGCTCGCGGGCCAGGGCCATAGCTGGAAAGACGTGACCACCGGTTCCACCAGCGGCCAAAACGATCAGGCTCATAAAAAGCTTTCTTGTCGAGATCTCCGCCGGGTAACAGCGAGGAAAATTCCCATAGAGACAGCAAGTGACAGCAGCGATGAACCGCCGTAACTCAGGAAGGGCAGGGTCATGCCCTTGGTTGGTATCAAGGCCAATGTTGACGCCATGTTGATCAAAGCTTGCAAACCCAGCTGACAAATGACGCCAAGAGCCACCAATGATGTGAAAAGACTGTCAAACCGCACGGCCTGCCCGATGCCGCGCAAAACCAGCAGCGTGTAGACCAGCAGAACGCCGATGCAGGCCATCAGTCCGAATTCTTCGCCCAGAACGGAAAAGATGAAGTCGTTGTGAACGTCGGGAATAGCGTTCTTTACCTTGCCTTCGCCGGGACCAACCCCCAACCATCCGCCATCGTTAAAGGCTTGAGCCGCGCGGTTGATTTGGTAGCGGTCGCCATCCGCGGAATAGAACTGATCAATTCGGCTGCGGACGTGAGGCATGAAGGTGTAAGCGCCATACAGGCCAGCAACACCCGTGCCCGCCAGGCCGAACATCCACTTGAGGGGGTAGCCGGATAAGAACAGCTGAATGCTCCACACCGACGCAAACAGGATCGACTGACCCAAGTCTTTCTGCAAGATCAGCAGCGCAATCATGCCGAACAGCATCGCGGCATTCATGGGCAACGCCCACCGCTGGCCCATGCGCCGATCCAGCGCAAACAGCCAAGCGGAGATGACGAAGAACGCGGGCTTCATGAATTCTGAAGGCTGGATTTTGATGATGCCGAGGTCAATCCAGCGCTCTGCCCCTTTGACCGCTTCGCCAATTTGCAGCGTCAGGATCATTCCAGCAAAACCGCCAACGACGCCAAGCAAGCATAGCCGCCAAATCCAAATTGGACTGAACAAACTCAAGCCAAACAGCAACACGACCGATGGCAGCAGAAACACCAGATGGCGTTTTACGAAGAAGAAGGCTTCGAGGTCCAGGCGTTCTGCCATGGCGGGAGAGGCTGAAAAGGACAGGAGTGCACCAAAGGCGAGCAGGACCAGCACGATACCAATTGTCGTACGATCAACCGTCCACCACCAACGCCCTACGAGGGACGTGTCCGAGCGGGTGACATGGTTCATGTCAAAATTCCCTAATTCAAATAGTCGTCCACCAAGGCTCGAAAAACATCGCCTCGGACTTCAAAAGATGGGAATTGATCCCACGAAGCGGCGGCTGGTGCCAGTAAAATCGTCGCAGAATCTAGAGAATCGGCCTGAGCTGTGGCTAAAGCAGCGCCAAAAGCGGCTTCAATCGATGAAAAAGCCTGCGTTGAAAAGGGCTTGGCGGCCAATTGCGACTGAAATTCTTCAGCGCATTCGCCGTAAACAAAGGCGGCTTTGACGTCGGCTAAATCATGCATGGCGGCTTGCAGTCCGCCGTCTTTGGCCTGTCCACCGGCAATCCAATAGACGTTCTTGAACGCTCGCAACGCGACGGAAGCCGCTTCGGCATTGGTGGCTTTGCTGTCGTTGACGAAGCGCAACCCGCCCTTGCTGCCAAGCAGTTCTTGACGGTGCGCAAGGCCCGGAAACGTGCTGATCCCGCTGACGATTTCCTCGGCTGTCAGGCCCGCGTGCCAGGCCAAGCCCGCAGCGACGGCAGCGTTCTGCCAGTTGTGGGCTCCGGCCAGCGTGGGAATGGTGCGCAGGTCCAGAATGTGCTGACCGTTGAGGCGTAAATCGCCACCGTACGCGGATACGCCGTACTCGAGCGGGCGGGTGGTTGTGACGGAAAGCACGCTTGCGCGGCTGTGATGGCTTAACGCTGCTGCGATGGTTTTGCCATGCTCGTCATCCACGCCAACCAGCGCCAGATTTCCGACCTTTTGCCGCGCAAATATCCGCAACTTGGCGTCGATGTAACCCGTTAAACCGCCGTGCCGAGACAGGTGGTCGGGCGTGATGTTCAGCAGGGCGGCGCCCGCGAATTCGGTGCTGCGGCAGAGATCAAGCTGGTAGCTCGAAACCTCCAACACAAAGGGAGCGCCCACAGGCGGCGGGTCCAGCGATAGCACCGCATCACCGATGTTTCCGCCAACAGCAGCGCTCACGCCGCCACTGCGCAGGACATGGCCGAGTAGGGCTGTGGTGGTCGATTTGCCGTTGGTGCCCGTAATCCCGATAAAGGGATTTTGATTCTGGCGTTCGCGCCACAGCAGCTCGATATCGCCGATGACTGGAATGCTGCGCGCCTTGGCCAAAAGCACCGCATTGTGTGGCTGGGGGTGGGTCAGGGGGATGCCCGGCGACATGACCAGCGCTGTGTGGTCGTCAAATCCCTGCTCGGGGAAATTCAACCGGGTTGCGCCCTCGGGTGTCGGGTTGTCGGGATTGTCGTCCCAAACATCCACTTGCGCACCCCCGGCCAAGGCCGCAAGCGCGGTCGCTTGTCCCGTACGAGACAGGCCTAGAATGGCTATTTTTTGGCCGTTGAGGTGCGTGAGGGGGATCATGGGTTTCGCTGACTGGTCGAGGTGACTATCGGATCTTGAGCGTCGCGAGACCGATGAGCGCGAGGATTACGGCAACGATCCAGAACCGGATCACCACAGTCGGCTCCGACCAGCCCATTTTCTCAAAATGGTGGTGTATCGGCGCCATGCGGAATACGCGTTTTCCTGTCAGCTTGAAGGAACCGACTTGAATGATCACGGATAAGGCTTCCATCACAAACAGGCCGCCGATGATGGCAAGCACCAACTCGTGCTTGGTGATGACCGCGATGGTGCCAATCGCGCCACCGGCAGCCAGCGAGCCTGTATCGCCCATAAAGACTTGGGCGGGAGGCGCGTTGAACCAAAGAAAGCCAAGGCCTGCGCCAACCAAAGCGGCGCATAGGACGGCGAGCTCTGATGTACCGGGGATCATGTTCAGAGCCAGATCCTGCGACCAATCCGGACGACCAACCACGTAGGCAATAATCCCGAAGGAGCCAGCGGCGATCATGATGGGGACAATAGCGAGGCCGTCGAGGCCGTCGGTCAGGTTTACAGCGTTAGAGCTGCCAACCATGACGAACAGGCCAAACAGGACCATGAACACGCCAAGTGGCAGGTACCAATCTTTGAAAACCGGGAACAGCAACTTGCCGGCCAGATCTTCGGGCGACACGAGGTAAATCATCGCGCAGGCGATGAGGCCGATTGTGACCTGTCCGATGATTTTGAAGCGCCCGGCAATCCCGTCGGGGCTTTGCTTGGACACCTTGATGTAATCATCAATGAAGCCCAGCAGGCCGTAACCGCTGGTCACAAACAGCACGATCCAGATGTAAGGATTGGTCAGATCGGCCCAAATGATCGTTGAAGCGAGCATGGAGCACAGGATCATCGCCCCACCCATTGTGGGCGTACCTTTTTTGGTGAGCAGGTGGCTCTCAGGTCCATCGGTCCGAATAGGCTGGCCCTTCTTTTGGACCGAGCGCAACCACGCGATGATTGGTGGGCCAATGAAGAAACAGATGATCAAAGCAGTAAAGACAGCCAAGCCACCCCGCGTTGACGTGTAGCTGAGCAGATTAGCAAGGGCGTAGTCATCGGCATAAGGACCGAGAAGAAGAGGCAACATTTGAGCGCTTTACCGACTAAAGGAAATCAAGGAACCAGTTTATCAACAATTGTATGCACTTTTGACCCCAAGGAGCCTTTGATCAGCCATATGTCCCCTGCGTGAACCGATGGCGCAAGTTTTGTGTATAGCGACTCAGGCTCCATGGCCGAAACCCCTCTTTGGTCACTATTCACGGTTTTAAGCGTGTGTTCGCCGAAGGAACCGCTGACATGGACGCGATCAATAGGCAGTTTCGAGATGAAAGCCCCGATTGCTTCATGCTCACCGCTTGGGTCATCCAACTCTAGCATGTCCCCCAGAACCGCTATTCTTCGACCTTGGGTAGGCGTGGCAACCAATAGCTTCAGCGCTGCTTCCATCGCAGCGGGGGACGCATTATATGATTCGTCGATCAGCGTGGCTTTTCCGCCCTCTGACGCAGTGATTTCAAAGCGCTTTCCCCGGCCTTTGAGCGGCTCGACACGGCTTATGGCGGTGAGAAAGGCAGCGCGGTCTGCGTCTTCGGGCAAGGCTGCAAGCAATGCAGCGGCGGAACCACCCCACTGCTCGCCGGCCAGCGCAAGTTCCAGCGCTAGGCCGTCCACGGTGTAGCAAAACCGGGTGCTACGGATGCCTTTGAAGGCAACACGGACATCAGCGCCAGCATCGTATCCAAAACTTCGCACCACGGCATCTTTGGTTAAACGGGTCAGCAGGGGGCTGTATTCGTTATCGTGTGGAATAACGGCGACACCGCCGGGCGTTAACCCTTCGAAAATTTCAGCCTTGGCCAGCGCAATTTGTTCGGTGCTGTCAAAGAATGCGCTGTGGGCGGCGGAAATCCAAGTGATCAGCGCCGCATCTGGCCGAACTTGCCGCGTCAGATCGCGGATTTCACCAGGCGCGCTCATTCCCATTTCAATAACAGCGAATTCAGTGTCGCGGGGCATGCGAGCCAGCGTGAGCGGTACGCCGTAGTGATTGTTCAAGTTGCCTTGGGTCGCGTGGGCCTTGCCCAATGCGCTAAATCCGGCAGCGGCGAGCTCTTTGGTGCCTGTTTTACCGACTGAGCCGGTGATCCCAAGGACAAAGCCCGAGAATTCAGCGCGCCGCGCTTGGCCGAGGTCTTCGAGAGCTGTGGTCGTATCAGAAACAATGACTTGTGCCGCAGCAAGGTCTGGCAATTCGCGCTCGACCAAGACCACGCTAGCCCCGCTTTCAACAGCCTTGGCCGCAAAGTCGTGTGCGTCGTGGTTGGGACCGCGCAGGGCGATAAAGAGATCGCTGGGGGCGATGGAGCGAGTATCGATGGAGACGCCTTGAACGCTGGTTTCCGGCGCGCCCAACAGGGTGCCACCTGTTGCATTAGCAATGTCTTCGGCAGTCCAGAGATTCAAAAATCATACTCCCCAATGCGGCTTCGCAGCACGCCGCGCTTCTGCGGCGTCATCGAATGGAAGAGTGGTATCGCCGACAATCTGGCCCGTTTCGTGACCTTTACCGGCAATTATGAACAAATCTTCCGGCTCCATGGCGCGGAGACCCGCTTCGATGGCTTGCCGACGATCGCCAATTTCCAGTGCGCCGGGGCAGGCCGCGAGGATTGCTGCGCGGATGCGCACTGGGTCTTCGGTCCGTGGATTGTCGTCTGTAATGATGGCCACATCAGCAACGCGAGACGCCGCTTGGCCCATCAGTGCGCGCTTGCCCGGATCGCGATCTCCGCCCGCACCAAAAGCTACGATTAACTTTCCTGCGCAGTGGGGGCGAGCGGCTTGGAGTACGGTCTCCAGAGCGTCTGGGGTGTGAGCGTAATCGACCAGAACGCGGCCATGGGGGGTGGCCGGATGACTGACCACGGGCATCATTCGACCCGGCACGCCCAAGGCTTCTGCGGGCAGGCTGCTAAGCTTTAGCGCGAGATCCTGTACTCCACCTACGTGCGCTAAGCCCAGTGCGACAGCGATGTTTTCTGCTTGAAACGTGCCAAACAGCGGCAGGTCCAGCGTGTGCGTTTGCCCGTCTAAGCGAAAGGTAAAACCCAGACCGCTGGGTGTTGGCTGAGCCGAGTAAGCAAGGTCGGCATTGGCATTTTCCAGACCACCCAAGCGGAACAAATTCAGCCCCAAATCAGCCAATTCTTGCGTCTGCGGTGCCCGCTCGTCGATGACCACCACGCCGTGGGGCTTGAGCCGTTCGGTGAACAGCCGCCGTTTGGCGTGCCAGTAGTCTTCCATTGTTGGGTGATAGTCGAGGTGGTCACGGCTGAGATTGGTAAAGGCGGCGGCGTCGAACAGCAGCCCATCAAGACGGCCCTGATCCAAACCATGGGAGGACGCCTCGACAATCGCGGTTTGGCGACCCGTCGCAGCCGCTGAGGCCAGGCCTTGGGCCAGCGCAACCTGGTCCGGACTGGTCAGGTAAGGCATGTCGAACAGGCCCTCCGGCAACATGCCGAGCGTGCCAACGGACACGGCGCTATCGTCGCCATGGAGCAGGCGAACAAAGTGCGCAACGGAGGTTTTGCCGTTGGTGCCGGTCACAGCCTGCAACCGTCTCGGTAACGGGCCGAAGAAGCGCGCGGCAAGGACGGCGAGTGCTTGGGCCGAATTGGCGACGATGAGCGTCGGCGCGGAATGGGGCGCTGTAGGGAGGTGCTGAACCAATAAGGCGCTGGCATTTGCGCTGAGCGCTTGGTCGATGAAATCATGACCGTCAACGCGGCTGCCGGGCAAAGCTGCAAACAGGCATCCAGCAGCAACAGCGCGGCTGTTGAACGTCAGCGCATCAATGGCACCGTCAGTCTGGCCACTGACTGTGACGGCAATATCAGCTTCATTCAGCCAGTCGATCAGCGTTGAAACGTAAACCGTCATGGTTCTGGGGCGACTTAGTCGCTCTCCTCCGCCGGCAAAATCTGCTCGATGCCAAGCATGGGGGCGGTTCGCTCTACGATCCGCTTGAACGCCGGAGCTGCGACCCAGCCGCCGGTTGCGTAGCCGTATGTGTGCTCTTGAGGAATAGGCTCATCGACCATGACCAAGAGCACGTATTTGGGATCTTCAATCGGGAAAGCGCCGAGGAAGGTCGCAATGCGTGCATCTTCGTTATAGGCACCGCGCGATGGCTTATCCGCCGTGCCGGTTTTACCGCCGACGCGGTAGCCTTGGGCATCTGCATTACCGCCGGTTCCTTCGCGGACGACATAGTCCAGCATGTTCCGGACTTTGATCGAGGTTTGCTCTGAAATCACCCGATCACCGTCGTGCAAAGGTGCGGTTGGGTCGCGCTTGACCAGCGTTGCTGGACGATAAATGCCGCCATTGACGATCGCCGCAAAGGCGTTGGCGACTTGTAACGGAGAGGTTGCGATGCCGTGGCCGTAGCTGATGGTAATCGTCTGCGTCTTGCGCCAGTTGCTCGGGTAGGTCGGTGCCGTCACTTCCTGTACTTCGATTTCGGAGGATGTGAGCAGCCCAAGGCTGCTCAAAAATCGCTTCTGTGCTCGGTTGCCAACGCGCAACGCCAATTTCGCAGAACCAATGTTCGAGGATTTTGACAAAATCGTCTTAGGATCCATCTTGCCATTGTACGGCTTGAAATCCTTGATCTTGAATTTTCCAATTCTCAGTGGGCCGGTGACGTCAATTTCTTCGTCTTCGCGAACGGCACCGGATTCCAGTGCTGCTGCGAGCGTAAACACCTTGAAAACCGAGCCAAGCTCATAGGTTTCAAATGTTGCCCGGTTCCGCAGCTGCGCCTGAGACTGCGCGCCGGGATTATAGGGGTCGTAGTCTGGCAGCGAGACCAGTGACAGCACTTCGGAGGTGTTGGCATCAAGCAGAATTGCCGCGCCCGCAGGGGCTTCAAATTCCTCGATCGCCGCAGCCAATTCTTCGGCCACAACGTGCTGGATGCCCACATCGATGGACAGTTCAAGCGGGGCGACGCCCTGCTGCAACGATGGATCGAAGTACGCTTCGACCCCGGCGCGGCCCACGGTATCAATGTCGTTAAATCCAACGACGTGCGCGGTCAGATTGCCCTTTGGGTAGACCCGATGCTGCTCAGCAAGAAACTCGAGGCCCGGCTCGCCCAAGTTCCAGACGGCCTGCTCCTCCCTCGGTGTCAAACCGCGCTGGATGTAGACAAAACTGCGGTCCTTGTTGCTCAACTGTCGGCGCAAGTTGCCGATGTCCATGTTCGGGAAAATTTCAGCCAGGCCCTTTAGCGTGCCTTCTAAATCCTGAATTTTGTTCGGATCAGCATAGGCCGCTTTTCGGTAGACGTTGTCAGCAAGGATCCGTCCTCTGCGGTCTTCGATGCGGCTGCGCTGGTGTTCGTCGGCCGGGCCATCGAGCACGTACTCAATGACCTTCAGCGGGCCGCGTGCCTCTGCGACGACAGCCAAATGGAAGATCTTTGCGCCAATGACGCAGAACAGACCGAAGAAGACCAACCCCAGCAACCAAAGCCGAAAGGGTGCAACGGCGCGCAGGTGACGCTGTTCCTTCGTGCGCATGCCTGGGCGCGCGCGTTCTGATGACAAGCCAAGATTGGCGTCAAGAACATGGGCAGAAGGATCAGGCGAGTATGCGGTCATCTCAGTCTAGTTCTCCACCGAAAGGGTGCTGGCCTGTTGCGCGATAATGGCTTGAAGCAAGTCGGGCGCGTGAATCGGGCGCAGGGAACCGATGTCGCGCAAGTCGTCGCCATCTCGCAGCGTGTGGCTCAAGAAACCCTCTTCTGGCTCCTCAATCGTCAGATAGGCGACGGGACGGAGGTTTTCGGGGCGGACAGGGATCTGATCGACAGGCGCGATGGCGCCAGACTCGCCTTCAGCGAATTCGGGCAAGAAGTCTTTGCTGAGCTCGGCAAGGCGGCGGGGCTGGTTCAGATGCTCCCACTCCAAATGCAGCTTGCGGACACGCTCTTTGGTCTCGCCGATCTGTCGGATGGTGGCATCTCGCCGCTCAGCGACTTGCTGAACGGTGTACTTCACCTGAAACAGGGCGATGATTAGGGCCATGAAAAAGGCCAGCCAGAGGATGTAAGAAACACGAATCAAATGTCAGCTCCAATTTCCTTGGATTCAGTGTCCGTTGCAGCACCCCGAGCTACAGCGTCCGTGCGTTGAGCCGCGCGCAACTTCGCGGATCGAGCGCGGGGGTTGGCCCGGCATTCGTCGCGCTGCGCTTCGAGCGGCTTTTTGTTGACCAGGGTAAAGGTTCGAGCCGTTTCGTCGACTTCTTCCTCTTCCCACGGCATCAGTCGTCCTTTTGATGCCGGCTTGGAGGCTCGCGCCTTCAAGAAAGACTTAACAATGCGGTCTTCGAGGCTGTGGAAGGTCACAACCACCAAGCGTCCACCGGGCTTGAGCAGAGATTCAGCAGCGTCCAAGCCGCGCTCCAACTCACCCAATTCATCATTCACGTGGATGCGCAGCCCTTGGAACGTCCGCGTCGCTGGATCGATACCGTCCTTGGCGCGCCAAACCACGGACCGAACGATTTCAGCCAAGCGGCCTGTCGTCTCGATAGGCGCTTCTGCGCGGGCTTCGACGATGGCTCGAGCAACGGCGCGCGAACGGCGTTCTTCGCCGTATTTGTAGATGACATTGGCGAGGTCTTCCTCACCCATCCCATTGACAACATCTGCTGCCGAAGCGCCCCTTGAGATGTCCATGCGCATGTCCAGTGGACCGTCTTTGCCAAAGGAAAAACCGCGTTCGGCCTGGTCAATTTGCGGCGAGGAAACGCCCAGATCGAGGATGACCACATCAACGCTGTTCATGCCTAAGTCACGGACAACAGCTTCCATTTCGGAAAAGGCGGCGTGGTAGACTTCGAGGCCTTGCAACTGCTGGGTCAGGTCAGTGCCGTACTCAACTGCTACGGGGTCACGATCCAAACCGATGTACCGACAGCCGGGCTGAGCGGCGAGGATGCCGCGCGCGTATCCACCGCGCCCAAAGGTGCCATCAACCACGCTTTCGCCAGCTGAAATATCGGCAGCAGCGATCACTTCGCGAAGCATGACCGGATCATGCGCATGCGGCGTATCAATCAACTCTGGCGGAACAGCAAACATTGCGGTGGGTGGACGCCTCTAAAAAACAGCGGGACGATCGATATGTAATTTCTTGGCTCGCCGCAGAAAATCGCAGCGCATAATTTCAGCTAATGTATCTCAGGATATGGTCCGAGTAAATTGAAAACACAAGACTTTTAGGGAGATTTAGAGTCGTTTTCCTACAATCTGGATTCGATATATCCGACCGGGAATAAAGCAGCAGAGGGCCTATAAGCCGGGTTCTGTAGCGAGCCTGAGCGAACTCAGACCCCTGATGGTCATTCATCTGGACCAGAGATTACTCTCTGGTTCTCGCGCCCTACCACCGCAGCCGCCCGAAAACAGGCGATACCTCAGCCGAAGCCTTGGCGTTCTGCGCAATTTGGGCTTGCTCCGGGTGGGGTTTACCGTGCCGCTTCCATTACTGGTCGCGCGGTGCGCTCTTACCGCACCCTTTCACCCTTACCTGTGCCGAAGCACAGGCGGTTTGCTTTCTGTGGCACTATCCCTGAGCTTTCGCTCGCCGGGCGTTACCCGGCACCCTGTTTCCGTGGAGCCCGGACTTTCCTCACCGATCCAAGGATCAGCGCGACCATCCAGCCCTCTGCTGGTGCTAGTCCTCAACCAAGGCTGGGGCGCTGTAAAGCTCTTTTAGTCGGGAGAAAGCAGCGTTGATCCGGGCGAGTTGCTTATCGGCCAAAGCCATCAGTTCGTCCGGTAGGCCCAAGGACGCGAGCTGGTCCGGGTGATGTTCGCGAACCAGGGAGCGGTGGGCTTTCTTGATCTCGTCCCAGCTGGCGTCGCGCTCAACGCCCAAGATGACAAAGGGGTCATCGTCCAAATCCTGGCGATAAATCAGTGCCAAGCGCTCAAACTCAGCTGCACTCCACCCAAAAATTTCAGCCACGTAGCCCAGAAAATCCAGTTCCGGCGGGGAGACTTCACCATCGGCTGAAGCGATGTGGAACAGGCACGCCATGAGCCGTTCGAGCTCGGGACTGCGGGGGTCAAACAGCTTGGATACGTTGCGGGCATACCCGTCAAAACCCGCAACATCTTGGCGGGCGAGGTTGAACAGCATGGCGACGTTTTCGTGCTGATCTTCGGGCACGTGAAAGACTTCGCGAAAGGCGCGAACCTCGTCGCGCGTCACTTGGCCATCGGCTTTAGACAGCTTGGCCCCAAGTGCAATTACGCCAATGGTAAAGGCTTCAGACTTGTCGCCTTTCGCACGGGCGCGCCCAAGCACGACATCAATGCCGAGCTCCAATGCACGTAATATGCGTTGCCAGAGGGTCATAAATCCGCTTTCTCTGCTCTCGGATCTGCTTGCCGTAACCATAGATGCACGCTTGAGCGAAAACCAGACGAAGCGCTATTGCGCGATCGAGAAGGTGCTTTGCATCTGCAAGATAAGGGGGATGCCATGTCTTTCGAGAAAATCCTGATCGCTAACCGCGGTGAAATTGCTTGTCGCGTGATGAAGACCGCCTGGCAAATGGGGATCGCAACTGTGGCGATTTACTCTGACGCGGACGCGGGATCTAAGCACGTGCAGATGGCTGATGAAGCCGTTCATGTTGGGGGCGCCGCATCGGCTGACTCCTACCTGCAAGGTCAGCGCATCATCGATGCCGCTAAAGAAACAGGCGCACAAGCCATCCATCCCGGCTTTGGCTTCTTGAGCGAAAACGCGGAGTTTTGTGAAGCAGTGAAAGCCGCTGGCTTGGTCTGGATCGGCCCGCCAACCGGCGCCATCCAGTCTATGGGGGACAAAATTGAGTCCAAACGCTTGGCAGGGCTTGCCGGTGTTTCGACCGTGCCGGGCTACGTCGGTGAAATCGATACCCCAGAGCAGGCAGTCGAGATCGCTACGGAAATCGGCTTTCCGGTGATGATCAAAGCCTCTGCCGGTGGCGGCGGTAAGGGGATGCGCGTCGCGGAAACTGCTGATGACGTGGCTGAGGGCTTCCGTGCTGCGCGCGCCGAAGCCAAGGGCGCTTTTGGTGACGATCGTATCTTCATCGAGAAGTTCATCGTGAATCCGCGTCACATTGAGATTCAGGTTCTGGCTGATCAAAACGGCAACATCGTTCATTTGGGCGAGCGCGAGTGTTCCATTCAGCGTCGTCACCAGAAAGTCATCGAAGAAGCACCGTCCCCGCTGTTGGACGAAGCCACACGACAGTCGATGGGTCAGCAGGCCGTCGCTTTGGCGCGGGCCGTGAATTATGCTTCGGCCGGTACGGTTGAGTTCATCGCCGACCAGGACAAGAACTTCTTCTTCCTCGAAATGAACACGCGTTTGCAGGTTGAGCATCCGGTAACCGAGTTGATCCATGATATCGATCTGGTCGAGTGGATGATCCGCGTTGCCGCCGGTGAAAGCCTGCCGTTCAACCAGTCACAGGTTGAGCACGAGGGTTGGGCGCTGGAAGCCCGGGTTTATGCCGAAGACCCACTGCGGGGTTTCCTGCCATCAATTGGACGCTTGTCCGTCTATTCTGAGCCCACGGGTGAAGGCGTTCGCGTCGATTCCGGTGTTCGTGAAGGCGACGAGATTTCCATGCATTACGATCCGATGATCGCCAAGGTCATCGCCTACGGCAAAGACCGGCAGGAAGCGGTTGATCGCTTGATGGGCGCTTTGGATGGCTACGTTATCGAAGGATTGGACCACAACGTTGCCTTCGTGAATCAGGTTCTCGGCGCTGAGCGTTTTCAGGACGGCAGCCTGACCACAAATTACATCGTCGAAGAATTCCCCGATGGCTTCACCGAGGACCATGTTGGTGGCGGTGATGATGAGGGAATGCTGGTCGCGCTCGCCGCGCAGGTCATGCGGATCAGCGACGCCCTCGACCTGCCCGACGAAAGCGGCCAATACACACTCTTGCTGGATCGCGAGATTTACCGCGTGCGCTTTGCCGACAGCGAAGGCGGCGTTACGGTATCTGTGGAAGGGCGGTCAGGGGGCGAGGCTGAGTTTGGTTCGGACGTCCTGAGTTGGCAGCCGGGACATCGCGTCTATTCCTGCGAATTGGGCGGACGCCCGCTGGTGCTGCAGGCTGTGAAGCGGGCGTTGGCGTGGACGATTTCCCACGGTGGCCGGTCCGTTACGCTGACGCCTGTGCGGGCTGAGGTCGCAGCGCTCTATCACTACATGCCAGAGAAAGTCGTGCTCGACACCAGCCGGATCATCGCATCGCCAATGCCGGGCTTGCTCAAGGCAATCTCTGTCGAAGTTGGCCAGTCGGTTAAGGCTGGTCAGACACTGGCGGTTGTTGAGGCGATGAAAATGGAAAACCTGCTCACCGCTGCAGTCGATGGGGTGGTTGAATCCATCCCTGCCACGGTTGGTGGAACGCTGAAGCGTGACGAGGTTATTCTGACGCTCAGTTAAGGCATTCTTGGATCTGCTCAAAAGGGCAGATCCAAGCCCTTAGGCCACCAGCAGCACGTGCTTTTTCTTACCCGAAGACAGCTTTACAGCCCCGGTATCCGCGTCCACGTCAGCGGACGTTACCGTGAGTTCATCGCTCTCGATTTTCTGACCATTCAGCCGCGCACCACCGCCTTTGATCAGGCGCTTCACTTCACCCTTTGACCCAGCCAAGCCCGCCGCAACAAAAGCATCCTGAATGCTCATTCCCGCTGTAATCGCGCCTGTGGGCGCTTGGATCTTTGGCAGATCAGCCGACACGCCGCCACCGCCAAAGGTCGTCGCCGCTGCGTTCGCTGCTGCGTCTGCCGCTTCCTTGCCCCGGCACATGACCGTGGTTTCATGAGCGAGGATCTTCTTGCCCTCATTGATCGCTGCGCCTTGTGCCGCGCCAAGCTCTTCGCATTGCTCGATCGGTAGTTCAGTGAACAGCTTGAGGAACCGGCCAACGTCTGCGTCTTCGGTGTTCCGCCAGAATTGGTAGTAATCGAAGTTGTTCAGCCTGTCTTCGTTCAACCAAACAGCGCCGCCAGCGGATTTACCCATCTTCTGCCCTGATGCTGTTGCCAGCAGTGGAACGGTCAAGCCAAACAGCTCTTTGCCATCGATCCGGCGGCCAAGCTCGATGCCTTGGACAATATTCCCCCACTGATCCGACCCACCCATCTGCAGGGCAACGTCGTTCCGACGCGAGAGCTCGAGGAAATCGTAGCCTTGGATGATCATGTAGTTGAATTCGAGGAAGGACAGGTTCTGCTCATTGTCCAAACGGCGCTTTACGAAGTCCATTTTAGTCATAGCGTTAACGGAAAAGTGCCGGCCAACCTCGCGCAGAAAGTCAATGTACTTCAGCCCGCCCAGCCAATCGGCATTGTTGGCCATAATGGCGCCAGTTGGGCCGTCGTCGTAGCTGAGGAACTTGGTGAAAATCCCTCGGATCCCCGCCATGTTGTTGGCGATGATTTCGTCGGTCAGCAAAGGGCGCGCTTCGTTCTTGTCGGACGGATCGCCGATCTTGGTCGTCCCGCCGCCCATGAGCGTCAAAGGCTGGTTGCCCGTCCGCTGGAACAAACGCAGCATCATGATGTTCATCAGATGCCCGACATGGAGCGAATCGGCGGTGCAGTCATAGCCAATATAAGCCGTAACTGGACCTGCTGCGAATTTCTCGTCCAGACCCTCCACATCCGTACATTGATGCAGATAACCGCGCGCGAAAGCTTCCTTCAAGAAGGGAGATTTGGCATGTGCCAGAGCATTTTCGGTAGTCATCGCGTTGCTTTCACTAAACGGTTGTTAGGGTCGGGACGGAAAAGGGTGAGGAAGGAGACCTACTCGGCGTCCATCGCGTCGAGGATGTCGTCGAAGTCCATTTCAACTTCTTCCTCTTCGGAATCATCTTCCTCGATCTCGTCTTCTTCGGGCGGCAGAAGCTGCGGTGCAGCGTCGATATAGGCCCGAATCGACTGCTCCAGCTCTTTTTCCTTGCCGGTAAAGAAGTGGTTGGCCCCTTCGATGATGCTGTAGTCGATTTCGATGCCACGCTGGGCGCGCAGCTTTTCGACCAGCTTGAAGACCTGATCCTGCGGGACGAAATCATCCTGATTGCCTTGAATGAACAAACCGGAGTTCGGGCAGGGTGCCAAGAAGGTGAAGTCATACAGGTTCGCTGGGGGTGAAACAGAGATAAAGGCGTTGATCTCTGGCCGGCGCATCAGCAACTGCATCCCGATCCACGCGCCAAAGTCGTAACCAGCGACCCAACAGCCACGAGCATTTGGCCGGTGCGTTTGCAACCAATCCAGCGCCGTTGCTGCATCAGAGAGCTCGCCTTCACCACGATCGTACTCGCCTTCAGATGCACCAACCCCGCGGGAGTTGTAGCGCAGGACATTGAAGCCGGCGTTCAAGAAGGTGTGGAACATCAGGAACGTCACGGTGTTATCCATCGTGCCGTTGTGTTGCGGGTGCGGGTGGAGGATCAGGGCGAGAGGCGCCGTTTCGTCCGCGTGACCTTCGTAGCGCGCTTCGATTCGACCCTCAGGTCCGGGGATAATCAGCTTGGGCATAAGTCACTCTCATCTACGGTGCTGGGAATATGAGTCAGCCGTGTAGAGGAAATGTGAGCGAGATAGAAGACAGGGGATAGGTGGGTTGCTTAATCCGCTGAGGTATCGTTGCCGCTGAAAATGGCCTGGCTGATCAAGTCGACCAGATTCACAGCGTCGCTCGTGTCTTCAATATAGTGGCGCTCGGCCATCATAGTCTCAGAACCGCCCGGTTCCAGCTCGACGAAATTACCGCCCAGCAAGGAGCCGAAGCTGACCTTTGCCGATGTGTCGTCGGGCAGGCTGACACCGGGGTTTAGCCGGATTTCGACTATGGCGTCGTAGTAAGGCGGCTCAAGCGTTGATTCGAGGACGCGACCGATTGGGACGCCTGACATCTTTACTTGCGAGCCGGGATCAACGCCGTCCGCATTGCCGAAAACGGCATAGATGACCATGCCGTCGTTGCCGTTGCTGGCTGGACGACCGTTCAGCAGCATACTGCCAAAGAAGATCGCGGTGCACACGACAACGGCACCGAGAATGATCTCTAATGAACGGTTGGTTTGCCCCATGATAGCTTAGTTCGGTGACCAGGCTTCGTAGTCGCCGGTGCTGGATGCTCGTTCTTCTTGCGAGCGCATGTCACCTTGCGGCACGTAGGCTTCCGGCGTCCCGGTCAGGTTCCGCTGGTGATCCTTTTGCCAGCCGTGCTTCTTGAGCTCCGACTCGCTTGGCGGTGATGACAGCGTATGGTTCATCCAACCTTGCCACTCGGGTGGAACCCGGCTGGCTTCTTTCTCATTCTTATAGATAACCCACCGGCGTTCGCGCAGCATCGACCCAATCATGGGCTTGGCGCGTCGCTCCTTGTAGTAGCGATTGCCTTCCGCATCGGTGCCGACGAGGGTGCCATTAAAGAGTGTGTGCAGGCGCGTGGCCAAGGAGGACATGTGCAGTTCCCGAGTCGAAGATTGTTGAGCTCTAATGCCCGGAATTTAGTCCTTAGGGGGGCAAAATACCAGTCCCTTGATGTGTTCGTATAATCTTGAAATATTTGTGGCTAAATTGTGCATGCGACAATTTGAGCTGAGACAAACGAGACTCGGCTAACGCACATAATGTCGACCTGATCAATCCACAAAGCCGCATAAAATACAGTGACTCATACACTACATGTAGTGCCTCATACGCATTTTGGGGCCAAATGTTGATTTTTCCTGTGGAAAACCATACCTTTTTATGAGACAACAATTCAGCGCTGTTAGTGAAATTCGAGTTGACGGCGCTGTGAAAAACGGATCAAAATTGTGCTTTGGTTCGTTCCTTATATGTTCTGGATTGCGAGTGCATCATTGGAGATGTCCACCGTGCGCTGGAGTTTTCCACGCAATTCTTTGGAGATCTCGTAGGCAAGCGATTTCTAGCGCTAGACTAGCGCGTTGCGAAACCGCATAAGCCGCGTCCCATCTTGGGCCGGACTCGGACCGAGACGGGCAGTACTGCTCTTTGGGGTGGCAGGCGGGAAACATCGTGAGGGCGTTTGCGAAAGGCTGACTCCGGATTTGACCGGAAAAGGCGCGCGCGCTCGACAAGTATTGAGCAACGGTCAGCGGGGTTGACCGGCGTTCAAAGCGACACACCGCATTTGGGGCGGTTTGGCGCTCAATAACAAAAAAAGGGGTTGGGGTACCAATGCGTATAGATCGTCGCTTCACGGCTGATACAAAGTCAGCCTATGGCAGCCTAAAGTTCCGGCAAACATCGTCGGAGATTCGGAACCCAGACGGTTCAGTGGTGTTTTCAGCACCTAATATTTCGGTTCCAGAAGGCTTCAGCCAGGTAGCGAGTGACATCCTAGCGCAGAAGTATTTCCGCAAAGCGGGTGTGCCTGCGCGTTTGAAGCGCGTTGAGGAAAGCAGTGTCCCGTCGTTCTTGTGGCGCTCCGTCCCGGACGAAGAAGCGCTGGCAGAATTGCCGGAAGATGAGCGCTACGTAGGTGAGACCGATGCCCGGCAGGTTTTTGACCGTTTGGCGGGCACTTGGGCTTACTGGGCTTGGAAGGGCGGATACTTCGACGCTGAAGACGATGCACAGGCGTACTTTGATGAGATGCGCTACATGCTCGCGTCCCAAATGGCCGCACCAAACTCCCCGCAGTGGTTCAACACCGGCCTGCATTGGGCTTACGGTATCGATGGCCCAAGCCAAGGTCACTATTACGTTGATTACGAAACAGGCCGTTTGACCAAGTCAAAAACCGCCTACGAGCACCCACAGCCCCACGCTTGTTTTATTCAGTCTGTCGCCGATGATCTGGTGAATGACGGTGGCATCATGGATCTCTGGGTCCGTGAAGCGCGCCTCTTTAAGTATGGCTCTGGCACGGGTTCCAACTTCTCCGCTCTGCGCGGCGAAGGCGAGTCGCTGGGTGGTGGCGGTAAGTCATCCGGCCTCATGTCCTTTCTGCGGATCGGTGACCGGGCTGCTGGTGCGATCAAGTCCGGCGGCACCACGCGTCGTGCGGCAAAGATGGTAACGGTTGATGCGGATCACCCGGATATTGAGAATTACATCAGCTGGAAATGGATCGAAGAGCAGAAGGTCGCAAGCCTTGTTGCGGGTTCCAAGAACCTGAACAAGCACATGAAAGCGCTTATGGCTGCTTGCCAGAACGGCTTGGTCGACGAGCCGCTGGATCCAAAAGAGAATCCAGAGCTGAAGAAAGCCATCCGCGAGGCACGCCGTGCGCTGGTTCCAGACAACTATGTCTACCGTGTAATCGAAATGGCTCGGCAGGGTTTCACCGAAATCGAAATCCCGACCTACAACACCGATTGGGATAGCGATGCTTACCTGACCGTTGCGGGCCAGAACTCCAATAACTCCGTTCGCGTGACAAACGAGTTCTTGGGCAAAGTCGAGCGCGGCGAAAATTGGGAGCTGCGCGCACGGACAACCGGTAAGATCATGAAGACGGTCGAAGCGGCGGACCTGTGGGACCAGATTTCCTTCGCAGCATGGGCCTGTGCCGATCCTGGCTTGCAGTACGACAGCACAATCAACGAGTGGCACACCTGCCCGGAATCAGGCCGCATTAACGCTTCCAACCCGTGTTCCGAGTACATGTTCCTCGACGATACCGCCTGCAACCTCGCATCCCTGAACCTGATGAAGTTCACAGGCGATAAGACAGGTTCTTTGGATATTGAGGGCTACGAGCATGCGTGTCGCCTCTGGACCCTGACGCTCGAAACGTCAGTTTTGATGGCTCAGTTCCCGTCCAAGGAGATCGCTAAGCTTTCTTACGAGTACCGGACGCTGGGTTTGGGCTTTGCCAACATTGGCGCGCTGCTGATGTCTATGGGCTTTGGCTATGACTCCGATGAAGGCCGCGCAATTTGCGGCGGTCTGTCAGCCTTGATGACCGGTATTTCCTATGAAACGTCTGCTGAAATCGCGTCCGAGCGCGGTGCCTTCCCGGGGTACGCCAAGAACGCCGACTCAATGCTGCGGGTCATCCGCAACCACCGTCGTGCTGCGTACGGTGAAAGCGGCGGATACGAAGGCCTGACCATTCTGCCGGTTCCGCTGGTTGCTAAAGATTGCACGGTGCCGTCATTGATTGAGGCGTCCAAAGCGGCATGGGATCGCGCGCTAGAAGGCGGCGAAAAGCACGGTTACCGCAACGCACAGACAACAGTGGTCGCGCCGACCGGTACGATCGGTCTGGTGATGGACTGTGACACGACGGGTATTGAGCCTGACTTTGCGCTGGTAAAGTTCAAGAAGCTCGCAGGCGGTGGTTACTTCAAAATCATCAACCAAACTGTGCCGCTGGCGCTGGAAAACCTAGGTTACAGCGGAGACCAGATTGACGACATCATCTCCTACGCTGTGGGCACAGGTTCTATGTCCAACTCACCGGGCATTAACCGTGAGAGCCTGAAGGCCAAGGGTTTTGGTGAGGAAAAGCTGCAGGCGATCGAGTCGTCGCTCGGCACAGCATTCCAGCTCAAGTTTGCCTTTAACCGGTTCAGCTTGGGTGATGATTTCTGCCGCGATGTTCTTGGCTTTACCGATGCGCAAATGAGCGACTTCTCGTTCGACATGCTCGCTGGCATGGGCTTTACCTCCGAGCAAATCGACGCGGCGAACGAGCACATTTGTGGCACCATGACGTTGGAAGGCGCGCCCCACCTTAAAGAAGAGCACATGAAGGTGTTTGACTGTGCCAACCGATGCGGGGCGAAAGGAACGCGCGAGCTGTCCACCGATTCCCACATCCGCATGATGGCGGCATCTCAGCCATTCATCTCCGGCGCAATCTCCAAAACCATCAACATGCCAAACACGGCAACCGTGGGTGAAGTCAAAGACGCCTACATGCTGTCCTGGAAACTGGGCATCAAGGCGAATGCGCTCTACCGCGACGGTTCCAAGCTGTCTCAGCCGTTGAGCTCAGCGCTGCTGGTGGACGTTGATGCTGACGAGGACGATGCACGCGAAGCTGCAGAAGCGCTGGCGCAGGCTAATCCTGTGCAGCAGGCTGAAGTGGTTGCAGAACGCATCATCGAACGCATTGTTGAGCGCACGCTTGAGCGGAAGCGCCTGCCAAACCGCCGGAAGGGTTACACGCAGAAAGCCATCGTTGGTGGTCACAAGCTGTACCTGCGTACCGGTGAGTTCGAAGACGGCTCTTTGGGCGAAATTTTTGTCGATATGCACAAGGAAGGCGCGGCCTTCCGTTCGATGATGAACAACTTCGCCATCGCCGTTTCTCTGGGCTTGCAGTACGGCGTTCCGCTGGAAGAATACGTGGATAGCTTCACCTTCACCCGCTTTGAGCCGAACGGCATGGTAGAAGGCAACGACGTGATCAAAATGGCGACGTCGACGCTCGATTACATCTTCCGCGAGTTGGCCGTGTCCTACTTGGGTCGGAACGATCTGGCCCATGTCGAGCCTGCGGATCTGCGGAACGATACCTTGGGTCGTGGCGATCAGGAATCGGCCATGAGCGGCGGTTCGGAAGAAGAAGATGCGCTGCAAATGGCACTGGACTTCGCGTCTTCGGGCTACCTGCGTGGTGGCAAAAAAGAGATGAAGAACCAGCTGGTTGTCGTTACGGGCGGCAAGAAGGAAGGTTCGACCGGCGGTACCGTTGGTGGCGAAACCACCGTTGTGACCGCACTCTATGACGACGCGTCAGGCACAACATCCTTCGAGATCCCGGCAAATGCGGAAGCCCCGGTGCAGCTCGCAGCGGGCGACTCCGAGCGTTTCAGCATGGGCGCCGGGGCCGTTGATGCGGGCGATGACAAGATGCGCAACATGGAAGAAGCCCGGATGAAGGGCTACACCGGCGACGCCTGTGACGCTTGCGGGAACTTCACGCTGGTGCGCAACGGGACGTGCTTGAAGTGCGTAACCTGTGGTTCGACGACGGGTTGCAGCTAATCTGACCAGTTCGATGATCTGCTGATCATTCAAGGGGGGAACGGCAACCAACGCCGTTCCCCCTTTTTTTTATGAAACTGTGGGATCAAACGAGGAAAGCTGCGGCGAGCCCTAGGAAGACCAAGAAGCCAACTACGTCGGTGATGGTCGTCAGGAATACAGCCGAGGCATTGGCCGGATCGACGTTCAAGCGATCAAGGACAATTGGGACCAGCGTGCCAGAGACGCCGGCCACGATCAGATTGACCAGCATGGCAACGCCAATCACCACCCCCAACATCAAATCTTGGAACCACACCGCCGAGAAGACAAAGGCGATGGCCGCAAATCCAATACCGTTGAACATACCCACCAGCGCTTCTCGCGTGATGAATTGCACGGCTTTCCGCGCGCGCAAGTCCTTCATCGCCAAGGCGCGAACAGCGACGGCGAGGGTTTGCGTCCCTGCGTTCCCGCCCATTGATGCGACGATGGGCATGAGCACGGCCAGCGCGACGACTTCTTGAATGGTGCCTTGGAATAGGGAAATCACCATCGAGGCGAGGACTGCGGTCGCGAGGTTGACCGTGAGCCAGATAAAGCGATTGCGGGCGGTTTGCAACGATGAGCGGTTGATGTCGGACTCTTTGCCCAGACCCACCAGCCGCATCAGATCGTCTTCGGCTTCTTCATCGATTACGTGGACAATGTCATCGAGCGTCACAACACCCACAAGCCGGCCTGTTTCCTCGTCTGCAATGGGGGCGGAGGAGAAGCCGTACTGACGGAAGGTGTGCGCCAGTTCTTCTTGGTCCAGCATCGGGGAAAACACACGAAGATCACCTTTCGCGACGTCCGAGAGCGTTTCTTGCCGCCGGGTGCGCAGGACGTGACTGACTGAAGCCGAGCCCACGGGTCGGTAAGCTTCATCGATCAAATAGATGTCGTAGAAATCATCGGGCAAGTCAGGCTCGGCGCGCAGAAAATCGATGGTTTGTCCCACGTTCCAATCTGCTGGCACCGTCACGAATTCACGGGCCATCAATCGGCCGGTTGAGAATTCTGGATACCGCAATGCATCCTCTGCCGCCCAACGCTTTGCTGCGGGCAGGGAGGACAGGATCTTTTGCTTGGCGGCTTCGTCCAGATCTTCGAGCAGATCAATGGCGTCGTCAGAATTCAGTTCGCCAAGATTTTCCGAGATGACCTGGTCGTCGAGGTGCTCGAGAACGTCTTCAAGAACCACGCCTTCGACCTCAACGAGGATCTCAGCGGCCAGTTCGTCACCAAAGGCGAGCAAAACGCTTGAACGCTCATCTCGCGACAGGCCTTCGAGCACGTCGCCCAAATCGGCAGGGTGGAGTGCGAGGATATCGTCGCGGAGTTCGGCGAGGCGATTACCTCGAATGGCATCGACCAGCCGCTGAAGCAAATCTTCAACAGATGAGGCCTTAGCATCATTAGAGTAGGAGAGGGTTTGCGCTTGTTCGCTCATGAACGACCCCGCTTTGCCAAGTCCGAACTGTTCGAACGAGCTCTAGAGTGGTGCGGCCGAGAAGACTCGAACTTCCACGGGCCGAAGCCCACAACGACCTCAACGTTGCGCGTCTACCAATTCCGCCACGGCCGCACTTCTGCTAGAAGCAAGAAGTGTGAGATAACCGCTTTAACGAAGAGGTGCAAGACGGATGAGGCCTACGGAGCCCCTGCAAAACCGCGTGTCTGGCGAAGATAAAACGCAGGGACGACAGGCGGCCTTTCGATTCTCTGCTGAACCCGTGGTCTATCCGAATGCGTTAGAGCAGATGGAGGCACACGTTGCTGCGCTTGCCGCTGGCGAGGCGCAGGAACAGCTGTGGTTCCTTGAGCATCCGCCGCTTTACACCAGCGGAACTTCGGCGAAACCCGAAGATTTGCTCAATTCGGGTGCCTTTCCCGTCTATGAGGCCGGGCGAGGGGGGGAGTTCACCTATCACGGTCCCGGTCAGCGGGTCGTGTACGTCATGGTTGATCTAAGCCGTCGCGGGCGAGACGTTCGCGCCTTTGTTCAGTCCTTGGAGGGGTGGATCATCCGCTCGTTGGACGAATTAGGCGTCGCGGCAGGCGTCCGAGACGGGCGCATCGGTGTTTGGGTGGAAACGCCGGACGGTCGAGAAGCGAAGATTGCTGCTATCGGCATTCGGGTGAGGAAATGGGTGAGTTTTCATGGCATTTCTCTCAATGTATCGCCGAACCTAGAGCACTTTGCGGGCATCGTACCTTGCGGCATACGCGATTTTCGCGTCACGTCTTTGGTTGACCTCGGGTTAGCCGTCACGATGGAAGACGTCGATGCCGCTTTGATGAAACATGCACCGGAATATCTGAACCTGTGAGCCTTCCCCCACTGAAGAACGTCAAAAAAGCCTACGTCTATATGATCCGCCGGCACCATTTGCTGGTGCATGAGCACGTTGACTATCCCGAGATGCCTTTGGCGTTGCCGGGTGGCACGCTGGAGAAGGGCGAGTTGCCGAATTTGGCGGTTCGCCGTGAGGCAGAAGAAGAGACCGGGCTGCCCGGTGGCTTTGGTAATATGCGCTTCATTGGCAAGGACGTTCAGGTTCACTTTGGTCACCGCATGAAAATGGACCGGTGGTTCTATTTGAGTTTTCCCAAGATTCCCTTGCCGCAGTCTTGGGAAAGTTGGGAAATGACGCCGTCAGATTGGCATGAGCCCGTGTTAATCCGCTGGTTTTGGTTGCCGCTCAGTGAGATGCCGGAGCGCAGCTGGAACCGGGTATTGCGCCAATACATGCGCCGCCGTGACCTTGTATGACGCATTCAAGAAGCCCATCTGACGCCCATGTCTGACCGCACTCCAAGACCATCATATTCAGATATCGCAGCGGCGCGTGGCCGGGGTGGAGACTTTCTCGCACCTGGCTCGTTGCGCAGCGCGAGACCTCAACCGTCTGCTCAGAGCAAGGAGGCCAGCGTGCCGTTCTTCATCGAAATCGCCCGCTTTGCCCTGAAAGGGCTCATCGTTGTCGCCATCTTCTTTCTCGCAACGCTCGCTGTTATCGCGGCTTTTGCTGTGGGCGGCGGCGCGGGAGGTGGAGACTTGGTTGAGGACGCGGGATCACGCGCTGATGGCTTCGCGGATGTTGTGCGCGGGGAGCTGAATGACGATGAAGACAACAAGCTTGCCATCGTGCCGGTTTCGGGGCTGATCGATAGCCTGTCCATCAGTGAAGCCAATCCAGCGGACTGGTTCAGCAATGATTTTGTGACCTATGGCTATACCATCAAGGAAACTCTGGCGGATCTTGCTGCGGACGAAACGATCAAAGGTGTCCTGTTGCTGATGAACACACCGGGCGGCACCATCAATGGGTCCAAGGCCATCGCTGATGGCGTGCGCATTTATCAGGAAGCAACGGGGCAGCCTGTTTACGCCTATGTGCAGTCGATTTCGGCGTCGGGCGGCATGTGGTCAATGGCGGGTGCCGACCATATCATCGCTGATGAGGGGGCGTTGGTTGGCTCGATTGGTGTGATTCTCGGCAGCCTTCTTTATTACGACGATCCTATTGCGGTGGATCAGGGCCTGCTGTTTGGCGGCGTTGAAACGCGGGGCGGGATCAAAGCGACGACCTTGGCCGCGGGTGACGGTAAGGATTTTGGCAATCCCTATCGGCAGGCCAGCGAACAGGAATTGGCGGCGATTCAAGCAAATCTCGAAGACCTCTACGACCTGTTTCGGGCGCATGTTGCCGAGGAACGCGGCCTGACCGACGAACAGGTACGCGACTTGGGTGCGATGGTTTACTCGCCACGCCGGGCACAGGCATTTGGTCTGGTGGACGAGGTTGCAGACTTCGATGCAGCGCTGGCGTCCTTGGCGGAGAAAGCGGGACTCGGGGGAGACTTTGCGGCTGTCCAGCAGACTTTTGTGAGTGGCGCGTGGTTTGAAGGGCTGGTTCAGTCCTTTATTCCGGGTGCGCCGACTGTGGTAGAGCCCGCGCCGGTGCCTGGCGTTGCCGTTTGTCAGCGGGCTGAGCCCCTTGTTCTTAGCGATTTTTACGCACGCCAGTACCCGGGCTGCTGATTCGAAGGCGGGCTCGAGTGGAGCGCTGCGTTTGGTGGCGAATTTGACGGCCAGCCATGCGTGCGCATAAGGCCGCTAGCGGTTGCGAAGCCCCTCTAGTTTCCGTAGTAACCCTATCCATCGCAGTGCCGACAGGAACTCCTTTTCCCATTGGGGGAAGAAAGCCCGTCGGCTCTTTGTGCTGTTGTTAACAATATTTAGCTTGGGGAGATCGACATGATCCAGATGCAGTCCAACATGGATGTTGCCGATAACTCGGGCGCTCGCCGCGTTCAGTGCATTAAAGTGCTGGGTGGCTCGAAGCGCCGTACGGCCGGTGTCGGTGACATCGTCGTTGTTTCCGTTAAGGAAGCTATTCCACGGGGTCGCGTGAAAAAGGGTGACGTGCAGCGCGCTGTCATCGTTCGCACCCGCTACGACATCCAGCGTCCTGACGGCACGGTTATCCGTTTCGACAAGAACGCTGCTGTCCTGATCAACAAGAACAACGATCCGATTGGTACTCGTATCTTTGGCCCAGTTACTCGTGAACTGCGGGCGAAGAACTTCATGAAGATCATCTCTCTGGCACCGGAGGTTCTCTAAGCCATGAAGCTCAAGATCAAAACCGGTGACGACGTCGTCGTTACGGCGGGCAAGGATAAAGGCAAGCGCGGCAAGGTGACGAAGGTTATTCGTTCGTCCAACCGCGTTATCGTCCAAGGCGCTAACATGGTGCTCAAGCACCAGAAGCCATCGCAGGATTCTGCAGGCGGCATCATTCCGAAGGAAGCGTCTTTGCACATCTCCAACGTTGCTTTGGTTGACCCAGCCGATGGTAAGGCGACGCGCGTTGGTTACCGTTTCAATGATGCAGGCGTGAAGGAGCGGTTCTCGAAGCGCTCTGGCGCTGTGATCGCTTAAGGGAGCGCTGATACAATGAGCGAACCTCGTCTCAAAACGCATTACAAGGAAGTTGTGGTTCCTAAGCTGACCACAGACCTCGGCATTCAAAACCCGATGGCCGTTCCTAAAATCTCCAAGGTTGTCCTGAACATGGGCGTTTCCGGCGCTGTGACTGACCGTAAGGTTCTGACGCAGGCAATGGAAGAAATGACCTTGATCGCTGGTCAAAAGCCGGTTGAGACCATCGCGCGAAAGTCTGAAGCAGGCTTTAAGATCCGTGACGGTATGAAGATCGGTTGTAAGGTTACATTGCGTGGCACGCGCATGTACGAATTCCTCGACCGCCTGATCACCATGGCAATGCCACGTATTCGTGACTTCCGCGGTGTTTCCTCCAAGGGCTTCGACGGGAAGGGCAACTACTCTTTCGGTATTACCGAGCAGATCATTTTCCCTGAGATCGAGTACGACAAGATCGACACGATCCGTGGAATGAACGTGGTCATCGTGACCACGGCCCAGAACAACGAAGAAGGCCAAGCTTTGCTGGCTGCCTTCGAAATGCCCTTCACAAGCTAAGCGGAGAGGATCGAA
>CBFIEF010000022.1:0-47362 GCA_965661545.1 Alphaproteobacteria bacterium | reverse complement strand
CTGCAAGCCGATGTCGAACAGCTTGGCGACAGATTCTTCGGTCCGCTGCATCTTTTGCAACTGCTCATCACCCTTGATCGCTTCGCCCAAGGTCGTGGGGTTTGCCGGGTTGTTCGGGATAAGCTTTGAGATGCGGTCGGTTTGGCCGTAGGGAATGCCCAAAACCCGGCCCACGTCACGAATCACGGCCCGCGCCTGCAGCTTACCAAAGGTAATAATCTGCGCCACTCGGTCCGAGCCGTACTTGTCCCGGACATAAGCGATAACCTCGTCCCGGCGATCCTGACAGAAGTCGATATCGAAATCCGGCATCGAGACACGTTCTGGGTTCAGGAAGCGCTCAAACAGCAGGTTAAAGGGGATGGGGTCGAGGTCCGTGATGGTCAGTGAGTACGCCACCAGCGACCCGGCACCGGAGCCACGACCCGGCCCGACCGGGATCCCTTGCTCCTTGGCCCATTGGATGAAGTCGGCAACGATCAGGAAATAGCCCGGAAAGCCCATTTGTTCGATGACGTTCAGCTCGAAGTCCAAGCGGTCGCGATAGGTCTTTTCCAGCTCCGCATCTGGCGCAGGCTCTAGCGCGTTCAAGCGATGCTGTAGCCCTTCCTTGGCCATCCGCGTCAGCATCTGCCCCTCGTTCTCACCGGTTCCGTCGTCAAAGGCGGGCAAGATGGGGTCGTGGAGCCGAGGCATGACCGCGCAGCGCTGTGCAATCCGCCAGGTGTTCTCGACCGCTTCAGGCAAATCCGAAAAGAGTCGCACCATGTCCTGACTGGTCTTGAAGTAGTGCTCCGGCGTCAGTCGCTTGCGGTCGCGGTGGGACAGGGTGACGCCTTGGGCGATACAGGACAGCACGTCGTGCGCATCGAACTGATCAGCGGCGGAGAAGTGCGCGTCGTTGGTCGCGACAATAGGCAGATTATGGGCTGAGGCGAGCTTCAGCACGCGCGGCTCAAGCACACGTTCAAAGTTTTGTCCGTGACGTTGCAGCTCCAGATACAGCCGACCATCGAACAGGGACTTCATCGCCTCAAGATGTGTTTCAACCATGCTCGATCCGTCGAGCAAATGCCGGCTAAGCGGCGAACCGCCTGCGCCATCAAGCGCGATCAGGCCCTCTGTCCGTCCTTCAAGCGCGTCAAAGGCCACCGCTGGATCTCCACCATCGCCCAGCAGATAGCCTTCAGAAATCAGGCTCATGAGGTTTTCATAGCCAGTTTTGTCTTGGGCAAGCAGCAGCAAATGGTCTGGATCCGCGATGGAAGAGCCGCGCTCGTCCTTGCCGCGCAAGATCCCCAGAACCGCCCCAACAACCGGCTGTAAGCCAGCTTTGGATGCGGTGACAGCAAACTCAAGCGCACCAAACAGATTGCCCCGATCCGTCAGCGCGACCGCTGGCATATCCAGCCCGGCTGAAAGCTTGACGAGGTCTTTCACGCGGATCGCACCTTCGGCCAGCGAGTAGGCTGACTTAACGCGCAAATGGATAAACGGTGGGGACGAATCGTTGGTCATATACCCAGCTTATGCGAAGCCTTCGAGCAGGGTCAAAGCTTATCGGTCAGTCCACATGCAACCCGCTGGGGACTGATTCAGGCCGCCCTAAACGCCCCTTAATGGATTCCGTTCCGGTGAGGGATTGTAGGAAGGCAAGCAGTTGATCGACTTCCTGATCGCTCAGGTCTTGAGGCTCGATGTCCAGCTGTGACATCAGTCGCGCACGTTCCAGTTTGTCGTCAAAGGCGAGGAAGTCCCCGCGCGCCAACCACGGCACGTCGGGCAGCACTAGATTGTCGGGCGTCCATGCCGCAAAGCTCTCTCGTGGCTGCAAGTGATGCCGCACCATGCCCTCGAGCGTCTTATAGGCGCCGTTATGCCCGTAAGGCCCCGTCAGGGCGACGTTGCGCAAGGACGGCGTGCGGAAGCGGTAAGCGTCTTCGAGGCGGTTGGAGAATGCCATGCGACCAACGTCGCGCACAATCGTATCCCACTGTCGCGTCCGACCCGGCCCAAAGTGGGGGAGCATCAGCGCGTGAAAATCCTGATCAGTCAGCAGCGAGCCTGCGTGACAAGACGAGCATCCCGCCTTGCCGTAGAACAGGTTCAGGCCGTCCGATTGCTCTGGCGTCAGGGCGGTTGTGTCACCTGCGAGGTAGGCATCAAAGGGGCTGTCAAAGCTCTGGAACTCGCTGTTCTGGAAGTCAGCCATCGCGTTAACGATATGGGGAATATCGATTTCCAGCGGATCGCTGATGTCGTCAAAGGTCGCGATGAACAAATCAGCGTATTCGGGGATGATCCGAACCCGTTTGGCGATGATTGGCCACACCTCGTCTACGCGCGAATGCACAGCGCCTGCGACTTCGTTTTCCGACGGGTTCCCGGCCATTTCAAACTGCGCGGTCATGGGGAACAGGGCTTGGGCAGCGAGCAAGCCAGATAGGCTGTCTGGCAACCATTCCTGAGCCGGGGTGATGAAGCCGTTTTCGTAAACGTCCGAGTGAACGACCCGGCCATCCCAGAACATGTGCTTCACGTCCAACGCGCCGAGATTCCAAAGAGCAGGGGCGTTCCGGGGGATGCGTTTGCGGATTTTGTCAGCGCCTTCACCGGGCGTCCGTGCCGGACCCACATTCATGCCGCCCTCACCAATCCCGAGGCTCAAGCCGTCAGCAGATCCGTGGTCGGGGTTGTGGCAGGTTGCGCAGGCGATATTCTTGTTGCCTGAGAGCAGCGGATCGAAAAACAGCAGCTGGCCGAGCTTGGCGCGGTCTTCGTCAAAGGGGTGAAAATCAGCCGCCGTTAGCGGGGCCGGGAGTTCCGCGACCTGAGCGCTTGCAAGCGGATGAACAGCAAGCGTAGAACTGATCAGTGCTGCAATCGACAAGGTGGAAATTCGACTATGAAGTCGCTGTTTACGGGGTTGAGTCTGAGTGTTTGTCTGCTGATGACCAGCGGCGCTGCGTTCGCGGATTTGGAACGCGCGCGGGATCTGATGGACGCCAAAGCATACGAGGCCGCGATGGAAGAGCTGCTGCCAGCGGCCCGGTCTGGCAACGCTGAGGCGGAGGAGCTCATCGGCATCATGTACGCGCTCGGACTGGGCGTCGAGCGGGATGATATCCGGGCCTTTGAATGGTATTTGCGGGCGTCTTTGAAAGGTCATGCGGGCGCTCAGTCAGGAATTGGTTGGTACTACGAAGTTGGCCGAGGCATGCCTGAACCCGACCTTATTAGGGCTTACACTTGGTACGTTCTATCCGCAATCGGCGGCGACCCAGATGCGGCAATCTCGCAGGAAGAGGTCATCAAGAAAATGACTCCGGAGCAGATTGCTCATGCTCATATCCTGATCGAGGATTACCGGGTGTGGCTCTTTCCGTTCCGCTAGCGTCAACCAGGCATTGGAAACATAAAAAGAAAGGGGTTCCCGCAAGTGGAACCCCTTTTTTGTTTAAACCCATCCCGTCACCCACGCCAACTGACGCCAACGGAGGTGAAGCGGGGGTAGGGGCTTAGTTCAGGTCAGAGGCCAGGCTCGCAGCGATGTCAGCTTCTGCATCAGCAACAGCAGAAACCAGAGCGTCGAAGATTTCGCCGCCACCGGTTACGTTGCCTTTGAACCAGTCGTAAACCGGTGCAGCAGCTGCGCGGAACTCAGCCTTCTCAGCAGGGGTCGGTACGTAGAGGGAACCGCCACCAGCAACGAAGTCAGCGTACGCTTGGATCGACTTACGCTTTGGTGAAGCGAAGGTCGCCTGCTGAAGATCAGCAAAGCCGTCTACGATCACGCGACGCAGTTCTTCTGGCATGGACAGGAACTTCTCGTTGTTCATCCACCACAGAGCGCCCATGTAAGCGTGGCCGTCGAGGGTTACGTACTGCAGGCCAGCATCTGGGAACGTCATGCCCATGATGTCGGTGATACCGTTCTTGGAGCCTTCAACAACACCGGTCTGGAACGAGGTGAACAGCTCAGGCCATGGAATCGGCGTCGGGGAAGCACCCAGAGCGCGAACCAGCTCCTGCGGCAGGTCAGCAACAACAGTACGGATTTTCAGGCCTTCGAGGTCGCCTGGGTTACGAACAACGCGCTTGGTGTTCGCAAAGTTACGCCAGCCACCGGTGTTACCGATGGTCATCAGACGGATTGCGCCGTCGGAATCAGCCATGGCCATTTCGCGCATTTTGCGGGTGAAGTCACCGGCAAGCACGTTTTCAGCCACACGGTCGTTCGCCATCAGGTACGGCAGATCGAGAACCTGTACGTATGGGAAGATACCAGCAGCGCCGCCGGACGTAGAGATGTATACGTCGATGGAACCGTCAGCAACGCCCTGCAGACACTCTGCACCGTTCGCACACAGCTGCGTGCCGATGTAAAGCTCAACGGCAACAGCGCCGTTTGAAGCGCTCTCAACGAAGTTCTTGAAAACCACCAGACCATCATAGTCTTCATCGTTTTCGTTCGAGTTAGCGGTCGCACGGATTGTGTATTCCTGCGCCGTAGCTGTCATAGCGGTTGCACCCATCAGTGCAGCAGCAGCCATCATAGCCTTAAACGTCAATTTCAACATCTTATTCCTCCATAAGTTCGATGTCATCGATTGCAGTTATTGGACGAAACCCGTGAGCCGTGGGATCGTCATGGAAATGGCAGGGAAGTAAGTGATCAAGAAGATCACAACGACTTCCACAGCCAAAAACGGTAGAATTGCTCTCGAAATGGTCTCGATACGCTCCCCTGAGACCGACGAGGCAACAAAGAGAACCAGTCCCATTGGCGGCGTGGCCAATCCAACGGTCAGGTTCACTGACATGATGATGGCAAAGTGCACCGGGTGCACGCCAAGATCAATAAATATAGGCCCCAAGATGGGGCCAAGGATGATGATCGCAGGTCCAGCGTCGAGGAACATGCCGACAATAAACAGGACAATATTGATCAAAAACAGCAGAATGAGCGGGTTTTCTGTGAGGCCGAGGATGAACACCGTGAGGTGCTCCGGCGCATGTGACAGGCTAACCACTGTCTTAAACGCGACCGCTGCACCCACCAGCAACAGCACACTGGCTGAGGCAAAGGCAGCCTTGGTCAGGATCATTGGTAGATCCGACAGGCGCAAGGTGCGCAGGACGACAAAAGCAATGAACAGTGCGTATGCCACGGCGATGGCGGAGGCTTCGGTCGGGGTGAAGACGCCGAGCAAGATGCCGCCGAGGATGATGATGGGGGTCTGGAGCGGGGCAATGGCCTTTTTGCAGACCACGCGGAAGTCGTTGGATACCCGCGGACGAATGATCATCAGCAAACCGTGGGACAGTGCCACACCGATGGCGAACATGATCCAGCCGTTTACTTCCAGCTTTGAGTCCGTGACAGTCGTTTGGATCGCGTTGATCATGGAGAACAGTGCAAGCATGACGCCGCCCATGTTCAAACGCAGCAGAACAAAGGACACCCAGTTTTCGACGGGGCTGATGGTCTGATTCTTGTGAACGATGCGCTCAGCCTTCGGCAGATCGTAGGAATCAGCCATCAAGCGAACCACGACCATCAGGCCAACACCGACCAAGATACCGGGCACAATACCGGCCAAGAACAGGGCCGCAACGCTTTCGCCCATGACATAGGCGTAGATGATCATGATGCCGGAAGGCGGGATGATTGGACCGATTACGGAGCTGGCCGCCGTAATCGCAGCTGCGAATTTCCGGGTGTAGCCGTTCTTTTCCATCGCAGGGATCAATGTTGAGCCGAGCGCTGATGTGTCTGCAACTGCCGAGCCAGAAAGGCCAGCAAACAGGATGGAGCTGAGAATATTCACGTGCGCCAGACCACCGCGCAGGTGGCCCATCATGGCCTGACTGAACTCGACCAAGCGCATGGTGATGCCGCCCCGGTTCATCAACTCGCCCGCTAGGACAAAGAAGGGCAGGGCCATCAGGGGAAAGCTATCCATCCCGTTGTAGACGTTCCGGTAGAGCAGCGCCAAATCGCGCTCCTGCCCATTGAGAAACAGCAGCATTCCCGGCGCCAGCAGCAGCGCGAAAAAGACGGGGAGACCGATCAGCAGGAGAACCAGAAAAACAGGCAGAAAGAGCGCGAGCATTCAGTCGGTCTCCACGTTCTGAACAAACCGAGGAATCTCGGGCAGGTCAGCTTTGGGGTTAAACAGCAAGATGACGGAACGCAAAATGAGTTCGAACATCACGGCAATCATTAGCAGAACACAGAGCAGCAGCGAGCCGTACATGTAGCGCAGCTTAACTTTCACGACGTCAAAACCGATCCAGTTCAGGGGGATCCGCAGCGACGAGCTATCAAACTTGCCGCCAAATCCGAAGGTATGCTTGTAGCCGTGCTGAACACTGACCAGCAGCACCAGCATCGCCATGCCTAGCAGGATGATGTTCAAAAGCTGCGCGGGCCGTTTCCCGAGGAATGTAGAGAGCATTGTGATTGATACGAAGCCGCCGACGCGCAACGCGGTTGGTGCGATCAAGGCGGTCATCCAAAGCATCAGAAAGCGTGCAGCCTCATCAGGCCAAGCCAATGCGTTATTGAGCACGTAGCGGAAGAAGACTTGCGCGAGGATCACCGATACCATCAACGCCAAAGCGACCCAGGCGATATGCCGACCGGCAGCCAAGACCGGGCTGATTAGCCCCGCAGTCAATCGCAACAGCAATATCATTGAGTTCCTCTCAAAACTTAGCAATTATCAGGAATGCAAGCGCTTTCCATTTTGCCTTCAATGCAGAATACAAGATAAGCCAAATGCTTCAAGCGGATATGCCGCACGCACAAGAAATCTCTAATATTACGGTATCTACTGGGATGGAATTGCGCGAGATGAGAGCGAATTGCGATGTATGGCTGTGTTGGCATCGGTCAGAGTGTTCTTAAAGCGAATGAGTGACTTTGCCTAAGTCGTCTGAGTGGTGCTAGAGGTTGTGGTGATGTCTTATTCTGCATTTAGAAAAACCAAGCGATCCTTGCCCATCGCGCTCTTGAGGGCGCGAGAAGAAGTGATGGTGCCCATCCGAAGTATGCTGGCGCAAAGCGGCGTAACCGAGCAGAAGTGGCGCGTGCTGCGTGTGCTGGAAGAAATTGGTGAGGTTGAGCCGACGGTTATTGCTTCCGAGGCCTGTCTGCATCTTCCCAGCCTATCGCGCATTCTGAAGACAATGGAATCTGATGGCCTGATTGTTCGCAAGGAAGACGCCAGCGATCGCCGAAAAACCTCAGTTGGGATTTCGGCAGCGGGACGGGTGATTCTGGCGCGCCATGCGGAGCAGTCATCCGCTATCTTTGCTGAGCTTGAACAGCGCATGGGCAAGGAAAAACTCGAGACCATTCTCGATTTGCTCGAAGAACTGCTGGACTGACCCGGTTTCAAACAGAGCAATTGACCTGCCGCCTCCTTGTGCTTAACATGTTAACTATAGTGGAGAGAAATGATGCCGCACGTGTCCATTCAATATTCGCCGCAGCTTGATGACAGCCACGACATGGGCGCGCTGTGTGATGTGCTGAACGAAGCGATTGTCGAAACAGCGTTGTTCCCGCTGGCCGGTATTCGTGTTCGTGCCTTTCGCGCGGATCATGAAAGCGTGGCGGACCGCCACCCCAGTAACGCCTTTGTCGCGATGCAAGTCTATATCGGGCAGGGGCGGACGTTGGAGGAGCAGAAAAGCGCGGGCGCACACATCTATGCCGCCGCGGAGGCGTTCTTTGCCGATCGGTTGAACGATGCGTACTTCATGCTCTCCATGGAAATTTTTGAGAATAACGCGGCCTTGAGCTGGAAACGGAACACCGTTCACCCACGTTTGAAGGCCTGAAAAAAGTCGAGCCTTGAACGCTCGAAAGGGAGACGATTTGCGATGACTTTGGAAGAGAATTTGGCCAAGGCCGAAGCTTACCTGAAGCAGTTTCAGAGCGGCCCAATCCATCATCGGATTGGCGGAAAAGATGTCCTGGCCAGCGATGGCAAAACGTTCGACAGCTTTTCACCAGTGGACATGTCTCCTCTGGCGACCGTTGCGCAAGGAACGGTTGAAGACATCGACGCAGCCTGTCAGTCGGCCAAGGCGGCCTTCGCAGACTGGGCAGCCACGTCTGGCGCTGAACGCAAGCGCATCCTGCACGCTATTGCCGACGGCATCGTTGCGCGCAAGGAGGAGATCGCCTTTCTCGAAGCCTTGGATACGGGGCAGTCGCTGCGGTTTATGTCCAAAGCCGCTTTGCGTGCAGCTGACAACTTCCGCTTTTTCGCCGACCGTGCGCCGAGCGCTCGAGATGGCCAGTCGCTCTATGGCAACAACCAGTTAAACGTAACCAACCGTGTGCCACTGGGGCCGGTGGGGATCATTACGCCGTGGAACACGCCGTTTATGCTGTCCACGTGGAAGATTGCTCCGGCGCTGGCCTGCGGTTGTACTGTGGTTCATAAGCCCGCTGAGTTCTCCCCTCTAACCGCTCGATTGCTGGTCGAAATTGCCGAAGAAGCCGGGCTTCCGCCCGGGGTTTGGAACACGGTTAACGGCATGGGGGAAGTCGCCGGCAAAGCCTTGACCGAACATCCAGCCATCCGCGCAATCGGCTTTGTTGGCGAAAGCCGGACCGGGTCGATGATCATGAAGCAGGCGGCAGATACGCTGAAGCGCGTGCATTTCGAGTTGGGCGGCAAGAACCCGGTTGTGGTGTTTGAAGACGCTGACCTTGAGCGCGCTGCGGACGCGGCTGTCTTCATGATTTACTCGCTCAATGGTGAGCGCTGCACATCCTCCAGCCGCTTGTTGGTCCAGCGCAGCATTCACGATGAGTTCGTGCAGATGGTAGTGGACAAGGCCAAGGGCATCAAAGTCGGGCATCCTCTGGACCCTGAAACAACCATCGGCCCGCTGATCCATCCGGTGCATGAGAAGAAAGTGCTCGAATACTTCGACATCGCCCGAGAAGAAGGCGCGACGATCGCCATGGGCGGCGAGAAGATAGGCACCGAAGGCTGTTTCGTTGGCCCAACGCTGTTCACCAACGCCACCAACGACATGCGGATTGCCCAAGAGGAAATCTTTGGCCCCGTGCTGACGGCTATTCCTTTTGATACCGAAGAAGATGCGTTGGAGATGGCCAATGGCGTGGCTTACGGCTTGTCAGGCTACGTCTGGACAGCGGACGTGACTCGTGCGCTGCGGTTCACCGATCAGCTCGACGCGGGGATGATCTGGGTTAACTCCGAGAACCTGCGGCACTTGCCATCACCCTTTGGCGGCAACAAGTCTTCAGGCATTGGCCGCGACGGCGGCGATTGGTCCTTTGATTTCTACATGGAAACCAAGAACATCGCTTTTGCCACGTCACAGCACCGCATTCCAAAGTTGGGAGGTTAAGTCTTATGCCCATTCCTGCGTTTAACCTTTACCCACCCTTTAACACGGTCCGGCTCAGTCATATCGAGCTGGTTGTTACCGACCTTGCCGCCAGCCGCCATTTCTATGTGGAGACGCTGGGGCTGTTGGTCACGCATGAGGATAGCAACCAGATCTTCTTGCGTGCGCTGGAAGAGCGCGGGCATCACTGCATGATCCTGACCAAAGGGCCGAAGCCGTGCGTGAAATATACGTCCTATAAGGTATGGGACGATGCTGATCTCGATCGCGCTCGGGATTACTTTGAAGGCAAAGGCGTTCCAACAGAATGGGTTGAGCGGCCTTTTCAGGGCCGAACCCTGCGCCTGCGCGACAACCACGGCGTTCCAGTTGAGTTTTACCGTGACATGGAGCGGTTGGAGACAGTCCACCAGAAATACAGCCTGTACCGCGGTGTGCGCCCGCTTCGTATTGACCACTTCAATCTGTTTTCACCCAATGTCGACGAGAGCGTGAGCTTTTACCAAGACTTTGGCTTCCGCACGACAGAGTACACCGAAGATGTAGATACGGGCCGCTTGTGGGCGGCTTGGCTGCATCGGAAGGGCGGGGTTCACGATGTTGCCTTTACCAACGGTACCGGACCGCGCATGCACCACACGGCATTCTGGGTGCCCACGCCCTTGGCCATCATCGATTTACTCGATCTGATGGCGACAACGGGCTACGTGGACAATATCGAGCGGGGACCGGGGCGCCATGGGATTTCCAATGCGTTCTTCCTGTACATTTTGGATCCTGACGGTCACCGGACAGAGATTTATTGCTCGGACTACCAGACCATTGATCCCGATCATGAGCCCATCCGCTGGGATCTGACCGACAAGCAGCGCCAGACGCTGTGGGGTGCGCCTGCGCCTCGGTCGTGGTTCGAGCATGGTATGGTATTCGAAGGCATGGAGCCGCGCGAAGCCGACCTCAACGCTACCCCTATTATCGCCCCTTGACCCCGGAGTTGCCTGACGATGCGTTACGTTTCCTTTGAGACAAAAGACGGTTTGCCGAAGTTCGGTGCCATGGTGGGTGAGACGCACATTTGCGACCTCAGCGATGGGGACTGGCTGGACCTGAGCGATGTTGCTGAAGACATGGCTTGGGACGAGCTGGCGGCTACTGTGACCGACCGGCAGGACTATGCGGTCAGCGATGTGAAAATGCTGCCGCCGCTAACGCGTCCGGGTAAGGTTCTGTGCGTTGGGGTGAACTACCCCGACCGGAACAGCGAGTACAAAGATGGCTCGGGCGCGCCGACGTATATGTCGCTGTTTCCACGCTTTATCTCCGGGTTCAACGGCAACGAAGAAAACCTCGTTCGACCGCCAGAAACCGAGCAGCTGGACTATGAGGGCGAGATTGTCATCGTCATCGGTAAGGGCGGACGACGGATTCCAGAAGCCGAGGCTTACGACCACATCGCCGCTGTGACGCTGTGCAACGAAGGCACGCTGCGCGATTGGGTTCGGCATGCCAAATTCAACGTGACACAAGGCAAGAACTGGGACCGTTCCGCTTCGATGGGGCCTTGGCTGATGCCGTTTACGGGTCCGGACATGATCCACGGCGTGACCTTGGAAACCCGCGTGAATGGCGAAGTGCGCCAGCACGACAATACCGCGAACATGGTGTTTTCCTTCACCAAGATCATCAATTACATCTCGACCTTCACCACACTGAATCCCGGCGATATGATCGTCACCGGAACGCCAACGGGGGCAGGCGCGCGGCTTGATCCACCGCAGTGGCTCAAGCCCGGCGACGTGGTGGAAATCGACGTTCCCACCATTGGTGTCTTGCGCAACGGCATCGAAGATGAAAGCCTCTAAGGGCATAGAACGGACATCTAACCATGAGCCTGACTGACACCCAACGCGACGCCTTTGCTCAAGCCTTGTACGAGGCCGACCAGAGCCAGAGCCAAATCCCGATTATCTCGCAGGATCATCCGGGGCTCGATCTCGAAGACGCCTACGCCATTCAAAGCGCTTTGGTTCAGCGTTTTGTTGAGGCAGGGCGGGTGATCAAAGGGTGGAAAATCGGGCTGACGTCAAAGGCGATGCAGTACGCCCTGAACATCGATATTCCTGACAGCGGCGTGTTGTTCGAAGACATGTTCTATGAAAACGGCGGAGCGGTTCCAACGTCGCGGTTTATCGCGACGCGGATTGAGGCCGAGATTTGCTTCATTATGAAAGACGACCTTAGCGGTCCCAACGTCACGCGCGAGGACGTAATCGCTGCGACGGAATTCGTGTGCCCGAGCCTAGAAATTCTCGACACCCGTATCATCCCCAAGGATCCCAAAACCGGCGCGATCCGCAAAGTGACCGACACCATCAGCGATAACGCCGCTAATGCCGGGATCGTTCTTGGTGATGAGCGTCACGCCATCGACGACTTCGACCTCCGCTGGGTCGGTGCAATCTGTAGCCGCGATGGTGAGGTCGAAGAAACTGGCCTGGGCGCGGGTGTTCTGGATGATCCGATCATGGGTATTGTCTGGCTCGCCAACCGTTTGGCGGCCTATGGTGACAAGATTAGTGCCGGTGATGTCGTGCTCAGCGGCTCCTTTATCCGGCCCGTGCAAGCCCCAAAGGGCTGTGAAATCAGCGCAGACTTCGGGCCATTCGGCTCCGTCTCCTGTCGCTTCGTTTAGTCAGGGAGAAATCAAACCATGCCAGCACCCACCAACGCCTTCAAAGCTGCGCTTCGAACCGGAGAGGTTCAAGTCGGGACGTGGCTCGGTTTTGCCGATGCTTACATCGCTGAAGCCGCAGCGACCGCCGACTTTGATTGGTTCCTGATCGACGGCGAGCACGCACCAAACGACATTCCCTCCATCTTATCTCAGGTTGCTGTGGTGCAAGGCGCAGGCCGGAACGCGGTGGTGCGATTGCCGATCGGCGAGAGCTGGATGGTGAAGCAGGCGCTTGATCTCGGCGTACAAACGCTGCTGATGCCGATGGTTGATAGCGCCGAAATGGCGAAAAAGCTGGTCCGGGATTGCCTGTATCCGCCGCAGGGGCATCGAGGCGTTGGCGCGGGCTTGGCGCGGGCGTCTGAGTTTAACGGCATCAAAGACTACCTGCCCACGGCCAACGATGAAGTCTGTTTGTTGGTGCAGGTGGAAAGCCGCGCGGGCATGGAAGACTTAGACAACATTCTGCAGGTGGTGGGCGTCGATGGCGTCTTCATCGGTCCGTCTGACCTTGCCGCTGACATGGGCTTTCTGGGCAATACCGGCGCGCCAGAAGTGCAGGCGGCGATCGAAAGCGGCCTCGCGCGGATCCGTGCCGCAGGTAAAGCGGCGGGCATTCTGACGACCAATGCGGATGAAGCAAAGAAATGGGTCGATATGGGTGCGAACTTTATTGCCGTTACGGTCGATGTGGTTCTCTACGCCGACAGCATGCGAAAGATGGCGGAAGACCGTAAAGCGCTGCTCAAAGGCGAGACAGCAGCTGAATCAGCTGCGCCTGCTGGCTCAGGCTACTAAGCTCCCATGGCGGCGGAAACATCCACACAGGCCCTCATCGAGCGTCGCGCGCGGCTGCTGGGACCGAATGTTTCCACGTTCTATGATGATCCCGTGCATATCGTGCGGGGTGAGGGGGTTTGGCTGTGGGATGCGGCGGGGCGAAAATACCTTGATTGCTACAACAACGTCCCCCACGTCGGGCATTGCAACCCGCGCGTGGTCGAGGCAATCCACGCTCAGGCCAGCACGCTCAATACCCACACCCGCTATTTGCACGAAGGCATGCTCGACTATATTGAGCGCCTGACAGCGACGATGGACGACAGCTTGTCCACGGCGATATTGACCTGCACCGGATCGGAAGCCAACGACATCGCTTTGCGTATGGCCGAAGGGGCGACGGGCAAGCGCGGCATCATCGCGACTGACGCGACTTATCATGGCAATACGTCGCTGGTCAGCCAGCTTTCGCGCAGCAACGTGCCCGAGCTTGGTTTTGGGCTCGAGCAGTTCTTTCGCTTCATCCCGGCGCCAGACAGCTACCGCACCCCCGACCCAGATGCAGCATCTTTGGTGGCGGCGCTAGAGCGTGAAATCGCAGCTTTGGAGGCCGATGGAACCGGGTTCGCTGCGCTGCTGATTTGCCCGATGTTCCTCAACGAAGGGTTTCCCGATATCCCCGACGGGTGGCTCAAGCCAGTCGCTGAGGTGGTGCGCAGGGCGGGTGGCGTGCTGATTTGTGATGAGGTTCAGAGCGGTTTCGGGCGCACAGGAACCCATTTTTGGGCGCACCAGAAGCTCAATGCCGTGCCTGATATTGTGACCATGGGAAAGCCCATGGCGAACGGCCACCCGGTCGGTGCCGTGGTGACAACGCCAGAGATGATGGCAACCTTCCGCAACGGATTCCGCTACTTCAACACCTTCGGCGGCAACCCCGTAAGCTGCGCGGCGGCGATGGCAGTTCTGGACGAAATGGACGCGGGTGACTTGATGAATAATGCCGCTGACGTTGGGGATTATGCCCGATCCCAGATGGAGGGGCTGGCCCAGAAGCACGCGATGATTGGTAACGTCCGAGGCATGGGCTTGGTCTTTGGCGCTGAGATGGTTCTGGACCACGCGGCAAAGACCCCGGCTACAGCCTTCACCGATCGTGTGATTAATGCCATGCGCGAGCGCGGTATTCTGCTCTCCAAGCTAGGCCGATACCGCAATACCCTGAAAATCCGTCCGCCCATGCCCTTTAGCATGGCCAACGTTGATCACTTGATCAGCACGCTGGACGACGTACTTGCCGAAACGCCGCTCGAACCATGAATCCCGTCGTTTCTGGCGCGTTGAAAGTGTGGGGCCTGTCCGATGCGCAGGCTCACTTGATCGCGAAGCGAGAAAATGAGGTCTTCCGCGTCATTGATACTAAGGGCCAGAGTTATGCCCTGCGCCTGCACCGTCGCGGCTACCGTCGTGATTTGGAGCTGAAAGCCGAGCTGGAATGGATGGCAGCGCTGGCGGACGGCGGGTTACAGGTGCCTGCGCCGGTTCCCGCGCTAGACGGTTCGACTTTGCAACGGGTGGAAGGGACGCAAGTCTCGATGCTCACTTGGTTGGATGCAACCCCCCTCGGGATGATCGGCGTGCCGCTGGACGTTCCAGATCGGCGGAGCACCTTCCATGCGCTGGGGGTCGAAATGGCTAAGCTGCATGACGTTTCGGACCGCTGGACGCGGCCTGAGACGTTTCAAAGGTGGTCATGGGATCGAGACGGCCTGCTGGGCGAAACACCGGTTTGGGATCGCTTCTGGGAAAACCCGACAGTTGATGAAGATTGCCGGGAAATGCTCACGACCTTCCGCAAGCATGCCCTCGAGCGTTTGGCGGTGGAACAAGGTTCGCTGGATTTTGGTCTGATCCATGCCGACTTGGTGCCGGAAAACGTGATGCGGGCAGAGGACGGCACGCTCTACATGATCGATTTTGACGATGGCGGTTTTGGTTTTCGCCTGTTCGATATCGCCACGGCCCTGATCAAGCATCGCTATGAGCCCGACTTCCTTGATCTGCGGGCCGTGCTGATCGACGGCTACCACAGCCGCCGTGCGCTCGACATGGGCGCGCTGGATTTCTTCATGGCACTGCGGGCTGTGACCTACATCGGTTGGATCATCACACGCTTAGGCGAAGACGGCGCTTCCGCCCGAAACGAACGGTTTTTGGCCCAAGCCAAAGCCTTGATCACCGCCCTATAAAAGCCTTCAACCCCTTGCGTTTAACAGAGAAGTCTGTAATCGTTCACATATGAATGATTTAGGCCTAAATGATACTGCGCCCTTTGACGCCAGTTTGCCGATGATGCTCTACCGCGTTCTGGACGGCATCATGCCGCACTACCGCGCGCTGTTTTCCGAGCATGGACTGACCGAGCAGCAATGGCGCGTGCTGCGGACGCTGTGGGAGGATGAGAGCCTTTCCAGCATCGAGCTTGCCCGCCGAACCCTGTTGCCCGCAGCCAGCCTCGTCGGCGTGCTCGATCGGTTGGAGAATAAGGGCCTGATCGTGCGCCTGCGCTCGGTCGAAGACCGCCGCATCGTTTTCGCAAAATCAACGCCCGAGGGGCGCAAGCTGGAGCGTGAAATCGCGCCGCGCTTGCACGATATTCATCAGGCCGTGCGCCGCTGTGTGACGGAGGAGGAGTGGCAGAGCCTGTCTACCGTACTTCGCCAGTTCGAACGCGGCCCAGTCTTCAGCCTCGGTGCTGAAACAGAGGAGGAGAAATCCCATGCTTAAATCAGCAAATGGTCGCGCAGGACGCGGTGTTCGTTCTGGTTCAGAGTATCTTGCGGGCTTGCAGGATGATCGTGAGATCTGGACCGGCGGCGAGCGCATCAAGGATGTGACCAAGCACGACGCCACCCGTCGCGGTGCAGCAACGTTGGGTGACTTTCTGGACCGGCAGTCTGACCCGGAACTCGAAGACACGCTGACCTACGTTGACGAAGACGGCGACCGCTGCGGCATGTCGTTTAAGGCGCCGAAGAGCAAAGAAGACATCAAAGCCAAGGGGAGGGCTTACTACGAGTGGGCCAAGTGGTCCCACGGCATGTTTGGTCGAACGCCCGATTACAAGAACGCTTCGCTGATGTCGTTTGCCTCTGCGGCGCAGTGGTTGGATCAGGGTGTGGAGCGCGGTCTGGGCAATGCTGATTTCAAGCAGAACATGATCAACTATTACGACCATGCCCGCAAAAACGATTTGGTCCTGACCCACACACTCATCAACCCCCAGAAGTCTCACGCGGTCGCAGTTGAGGGGAAGTACGACGATGAGGTCGCCTTGCATGTGGTCAAGGAAACTGACGCGGGTATCATCGTGAAGGGCGCGCGTCTGCTTGCGACGCTGGGGCCAATCGCTGACGAGATCGAGGTTTTCCCCTCTACGCTGCTGCGCGGTTCACAAGAAAACGTCCCCTTCGCCTTTGCCTTCGCCATTCCAATCGCCACGCCGGGGCTGAAGTTGCTGGCGCGCGATACCTATGATCACGGCAAGAGCCACTTCGACGCGCCTTTGTCCTCGCGGTTTGAGGAAATGGACGCCGTGGTGATTTTCGACAACGTGCTGGTCCCTTGGGAGCGGTTGTTCATGTACCGTGAGCCACTGCTGTGTAATCAGGCGTTCGCCGTGACCAATGCTGTAACGCACATGATGCATCAAGTCGCTTGCGGTAAGTTGGCCAAGGCCGAGTTTATGGTTGGCTTGATGACGTCGATTGCTCGGGCAACAGGCCGGGACAAGGACTTGCACACCAAGACGATGATTGCCGAGGTCATGATGATGACCGAGACCGTCCGCGCGCTGCTGTTCTCCGCTGAAGAGCAAGCGCATGAGGACCAGTGGGGCAATTACGTGCCGCTGCGTCGTCCCATTGATACCTCGCGCAACCTCTTCCCCAAGATGTACCCGCGCATGGTCGAGATCCTGCAACTCATGGGTTCAAGCTCGCTGATGGCGACCCCGTCAGAGACGGATTTCTCCAACGAAATGTCTGAAGACGTGCTGCGCTACTTCCAAGTCGCAAACCTCGAAGCCCGCGATCGCGTGGCGTTGTACCGCTTGGCACACGACGTCTGTGTCAGTGGTTTCGGTACCCGCCAGGCGCTCTATGAGCGGTTCTTCTTTGGCCCGCCAGCGCTGATGAATGCCGGCTACTTTGACCTCTACGACAGTGATCCGCTGGTGGACCGGGTTAGCAGCTTTATCGGTTCCTAATCGGTTGGAACACTGCGCATTAAGCCGGCCAACGCACCGGTTCCCAATCCCAGTGGTGAGGTCTCGACCTGTGCCGCTGCGGACAGGCGGGCTGTATCCGGCTTGTTTTGGTTGAGTTTCCACGTTCCTTGAACGTCCTCGATCTCAAAGCGAAACGGCACGATCTGGATCAGCATCTTTTCCATAGTGCTGGCGGTCATCTTGTCGGTGCGCCAGGGGGTTTTGCCCTCTATGCGGCCTTCAAAGTGGTCGGAAAGCTCTTCGACCAAGCGCCGAATTTCATCCTGCGCCAACCGAACCAGCGTTCCGGTTAAGTGAACGGCGACATAGTTCCAAGTCGGCACCTGATCCTCAACTGCGTACCAATCAGGGGAGATGTAGGCGTGAGGGCCTTGGATCGCGATGGCAGCGGGCAGGCGATCCTTGCGCGCTTTTACGATGGCGTTACCGCGGGCCAAATGCAGCTCGGCGAAGCTGCGATTCTCTGACAGCAAGAACGGCACGTGCGCCAGCTTTGGCGGTTGCGTCTCGTCTACGGTCGCACTCACCATGCCAAAGCCAACGTGCGCGGCGAAATCGAGGTGCCGGTTGGTGCTGTCTTGTCGGAAGCTTGGGTTCGGATGCATGAGGCAGATTCTTTCGGATATTCAACAAAATACTTGATCGAGGCGATGGACTCTTAGAATGCTGTTTCTAGGCCAAGTTCGGCTAAGATTTCATCGCTCACTCACCTAGCATCGGAAGGGAAAACCATGTCTGACGCCAGCAAATTCCAAGCGCCCGCGCAATCGTCTTACGATGTCGTCATCGTTGGCGGCGCGATGTATGGCTCCTCGATCGCATGGTTTACGCAGAGCAATCCGGACTTCGACGGTTCGATCCTCGTCGTTGAGCGGGATCCGACCTACGAGTGGACATCAACATCCCACACCAACTCCTGCATTCGGCAGCAGTTTACCAACGAAATCAACGTTCGCATTTCCCAGTTTGGCGCTGAATTTGTGAAGAACTTCCGCAGCCACATGGGTGAGGATGATGACCGTGTGCCAGCGTTGAAGATCCAGAGCTTTGGCTACATGTATCTCGCCGACAATCCGACCTTTGCCAGCGTGTTGGCTGAAAGCCAAAGGCTGCAGGCTGATCTCGGTGCCGGTACAAAGCACATGAGCCGCGATGAAATCGCTGCTGATTACCCGTTTTACAACCTCGAAGACATCATTGCGGCGAACCATAATCTTGTCGATGAAGGCTATTTCGACGGCGGGACGCTGTTCGATTGGTGGAAGCGTTCGGCCAAGGAGCGCGGGGCGGAATACTGCACCAACGAAGTACAGGCCATGTCGCTAAACGCAGCGGGAACAGCGGTTGAGTCCGTCACGCTGGCCACGGGCGAAGTGATTGCTTGTGGCGCGGTGGTTAACGCCAGTGGGCCGCGTGCGGTTGAAACCTCACGGATGGCTGGGATCGAGATTCCTGTGGAGCCGCGCAAGCGCTATACGTTCATCTTTGATGCCGCTCACCCGCTGGACCGCGATTTGCCGCTGACCATCGATCCGTCCGGCGTTCATATGCGCACCGAAGGACAGTACTACCTCGCGGGCTGTCCACCGGATGAGGATCCAGCGGTCGCTTACGATGATTTTGTGCAGGACCATTCGATTTGGGAGGAAAAGGTCTGGCCTGTAATCGCCAACCGCATCCCGCAGTTTGAGCAAATCAAGCTGGTGAACTCCTGGGCCGGTCACTACGCGTTCAACACGCTTGACCAAAACGCCATCATTGGCGCGCATACACAGGTGAAGAACTTCATCTTCTCCAACGGTTTCTCCGGTCATGGGTTCCAGCAATCGCCTGCCATGGGACGCGGCATTTCTGAGTGGCTTGTCTATGGAGAATACCGCTCGCTTGACCTCTCTCCCTTTGGCTACGACCGCATTGAGGCGGATCGTCCCTTCTTTGAAAAGGCTGTAATCTGATGAGTACTAAACCAGTTGCAATGATCGTCGGCGGGGGCAGCGGCATTGGCGCGGATGCGGCGCGCAAGATGCACGAAATCGGCTACGAGGTTGCCGTTCTGTCATCCAGCGGCAAGGGCGAAGCGCTGGGGAAGGAACTGGGCGGTGTCGGCTTTACCGGCTCCAACCTCGTCGTTGCGGATCTCGAAGCCTTTGTTGGGGCAACAATGGACCGCTTTGGCCGGATTGATGCAGTGATCAACTGCGCCGGTCATGGCCCCAAGGGCGATTTGCTGTCGATCAGTGACGAAGACTGGCACTTGGGTATGGATTACTACTTCCTGAACGTTGCGCGCATCACTCGCCTCGTGACGCCAATCATGGAAGCACAGGGTAAAGGGACGATTGTGAACGTTTCAACGTTTGCGGTCTTCGAGCCAGACCCAGATTTCCCAACCTCCGCCGTGTTCCGTGCGGGATTGGCGGGCTACACCAAGCTGTTTGCTGACAAGTACGCAGCCAAGGGCGTTCGGATGAACAACGTCCTGCCGGGCTTCATCGACAGCTTGCCAGAAAAAGACGACCGTCTGGCCCGAATTCCAGCAGGCCGCTACGCCAAGGTTCAGGAGTTGTCCGAAACGATAGCGTTTCTGGCCACAGACGCATCGAGCTACATCACCGGGCAGAACTTGCGCGTTGATGGGGGGCTAACCCACTCAGTCTAGGGGAAGATCCGGAAATTACGGTCGAGGCCAAGGCGAGGAATATCGATCTTAGGGCAGCGGTCCATCACGACCTGCAGCCCTTCGGCTTCCGCCTTTGCGGCGGCGGTTTCGTTGATGACCTCCAACTGCATCCAGATGCTGCGGAGCCCGAGGCGTTCCTGCTCCTCCAGTGCATCATCGACAACACCGCCAGCGGCTTCGCTATTTCGGAAAATATCGATCATATCCACGGGCGCAGGCACGTCGGAAAGGCTGGCGTAGACCGTTTGCCCCAACAGTATCTGACCGGCCAAACCAGGGTTCACCGGATGCACGCTGTATCCTTGCTCCAGCAAGTACGCCATGACGGTGTGAGAGTCCCGCTCTGGGTTCGCCGAAGCGCCGACCAGCGCAATGGCCTTGGTTTTGGTTAAGAGCTGACGCAGATCATCATCGCTTGGACGTGCAGTCATGGGAGCCTCGGATGGGGTTTGGATGGTGGTTTGAGTTTAACACGATTTTATAGGGCGGAAGAGGGGCTTTTCTTGGCCTGAATGCGCTTCATTCTTCAGCTCAATGCCGGTTTTGAGCGGATCCCGCCGGTGCCGCGCGCAGCGGATCGCTAGTCCGCCGCGCGGATTATGGTGCGTGCGGCGCGGTTGAAGAGGGCGGAGAGCGCCTTTGCCGCCTGTCGCTGGACCGGCGTTGAGCGCCGGAAATCGGCAATCAGATACTCCACATGCGCCCGGCCACCGCGGAGCTCTTTGAACCGCTCAGCCCCTGCGCTCATGTTGTAGAGCCACTGTCCCGCGCGGGCATAGCCGTGGTTAATGGCCCTGAGCTGTCGGTACAGTCCCCAATCCTTCGGCGCGCCCGTGTCGTAGCCAACAATCGGCCCGGTGAGGCTGCCGTGCTGCTCGTAGCGACCAATCACGCCAACCATTCCCCGGTGTTCGTCAAATAAGCCCTCAAGGTTTAGGCCAAGTTTAGCCTGAGCCTGCTGCAGAAACTCAGCCGTATAGTGAGGGTTTAGGCGGGAATATTTGTCCAGATAGAGCTGTCCATACAAATCGGCTGCGCGGGCAAACTCAGCGGGGGAGAATGATAGGCCTGAGCGTTGAGTGAAAGGGCCTTTGGCCAGCAGTTTGGCGTCTTTGGCTTCATCCGTCGTCCACCCGGGAGTCACTGCATAGTCGCGCGTAAAGATCTTGCGGATCGGCAGAAGCGTTAGCCCTTCACGGCGGAAAGTGTTGAGGATCGCGGAGTGCGCCGCTGTGTTGACTGAGCGCAGAACCGGGATGAACCCCGGATAGGTCGCGCTGACGTTATCGAAGGCCGCAAGCCAGTTTTCTGGATCTGTGGGAGGGAGGATATTTGTTGCGACCAGCCAGTTATTCAGCTGTACCTGACGATCCATCCCACTCGCCGCAATCAAGGGCGATAGACCTGCCAGAGCGCCGCGACCAGCCAGCCGTGCAAGTCTGTTTTCCGTCAAGCGGTCAAGTTCCTCTGCGCCATAGTCGAGAAACGCCCGGCTGGGGCTAATGATGTAGCACGTGCGACTGATGCCGGTGTTCAGGCTCGCCGGAACCGTCCACGCGCCAACGAGCAGGGTGAAGACTTCCGCGGCAAGATTGCTCACTAAAGCGCTTGCCCCGGTTTGCTGCACCAGCGCGGCAAGGTTGGCTGCTGCTTGGTCGCTTGTGCTTATTGGGCTTAAATTTTCCACAGTTCCGGTCATAACGGATGGATTAGACATTGACAAGTTTAGGGCGAATATCCACCTTTCCGTGGTACGATAGGGGAAAACGCCTTCGATTGGGGAGCAAACCGTGAACGCGCAAGCCCAGCAACAAACAGCGGCTATTACAGGTTGGGGGCACGCCTTACCTGCTGCGCTGGTGACGTCAGAAATGCTGGAAAAGACCTACGGCCTAAAGGCGGGGTCGCTAGCCAAGGCGACGGGCGTGAAAACTCGGTTTATCGCCGATCGGCTGGGTCCAGAAACGCAGGTTGAATTGGGCCTGCGGGCAGCGCGGGCTGCGTTGGAATGCGCAGATGTAGGCGCCGACGGTCTCGACCTGATCATCGCAGCGTCGGCTGTTCCTTATCAACTGATCCCCAGCACCGCACCCCTTTATCAGCGCGGCCTTGGTTTGCCCGATGGAGCCTGTCAGGTTCTGGATGTGAACACGACGTGCCTGAGTGCTTTGTCTGCGCTGGATATTGCCGCGAGTTTTCTGGAAACGGGCCGGGCGCGCCGCGTTCTGATTGTGAGCAGCGAGCTGGCGTCCTGCGCTTTGCCGTGGAAAACCGCGCCAGAGGTCGCCGCGTTGTTTGGTGATGGCGCTGGGGCGTGGGTGGTGGAGATGGCGCAAGGGCGCGGGTTGGTTGGAGCCGCGTTTGAGAGCCTTCCATCAGCCTACGAAGCCTGTCAGTTGCCCGCAGGCGGAACGCACAACTCACCCCACGACGACAGCGCATACTTTCTTGAGCAAGCCTTTTTTCAAATGACGGGTGACGCTTTGTTTAAGTTGGTCCGCAGCCAGTTTTCAGCATTTCTCGATCGCTTTTTGGATAAGATTGGGTGGGGCCGGGAGGAGGTTGATTTCTATGTTCCTCATCAGGCCAGCCCGCTTAGCCTTCTCCACATGGCGCGGGCCTTTGACGTGCGCTCTGACCGCTTTATCGATATCTCCCGCACCCACGGCAACCAGATCGCAGCCTCGATCCCCTCTGCCTTTTCCCACGCACGGCAAGCCGGACAGATTAAGGAGGGGTCTCGCGTGCTCATGCTGGGCACGTCTGCGGGGGTTCAGTTTGGCGCGGTGGCGTTGATCGCTTGAAGCGGGTGCTGGTGACGGGCGCGACGGGGTTTCTCGGTCGCCGGGCGATGAGTGTTCTCGCCGAGCATGGGTTTGACCCCATCGGCACGGGCCGCCGGGCTAATGCCGCACCCAAGGGCTTCTCCTTTATTGGCGCAGATCTCAGCCTGCCCGCAACGCTGGATAACTTGCCCGAGGTTGATGCCATCGTTCATTGCGCGGCGCGCTCCGCGCCATGGGGGCGTTTGGCGGATTTTGAACAGGACAACGTTCAGGCAACTGAAAACCTGCTTCGCTGGGCGGAATCCCGTGGCGTTGCACGCTTTGTTCATATTTCGACGCCAGCGCTCTACTTCGATTTCCGCGATCAGTTTGATGTCTCCGAGAGCACGGCACAGGGACCGTTCATCAACCACTACGCCGCCACCAAAGCAAAGGCGGAGCGGCGGGTTCTCGCGTCTTCCATTCCCTCTGTGATCCTGCGGCCCAGAGCCATTTATGGCCCCGGAGATCAGGCGCTTTTGCCCCGGTTGGAGCGTGCCATCAGGGCAGGGCCTTTGCCGCTGATCCGTGGCGGTGTGGCGGTCACTAATCTGACCCACGTGGATGATGTCTGCGCCGCAATCGTCGCCTCACTCAAGCCGACGTCAGTTCCCGCTGTTTACAATATTGCCGGCGCTGAGGCCGTTCGGCTAACCGAATTGGTCGAGCAAATCGCTGAACGCCGCAACCTGGCGCTGCGTTGGCGTCCCGTGCCGGTGCCAGTGCTGCTGGGCGCTGCAAGGGGGTTGGAGGGGGCTTATCGGTTGCTGCGTTTGGAGGGAGAGCCAAGGTTTACCCGCTACAGCATCGGAATTTTTGCCTTTTCATTGACACTGAATACGGATTTAGCGCGGAAAACTATTGGTTGGACAGCGACAGTACCGATACAAGTTGGAATTGAAGATGCGCTACACGCGCCGAGGAACGGACGTTGAAACTGGAATTGTACAACAGCGCGAACATCGCTGCGCCGGGTCGCCTGCTTGACCGGGCGATGGGGTGGTCGCGTGTGGCGCTGCCGGTGCGGTTTGGGTTGTTTGAGCATCCGGATCTGGGGCTAACGTTGATCGATACAGGCTACGGCGCGCGTTGCTACGGGCGGGGGGCAAAGAAGTCCTTTTTGCTCTGGCTCTACACCCAGATTTTCCGCGCTGACTTGCAACCCGCCGGTCAGGTGCAGCAGGTTCTCGCCGCCAAGGGCTATACGCCAGACGACGTGAACACCGTCCTCGTGTCACATTTGCACGCCGACCACATCAGCGAGCTGCAAAGCTTTACCAACGCTCGTTTCATCGGATCACGTCGCGCTTTTGAAGTCGTGTCCAAGGCGCGTTCGCTGCGCGCTGCGCTGGGGCACGGCAGTTTTCTCGAATTACTGCCCAACGACTATGCTGATCGCCTCCTCGCCATCGAAGACCTGTCGGCCATCGAGTTGCCGCTTGGTTTGGGAGCGGGGTGGGTGCTGGTGGAAGATCAGGTTTCGATTGTACCGCTGGAAGGCCATGCGGTTGGACATTTCGGCGTTCTTTGGCACGATAGCCAAACGCTGTACGCCGTGGATGCCCATTGGTTGCTGAGCGGGATCGCCGCCGCTGAACCGCTGTTTGGCATGTCCAAGAGCGTCGCGTCCGACGTCCCAGCCGCTGAGCAGAGCCTCGACCGCTTGCGCGCTTTTCAAGCGGCAGGGGGAACCATTGTGCTGTGCCACGATCCGGGAGGCTGTGCGTTCGATGTCCGTTAGCCCCAATGGCCGTGTTCTCCGGTCCTTCCTCCGCACCCGGTGGTTGGCCGCGAAGCTGCGGAACCGTACGGATCTAAACCTGCATCAGCAGACACAGATGAAGCTGTGGCACGATCATGTGTTAGAGAGCTTTCCCCATTTCGATCCGACCACTCTGAGCATGACCAAAGAGTCGCTCATGGCCGACTTTGCCGCTTACAATCAGGAGCGCTTGTCTGCCGAGGAAGTGCGACGAGGCTTGGCGTCGGGATACGTGCACCACGATGTCACGTGCGGCATGTCTACTGGTACGTCAGGCAATCGTGGCTTGTATGTCGTAACAGAAGCAGAGCGCTATCAGTGGCTGGGGGTCATTTTGGCCAAAGCCTTGCCCGATGTTTGGCGTACACGGCACCGGGTCGCGGTTATTCTACCGCAGTTTTCAGCGCTCTATCAGGCGGGCAACCAGTCACGCATGTTGCAGGTCGAGTTCTATGATCTGCGTTCTGGCCCTGAGAAATGGGCTCATGAACTGCTTCAGCTTAACCCAACCGTGCTGGTCGCGCCGCCCAAAGTCCTGAGCTGGCTGGCACAAAACGCCGATCTGGATCGCTTGAAGCCCAAGCGCGTGTTCTCCGCCGCTGAAACTCTGGATGCGCCAGATCGAGACCTCATCGAAGCGGCCTTTGGGTTGCGTTTGGGGCAAATCTATATGGCGACCGAAGGTCTGTTGGGCGTGACCTGCGGCAAGGGGACGATGCATCTGACCGAGGACTACGTGAAGTTCTCCTTCGATTGGGTAAGCAACGAGCTTGCTACTCCGATTATTACCGATTTTGCGCGCCGTTATCAGCTGATGGCCGGGTACGAAATGAACGACCTCCTACGCCTGCAAGATCAACCCTGCGCCTGTGGTTCGCCCTTACAAGCGGTGACGGAAGTGGTGGGTCGGCGGGATGATGTCTTCTGGTTTGATTCTGTCATGGTGACGCCCGACATCCTCCGCAATGCCGTTCTGGATGCTGACCAAGCAATCACTGATTTCCGCATTCAGCAGACCCACGAAAGCCAAATCATTCTGCGGCTTCCGCCTGATGTGCCTGATTCAATCAAGGCCAAGGCCCAAGACAATCTGCGTTCTGTTTTAAGAGGTCGAGGCGTTGAGCCGGAGATTAGCTTTGAAGAGCTGGCGCAAGACGACTTGTTCGCCAGAAAACTGCGCCGGGTCGAAAGACTGCGCACGTGAAGCGCTCCGTGCTGATTACGGGGGCAAGGGCGCCTGTTGCCTTGCACTGGGCGCGGCTGTTTAGTGCTGCTGGCTGGCGCGTGGTGGTCGCCGACAGCCTCAAGGCACCGCTGGCACGCTTCAGTCAACTGGTAGACTGCTTCGAGCATCTACCCCTGCCCAAAACCCAACCCATCGCCTTTGCTCATCGCATCGCCAAGGTGGTCGAGTTTCACCAGATCAGTCTCATCCTGCCCACGTGTGAGGAGGTGTTCCACCTCGCCGCCGCCGCGCAAGGGCAGGCATGGGCGGAAAAGCTTTATGCGCCGCCGCTGAAGGATTTGCTAACCCTGCATGATAAGGGGCGGTTCAACGCGCTGGTCGCCCAGGTCGCGCCAGACTTCGCGCCAGTGTTTCATCGCTTGGAAAGCCGCGCCGCGCTGGAGGCTGTGGAGGGCGAGGATTGGGTGTTCAAACCCTGCTTCACCCGCTTTGGAACTGATATCCTCATCCGCCCTGATGCGGCCTTGCGTGCGACGGTCGATCCAACCGTTGACGCGCCGTGGATTGCGCAAAGCTATTTGCGCGGCGAAGAACTCTGCTGCTCTGCACTGGTGCGAGAGGGGCGTGTGCTGGCTCTGCAAGCCTATCGCCCCGTTGTCAGGCTGCGTAACGGGACTGGTGCGGGCATCGTGTTCGAGGCCGCAGATGACGCGCGCCAGTGGGCCATCGAGCCCTTGGTGCGTCAAGTCGCTGAAGCGCGGGGGCTCACCGGCCAGCTGTCGTTTGATTTTCGGCAGGACGCTGCGGGCCAATACCGCGTGCTCGAGTGCAACCCGCGAGGCACCAGCGGCTTTCACTTCTATGGGCCACGGGGCGGCTTAGTTGAGGCTGTGGTAGAGGGACGGGAGACGCTGTTTAAAGCCTCGTCTGGCGTGCTGATGGGGGAACGCTTACCCACTGTGCTGGTTGGCGGTGCTCGTGCGCTGGGCAAGGCTTGGCGGCTGCGTAGTCTGAGCCATTGGCCCAACGATCCGCTATCGCCGCTGGATCAGGCTCGATCCTTTGCCGAGTTGCTGCGGATTGCGAGCCGGAATAAGTGCAGTATCGAAGCCGCTTCAACGCTCGATATAAGCTGGAATATCCAGCAAAACGGGTAATTCACAGTCGTATTCTCTTTTTTTGCGCAAAATATCATCTAAAATGCCCACACAAATGAAGTGGGGGTGGTGTCATGGCTTGGACAAAGTTGCGGCAAAGTGTGATAGGCGTCGGGTTGATGCTGGCATTGGCCGGTTGCACAGCCGTGACGTTGGATGAGCCGGATGTTGACCCAAGCTCACCGACCGAAGCAACCATCGTTACAGCCATGGGAGACGTCGGATTTGCCGTTGATGGGAAGTTGCGCTTAGGGGCCAGCAAGGGCGCTTGGGCCCATTACACCCTCGCGCTCCGGCCTCTGATCATCGGCGACGTCAACTTTGCCAACCTCCAAGCTGTGGTGACGGAACAGCCGCTGGCGCCGTTAGAGGGCAAAGATAACTCTTTTCAAATGCACACAACGGGATTTCAGCACCTCGTCGAGGATCTAAACCTAAACCTGTTGTCTACTGCGCACGATCACGGTGGTGATTTTGGGCGAGAAGGGCAGGCTTCGACCCTGGCAGCACTGTCCGCCTATAAGAACTCGGTGATGCATCATGGTCTCGGGACAACGGCGGACCTGTCGAAAGCGATCACGGGGCGGGTTGGCGCGCAGGAAATTGCCTTTGCCGCTTTAGGGCTGTCCGCGAACGCGCCGCGTCCGTCATCAAACGGCCAGCCGGGCCAATGGAGCGTAGCTTCTCCGCCTGATTGGGAGAAAACTGTCCAAGCGATGATGCGCCGCGCTGAAACCTTCAAGGTTCTGAGCTTGCATGAAGGCATCGAGCGTGAACCCGTGCCTGAGCCGCATATCATCAACCGCTATCGCCGGGCACAGTTTCGCGCTGACTTGGACTTGATCGTGGCGCATCATCCCCACGTTGTTCGAGGCCTTGAGATGGATGTGGAAGGCCGTGTCATCGCTTATGGACTGGGCGACGGCATGCTGCATGGGTCTGCAGACATCAGCGACCGGGGGTATGAGTCTGACTTTGGCTTGATGCTGCGGCTCTATTACCGACGCAGCTCCATGGGGCCGGTTCTTGAAGCGCTGGAAGCAATTCCGCTGACATCTGTCCATCGCGCCCCAAGGCCCATGACACCAAGCGCGTCGAAGATAAGGATCCGACTTTTGAACGAGTTGAGCCGAAAAACCTCGAATGAGCGCGCGCTGGAGCTCAAGACCCACTCCACAACCGGATTTGGTCTTTGGTGCAGTTCGATGCTGCAAACCCGGCAGGCGCTCGAGCTCTGTTCTTAACCTTGGCTTGAATTGGAAGTGAGCGCGAGTTGGTCTTCCAGCTCACTGATAAAGCCAACTGCCTCGGCGCTCTCAAACTCCATCTCGCGCAGGATGCGCAGCAGGACGCCCCGCTTGTCGCTATGGCGCAGTGCCGCGACCGTCTGTTCCGCCCAAGCATTACCCCGCTCCAATCCATCATGCTGACCCGCCTTGCACGGGGCTGTGGCGTCCAGCTGTTGGCGCGCTTGCCGGTTCCAGAACTGACGCTTGCCGGATTTTTGATCGGTGCGAACAAAGGGTAGGGCGGCAAAGAAGGATTCCCAGCTGTCGAGCTTGGGGCTTGAATGAGGCGTATCAAAGGGCACTTGGGCGTTCCGATCGTGGTTCAGGAGTGGTGGCGTTGGTGCCGCAGGGCTGGAGACAAAGTGGTGTCCAAGGCCTGAAGGCCGTCGATCAGCGGCAGCAGCAGCCGCGCATTGTTCAGGCCGTAAAGGTGGAAATTCGTGCATCCCTCCGCCATCAGCGCTCTTATGTTGGCGTAGGCGAGGCCAAGGCTCAGGGCGTGATGACTGTCTTCGGGCAGGCCTTCAAACAGCAGCGCCTCCCCGGGATCATTCGCCATCCCGCATCGCTCGATCAGTGTTTTGAACCGATCCCAGTCGGGCACGGGCATGACGCCAATTTTCAAAGTCACTGGCGCACCAATCGCGTCGAGCTGTTCACGCAGTTTAAGCACGCCTTCGATCCGGGCTGAAAACTGGGTTACAACTTGATCTGCGCCGGCTTCGAGCTTGCGGGCTAACCACTGTGTGTCGGAAAGCGTAAAGTCGGCTTTTTGATCGTCTGGGTGGCCGTCAGGATAGGCTGCAACTGAGGTTTTCAGGCCGTGTTCGGACAGGAACTCCACCAACTCAACTGAGGAGTTAGGCCCGTCGTTCCTAGGCTGAAACGCATCACCGCGCAGCGCCAAAATTCGCGTTACGCCAAGCTTCTTCCAGCGTTTAATCAGCCGCTCCAGACTGGTCCACGTCTGCCCGCGGCACGTCAGGTGCATCATGGGAATGGATTTGCGGTCATAGGCTCGCATGTATTTGAGACATGTGGTCGACTTGTCCTGTCCTGCGCCTAGCGCGCCAAAGGTCAGGGAATAGTCAGCCACGCCCGCCGCCTTGAGCTGCTGCCACGTTCTGCTCAACCGTTCCAAGGGGATGGGAGAGATCAGTGGGTAGAATTCTGTGCTCAAATTAAGCAACGTTCGCCTCCTCGGCTTCAAAGGCTTTCATCTGCTTGTGAAACACCAGAACATGACTGGTGACGCCGTCGCCGATCAGCCCAGTTTGCTCAACCAGTGCGAGGCCAGCGACATCGGCCCACGTCAGCAAATCCGCTTTCTCGAACCCCGGCCGGCGATGGCCAAAGCGTTCGCCAAAGTCGGTGTGGGCGTGGCTGGCGTAGTCGATCACCGCGAGGGTGCCATTGGCGGCCAGGAGCCGGGCGGCTTCCGTGAATGCCCGCTGGGGGTCGTCAGCATGGATCAAGACGCGGTGCAGCGTGACAAAGTCGAAGGATTCATCGGGCGCAGGCACGCCGTACATATCGCCCAGCTGCACCGAGCAGTGCTTGTGACCCGCTCTGGTCAGGCGCGTGCGGGCAACGGCAATCCGCTCTTTGGAGATATCAACGCCAACTGCCTCAACACAGTGCCGTGCCAAAGCTTCCAGCAGACCGCCACTGCCGCAGCCAATATCCAGCCAACGCTCAATCGTTCCTGCCTGTTCGGCCAGTGCATTGAGCAGCGCAAAGGCTGACTCATCGGTGGAGTGAAGAAAGTCGGCGGCTTCATCGGCTTTATTGATGTTCCGCTCTATGCTGTCTGAAAAGGTTGCTCGGATGTCGAGCATCGCCTGCATTCGCGCACTGTCTGCCTGGAGTTGGGCGTGACTGCTGGCGTGACGCTCAACGAGCTTGAGCAGATCCAGCGCCAGTGGCTCCCGACGCAAAGCACGGAAGAACTTGTTTTGGCCCACGGCGTGTTTTTCCACCAAGCCAGCCTGCCGAAGGATCCGCAAATGACGCGAGACCCGAGGCTGACTTTGCCCGAGCACCTGACACAAATCGGTCAGTGTCAACTCTGCTTCTTTGCAGAGAAAATAGATGCGCAGGCGGGTTTCTTCTCCCAAGGCTGAAAAGATGGTGTGCATGGTGGCTTGCCCTAACTTATTTAAACAGATCCTTAATTAAAGAAATCTTTAAGTCAAGAATTCGCGCGATATAAGCAAGGCTTTGGGCCTTTGTACAGTAAAGCGTGAAATCGTCTTTCAATCAGCCCAGTGAGCCATAAGAAATTTCGCCAAACCACGATGAGGCGCGAAAATTTCTGACAAAAGTTCCAAGTAGGGCCGGGGCGAGAGGAAAAGATTGTCTGAACTGGAGTGCAGGAAACACTTGAGTTCTGATCGAACCCTGATTGGCAAAAGCTAGGAGGTCAGCAAAAGCTGCTGCAGTTGCTCCGCGGCCCGTTTCAACTCTGGCACCACCTCGCGCGCATCGTTGATCGACATGCGTTGTGAGGGCGCGTGCACAGAAAGCGTCGAGAGCAGGCGCTTGTTCTGATCCAAGATTGGCACGGCAACGGCGACCATGCCTTGCATGAACTCTTCGTTGTCCTCGGCGTAACCGCGCAAGCGTGTGCGTTTGAGGTCTGTGAGAAGGCTTGCCGCGTCGCTGTGTGTGTTGGGCGTTTGTGGTGGCTCTTGGGTGAGGGCATGAGCCAAGCGCTCGCGGTGTGAAGTCGCAAGAGTGCTCAAGTACAGCTTGCCAGAGGCTGTCGCGTGAAAGGGGACTTTGGTCCCGATGGGCAATTGGATCCGTAGCGGCCATTTTGTCTCGACCCTGTCGAGGTAAATCATCCCATCGCGATCAGGCAGCGCGATGTTGCAGGTTTCACCCAACCGCTCCGCCAGCGAGTTTAGCACGGTTCTTCGTGCCGACCGCAGCCGAACAGACGATACAACGCCAAAGGCCAGGTTACGCAGCCGCGAGCTGGGCGAGTAGGAGCGGCCATCCATATCGCGCTGAATGAAGCCTTCTTCCTCCAGTGACGCAAAGATGCGGTGGATGGTGGCTTTTGTGAGCTTCAGGGTCTGATTGATTTCTGTTGGCGTCACTGGCACGCCGGCTTCGGCAATCTTCTCCAACACGATCAGGGCGCGAAGGGTTGTTGGAACCTTTCCCGGAGCGTCCGTTTCGTCTTCATTGTTTAGAGTGTCAGAGACCATGGTGATTTAACCGCTTTGCTTGCCGTGTGTCCGTCAACGTCCAGACAAAAAACGCGGTTGGTCAAAACTCGCGGAGGGCGCATGCCCCTTTTGTTACTGTCCAGTGGTTCTGCAGATTTCTGGTCGCAATTTAAGCTGATTCATTTCACAGTGGGAACCCTAATCCGTACCGGAATAACACTTTCATCCCCATTCCTTGCCGATTTCGCTGCATCTCAGCCCGATTGCGCATCTATGGGTTTAATGAACAGTTTGGTTTCAAAAAATCCCCAAGTTGAAAAAACACTAATCCTTAAATTGCAAATTAGTAGGTATTCAGCGATCAAAGGTGGATCATGCATAAATGATGCTTGATGTTCCAATTTCTTTGCTTTTAAGAGGCGCTAGAACGTTCCAATGCAACGGGACACTTTCGCCCCGATGTGCGGGGATCACACCAGACGTAAAGTGCTGGCAGACAGAGGGATGACTAGTTCATGAAAATGACCACTGAAGAAGCTTTCGTAAAAGTGCTTCAGATGCACGGCATCGAACACGCTTTTGGAATCATTGGTTCCGCCATGATGCCGATCTCCGATTTGTTCCCACAAGCAGGGATCAAGTTTTGGGATTGCGCGCATGAGTGTAACGCGGGCATGTCCGCAGATGGCTACACCCGCGCCAGCGGTAAGATGTCTATGGCGATTGCACAGAACGGCCCCGGCATTACCAACTTCGTTACGCCGGTCAAGACCGCTTACTGGAACCACACCCCATTGCTGCTCGTGACCCCGCAAGCGGCAAACAAGACCATCGGTCAGGGCGGTTTCCAAGAAGTTGAGCAGATGGCTCTGTTCAAGGACATGGTTTGCTACCAGGAAGAAGTCCGCGACCCATCGCGTGTTGCTGAAGTCCTCAACCGAGTCATCGAAAAAGCCTTCCGTGGTTCCGCACCGGCACAGATCAACGTGCCGCGCGATTACTGGACACAAGTGATCGACATCGATCTGCCGCAGATCGTTCGCATCGGTCGTTCCGCTGGCGACGAGACCGCCATCGACCGTGCAGCCGAGCTGTTGTCCACCGCGAAGTTCCCTGTAATTTTGAACGGTGCTGGCGTTGTCCTCGCTGGCGCTATTCCAGCCTCCGCTGAGCTTGCCGAGCGTTTGGATGCGCCAGTTTGCTGTAACTACCAGCACAACGATGCTTTCCCAGGTTCTCACCCGCTGGCTTGTGGTCCGCTGGGTTACAACGGTTCTAAGGCTGCGATGGAGCTGATCAACAAAGCTGACGTTGTTCTGGCTTTGGGGACGCGCCTGAACCCGTTCTCCACCCTGCCGGGGTACGGCATCGACTATTGGCCTAAGGACGCCAAGCTGATCCAGGTTGACATCAACGCTGACCGCATTGGCCTGACCAAGCGCGTTGAAGTTGGCATTCAGGGCGATGCAAAATTGGTTGCTGAGCAAATCCTCGCGCGGCTGTCTGCAACTGCTGGCGATGCCGAGCGTGATGCACGGACCGCTTTGGTTGCTGAAACCAAGTCTCGCTGGTCCCAACAGTTGACTTCTATGGACCACGAAGACGACGATCCGGGCACCAACTGGAACGAGCGTGCGCGGGGCCGTGAGCCTGAGCGTATGTCGCCCCGCATGGCGTGGCGCGCGATCATGTCCGCACTGCCAAAGGAAGCGATTATTTCCTCCGACATCGGCAACAACTGTGCGATCGGCAATGCTTACCCAAGCTTTGACGAAGGCCGCAAATACCTCGCTCCGGGCCTGTTTGGTCCCTGTGGTTACGGTCTGCCGGCTATTCTGGGCGCAAAGATTGGCCAGCCGGACGTTCCCGTTGTTGGCTTCGCTGGTGATGGTGCTTTCGGCATTTCCATGAACGAGATGACCGCCTGTGGCCGTAACGACTGGCCGCCGGTAACCATGGTTATCTTCCGGAACTACCAGTGGGGCGCGGAAAAGCGGAACACGACGCTTTGGTTCGAAGACAACTTCGTTGGCACCGAGCTGAACCTCGACGTGAACTATGCGAAAATCGCTGACGCGTGTGGCCTCAAGGGTGTTCAGGTTTCCACCATGGATTCCTTGACCGACGCGCTGAACACAGCTGTGAAAGAGCAGATGAACGACGGCGTAACGACCTTTATCGAGGTTGTACTGAACCAAGAGTTGGGTGAGCCCTTCCGCCGTGATGCGATGAAGAAGCCGGTTTCCGTTGCTGGCATCGACATCAGCGACATGCGCCCACAGCAAGTTGGCTAAAGCCCGCTTCTAGGGTCTGCTGAACCAGACAAAGGGACGCCCCAACCGGCGTCCCTTTTTTGTTGGTGCCAAGCCCGTCGGACTGGCTTAACACCCACCGCCAACCCGCCTATGGTGCGGCCATGTTTTCCGCCATCGAGCTGTTGGACCCGCCATTATGTCACTGCCCCAAACCATGAAAGCCATCGTTACCGTCGGACAGGGTGGCTACGACAAGCTGGAGTATCGTGATGTTCCCGTCCCCCAGCCCCAAGCCGGAGAAGTCCTGCTGCGGGTGTTGGCAGCGGGCATGAACAACACGGAAATCAACACTCGGCTTGGATGGTATTCGTCTGATGTTTCAGACTCCACGGACGCGACGGCAACGGACGCGATTACTGATGAACACGAAGACGGCGGTTGGTCCGGTAAAACGCCGTTTCCGCTGATCCAAGGGACCGATTGCTGCGGAGAAGTGGTCGCGTTGGGCGAGGGTGTGGCGGCGGGTTTGCTGGGCAAGCGCGTGTTGGTCCGCGCCTGCATGCGGTTGCGGGGTTTTGATGATCTCGAATGCGAGTGGATGGCATCGAATTTCGACGGTGCCTTCGCGCAGTTCGTCAAAGTCCCAGCCAGCGAGGTCTTTGCCGTTGACTGCGGGTGGTCAGACGCAGAGTTGGCCACCATTCCCTGTGCCTACGCCACCGCTGAAACCATGCTGCACCGTGCGCAAGTCGGGTCAGAGCATCACGTGTTGGTCGCCGGTGCTTCGGGCGGTGTTGGGTCTGCGGTGGTGCAACTCGCTAAGGCGCGCGGCGCGAGGGTGACGGCGCTGACCAGCAAGGGCAAAATGCAGCAATTGCTCGACCTGGGTGCGCACCGAACAGTGGACCGGAACGAGGATCTGGTTTCCGCCTTGGGCGAGTTCTCCGTCGATGTGGTGATTGATAACGTCGGCGGCGCAGGCTTTCCCGCCATGCTCAAGGTGCTCAAACGCGGCGGACGATTGGCGACCTCAGGCGCGATTGCCGGGCCGATTGTGGATCTGGATATGCGTGATCTCTACCTCAAAGATATCTCCCTGATTGGCTCGACGGCGTGGGATGAAATGGTGTTTCCCCGGTTGGTCCAACTGATCGAAGCCGGGACAATCAAGCCCCTGTTGGATCGCACTTACCCGTTGGATCAAATCGTGGTCGCACAGGAAGAATTCCTGCTCAAGCGACACTTCGGGAACTTCGTACTGATCCCGCCAAGTGCTTAACATGCAAAGAAGTTTTGTTTGCCGGGTGACGATCTCTGATGCAGGGTGAGGGGCTATTTCAACTGTAATGCCCTATTTACCCCGGTGGTGCCCCCCTTATGATCGAAACCCGAAGCCGTACACTGCTGGCTATTGCCATGACGTTGCTGGCAATCCTTGGCTTCGATTCAATGGCGATCATGGTTCGGCTGTTACTGGAGCAGGGTTACACCGCCCCTGAGCTTTCCGCTTACCGGAACACGCTCGGCATTGTGCCGTCGGTCATTATCATTCTGTGCATGGGCGAGTTTAAGTTTAATCGTCAAAGCATCATCATTCGACGTTGGCGGCTGGCGCTGTTTCGCGGTGTGACAGTCGCGGTTGCGCAGTTGGCGTTCTACACGGCGCTGGCGAATTTGGAGCTGGCGACCATTTCAGCTCTCGCCCAGACCAACGCGATGTTTGTGGTCATCATGGCTGTGGTGATGTTCAAGGACCGGGTTGGGCCATGGCGGATTGCGGCGCTGCTGATCGGCTTTATTGGCGTACTATGGGTCTTGCGCCCCGGCACGGACGCCTTCACGCCCATTGCCTTGCTGCCCATGGTCGCCGCGTTCTGCTATGGGTTTTCAATGGTGACGGTGCGCTACTTCCCCGATGAAGTGCCAAACGCGCTGCTGTATTTGTATTCATCACTAGCAAGCGCGCTGGGTGCCTTTGCGCTGGCGACCTTTACCACTGGCTTTTCTCCCATCGCCCAAGCCACCGACTTGGTTCTAATCATCACCATGGCGACGGCGGGCGGTATCGCTGTGCTGTTGCTGATGTTCGCCTACCGGATTGCAGCCTCGGCTGTGTTGGCGCCGTTTGGCTATTTGGGGATCCTGACAGCTTTGGGCTTTGGCTGGTTGTTCTTCCGCGAAGCCCCCATCGACACGCTCTTCCCCGGTGCGATTCTGATTGTTGGCGCAGGCGTTCTCATTATCTGGCGAGAAAACACGCATCGTAAGAAAGCACCTGAGAGCGACCCGCCTAAGTCGAGCTGATCGACTGTATTGGTGTGAGGCTTTGTCACCACAGCAACAACACCGCCAATTCAGCCGTCAAATAGTGAATTTACACTAATATCGCGCAGCAAACCTACTAATGTCCCGCTTGTGTTAGAGAGGGATAAGTATGCAGGCGGCACAGCTGCGTTGGATAAAATGGGGTGCTTTGGGGCTAATCCTTGCTGGCTTGGGTATCATCTGCTTTTTCTGGTTTGGACCGGGAAAGGTGACGGCGGCGACCTTTGAGCCGCGCGGTGATTCCTTGGTCATGCGGGGCGTGATCACGAAAACCACCCCGCGCGCCCTCGAAGAAGCCCGTGAAGAGTTTCCGGGCCTCACCCGCATCATCATGGAGTACGTGCCGGGCTCGGTGAACGATGTCGCAAATCTTGAAGCCGCGCAGATGGTCCGAGCCGGGGGTATGACGACTGTTATTCCAGCGGATGGCGTGGTTGCCTCGGGCGGGACAGACTTCTTTCTGGCGGGGAAGGAGCGGGTTGTGAAAATCGGCGCGTGTATTGGTGTGCATGCGTGGTCAGGTGGATTGGGGACAAAGCCCGAGAATCTGTCTCGCACCCATGAAGCCCACCGCATGTATCTCGATTACTACGCAAGCATCGGCACTAATCCTGCGTTCTACTGGTATACGCTCGACGCCGCGCCCTCGACGTCCATTCACTGGATGACCGACCGAGAAATGCGCCACTATGCGGTTGCAACTTCCTACCAAACCGCTCAGATTTCGCGGGTAAGCAGCTGTGACGATCGCCTTTAACCTGTGATCGCGCTCAAGGCTTAGACCGGTTTGCGGTCACGGTTTTGACCATCCAGACGACCGCGCCAACAACTAATCCCCAGAACGCCCCACTCACCCCGAACAACGTCATTCCACTTGCCGCAATGATGAAGGTAAGTGCGGGGGCTTCGAGCTGCTTGCTGTTTTCAAACGCTCGGGTGAAGGCGGCAACCAGTGCCGGGATGAGGGCTAATCCGGCTATGGCCGTAATGAGCTCTGGCGGGGCTGCGGCGGCAAAGCGGGTGATGGTTCCCGCGGCGAACGCCAGCACGACGTAACTGATTCCGGATACGATGGCGGCCCAGTAGCGGCGCTTAGGGTCAGGGTGCGCGTCCTCTCCGCTCATCATCGCAGCCGTGATCGACGACATGTTCACCGGAACGCCGCCAAAGGGCGCTATGAGCAGGCTGCCGTAGCCGGTTTGGCGCAGCAGCGGTTGGCGCTTGGTCTCGTAGTTATTCAGCTCCAGCACCGCAAAGCCGGGAATGTTCTGCCCGGCCATGGTCACCAGATAGAGCGGCAGAGCCACAGAGATCATAGACGACAGGCTGAACACGGGCGGCACAATTGCCAGCGTGGGCAGCAAATTAGCACCCGACCCGGGTTCCATGGCGCTGGAAAGATCCACGCCAAACACCAGCACAAGGACCAGCGCGATCACGGCCAAGGGCATGGCGGCCAGCTTGTTCCAACTCAACCCAATCAGCCACGCCAGCAAGACCGGCAGCACCAGCAGGGGCACGGACCCCAAGGCCAAAGCTGGGGCGAAACAAAGCTTCAGGATAACCCCGGCCAGCAGCCCATTGGCGATGGGCTTGGGGATGTTGGAAACAACACGTCCCAGCGGCGGGATCAATCCGGTGACAATGATCATCAGCGCACAGACGATAAAGGCTCCAACAGCTTCCCCAAAACCGCCCGGTAAGACGGCTGTTGAGGCCAGAAAAGCTGCGCCGGGTGTGGACCAGGCGATGGCGGAAGGCGCGCGCGTGAGCAGGGGGATGATGATGCTGCAAAGCCCCATGGCCAATGCTGCGAAAAACAATCCCGTAGCCGCTTGCTGCTCCGTCGCGCCAACTGATGTCATGCCCGCAAGCAGGATCGCGAAGGACGCGGAATAGCCGACGAATGCGGCCAGCAAACCCATATAAACGGCGGACAGAGAAAGATCGCGAAGCATGGGGCTGTAACTCAAACAAACAGAACGATGGAGCGGGCGTTGTAGCGCATTGGGGCAGATCGCGTCACGGGATCAATACGTCGATCCAGACCATATGGTGGTCGGAAGCTCGATTCCAGAGGGCGCGGGGGTCGTCTTTGGCAAACCACGAAACCCCACTGTTTTCGATGCTCAGGCTTCGGCATGGAAGGACGTAGTCCACCCGCATGGTGTCGCGGCTGAAATCCGCGGTGCGGGGCCCTTTGGCGCCTTGGGGGGCAGGGTCATAGACGCGGGGATGATGCAGCAGTTGGCCGATGGCCTGATCTTCGCTGTGGCCTCGGTCGGGGTCAGCGTTTAGATCGCCCAGAATGATAAACGGCGCACTGTCACCGTCTTCTGGCAGGCCTCCGCTTTGCCCTGAGTCATCAACCAAATAGTCCGCGTTATTCAGGTAATCGGCCCACAGCCGGATTTCGTCATGGTTGCGGCGACGGTTGCGATGTTCTGGCCCATCAAACGCTGGGGGCGTTGGGTGGCTAAGGAGCAGGTGCAGGGGGCCTAAATTGGGCACGTCAATGACGGCATCAACATGATTCTTGGAACTGAGCCGAAAGACCTCCAACACCTTCGCCGCAAAGAAGTCGCCCTTCCCGGACTTGCGCCGTTGATCGGGCAGGCGCGCGCCGGGCATATCTTTCCATAGAAAATGCTGAAACGTGCGGGTTGAGATGATTGGAAAACGAGACAGCAGGGCGAAGCCGTACTGACCGGGGAACTCACCAAAGCCAAAGGCGTTTTCCGGTCCTCCTTTCCGTCCTTTGCCCAAGACGTCAAAGCCCGTCGGAATGCCGGTATTGCTGGGAAAGGCCTGAGCCACAAAGGGGGCTTGTTCCGGCAGGGCCAGACTGAGCCGACGGGCGAGGGCATCAGCCGCTTTACCGGCGGGGTCGTAGTCCAGCTCGTTTATCAGCACCACATCCGGATTGGCGTCGGTCAGCGTATCGAGGATTTGCTGCACCTGCTGGTTTGTCGGGTCGCCAACCCGCGCGATAATCTGCCCCGGTTTCTTGCCAAACAAAGACACGTTGAAGGTCGCAACCCGCAGATGCTGGGCGCGCTTGGCATTAGGCCGTTTTGGGGATTGAAGCGGTGCAACCAAGGCCATTTCCTCAGAACAGGGTGGACTCCCCTTAAAGACCAGAAACACGCCATCAACAAGCAGCCGTGAAGCAGTTTTGAAGCGCTCAACCCTTGAGTTTCAGCCGCATTTGCGCAGGATTAGCAGGAGCAAAGAAGAAGGAGCTGTCTGCCCCATGCCCACCTTTTCCGCTAATCTGGGTTTTCTCTTCGGCGACCAATCGCTTCCCAACGCCATTCTGTCAGCCCACCGCGCTGGCTTTGCAGCGGTAGAATGCCATTGGCCCTATGAGGAAGACTCTGGCGCGATCCGAGCAGCGCTGGAAGAGACAGGCTTGCCGCTGCTGGGGCTTAACACGGCGCGGGGGAATGTTGGCGGGGGTGAGATGGGCCTCAGCGCTGTACCAGGACGACAAGAAGAAGCGCGACAGGCGATCGATCAGGCGTTTGACCTCGCCCAGGAGCTCAACGCTGAAGCTGTCCACGTCATGGCGGGTCGGGCGCAAGGGCCAGAGGCTGAGGCCGTGTTTGTCGAAAACCTGCTCTACGCCTGCGATCACGCGGCGCAAAGCGGGAAAATCGTTCTCATCGAGCCGTTGAACCGCTACAGCGCGCCGGGTTATTTCTTTGACACCACCGCCCAAGCAGAACGGCTTATAGAGCAGGTTGGCCGCGCGGAGCTGCGGCTGATGTTCGACTGCTTTCACGTGCAGATGACCGAAGGCGATTTGAGCAATCGGCTGACGGCGCTGCTGCCCATTATAGGCCACATCCAATTCGCAGGCGTCCCGTTTCGCAGCACGCCCGACCGGGGTGAAGTCAATTACGGCCACGTCTTTCGCCACATCGACCAACTGGGCTGGACCCGGCCTTTAGGCGCTGAATATCTGCCCGATGGCCCAACACAGGACTCGTTGGGTTGGTTGCGGGCGGTTAAAGCGGGCGCGTTTTAGGCAATAAAAAAGGGCGCCCGGTGTGAGCGCCCTTTGCCGTCTTCAAAGTCAGTGTTGGCTATACCGGCCAGCCACCAACAGCTTTGACCTCAACAAACTCGTCCAGCCCCCAAGGACCACCCTCGCGGCCATTACCAGACTGCTTCATGCCACCAAATGGTGAACCAGCGGTGCGGGCTTTGCCGTTCATGTCGACCATGCCCGAGCGTACAGCACGGGAAACACGACGCGCGCGCTCAGGATCTGAGGTTTGGATGTAGTTGGTCAGGCCATAGTCCGTGTCGTTGGCGATGGCGATGGCTTCTTCTTCGCTATCGAACGGCATCATGGACAGAACCGGGCCAAAGATCTCTTCGCGCATGATCTGCATGTCGTTGTTACAGTCTGCGAACACCGTTGGGCGCACGTAGTAGCCGCGGTTCAGGCCTTCTGGACGACCAACGCCGCCTGCAACCAGTCGAGCGCCTTCGTCGATACCCTTTTGGATCAGATCCTGGACCTTGGTGAACTGCAGTTCGGAAACCAGCGGACCGATGTGGCGGCCTTCTTCGGATGCTGCATTTACGCTTGTCGAGTTTGCCGCTGCGATGGCTTCTTCGACAGCTTGATCGTAGCGAGAGCGCTCAACGAGCATGCGGGTTGGTGCGTTACATGACTGACCGGTGTTGTTGAAACAACGGATGATGCCTTGCTTGACCGCTTTTGGATCGGCATCGGCAAAAATCAGGTTCGCACCCTTGCCGCCCAGTTCCAATGACACGCGTTTGATCGTCTCTGCGCCTGCGATGGTGATTGCGCGACCGGCGCGGGTGGAGCCGGTGAAGCTGACCATGTCCACGTCTTTGTGCGCGGAAAGCTGGCTGCCAACGCCTGGACCGTCGCCATTGACCATGTTGTAAACACCAGCCGGCACACCGGCTTCGTGCATGATTTCGGAGAACAAAATGCCAGACATCGGCGACTGCTCGGACGGCTTCAGGATCATCGTGCAACCGGTTGCCAGCGCTGGAATAACCTTCAGCGTGATCTGGTTCATCGGCCAGTTCCACGGGGTAATCAGCGCGCAAACGCCAATCGGCTCTTTGATGATGCGCGTGTCTTGAAACTCATCGCTGAACGGCCCTTCGAACTCAAAGTCTTTAAAGGCTTTGATGAAGGCGTTCAGGTGTGAAGAACCTGTGCCGGACTGCTGGACCTTCGCCATGTCGATCGGCGCGCCCATTTCCTGGCTGATCGCAGCACCCATTTCGTCGGAGCGGCGCATGTAGACGTCGAGGATGGATTCCATCAACTCGAGGCGTTCAGCCTTGCTCGTGTGACGCCATGTCGGAAACGCAGCCTTTGCTGCTGCGACAGAAGCATCTGTATCGGCCTGTCCGCCCATCGAGATGGTGGCGTAGACTTCTTCGTTTGACGGATCGATCACATCGAAGTCGCGGCCTTCTTTCGGCGCAACCCACTGTCCATTGATGTAGAAATTCCGGCTGTTTTGCATGGTGACGGTCCCTCCCAGTGCGTCTGTATCTTGTGGCACATTGGTACGATCTGGCGGGGTAAGGCAATGTTTTTGACGCGACATAAACCCGCTCAAGATACCAGCCCCGCATGAGCAGGGACGCGGAAAGCCGCAAAATCGAGATTGATCCGCCATCCAGTGAGGCATTTATTCTGTCGGGTGAGTGAACAATTCCTTACCGGAACCCGCCTTTAATCGCCCAAGGACCAGTCAAACTGGGGATCTGCGGGTTTGCATTTGCCCGTGGCGGGATGCTGGTGCAGAGTTTGGCCGTCCTGTTCCAAAGCTGAAAGAAGACCCATGAAGAATGGCGGAGAGCTGCTCGTCCAGACCCTTGTAAACCTCGGCGCAACGAAGAGTTTCGGCGTTCCGGGGGAGAGCTATTTGCCCGTCTTGGATGCGATGTACGACACGCAGGGAAAGTTCGACTTTGTGCTCTGTCGGAACGAGGGCGGGGCGTCGTTTATGGCGTCGGCCTATGGCAAGTTGACCCGCACGCCGGGCATCTGCTTCGTCACCCGTGGACCGGGCGCGACCAACGCGTCGATTGGCGTGCATACGGCCATGCAGGATAGCTCGCCCATGATCTTGTTTGTCGGGCAGATTGGGACGGAAATGCGCGAGCGGGAAGCCTTTCAAGAAGTTGATTACCGCGCTGTTTTCGGAACCATGGTCAAGTGGGCGACAGAGATTGAAGACACCGAGCGCGTGCCGGAAATGGTAGCGCGCGCGTGGAAGGTTGCGACCAGTGGCCGACCCGGACCGGTTGTGGTTGCTTTGCCGGAGAACACGCTCAACGGATCCAGCACCATTGCCCCCATCCTCGACATGCGTACCTTGGCTGAGCCAAGCCCAGACGCGGCGTCGCTTGCCGATGCGCGGGCCATGCTCGAGCGCGCTGAACGTCCGCTGATGATTGTGGGCGGTTCGATGATCTCTGACGATAGTCAACGCCGGTTTGAACGCTTTGCCGAACAGAGCAACATTCCTGTAATCACCGCCTTTCGCTTTCAGGATTGTTTCAACAACCATTCCCCGGCGTTTTGCGGAGAAGCAGGCGTGGGTATGCCGCCGCACGTCCAGCGGTTGATCCGCGAGGCCGACGCCATCCTCGCCGTCAATGTCCGCTTTGGGGAGATGACGACGGACGCCTATACGCTTATGGATGTCCCGGTGCCCAAGCAGAAGCTCATCCACGTGCATGGGGCGGAGAGCGAGTTGGGCAAGATCTACGTGCCTACCATTGGCATTCAGGCCGGCCCGAATGCCTTTGCCGCGGCGCTGGAGCCGATCGAGCGTTCGCCGAGTGAGTGGAGCCAAGGCTCACGCAAGACGTACGAGGCCTTTCTCGATGTTAAGGCTCAGCCTTCACCCGTCGATATGGCCAATGTTATCAAGCACTTGCGGACAGTGTTGCCCGAGGATGTAATTCTGACCAACGGCGCAGGTAACTTCACGGTTTGGTCCAACAAGTTCTTTCCCTTGGGGCCTAAAGCCCGCCTGCTGGCGCCGCAATCTGGCGCAATGGGCTACGGCGTTCCAGCGGCAATTGCAGCGAAGGTGGCGCATCCGGATCGACGGGTTGTGTGCTTCGCCGGAGACGGCGATTTTCAGATGAATTGTCAGGAGCTGGCAACGGCCAAGCAAGCAGGCGCGCAGCCGATCATTCTGATCCTAAATAACGGTATCTACGGCACCATCCGCGCACATCAGGAAACGCACTTTCCGGGCCGAGTGTCGGGGACAACCATGGAAAGCCCAGACTTCGCCATGCTGGCCCAGTCCTATGGTTTCCACGGGGAGCGTGTGAGCCGCACGCAAGATTTCGCCGCAGCTTTTGAGCGCGCTTTAGCCTCCCCCACGGGCGCTGTTCTCGATCTGGAAATTGCGGCAGAGGCGATCACGCCGAGCAAGACGTTGAGCCAGATTAGAGACGAAAATCAAGCCTAAGCCGTTTTGCTCCAAGCGGGGGAAATAGGCTAGTTTAAGGCCTTCCGCGCGCCGGACTAATCATAAAGTAATCAAGAAACAGGATGCTCGACTGATGCAATATTTTGACGGTATCGACCCCCTCAAATTCGAAGGCCAATCGAGCGCCAATGATCTGGCCTTCCGCCACTATGATCCTGCTGAAGTGTTCATGGGTAAGACAATGGCCGAACACTTGCGGTTCGCGGTTTGCTATTGGCACAATTTCGTTTGGGAAGGCTCGGACGTGTTTGGGCACAACAGCTTCCCCCGTGCTTGGAACGCGCTCGCGGATAGCGATCCGATGAAGGCGGCGAAGGCCAAGACGGATGCGGCCTTTGAGTTGTTTCAGGTGCTGGGTGTGCCGTTCTATTGCTTCCACGACATCGACGCGCGGCCCGAAGGCGCGACCTTTGCCCAGAGCGATCGGAACCTTTCCGAGATCGTGGATTACATGCAGGGCAAGCAAGAGGCGACGGGCATGAAGCTGCTGTGGGGCACGGCGAACTTGTTCAGCCACCCTCGATTTATGGCAGGTGCCGCTTCTAACCCTGATCCAGAAGTCTGGGCCTACTCAGCGGCGACTGTTGCCAGCTGCATGGATGCAACCAAGCAGCTGGGCGGTGAGAACTACGTGCTGTGGGGTGGTCGTGAGGGCTATGAGACTTTGCTGAACACCGATCTGAGCCGAGAAATGGATCAGATGGGGCGGTTCTTTGCCAAGGTCATCGACTACAAGCACAAGATTGGTTTCAAAGGTACGATCCTGATCGAGCCCAAGCCTCAAGAGCCGACCAAGCACCAGTACGACTATGACGTCGCAACCGTGTACGGTTTCCTCAAGCGCTATGGGCTGGAAAACGAGGTGCGCGTGAACATTGAGCAGGGCCACGCCATCCTTGCTGGTCACAACTTTGAACACGAAATCGCCGTCGCGCAGTCCTTGGGGATCTTTGGCTCCATCGATATGAACCGCAACGACTACCAGTCCGGCTGGGACACCGATCAGTTTCCGAACAACACTCCGGAAATGGCACTGGCCTACTACGAAATCCTCAAGGGGGGTGGGTTCACGACCGGTGGCACCAACTTTGACGCCAAGCTGCGTCGCCAGTCGATTGATTTGAGCGATTTGGTGATGGCGCACGCTGGGGCGATGGATTGCTGCGCGCGCGGGCTGAAGGCCGCTGCGGCCATGCTCGAAGAGCGGCCATTGTCAGACTTTGTCGATCAGCGCTATGCGGGCTGGTCCGGTGATCTTGCGGCTGAAATCTCCGCAGATGCCGTATCGCTGAGCGATATTCGCGGCATGGTGACGGAGCGGGATATTAATCCTAAGCCGGTTTCTGGCCGTCAGGAACATCTGGAAAACGTCGTTAACCGTTACGTCTAGCGCGCGCCCCAAGCCGGATTAATCGATGGCGTGCCATGTGCGCAGGCTGTTGGTTTCCCGGTCTAGGATCACGTGCGTGTTCGCAAAGACCTGAAACGGGGCGCTCCAGCCGGTATGGGGCCACTTCACCCGAACTTGCGCGATGTCAGCCTGTCCCAAGCCAAAGTGTGAAAAGCCAATTTGCCCCGAGGCGTGCCCTCCGCCGATGGCGACGGTTTTGGTCTGGAAGCGATTGCCTGTTTTCACCGAAATTGAGGCACCGATACCCTGCGGATTTACAGCGCCATTGCTCAACTCAACCCGCAAGAAGTTCCCCAAACCCTGCGCGGGGCTTGGCGCGTCCAATGGACCTTGGTTCACGAAAAGCGAAGGGGCCTCTTCGCGGTTGATGACCAGCAAATCCAGTTTGCCATCTGCATTAAAATCTTCAATCACGCCACCACGCCCCCGACGATCCAGCGCAATCCCGGCACGGTCACCGACTTCGCGGTACTGGCCGGTCTCGCTGCCCAGCAACAGGTTGTCAGGGTCAAAAGCGGCAAAGTTGGGCATGGCTTCAACGTTGCCTTTGGCGATGAAAAGGTCGTGCCACGTGTCGTTGTTCACATCGGCGAACTGGGCGTGCCAACCGGTTGATGGCTTGGACGTATCTCCGGCGTAAGGCCGGTGAGCGGTCAGCCCGGCGTCAAAGGCGAGATCGATATAGATCGGCTCGTCCTCAAAGGCGTCTTCGCTAAGCGCCTGCACTTTGGTGTCGCCCATGGAGGTTAGAGCGTATTCTGGCCGCCCATCGGCATCGAGATCCGCTTCGGCGATCCCCATGCCCCAAATCACCAAGTCTTCCCAACCGTCTGCGCGGGTATACTCGTAGGGCTCGCCGCCGGCTGGAATATGCCAAAGCTGCTCTTTTCCGCCGCGGTGGTACTGCCGATCGTTGGTTACGCGCAGGTCAAACTGCCCTTCGCCCTGCCAATCTGTGAACAGGATGGAAAGGGTACAGTGGCTGGGGCTGAGCGCGGTGTTGTTGCTGTAGTCCGGTACCATTGCCTGCGTGGACAGCGGGCGGACCAGTCGGTTGTCTTCGCATGTGCCAAAGGGTGAACCCGGTGCGCGGCGATCAACGTAGTTGCCAAAGGCCAGCGTGGGGAAGGTTTCGCCCGGCTCCCAAATCGCTGAAAACGAAGTTGTCCACGCCCGTCCACCATCGAAGTTCAGCTCCTTGTTCGCATCGCGAAACTGGCAGTTGCCTTCACCCAGTAAAATCCGGTTTGAGCCAAGTCGCAGCAGCACCAAGTCGGCGTGTGCATCGTTGTTCAGGTTAATCGGGTAAGCGCCTGTGGCCTTTGTCAGAGGCTTTCCGCTGACGAGAATAGGGCGTTCTTCGAAGCGCAGATCGCCGCCTTTGGACGATTGGTTTACATACAATTTCGCAGCGGAGGTTCCCCCTGCTAACAGCAAATCGGGGCGTCGGTCGCCATTGCAGTCAAAGCTCGCACCACCACCGCCGACAAAGAACTCCCACGGGCCGGTGAAGCGGTGGTCCAGGCCTGCGCTTTGACCGACTTCCGTCAGGGTTGGAATGTCCTGTTGCGCCAAAGCAGGCGCGCTTAGTGCGAGGACGAGCGCAGCCCCAAAGCATGCGGTGCGGGTGGTGATCCGTTTCATAGCGAGGACGGCTCTCGAGGGATGTCTTTGATGATCAGCGATTTTAAAAATGCGATGATCGAAGACTGCTGCTCTGGCTGCGCGGAGACATAGGCATCACGAGCACTGCGAGCGTCGCCACCATGGGCGCGAATGACTTCATCGATGGTGGTGATGTCGTTGCGGTGGCCATAGGGTGCCGTGTTGCCGACGCCCCAGAGCTCGGTGGTCATAAACACGTTGGTGTCGACAAAGCCCTGAACCACGCGTTCATTGCCCAAGCGGTTTACTTCCGTATCCGTCATGCGATGCCGTTTGAGGTCGCCAAACAGTGGGACAAGGACGCGGCCTTGCGCGTCGCGTTCCAGATCAGCGGCCCAGCTCATGTGCGTGAGGTCGTAAATCGCAGTTCGCGCGACGTCGCGGGCATTCAGCGTACCAGCACCATCCAGCGGACCGGGATCGTGGAAGTCGAGGCTTTCCAGTGGCAGGGCGCTGATGTGGCAAGTCGCGCAGCCAAAATCGGTGAACAGGCCTTCTCCGCCCTGTGCCGCCGCTGCCCAATCGGGGCTCAGATCGTCGCGGCGAACGGGTGGGGGAAGGGTGGCTTGCCACGCAACGAGAGCAGAAATCTCGCCTTGGCTCATTTCTGCGGTAAAGCCGTCTTCGTCAAAGTCTGAAGTGCCGGTCCAGCGTGGCCCAAACCGCTCTTCGGCTTGCATGCCGGAATGGTGGTTCATGGCGTTCAGCGTGAAGTTCCGTAGCGAGCGGATCACACCCTTGTGGGTAAACGGCTTGATGATCAGATCAAAATCGACCCCTTCGATCGCGCTCGGGTCCACGGTTGCGTCTGGGAAAGCGGTCAGCGTGCCAAAAGAGATGCCTTTGGCGGTTAAGGCTGCGGTCACAGGCTGCTGCGTCTCGCGGGCCATGATCAGCGCCTGATGCCTGT
>CBFIEF010000021.1:0-48506 GCA_965661545.1 Alphaproteobacteria bacterium | reverse complement strand
TGGATGTATTGGGATCACCGCAGAAATGCTCATGAGGGCGAGAAGGATTGTTAGTGTTATCGGTCCATCCATCATTGAGACTGCAACCTTAGTGTCCCGGCCGATGCCATGTTCATGAAACTCATGAGCGAGGGCGCTTACGCGCTCAAACATCTCCGCGTGATTAAGTATTGTAGAACCTGAGATGTTGAGAATTGCGGGAGCGTTTGGATGTTTTGTAGCGTTGCTTTTAATCCAATCCAGTATTGCTAGCTCCGAAGACACTTGAGCTTGTTTAATTTTCAACGCGGTTAATCTCCTGCGAATTATGACTACGAAATTAGCCCTAAAATTTCTGCTTTCAACAGTTAATCACTCTTATTTGCTGTGAAATTAATGCGGAAATACTAATTTTTATTTATCAAGAATATCAAAATTTCGAGACTTTGAAGGCATTATTTCGACCACGGATCTTGAGGTTTCCATTTCCCACTCCGCGCGCATTCGCTTCGCTCTGGTGAACTGGACAGAGCGCTTGTCATGCCAAGATTGATTGCCATGGCAGGGGAAGAGTAAAGGCGCGAAATTATCGTTCCGTACACGCCGGAAGCCCCTGTGTTCCCAGTTTGTGAGATGCGGTCTTTCGGCACTGCGGTTACTGCCAAAAACAGTTGTCATTGGCATCAGCACGTCGGCAAGCGCGGTGCAGGTTGCGCTGACCCCCTCTTTAAGGCCAGTGGGGCCCTGCCAAGATATAGAGATGACAAATCTAACCGAACATCATATTCTCTGAACGTATGAACATGAGGCAACTAGAAGCATTTCGAGCCACCATGCGCAGCGGCTCCATCACCGAGGCTGCAGAGATGATGCACTTGTCTCAGCCCAGCGTGAGTCGTCTGATCATCGATCTAGAGCATGCTGTCGGATTTCCCCTATTCATCCGTTCAGGCCGCGGCCTGTCGCCCACGGTGGAGGCTAAGAAGTTCTATAACGGCGTGGAAGGCATGTTCATCGGGATCGACCGCCTACAGGAACTTGCCAACGTCATTCGCTCGACCAGCGCGGTTGAGATCAACATTGGCACAATCCAGTCTATTGCAGCCGTAGAGCTGCCCAAGGCCGTGAACGCGATCTACCAAAGCATCCCCGAAACCAGCTTCATGATTCAGTCGCGCAACACGCCAGCGATCCTCGATGCGGTGCAAATGAACCAGATCGATATAGGTGTGGTTGGCCGTGCTCCGCCTTATCAGGGCGTTGAAGTTCTCTACCAGACGGTGGCGCCTTACGTCTGCCTGATCCCAGAATCCCATCCAATGGCGGATGAAGCAGGGCCGGTGAACCTCATGGAGCTGTCGACATCGCAGGAATTTGTGACGTTTGGCGGTGCCTTTCCCGAGACCATGATGTCCATGGATGAAAACCTGGCGCAAATGCTCCGCAGTAAGTCCCGCTTATCGGCGACCAATATGCCGGTCACTGGTAGTCTGGTTCGCGAAACGGGCGTGCTTGCTATTTGCGACCCGTTCACTGCCGAGCAAATGGTGATGATGGGGGGCGTTGTCTTTCGGCCTTTAGCGCAAGACCTGAAGTACCACGTTGCCATTATCGCGCCGGGCAAAAACCACCTCTCCCGCCCCGCTCTCAAGTTTGTGGAGATCCTATCCGCGCAACTCGACCGTCGGGTTTCGGAGGTTCAGGCCTATCGACGGCCCAATAACGCATAGACTGAGTGAATGGATTGCCCCGTTTATTCGATTGGTTCTGCCGCTTTGACCCCGTCTATCATGCTTTGAAAGACTGAATCGAGCAGTGAGGGCGGGCACATCCCCGAGGGAACGACCAAAAAAAGAGCCACACGGGTTTTTGATGCCGACGACGCACGACGATTAGCGCAGAAAAGACTACCGCGCCTGATCTTCGACTTCGTAGAAGGTGCAGCCGGCCGTGAAGTGGCTTCGGCGCGCAATGCCCGACGCTTTGACGAGGTCTTTATGCAGCCAAGGGTGATGCAGGACGTTGCCGAGCGATCCTTGTCCACGGCATTTTTGGGTCAAAGCTATGATCTTCCCTTCGGAGTTGCCCCGATGGGTATGTGCAACTTGTCCTGTCCACACGCGGATCGGTTCATTGGCTTAGCAGGACGGAAGCGGGGGATGCCAGTTTGCCTGTCTTCTGCTGCCTCGAGCACGATAGAGGACATGCACGGTTGGGGTGGAACGAACGCGTGGTTTCAGCTCTATGTCGGCCCATCGATGGACCACTCCATGTCCTTGGTCGAAAGGGCCCGGACGGCGGGCTACGACACGCTGATCCTGACCGTAGATGTGCCGCAAGTATCACGGCGCACACGCGATCTTCGAAACGGTTTTCTAATGCCCTTCTCCATGGGTCCAAGGCAGTTCTTTGATCTCGCGCTCCACCCGCGATGGTCATTGAACACCTTGATCCAAGGCATTCCAAGGCCGCGGAATTTCGATACGGCCACGGGGTCATCTTTTAACCGACACGCCAGCCGTGCCGGGGCAAATTGGGCATTCCTTGATCAGTTGCGGTCAGTCTGGAAGGGCAAGTTGATCGTAAAGGGCATAACGGGCCCGGACGACGCCAAACAGGTTCGCGCAGCGGGTGCCGATGCCATCTATGTCTCGAACCATGGTGGACGACAGTTAGACAGCGTTCCACCAACCGTTGACCTCCTTCCCCCTATTCGAGCCGCCGTGGGACCAGATTTCCCGCTCCTGTTCGACAGTGGTGTGCGCAGTGGTGAAGACGTGATCAAGGCGCTGGCTCTGGGCGCAGACTTCGTGATGTTGGGTCGACCTGTCCTGCACGCCTTGGCGGCTGAGGGGCGAAATGGTCTAGACGCCCTCATTGACGCGATCGCCGAAGAAATCAGCACGGCGATGGCTCAGCTTGGCGTAACGACCATCCACGAAGTTAATGAGCAGTGCCTCTGGCCTTCACCACCAAAGCAGTTGAGTCAGAGGGAGCGTCGCTTGCCGCCACTTGAGACCAATTACACCGAATGACCGTCGGGAGAATGAAAGATGTCTGAACCTACCAAACTTCGTGGCGGTGCCTTGTTGGCCAAAGCGCTGAAGGAAAAGGGCGTAGAACATGTTTTCACGCTAGCAGGCGGGTTCTGCAACCCCGCACTCGAAGGCTTCATGACCAACCAGATGAGCGTCATTAATACCCCACACGAACAAGTCGCTGGTCATCTTGCCGACGGCCACGCGCGAGTATCCCGGCAACCAACTGTTTGCCTGGTCGGCCCAGAAGGATTTGCCAACGCCGTCCCCGCCATGCTCGAAGCGGGAGGAGAACGGAGCCCGGTTATCTTTGTAACGGGTTCGTCAACGCTTAAACGGCAGGGTGCAGGCGGATTTAAGGAAATTGATGACGTGGCCATTGCCGCGCCTTTGGTTAAGTATTCGGTGCAAATCACGGACGGAGAGCGGATCAGCGAGTTTGTGAATCGAGCTTGGACAGCGGCCACAACCGGCTATCCCGGGCCCGTGCATTTGTCCCTGCCCGTGGATATTATGTTTTCGTCGTTCGAAGCCAACGCGGGCCTGCATGAGCGCCCATTCGACCGGACCAACCGTCCTGCGCCCCGGGCTTGGCCCGACCCCAGCGCCCTTGCCAATATTCTTGATATGGTAGCGCAGGCCGAACGTCCGGTGATTATCGGCGGTCATGGCGTTTGGTGGGCTGAGGCGGAAGATAAGCTGGACGCGACGGGCAAGGCCTTGCGGATGCCAGTGTTCAATGTGCCCTACCATTCTAAGCTGCTTGGCGAAGAGTCTGAAGCTTACATGGGCTTGGCTGACTTTCACCAGTATCACCCGAGCAAACCCGCAATCGCGGAGGCCGATGTGGTGCTGATGATCGGGGGTCGGCTCGACAACCAAATGAACTTTGGCAATCCGCCGTTTTTCCCAACGGGGCAGAAGCTCATCTGTATCAATGGCAGCCACGAAGAACTGGAACACAATCAGGCGGCAGATGAAGCCCTGCTCTCAGACCCCGGCGCTTTCCTTGACGCTTTAGCCGGCGTCAGTCGAACGTGGGATCAATGGTTCGATCTCCAACGCCAGCGGCGTGGGGTATGGGTGGATGAATGGTACCAGCATATTGAAGAGGAAAGCGCAAAACCGGGTAAGATGCATCCGCTGCAGCTATCATTGGACGTGCAAGATCTGATGGGAGATGAAGACTGGCTGATCTTTGATGGCGGCAACACGCACTTTTGGTCAGAAATCGCCGTCAACATGGCGGGCTGGCGGGGACAGAAGTTGGGGGGAATTATGCATCCTGGCAATTATTCTCTGCTGGGCGTGGGCGTCTCTTTTGGTGTGTCGGCCAAGGCTTTGAATCCGGCCAGCAATGTGGTTGTGATCTCCGGTGACGGCGCCTTTCTTTCTGGCGGCTTGTCGATCGAAGCCGCCTTTCAGGAAAACCTTCCGATCACAATCGTCATCGATAATAATGGCGGTCTGGACTGTATCAGTCAGCAGCAAGAACGCTTATTCGCCAATGGCAAACACTTCGCCACCGATTTCCGGGACATCCCGTTTCACACAATGTGCGAAGGCCTAGGCGGTCATGGCGAAGTGGTCGAAACGCGGGAGCAGCTCAGGCCTGCGCTTGAACGCGCGATGGCAAGCGGCAAGGTTGCGTTGGTGAATGTAAAATGTCGGGGTGTCATTAGCCCCATCGTAGCGGCAACGTCGGATAAGCGAGATAAGGCCTCGATCGAGTAATGGCAAAATTGACCTCTCACACGCTCAATGGCAGTGACGGAACCCACGCCGCAGACATCGCCGTTACGCTGGTTGATCTCAACCGCGGCACGCAAGTGCTGGCCTCGGTCATGGATGCAGGAGGACGCTTTGCGGCGGAAATTCCTGCCAATACGATTGACCCCCAAACCATCTACGAGCTTGTTTTCGATACTGGTCCATACTGGGAAGCCCGAGGAACACCCGCACGGGTTCAACAAATCGCTCTCCGATTCACCATGCCAGACCCAAAGGGCGCCTATCATATGCCGGTCATTCTCAGCCCCAACAGCTATTCCGTCTGGGTTTCTTCCTGATGGACGGACTAAACATGTCACGCCGCATCCGGCGCACGCCCTACACGGATCGCGTGGAGCAAGTCGGGGTTCGTGGGTTTTCAGTGGTTAATCACATGTTGCTGCCCAAGGCCTTTCAGACCAGCACCGAAGAAGACTACTGGCACCTGAGAGAGCACGTGCAGCTTTGGGACGTTTCCTGCCAGCGCCAAGTGCAAATCGAGGGGCCAGACGCCGCCGCACTGGTGCAGTGGATGACGCCACGCAACATCACTGAGGCACAGATTGGGGATTGTCTGTATGTCCCCATCACCGACCCTCAGGCTGGGCTGATCAACGACCCGGTGCTGCTGAAGCTGGCGGAAGATAAATTCTGGCTGTCCATCGCCGATAGCGATGTGCTGCTGTATGCGCTCGGCTTGGCACTTGGTCGGGGGCTCGATGTCTCAATTAACGAGCCAGACGTGTCACCGCTTGCCGTTCAAGGTCCGAAGGCAGAGACCTTGCTCGCCGGGCTGTTCGGTGAACATGTGCGGGACATCGGTTTCTTCAAGTTCGGGTGGATCACTTTCCAAGGCACCCAGCAACTGATTGCCCGCTCCGGCTATTCTCGGCAGGGCGGGTTCGAGATTTACCTCAACGGCAGCGGACTCGGTGCTCACCTGTGGGATGCGATATGGCAGGCGGGCGAGCCACTGAACATCGCGCCGGGTTGCCCTAATCTGATTGAGCGGATCGAGGGCGGCTTGCTGTCTTATGGCAACGAAATGACGCGGGAGAACAATCCGCTGGAAGTCGGGCTCGGGGCGTTTTGTGCGCTGGACGGAAGCGTTGATTATGTTGGTCGCGAGGCATTGCAAGCCATCGCAAAGCGCGGGGTACAGCGGAAAATCAGGGGTGTTGCCTTCGGCGGTGGTGCCTGCCCAACATGCTCCAAGCCTTGGCCGGTCATGGTGGGAGAGAAGATCGTAGGACGCGTAACGTCAGCCATATGGTCGCCTCGAATGGAGCAAAACGTCGGGCAAGCTTTGATTGATCGAGACCACTGGACACCGGGTCAAAACGTCATCGTACACAGTCAAGATGGCGCCACCCGCCCAGGCGTCGTCTCAGCCCTACCCTTTGACTGATGCTTCTGCGGCAGCGTGCCGTAGGCCGTTCCAAATGCTGATTGGAACCTCAATATGATCTCTGCCTGCTTTACGCCGCTGTTCTCGCTCGCCCGGGACTTGAACAGCGTCAAAGCCCGGCGCCGGGGGGCAAGAGCGCAAGTCAGCAAGGATCTCTTCCGCCGCCTCCTGCAAGGCCAGCGCACCCCGATATCGCGTTGTGTCCACCACTAAGATGAAGGTGTTGCACTCAACCTTAGCCGGACCAAGCATGGCGTCACAGATCAACTCCCCCATCGTCGCCAAGCCGTACCCAAGAACGCCGCCTTTGGGCAGAATTGCCCCTCCATCGAAAAAATCTGCAGGATTTCGGGTGGGACGACCCTGAGCATCAATAATTGCCCCCTCGGGCAGCAGGGCATCAGACTGTCGCGCGGCATAGATCCAACCACCTGCAATCTGTCCCGTTGCACAATCCAGCACCACCGGCCCCTGTGCCCCACCTGGAATGCCAAGACACCACGGGTTTGTCGGTAACTTTCCGGTACTGCCCCCATAGGGAGCTACCATACGCCAGTTTTGACGAGCGCCACCGCCACACGCGATGAACAAACATCCCGCTCTCGCTGCACGTTCGCCAAAGTCACCAAGGCGCCCGGTATGCCCGATGTTTTCAACAGCAATGGCCGCAACACCATGCGCCTGAGCCGCTTCAACGCCTGCGTCAACAGCCCGCCCCATCGCCACAATACCAATTCCGCCCTGCCCATCGATGCGCAGTGTCGAGGTTCGAGGCGCATCCACTTGCGGGTCGGCATGGGGATTGAGATAGCCCCGGCGATATTCATCCGCGTATTGTTTGGCTCGGAAAATGCCGTGCGATTCTACGCCGCAAAGGTCGGCATCAATCAGGTGATCGATAACTTCTTGCGCGATTTCTGGCTTACACCCTGCTTGGTTCAGAACGGCCAAACCGATCGTTCGAACCTCTGAGACTGGAACGGAAACCCGGCCACCTGCCGGTTCGAGTTTACCGTCAGCGCTCACGCCGAACCGTCCTCCGCTTGAAGTCGCATCAGTTCGTCGATGCCATGGTGACAGCGGATCGCATGACCGTTGGTGGTTTCCTGCCACGGGGGAGTATCCGTATCGCAAATCTGGCCAATTTTACGAGGGCAACGCCGTTGGAACGGACACCCTTGAGCCGGAGGTGAAGATTCGACGACATCATCAGTGGCAAGGTTAGGAGCAACATCGGGGTCAGGCTCTAGAACAGCCCCCAGCAGCACTTCTGAGTAGGGGTGTGACGGTGTGGCATAGACCTGCTCTGAGGGTCCAATTTCACACAATCGGCCCTGGTACAGGACCGCCACCCGGTCCGACAGGGCTTTAACCACCGCAAGATCATGGCTCACGAAGACATAGGTTGTCCCCTGCCGTTCCTTGAGCGCATTCAGCAAGTCGAGGACGGCGGCTTGAACTGACACATCCAGCGCCGACGTTACCTCATCACACAGCACGACCTCAGGGTCAGCAGCAAAGGCACGCGCGATGGCCACGCGCTGCTTTTCACCCCCGGAAAGCTGACTTGGCAGGCGGTCGAGGTAGTGCACGCCCAATCGCACACGGTCCAGAATCTCAGCGCTGCGGGTGTTCAGCTCCGCTCCTGAGAGGCCAAAATATAGCTTCAATGGCTGCGCCAGGATCTCTGCAACTGTGTGCCGTGGATTAAGGCTGTCATCCGGATTTTGGAAAATGAGCTGCACGCGGCGCAGATGGTCGGGACTTCTGTTTTCGACCGCAGGCGCAAGCGCTTCGCCTTCCGCCATTTCGATGGACCCATCCGCTGGCGGCAATAAGCCAGCGATAGATTTCAGGATCGTAGACTTCCCAGAACCGCTCTCCCCCACCAAGCCCAAAGTCTCACCGCGGCCTACCGTAATATCGATGTCATCAACCGTTGCCACGTGGATGCTCTGGCGCCCGAGGAACCTGTCGAAAAGACCTGGAGAATGGTAGCTGATCGATAAATCTCCGAGTGTCAAAGCAGGCGGAGCGTCTGACTTCACTTCAACCGGCACTCCGCCAGCCCCAACCAGCGAAAGCGCCTGCGCTTCCTCAGAGTAGAAGCAGCGGACAAGCTCGCCGCTGTCCACTTGGCTCAGCTCGGGTCGCTCAACGTGGCAGCGCTCCTTTGCCAAAGCACAGCGATCGACGAAGGAACATCCTTGACCCGCGCCGCCCGGCGCCGGGGGGCGACCGTCAAGCGCGACGGGCAGATGCTGATCCGCCAGTCGTGGAATAGAGGCGAGCAAGCCACGAGCGTAGGGATGCACAGGAGACTTCAGAACCTGTCGCGTCGTACCATCAAGCACCACTTCCCCGGCGTACATGACAATCACGCGGTCACAAACCCGCGCAATCGCACCAAGATCGTGGCTGACATAAACCATTGCCATGCTGCGCTCCTGCGCGATATCGCGAAGCAGCTCTAAGATGTGGGCTTGGGTGGTGACGTCGAGGCCCGTTGTTGGCTCGTCTAGCAGCAGAGTATGGGGCTCCCCTGCCAATGCCATGGCGATGGCTGCGCGCTGCTGCTGCCCTCCGGAAAGCTCATGCGGGAAACGCGCCATGATGGTCTCCGGCTCGGGCAACCTAACTTGCCCCAGCAATTCGACAGCCTTGGCTTGATAGTCTGCGGGTGACAGGGCCGAATGGAGGCGCAAGGCCTCGATGATCTGTGCGCCAATCCGCAATGTCGGGGTCAGGGATTGGCCGGAGTTTTGCGGTATCAAGGCAAGCTCACCGCCTCGTATTTTTTCAAGACCGGGCCGGGATTGTTCGAACATGTCCTCGCCGCGAAACGACACCGACCCGTTCAGCAAGCGTAACCCCCGCTTGAGATACCCCATCGCGGCCAGTGCCAATGTGGACTTTCCTGAACCACTTTCACCGACAATTCCAATGCTTTCACCCTGAGCGACCGCCAGATCGACGTTCCGAAGGACAGGCAAGATGGCACCAGATTTACCGCTGAACCCGACGGTGATGTCTTTTATATCAATCACGGTATTGGTCATACGGGTGCCTTCTGCGCTCGATCAATTCCCAGGGCCTTGGCTAGCGCGTCAGCCGTCAGGTTGATCCCAATGATCAGCGAGGACAGCGCGATAACGGGTCCAAGAACGCCCCACGGCGCAAAGGACATGAACCCCCGCGCATCGGCAATCATCAACCCCCAATCGGGTGTTGGCGGCGAAACGCCAAACCCGAGAAAGGACAGCGAGGAAAAGGCCAGCAACATCCAAGACCAACGCATAGCGCCCTCAACCATCAAGGTATCCAGCACATTGGGCAGCAGTTCACGCCAAATTATGGTCATGCGACCATGGCCCCGGGCACGCGCGGCGGAAACAAAATCGCGCGCAATTACATCGTGGGTGGCAGCACGAGCGATGCGGATGACCGGTATTCCATAGAAAAACGCCAGTGTGGGAATCAAGACTTCGACGCCGGTGCCAAAGGTCACGATCAGCACCAGCATTTTCAGGATCCAAGGCAGCGACAGAAACGCATCAACAAAGCGCATCAGCACCTCATCAATCCGCCCCCCGACAAGACCAAAGAGGATACCGAGAAAACCGCCCCAGGTTACGGCAATGGGCGTAGCGACGCCCGTCACCAAGAGCGCTTCGCGCCCTCCCAGCAAAACCCGTGTAAAGACATCACGCCCCAGATGGTCGGTGCCCAGCCAATGGGCAGCGTCCGGGCCGGTGAGCATCATGGACGAGTTGGTAGCCTTGTAGTCATAGGCGACAATCATCGGGCTGATCAGGGCAAGGATTAGATGCAGGCAAACCAGCGTCAGGCCGATAGCGCCCGATGGCCGAACAACAACATCGCGCAGTACCTGCACGATTGGCGTGAAGCGGTTTTGGGTTCTCGAACCGGCAGTAATAGTCATTTCCGCCTCATGTACAGGGTTCGCAAGCGTGGATTGGCAAACATGGTCAATAGGTCAGCAGATAGATTCACCCCGACGTAGACTGTCGCCACAATCAGCGCGATGGCTTGAACGACCGGCAAATCACGATCGGAAATGCTGTCGATGATCATGCGGCCCAAGCCCGGGTAATTAAACACCACCTCAATCACAACGACACCGCCGAGCAACCAAGCAACAGTTAGCGCCACGACATTGATGGCCGGCAACAAGGCATTGGGCAGCGCATGGCGGAACACTATACGCCAGTAAGGCACACCCTTCAGCGTTGCCATTTGCACGTAATCCCCCGCCATTACTTCGATGACCGAAGACCTCACCATGCGCAGAATGTGCGCCGTCATGACCATTGTCAGAACGATAACGGGCAGCAGAATCTCGGGGAAAAATTCGATCGCGGGCGCGTGCGCAGGGGTCAGGACAATCCCCGGCAACCATCCGAGCCATACGGAAAAGACGAGAATCAACACGGTTGCGGACACGAATTCCGGAATGGTCATGGCGAAGATGGCCAGCGTAGAAAGAGTCAGATCGATAGGACGGTCACGCCACAAACCCGTAATCACGCCGAGGAAAATCGCCAATGGAACGCCCAAGGCAAGGGAACTGGCGGCAAGCAACAGAGAATTTTTTAGACGGTTCCCGACGAGCTCGGTGATGCTTTTCTGCCCATTGGCAGAAACACCTAAATCACCCTGAACAGCGCTGATTGCCCAATCCAGATAGCGCTCGATGGGGCCGCGGTTCAGCCCCTGCGCTTCTCGACAATTTTCCAGCAGCTTACCCTTGGCCTCTCGCTCAAGGAAAGCGGTACAGGCATCGCCAGGCAGCAACTCAACGCCAGAGAAAATAATGATGGAAACGATCGCGACGGTAATTGCACCAAGAGCCAGACGTCTAAGCAGCATGCGAAGCATGGGGGTGTTACCTTTTGGGAAGCGATCAAAATAGGGGTGAAATGGGGCGCTGAAGCAAGTCAGCACCCCATTTCAAAACGATCAATCGACGGTGATCAAGTGCCAACGCACAGCGTCGTTCTTGACTGCATCAAGGTTGTCAACGCGGGAGGATACGCCAATCAACTTCGTCACGGTGTAAGGAATAAGTGTCCCTCCGTTCTCCCAGAGGTATTCCTGAGCCGCTTGGTAGATCGCATTGCGGGCATCAAAATCAAGCTCCCGACGAGCCTCGCCAAGTAAGGAATCGAAGGACTCATCTTTGAAGTAACTCTCATTCCAGCGGGCGGTTGAGAGATAGATTTCATGCAAGGCCTGATCGGCTGGACGCTCGTTCCAACGTGTCGCAGCAATATCTTTCTTCATCCAAACTTCAGACCAGTAACCATCGGTTGGGGTCTGAACGACGTTGACGCGAATGCCAGCAGCCGCGGCCTGCTCCTGGTACGCCACAGCCAGTGTGGGCCACGTGGACTCGAGGGTAGAAACGTGGACATCGATGTCGATACCATCTGCGTAACCTGCTTCAGCCAGAAGTGCTTTGGCACCTTCGATATCCTGTGGGCAGGAGATGTCTGCGCGATACTGGTCGTTCGGCTCAACAGGTGCGTCACAAGCAACGACACCCTGACCACCGAGGACCAGCTTAACCAGCTCTTCACGATCAGCGGCCATCCGAACAGCCTTGCGCACACGAACGTCGCTGAAAGGCTCAACATCGGTGCGGAATACAAGCCCACGCCAGTTGCCGGTTGGAATAACCTGCACGTCAAACTTATTGGAACTGGTCAGCATCACCTGCTGCTGTGCGGTGATGCCGCGCTCCATATCAATCTGACCACCAAGCAGGGCCTGCAAGCGCGCCTGACCGTCGGCGATACCGATGACTTCCATCCGCGCCACACCGGGTGCGCCTTCCCAGTAATCAGGGTTAGCAACCAAAACGGTCGTGCCTTCTGCGTCAAAGTTCTCAACCATGAACGGCCCCGTGCCGTTGCCAGAGGTCGCGATGTCATCACCAGAGCCTTCATTCAGTATCCGCAGACGATAGTCCATCAACTGCAGCGGCATGTCGGCGAAAGGCGTGTTGAGGGTAATCTGGACAGTCATGTCGTCCAGCGCTTCAACGCTGGTGATCATCTTCACCGCTGAGCGTGCGGGGCTATCACTGTCCGGATCCAGAACGCGGTTGAGCGAGTAGACAACGTCAGCCGCTTCAAACGTGCTGCCATCGTGGAATTTCACGCCATCGCGCAGTTGAAATGTCCAAACTGTTGCATCATCGTTGGCGCCCCAGCTGGTCGCCAGATCAGCCTGTGGCTTGCCGTCCAAACCAGGCCGCACAAGGCGGTTCATGATTTTCTCAGTAATCTGAAAAACACGGCCTGATGAGATAGGATCGAGACTGGATTGTGCTCCAAAGCCGAGTTCGTGCGCTTGCCGGAACGTGCCAGAAGGTTCTGCAGTTGCCATACCGGCGAGCATCACTGATGCCGCAGCTGCGGTTAGTAACTTTTTCATAGTTCTTCCTCCGTTAGAACAACGCGAAATATTGCATCGCTTGATTTTTCCACTCCAAAGCTGGATGTGAACCTAACCTGCATGGTCTGCTTTATGGTATTGGTCCGCAGTCAGTATTGATGGAATCCTCCAACGGTAGTCTTGGCTTTTGCCCGATATTGCACAAATACAGTTTCTTGCGATGTCCATTAACAAAACGGATATTAAGGATTTGGGAAACAATGAAAATTATTGCTATTGGCGGTGGAGGATTTACGCACGAGACGTTTCCAGAGCTCGATGACTTCTGCCTCTCGCATGTAGAAAAGTCGTGGCCTCGTGTCGCCTATATCGGCACAGCCAGCGATGATGAGCCGGTCAAAATCGAACGCTTCAAGTCGTGTTTTGCTGGCCGAACGTCGGCGTGTATTCACCTGCCGATGACGCTCTCCTCTAGTAACTTGAGCGCTGCGCTCGCCGATGTTGACTTGGTTTATGTTGGTGGCGGCGATACTGAACAAATGGTGGCTCAGTGGCGCACTCAAGGGTGGGACTTAGCGTTGGTCAAAGCTTATCAGTCTGGCGTGGTGCTGGCGGGGACAAGCGCTGGTGCTGTCTGCTGGTTTGATCAATTTCTGTTCAACTCGAGAGCGGGGCCCATGCGCCCTTTGGCCGGTTTAGGGCTGATCAGCATGGGGGCCTGCCCGCATTACTCCAGCGAAACGCCTCGCCGGACCGCCTTGCATCACGCTGTTACGACCAAGACCATGCCCGCGACCATCGCGATCGACGATGGCGTTGCCGTCGCCTTTGAAAGAGGTCAGCCGATCGAGGTGTGCATCGCCGAAGCCGGAGCAAATGCCCACTTTGTCAAGCTCAGTGCAGAGGCGGCAAGAGCCCAAGAAGCTCCTCTCGAACTATGAACTGTTCATGGCCCAAGATCACTGATGAAGCCCCTTAGACTTGCCTAAGCGAGCCGAGACTTACTCCAAGTCGATCCAAACGCTTTGCGTTATCGTTGCATCGCCACCGGTTTCCAGGCCCTCTACCACCACTTCATAAGGGTAAAGGGATCCGTTTGGCGGATCGGTATCAGGCAAACATTCTAGGTAGATTTCGCCGTCATCGGTGATGCCAAACTTGGCACCATCAGAATTCATACCGCTGGTTATGCTGTACGTGATGCCCGCGTCGTCATTATCGTTGGTCCCTTCGGTCATCGCCAGATCGAAGATTGTGCTCCAATGGGTGGTAGTATCCACATTAACGCTTTCAGGTGAACTCTGCGTAGGGACGGATGTTGGCGCGCCATCGTCTACAGCAGGGACTTCATCCCTGATCGAAACCCAAAATATTTTGTCGGTTGTTTGATCGCCATCGTCAGCTGTGACCGTTAGCGAAACCGAACCTGTGCTTGTTTCGTAATCGTAACCCACGCCCAAACTATCAAAGTAGGTAATGCTGCCGTCAGTAGCGATGGAGAAACCAGCTGGCCCCGTCATGGTATAGGAGATGGTTGCAGACGGCGTATATTCGCCGTCATCGAAAGTACCCGCGACTGAACCAACGGCGTAAGGCGTCGGTGACCCGGCCTCATTCTCCGGTAATGATAGTGTTGGGGCTGGACCGATATAATAGGGATCCTCATCCACGTCACCGTTTACGATGACCGTGTAATTGTCCGTCGTTGTCTCGCCCGTGAGCGAGGTTGCAGTAATCGGAAGAGTAAGAGTCGCCGATCCACTAGCGGACGTGCCGCCACCTGATGAAGTGAGCCCACTCGGCAAATTTTCGAGATCGATTGTACCGAGGGACAAGCTACCGCTGGCGTCCAAGGAGTATCCCGCATTCAGCGCCGCCGTCGATAACTCCCACTTTTGACCCGCCAGGATCGGACCAAGATTGATGCTCGTTTGGGGGACGATATCGTCCTCTGTGATCGTTGAGGGGACAATTCCCGGACCTGTCGGCGTTGTGTCAGCAACATCTTCAACATTGACTTCCACCGTGATCGTGTTCGAGCGCCCAGCTGAATCCGTTGCGCGAACCGAAAGATAATAGGTCGTCGTTGTTTCAAAATCGATGACATAGGGGTTGGCAATTGTGATCAAGCCAGCCTCGTCGATGGCAAATGCACCATTCAGGTTGCCGCCTTCAATCGCGTACGCGATCCCAGCATCAGCAACCCCGGAACCGGGAGCATACGCGTCGATGTCCAGAACCGCGCCGACCGTTGCTCCAGTCGTTTCATCCGGACCCACACCAACATCTGAACCCTCGCTGATGTATGTTGGAGCTTGGGCATCAAACCGGGGGAGTGTGATGGCATTAACCACCAACAAACTCGTACTGCCTGCCGCGAACGAGAGCGTACCGAGTGTCCAATAGTTGCCCCAGCTGAAGCCTGCATCAGCCACCGCAGGCAGGACATAGTCCGCTAGGCTGGCATAGCTGCTGGCGGGGACCAATTTCTCCGAATCGGCATAGTTGGGAATATTGTCGCCATCTGTGTCGTCGTTAAGGACGGAAGCGTCACCGTCGACATCTTCCAGAGCGTCAGAGATTCCGTCACCGTTTGTATCGCTAGGAGGCGTTAGTGAATCGAGAAAGTCGGGAACAAAGTCGCCGTCTGAATCATCATCGAACCAATTTCCATTGCCGTTGGCGTCTTCTTGGGCGTCCGCTAAGCCATCGCCATCGAAATCGTCCGTTCCGTTGACCAGCGGGACCAGCAGGCCTTCAGGGGAGATGACGTATTGACCGGCCGGCAATCGCACCACCGTTCCATCCGGCAACTGAACATCAACGTATTGGTCAGACTGCCCTGCATTGCCGACGGCGTATTCGTCCGGAGTGAAGACAAGAGGGTTGCCATCGACTGCGGCCGCAGCCAAGAGGCCGGCAACGGACGCGAAAGCTGTTCCAAGCGGCAAGGCTTTTCGACTGGCTGACTGATGGTGTTTTGCCGTTTTGTTCGACCTTTGCTCGGTTCCTTGAAAAAGGACCGACTCTTTTTTGGCAATAATTCCCACGACGCACCCCAAAAATTACTCAAAGCCGAAATAGCTAAGAGTACTTGGGAAAGCATCTATCATCATTAATTTGATCACAATATTGAATTAGGAAATATATTAAATCGCATAATGCAAACATCATAATATTATTAGTCTCATAATATTAATTCACCAAGATACCATTATTAAAGTAATAATAAACATGGCATTTTCAGTGATCTTAATTATTAGAATCTCTCTTAAACTATCTTGTTGGAATATTTTTTGTATCTAATGATTTTATAAATCTGTGAATACTTCATGTATAATACCATCTTTTATTTAATAATAAATTCAGCATACTTGTACAGATTTATTACGCGGCAGGGCGCAACTGCAATTATGGGTCGGCTAAAGTCCACTCAAACGGTGCCTTTCCGCTTCCACTTCCGCCTGAGCGTCGGCAGCGACCCAATCTTTTTAACCGCTGATATCGCCTATCGAAGGGTTGCGAGGCAGTTTTCTCTGTCGATGCATTGGACCTGATACCCCTGCTCGTTCAACGTTATGATGATTTTCGCGAATTTCTCACCAATGTTGTGCGTGCCGTCAGAGTGCTTGTGTTCAAACAAAATCAAGCGTGGCTTCAATTTCTTAAACGGGAAAGTTGCTAGAATTTCTGCATCAAAGCCCTCTGTATCGAGGAACAAAAGGTTGATGTCTTCGCAGTTCAAATCTGCAAGCAGCTGCTCCATTGTTCGCGCTTCAACACTGATTTTGTGAATGGCGCCTTCAAACTCAGGGTCATGATTCTTTGCATGGTCTGCGTTTAGAGAGCCCAGCTGATCTCCAAAGTGCCGAATTTTGTTTGCGTCTGGATTGGGTGCGAAGAAGTCGACATAGTCAGTCTCCACGGGCGTGATACACTTGTTCACTAAGATCATTTCGTCAGTTGATGAATGCAGCATTTGAAGTTGCTGAAACAAATGCGGCACCGGTTCAATCAGGCATACTTTTCCGTGCTTTGATGCATCGCGGACAAAATGTTTTGTCTTTTTCCCGTTATGAGCTCCAATCATAATCATGGAGAAATCTTTAGAGCCAGAAAAAGTAAAACGCCCATAGTACCGTGGATTTACAGGCATCCTGTTTTCTATCCATCGATCACGAAATGGGACGAGCATAGGAAACATTTTGTAGATTCTGTCGTCAAATCTCATCTCTAAGCCTTACTGCCAAACGGTATTCTTAACGAACCGGCACACGATAATCGGTGCGACAGTCGTATGTCTGATTATGCCCGTCGCTAGATTTGCTTTGCCGCTATCATTTGCATGATCACAAGTGGCGCGAGCTCTGTTAACTGCTTGACTACCAAATTGCTTTTAGAGGAAGCAAGCCCCGTGATTAATAGCTCTGCCTTGCTGTCTATTCTCTGTGCTTGGAGAGCAGGTGTCTATGCCCAACGAAGACTTTGAATGGGCATAGAGTCCACCGATCGAGAGCTATTGCGACGAGGTTAACCTCCCCGAGGCCAGCAGAATGGCTGCGACAAGGGCCCAAGTGACACCGAGAATGATCATACAGGCGGAAATCGATATTGATTTGGCGACGTAGCCGATCAGTGGCGGCCCGAACAGGAAACCGACAAAGGCTAACAGATTCACGTCGTTGACGGCTGCGGTTGGGTTGTTCACCTCTTCTCGCGCCGCAATGCCGAACAACACAGGAATGAAGTTCGCGGTAAAAAAGCCAAGCGCACCGAAGCCGGCGACAATCAGAAATGGGTGACCTGACAGGGTTGCCGCAAGGAAAATAGCGCACCCCAACAACATCCCCCATCCTGCAACCAAGACTTCGCCAAACTGGTTAATCAACCGCTCACCGTAGATGCGCGATCCGATCTCAGCGAGGTTGAACGCCATGATCCCGGTGCCACCCAGCGCAATCGTTAAACCGAGATCCCGGGTGAGCCAGAGCGCGGACCAGTCGAGGATAATCGAAATTGTCGCCATGGATAATGCAGCCAGCCCGCCCAAAAACAGAACGGTTTGCGAGGGAATACGAAAGCCAGGGCCTTGGATTGGCTTGAACGTGACGGTGCCAAAGAGACGCATGAAAATGTAGATGCCCACGACAACGGTCAGCAAAAACAAGCTGCCAAACACAAAAACAGGAGGCAGCTGTAACGCTTGGCTTATCAGCCCAATGAGCAACCCAAGCAACGATCCACCCGAAAAAGATGCCCAGTGCAGTGGTTGCAGCCGACGCCCTGACATGGCTTCGGCCTGAGTGATCGCAGCGAGTGTTGCAGGCTGGATGACGCCAAATGCCAAGCTATAGGGTGCGGCAAGGGCAATAAACAGCGTCGTATTGGGCGCAAAAACCCACAACTGGAGCGCAAAGGCAAAGCCAACGACCGCCAAACCCGCAATCCTCGGGCCAAATCGCGGCAGCAAGACGTGGCTGACAAAGAGCATCGACGAAAGGCTGAAAATGCCAAACACCAGTAAGGCAAACCCAAACATGTCGTATTCGATGCCAAGCTGGTCCACTTTCCACGGGATATAGGACAGCCAGCAGCCATAACTGACGAGGCAAATTACGACAGCCAGACGGCTGCCAAGGATCATGCGCTCAACCACTGTTGACCTCCAATAAAGACTAGGAGGCCACCGGACACTAAGAACCCCTGATTACTTTTCACGGAGTGATTAAATCACGGCTTCGACTTAGCAGCACCAAGAAACATTTCTTTTGAGACAAAGCCCTTAATTTAGCATGTGATGAGCAAAATTAAGGGCCACCTGCTCCCGAAAACCTCTGTTTCAGCCATCAAAGGAGCCACTCGCAGCAGCAATCCGTTACCTGACTGCGGCTACCTCAATACACTTTCGAAATAAGAAATTGTTTCTTTAAGGCCGTCTTCCAGTGCCACGCGAGGTTGCCAGTCCACGAGTTTGGTAATTTTACTGATGTCAGGATTTCGCTGGACTGGATCATCTTGCGGCAAAGGCATGAACTTGATTTCACTCTTTGACCCGGTCAGTTTGCAAACTGTGGCCGCCAGCTCGTGCATCGTTGCTTCATTTGGATTGCCAATATTCACTGGCCCCACTTCAGAATCCTGATCAACGAAGCGCAGAATTCCTTCAACGAGATCATCCACGTAGCAAAAGGATCGCGTTTGCTCCCCCGTACCATAAATCGTGATGGGGTCATTTCTTAACGCTTGCACAATAAAGTTACTCACGACACGCCCATCATGAACCTGCATCCGAGGCCCGTACGTGTTGAAAATTCTTCCTACCCGTATGTCCACGGCATGCTGACGATTGTAATCAAAGAACAGCGTTTCAGCGCATCTCTTGCCTTCATCGTAGCAGGCTCGGATCCCAATCGGATTTACGTTGCCCCAATAACCCTCACTTTGCGGATGTACTTGCGCATCGCCGTAGACTTCCGACGTTGAGGCTTGAAAAACTCTGGCACCATACCTTAAGGAGAGTTTAAGCGCGTTCATCGCGCCAAAAACTGCTGTTTCGACGGTCGAGATCGGGTCTTTTTGATAGGCAACAGGACTAGCTGGGCAAGCCAAATTCAAGATCACGTCGACCTCGACATCAAACGGTGTTTCGACATTCTGATCTATGACGGTGAAATTCGGCAGATCCATCAAGTGTGAAATGTTATCACGACTACCCGTAGAGAAATTGTCCAAGCAGGTGACGCTGTCATTTCGACCAATCAGCGCATCACACATATGCGACCCTAAGAAACCGGCGCCCCCGGTAATAAGAATTGACTTACTCATGCTGCTTTACTACTCGCTTTTTCTACGACTTGACTCATTAATTGCTCGAAGTCCCTCGAAAATAGATCACCGTTAAACAAGAACGTTTCCTTCAGCTTATCACGCCGCTCTTCTCGGTCGTTTTTCAGCTTTTCAATGTCTCCGGCCAACAGTACAGCGGCAGCAAGATATTCATCATTACTGCCCGTACATAGTTCCGGGCGGCCTGAATTGTGAGCGATGGTCTGAGCGATTTGAGACACAAAAACAGTGCCAGATTTTGAGACTGTTGGGACACCCATCCACAGAGCCTCACATGTCGTTGTTCCTCCCGGGTATGGAAATGGATCCAACGCGATATCTACATTCGCATATGACGCAAGAAGTTCCGGACGCGGACTACCGCCAGCAAACATCAGGCGATCGGCTTCAATGTCATGTTTTTTGAATTCGGCTGCGATCCACAAGGTCTTATCGCCCTTATAGGTGCTACCTTTGAAGTATATCTTTGAGTCTGGAACTTCTTTGAGAATCCTAGACCACAGCGCGATTACATCTTCTTTAATTTTATTGACATTGTTGAAGCAACCGAAGGTAATAAAACCATTCTTTACTGCCGGGGTAGCGCTGACAGGCAAATCATATTCAGGCTCGCCGAAACACAGGTAGGAATTAGGCAGTCTTGCAAATTCCTCAGTGAAGTCGTCCCGGGTGTGGTCCGGAAGCGTGTGACTATCGCCGATCACGTAGTCCATCTCATCCAGTCCGGTTGTGGCGAAATATCCCAACCAAGTCATCTGCACGGGAGCTGGCCGATATGCGAATACGGCTAGTCGATGATAAAGCGTATATCCGTGGAGATCGATTAACACATCGATTTCAAGCTCATTTACCAACTTCGCCACACGCTCATCGCTTATTCTCGTAATTTCGTGCCATTCCGTGGCCGCTGCGCGAATTACTTTTGTTTCTGCTGTGTCTTTTTCCGAATTACTAAATACGTGAACATTGAATCGACTCTTGTCTATCGATTGCATGAGCGGCTTTATAAAGAAGCCAACCGGGTGTTGGTGCAGATCTGCTGATACGAAGCCAATATTTATTTTGCCACCATCGACTTTAGGCGTCTGTGTATTGTGGGTGTATTTTTTGGTTGGCGACACCATGTCATTTATTCGTTTCGCCAATTCCATTCTATTTATAGTCTTGTCGATATCTTGTGACTGAACACAAAACATCATAGCCGTATGAATAGAAACGTCATTCGGCACAAGAGTCAGCGCCTGAAGGTATAGGTCTACGGCCTTATTTATTTCGCCTTGGCTACCATGAATATCGGCCAGTGCCTGCATCATCCGCGGTGATTCGGGATTTACTTTAAGCGCCTGCTCGAGCAGCCTTTGCCCCTCTACTCGCTTGCCGATCTCCAGATAGAATACGGCTAGCTCCTTAATGGCCGCGACGTTATCCGGTTGGCGCGAGACCGCTTTTTCAAAGTACTCGACTGCCTGATCGAAATTTTCTAGCGCTTTGTAGGTCGTAGCGAGGTTGGTGTAGATATCCGGAGCTGTTTCATTGATTATTAGGGCCTTTTTGTAGGCCTCAATCGCCTCGTCTAACTTTCCCTGCTCTTTGAGAGCCGTACCCATGTTGTTGTGGGCGTCATCGTAATTGGGCTGCAGTGATATTGCTTTTCGATAAGAGGCGATCGCTTCACTCAACTGGCCTTGATGTTTGTGCGCATTTCCTTTGACGTAGAAGGCTTCAGCGTAGCGAGGTTGCAGCGCAAGCGCTTTGTCCGCTGCGTCCAAAGCCTCATCTGGCCGATTTAGATCATTGAGGGCCGTAGCGAGGTTATAAAAACCTTCAGCGTGATCAGGCTTGAGACTAATAACCTTTTTGAACGCAACCGCTGCTTGCTCCATCTGGCCGACTTGATTGCTTTGCGCCGCGCCCAGAATGTTCCAAACAAAAAAGGAGTCTGGATACCTGCGGAGAACCTCCATCGCTTTTTCAATGACGGCAGAAAATTTTCCGTCGTTAAATTGGCTGACCAACCTTTCTAGAGTGTGATGAGGAGGCGACGCTGGAACAAAAGAGGGAGCGGCCCCACTTAGCGCTAGCAGACCTTGCTGCGCCCTTTTGTTGTTAGGAAAGTCCTGGAGGATGTCCTGATATATCTTCTGCGCCGCTGCAATATCGCCCTTTTTTGCATGGGAATTTGCATTCAACAGAAGCTGCTTGACTGGTAGTTTTGCCACTGATGATGTTCTTTTTTGCCGAGCTAGATATTAGTGAGATATGACTTGGCTTATTCCTATCTCCATAATTCGTTCTTCGCAACAGGGTCTGGGGCTGATTTGGCAAGAACAGTGCTTATCCCTCCCAACTGGCGACAGGTTCGCCAAGTCCATCCAAATCCATAGTCACGCCCAATCCAGGTTCATTGGGGGGTATCACACCGCCATTTTCAATTGGCGCGTGGAAGTGGCCCGTCTCAATCGTAACCATGTCTCGCGGATCCAATACGCAGCGAAGCATGCGTTCAGGCACCGAAGCGCCCATGTGAAAGATCGACGCCGCTGAAAGTACGGACCCGACCGTGTCCTGTACGGAGACCGTCAATCCAGCCGCTCGGCAGATGTCGCGATGACGACGCGCGTGGGTCAAGCCGCCAGCCTTGGAGATCTTCAGCCCAATACCATCGGCTACGTCCAACGCCACCATCTTGGCGATGTCTCCATCATCCTGCGCCAGTTCATCCAAGATGATGGGTACGTTACAGCGCTGCCGCAGCGACATCGTCTCCCGCCACGTCGCGCAAGGCGCTTCGAGAACGAAATCTAACCCGTCAGGCAAGGCTCGTAACATCCGCAAGGCAGTCTCCGGGATCAGGCCACCATTGGCATCGACGAGGAAATACTCACCCGGTTGCCGATCAGCCAGCGACGCTGCGATGCGCTCGGCATCCAGTGCGGGGCCTCCTTCGCTGTCCAGCGCGCCAACCTTGACTGAATGCCCCATGTAACCCAGAGCACGGTGCTTAGCGACGCGCGCGCGCATGTCTTCGGGCGCGCCAGCATAGATCGAGCTGATCGTCGGTAGACGCTTGCCCGTTGAGCCACCGAGCAAGGTATACACTGGCAAATTGACCGACTTACCGAACAGATCCCAGCAAGCCGCGTCGATGGCGTTCTTGGCGTGATTATGGCCCATGAGTGCCTCGTCCATAGCATCATTTATGCGATCCAGCTCACGGGGATCCCGGCCAATGATGTGTGGAGCAATCTCTTCGATACCAGAGCGTGCGCCACGAGCATGAGCGGCGATGTAATTGGGGCCAAACGGCGTGCTTTCACCCCAGCCTTCCGTGCCGTCTTGGGCCGTTATCCGCACGATGACGCTGTCAAAACCCGTATAGATCCGCCCGCCTGATAGCTCGTACTCACCGCCCGCGTAGGGCAGATGAAATTCAAAGAGGTCGATTTTTTTGATTTTCACGGAGTTACTCCTGTGGCGGAACCAGCACCAACTGACCGGTGTGCGTTTTCGTCAGAAAGTCTTCCTGTGCCGTCGCGATTTCCGCCAGCGGGTACGCCTTAGCGATCAAGGGACGGATTTCACCTGCTTCGATGTATTTAACAACGTTTTCGAACACCGCGTCCTCTTGGAACGTGCAGCCGAACAAGGTGAGATCCTTGAGATATAGCGTGCGCACGTCGATCTCGCAGATCGGTCCCGCAATGGCGCCAGCAACCGCGTAGCGGCCACCTCGGCGCAGTACGTCGAGCAAACTGGACCACTGTGGTCCGGCGACCAGATCGACAACCACGTCAATCGTCTCATCACTCAACTCCGCAACCAGATCAGCATCGCGGTCAACGATCCGGTCAGCGCCTAGGGATTTCACGGCCTTAACTTTGGATGGGGAGCAAAGTGCAATCACTCGGGCCCCGCGTCGCTTGGCCAATTGCACTGCAGCCGAGCCAACTCCACCCGATGCGCCCGTAACCAGCACAGTTTCCGCCCCCAAACCCGCCCGATGCAACATGCCCTCAGCGGTTGAATAGGCGCATGGAATGGCGGCGAGCTCGATATCGTTCCAGTCGCAGTTTACCGCATAGGTTTCCCGGCTGGGGGCCACGCAGAACTGGGCAAAGCCGCCGTCACATTCACTACCAATCGTCCAGCATTCGAAGGGTCGGTAGTCGACATAGGTCCGCAGCATGTTTCGAACGATCACGCGCTCGCCCAAGCGAGCAGGATCCACGCCCTCGCCCACGGCTGCAACATGACCACAGACGTCTGCGCCCTGAATGCGCGGGAAGGTCAAAGGCGTGCCAGACCAACTGGCGTCGTCGTCATCCACGCTGTCAAAGCCATCCGCGCCACCGGTGCTGGTATCCTCGGTGATAGCCTTGGAATACCAACCAATGCGCGTATTGATGTCGGTGTTGTTCACCCCTGCCGCCGCAATACGGATCAGGACTTCACCCGGCGCTGGCTGGGGCACAGGAACGTCGGTGCGATAGGCGAGCTTGTCGATCCCACCGTGGCCAGTGAGCTGTACGGCATGCATGGTATCGGGGATCATTGCCTCAGCCTCCGAACGACGCAATAGGCGCGCCAAATTTGCTTTCATCAGGAACCACACCCAGACCGGGACCGGTGGGCCGTGCGATGTGGCCATCAACAATTTGGATGCCATTGTCAGGGTCAAAGTTGCCCTCGATGTAGGGTGCTGCGAGCCATACGCCTTCACAGAGATCAGGCCGCACAGTCGCGCCAATCTGCGTGCACGCGGCCGCGATGATATCACCGCCCCACGCGTCATCGCATGTATGAGGCAGATTGCGCGCCTCGCAGATGTCTCGGAACGTACGCATGTTCTGCAGCCCGCCAATTCGCGTGACTTTCATGCCAAACCCATCGACCAAACCCGTCCCTGCTGCCGAGATCACGGTGTTCAAATCAACGCTGTTTTCGTCCATGTAAATGGCGTGCGTGACCTGTGCTCGGATCTTTTCAAGATCCTGATAGGTGTTACACGGCTGCTCCATGATAAAGGGGATTTCCGGGCATTCACGACTGACGCGGAGAGCATCGCGGGTGGTCCAGCCGCGGTTACCGTCAACAGCCAAGCGCATGCCCGAACCACGAACCACCTCCCAAACTTTGCGAATGGTTTCGATGTCGATCTCCACGGGCCGACCGCCGACCTTAATCTGTAGCCGGGGATAGCCTTCGTCGCGCTTCTCCCGAGCCAAGCGCGCGATGTCGTCCGGTGCGCCGACACCAGTGGCGTAGTAGGAGGGAACACGATTGGTCTGCACGCCGCCCAGCAAGTCCGCCACGTTCACGCCAAGCGCTTTACCCAGCAGATCATGCGCCGCGATATCCATCGCCGCCTTGGCGTAGTTGTGACCGTTCAACAGGCTGTGCATGGTGCGGTTCAGTGACACGGGCCAAAACTCGGTCCCAATCAGCCCATCGGCCATTTCCAGCAGCGCGGCGCGCGCACCGCCCGCATGGGCCTCGGCATAGGTTGGACCAACCGGACAGGTTTCGCCCCACCCGACGGTGCCGTCATCTGACACCAGCTTTACCAGCGTCGTATCCAGCGCCCACACCTCTGCCTTGGCCATAGTGTAGGGCCCGTTTTTGACCGGCAAGTCATGGGCGTAGATGTGAATTTCGCGGATCTTCATGTCTATCCCCATGGATTAAGAAACTTCAGGCGCAGTCTAGACCTATTCCTAAGCCTCGCCCATCAATCGGGCGTCATAGGGGAACTTTGTGATGTTTTCGAAACCGGTCTCGGTGACGATCAATTGGTCTTCGAGTTTGATGCAGAAATCACCGCCTTCCTCGCCGACCAAGGCTTCTACGCAAAGACACATTCCGGGCTCCAAAACATAGTCGTTCGCGCCTTCTTGGAATTCTTCCTTGTAGGGGATGCACGGCCACTCGTCGCACAGTCCCACCCCGTGAAAGCGACAGGAATACTGCCGAGCGACGTACTTGGGGTCGAGCTGGTGCCCGCCAAAAGTCAGCTCTTTCATCGACGTGCCGGGCTTTACCAACTGCTCGTTGATCCGCATATGCTCGACGCCGTGCCGATAGGCGTCGATCATGTCCTGACGGGGCCGCTGATCGCCGATCCACCATGTCCGAGAGATGTCGATGCAGAACCCGTAAATACCCACCAGATCGGTATCAAACGCCAGAATCTCGTTGTTCTGAAGCTTGCGCGGGCCGCACTCTTGGAACCATGGGTTGGTGCGTGGGCCGGTGGCGAGCAAGCGTGTTTCGATCCACTCCCCGCCGCGCTTGATGTTGGCTGCATGCAAGAACGACCAGATTTCGTCCTCGCTCATGCCCGGCTGAACCGCCGCCTGCATCTCGTACACGGATTGCTCACAAGACCAGCTGGCACACTTCATGGCGCGCTGCTCGTCGATGCTCTTCACGCTGCGCGCCTTCTCCATCAGCTCCTCACCGCGCATGACGTCGAAGTTGACGTTGGTCAGCGCGTGGTAGCCGTCGAGCATGATCTTATCGACGCCCAAGCGCATGTTCCCACCCGCATGCGCGCCCATCAGCTCAACGATTTGCTGGGCAAAACTGTTGGCTGCGTCGTCGGTCCGATCTCCGTTGGCGAAGTAGAACATGCTCGCCCCACTGCGCACTTCTTTGACCAGCGGGTTGAACTCGCACAGGAATGGGCTGTTCTTGTAATCCCACACCACCATATGGCCATCAGCCATAACCAAACAGGCACGAAAAGGGTTGTGCGTGTTCCACAGCTGCATGCTCGTGCTGTCGCTGGCGTAGCGGATATTCAGCGGATCAAACAACAGCACCCCACCCCAATCGCGGGCATGCAGCGCCTCAACAATCCGCTTAAGCCGATAGGCGCGCATGGCGTCGAGGTCGGGAGCCTCTAATCCAGCGCTTTGCCATTCTTGCCACGCCAATTCAGTCGGACCGATCTCGATCCGATTACCGTTGTTGGGGCTGCCGTCTTTCAGCGTTTCACCCTGTTGCGCATCAATGGTGACGAGGGGTGCTGCGGCGGCTTTTGGGCTGGCAAAGGGCATGACTTTGCGTACATCACTGAAAAACTCACCATCCATGTCGAACGACCTCCCTGTCTCAATCTTACAGGTACCGTCTCACCAAATCGTCCCGGAGATTTTTCTACAAACCGCACGATTGGTTTGAAAGCGACAGCCACTTTCATCCCGGCATTCAATGAGACGTCAGTGCACATTGACAGGCGGACAAGGATGAGTGCTAATTTTAGGGCCTTGAATGGAGCTGATCCGTCGAGGCGTCCAAGACAGCATTCAACGGATGAGAGTCATGAGCGAGGCGAACCACGGCTCCCGCGATGAGCGAGGCCACTACCGACCGAACAAGCGGATCGGTTACCCGCCCGTGTTCGTTTGGCCCCCACGGCCCTTGCCGGCGCTCAAGTGGATGTTTGCGCTGCCCGGATACTTTGTGCCTTGGAACCTGTTTTACGTGGCCGTTGGCGTCTTGGCTTGGTTCCTGCTTTCGCCGCCGTTGGAAGCTTATGCCACTCCCAATCCTGTGACGATTCTGCTCGCGTTTCTACGGAACAGTGCGCTGGTTGCACTTTACTTTGGTGCCTTCCACATCCGGCTCTACCGACAAAAGGCACAGGGGACGGACTACAAGTTCAACCCGCGTTGGCCCGTTGAGAACTCCAAGAAATTCATGTTCGGCAATCAGAACCTCGACAACGCGTTTCTGACGTTTGCCAGCGGCGTGACGATATGGACAGCGTTTGAAGTCGGCATTCTTTGGCTCGCGGCGAATGGCGTGGTGGCGGTGATCGATGCGCGTGAAAACCTCACTTACATCATCGCAGTTTTGTTGCTGATCCATCTCTGGCGCGACCTGCATTTTTACGTCATCCATCGACTGATCCACGTGAAGCCTCTCTATGCCATCGCGCACAAGGTCCACCACAAGAATATCAATCCTGGTCCTTGGTCAGGGCTGGCCATGCACCCCATCGAGCACCTGTTCTATTTCTCCTGCGCGCTGCTGTTTCTGGCGCTGCCCTTCCACCCCGTGTTCGTCATCGTGGCGCTTGTCCACGCGGGCCTAAGCCCTGCGCCCGGGCATGCGGGGTTTGAGCGGGTCCGCGTAGGAAAGAACGATCAAAGCGTCGATATCGACAGCTACGCTCACTATCTGCATCACAAGCATTTCGAGTGTAATTACGCCGACGGGATCCTACCGCTGGATCGGTGGTTCGGGACGCTCCACGATGGCAGTGAAGAGGCTCAGCAGCGCTTGCGGAACCGGCTGAAGGAAAAGACGCGGCAGTAACCCCAGCGGTTAAGCCGCAACACTCTCCTGCGCCAACTTTCGCTCCCGCATCCAGCTGTACAAGCCAGCGGCGACTAAGATGGTTGAGCCGAGGATGATGGGGAAGTCCACGCTTTCGCCGAAAATCAAGATCCCGGCCCCCACGCCAAAAACCACGCGGACATAGCGGAAGGGGCTGATGACGGACACGTCGCCCAAGCGCATTGCAGTTGATACGGCGAGCGTGCCAATGCTGCCAAAAAACACCAGGCCCATACCAAACCCGACGCCGGGCCAGGTCGGCGCGCTCCAATCGTTTGTGACAACAATCATGAGCGCTCCGGTGACGACGATGGTCGATGCACCAAAGAAGGAGAGCGTCGCCGTCGAAATCTCCTTGGGCATGATCCGTGTGCCAAAATCACGGACAGCCATCCCTGCCACGCCCAGCAGCGTGAAGGTGGCGAAGAAGTCAAAACCGGCCATCCCGGGCCTGATGATAATCAACACACCAATCAAGCCCGCCATCAGCGCCAAAACACGTCGCCAACCAATAGGTTCCTTCAGAAACACCGCGCCCATGATAGTGAGAACCAGTGGCAAGGACTGCATCAGCGCCGTAACAGTGGACAGCGGCGAAAACGCCAAGGCGATGATGATCCCAACAACACCAACAGCCTCACCACCACAGCGCATCAACATCGCAAAATGCAGGTATTTTCGATCGAAAAACGGCTGCTCCGAGCGACGCATGAGAACAGCGAAAAACACCGCCATGCCCCCGCCCAACATCATCGTCACCAGACCCAGCGACATGTTCTGGGTCGAGAACTTCATGAACAAGTCCGCCCACATGAACAGGAAGCTACCGAGGACCATCAATATAATTGCGCGAAGAATGTCAGGCATCAAATATCCGTCTCAAAGACCACGATCGCCCACGCCATCGCATCACCATTTTGGGCGCGATTGAGGTTCACGGTCGCCCATCGCGGCAAGTCTTCAACCCTCTGGGTTCGGTTGTCCAGTTTATTGCAGCAGCGGGCTATCGTGCGCGCCTTCTGCCTGCACAAACGTCAGGGCCGTGGCGCCAGCCTCCTCGCGGTAAGCCCGAACGCGGTCGAGCGCCATAACGTAGCCTGCATCGGCCAAACTCGTCGCTTCATTGGCGACGCTGATCACGCCTGTGACCGTCACCGGCTGCCAGTTGTGGAACAGCCTCGCACCGCCTTCGGCATAGACTGAAATCACCTGATTGGGCGGTGGTGCTGGTGTGTGGATGCATGCGCCTTGATAGGGCACCAGCAGGAAATGCGCCGTCTTACCGCGCGTAGCATCCAGTGGGACCATGAAACCAGCGATCGAGACCGTTTGCCCATCCAAGGCTGGTTCCGTGCTGGTTTCCGCGATTTGCAAGGCGTCTGCATCGTCGGGTGCCCGATCCAAAGCAGCATAGGCGACCAAAGCGGTCTCTGGGATTAATGTGCGCCACGCCAGAACCGGGCCAGTTGCATCTTCGGCCATGATCCGTGGGAGAACCGCCACGCGGAACAGGAACACCGCCAGCACGCATGCCGCCAACACGGCGACCAACGCGATCAATAGCGACCTGAGAACGTTCATTCCTCAATCATTCCTTTGATGCTGTACCTCCGGGCTCAGTACCGCGCCCGCATTCCGTCCTGCAAGGAGGCGCGATAAGCCATCAACGCCGGAACCAAACCAGTAACCACGCTCACCCCGATAAAGGCCAGCAGCGCTAGGCCCTGAGACGGCGTTACCATGACCGCGTTCAGGTCAAGCTTCAAGGCACCGCCCAACCACAGGCCCGCCAGCCATGTGCCAATCAGTGTAAGAACCAGCCCACTGACCGCAGAGGCCAGACTGATGAGCCCAGCTTCGACAACCAGCAATCCAGCAATTGTCTGTGGCTGTGCGCCCATCGCCCGATAAATCGCAATCTCCCGGCGGCGTAGGTCCAGCGTTGCGACCAGCAACGTCATTTGCCCAGCCAGCGCAGCGATCACAATCAGCACAGAAAACGTCAGCAAAGCGCGCTCGGCGGACGCCAGTAATAGCCACAATTGAGACAGGGTGATCCCCGGCAAAACTGCGGTCAACGGCTCTGCGCGGCCGCTGTCTTCGATGGCCTCGGCAAACTGGAAAATTCGTCGTTTTGACGTCAGACCGACATAGGCAGCAGTCAGAAGCGACGGCTCAAACTCCGGTCCAGAAAGGTCAACCGCCGTCCGGTCTTCAACACCTTCATGTCGCGTGATCGGCTCGCCCGGAACCGATCCGTTCCAGCCCTCATGAATGGCCTCAAACGCTCGAATATGCAGCAGCAGGCTATAGTCGATTGGCGTTCCAGTGGTTGTCAGTATACCCGTCACGATAAAGGGTTGAGTGTCGTGGCTTTGATCCCCAGCGGATGCCAGACCATGCTGAACAGCAATGGCGTCACCCATTTGGTACCCCAAAGCCCGCGCGACTTCGGATCCAAGAACCACCCCAAATCCGCTTAGTAAAGACGGGTCTTGTGCGTCGAAGCCAAGGGGCCGGTTCAGGCCCGTACGGACAAAATCGAAGTAGTCGGAGGTCGTCGCGATGACACGGTATCCTCTGTGACTGTCTCCCAGACTGATCGGCACTGCCCATTCAACGCGATCATCGGCCTGAACGTCCAAAAAGCTGGTCCACCGCATCGACGGGGCCGCATCTCCAATTTGGAAGGCTGTATACAGCAGCAGCCCCAGATCACTACCCCGCGCGCCCACCAGCACGTCCACGCCGCTGATTGTCCCATCGAAGCTCTCTCGCGTGGACACGCGCAGGCGTTCAATCGTCAGAAAAAGTGCGACGGAAAGCGCAAGCGTCACCACCGTCAAAATCAAACTCAGTTTGCGCGCCAACATCGAGCGCAAGGCCAGACCTACCATCATCATGCCGCCCGCGCCCCCTGATCCGAAAGATCAATCAGCCGGTCAAAGTCTGTCACCAAACGCGAATCATGCGTCACAAACAGCAAGGCCGAGCCTGAAGCCTGCCGCGCCGCTTGCAGCAGGTCCATAAAGCGCTGCTGATTGCCCTCATCCAGTGCAGAAGTCGGTTCATCCGCAATGATCAGCGGTGGCTCGCCCAGCAAGGCACGGGCAGCGGCAACGCGTTGGCGCTGGCCGACGGACAGCGTGTGGGCAGGGCGGCGCAGGATGGCTTCGGCATCCAGATCCATGTCGTTCAGCAGCTTGACGATTTCGGTGTAAAGAGAACCCGATTTCAGCCGCCCTCGCCGGACCTTACTGAACTGAACCCCCAAGGCGACATTTTGAAATACCGTCGCGAAGGGCAGCAGGTTATGCTCCTGAAATACCACGCCGATATTGTCACCGCGCAACCGATCCAGCGCGCCAAGGCTCAAGCGACCCGTATCCTGGCCAAAGGCTTCCAGCATCCCGGACGAGGGCCGCAGGACACCGCCTATAAGGTCCAAGAGGGTCGATTTTCCAGATCCAGACGGGCCAAGAATGGCGACTGCTTCTCCGGCGGATACTGAGATGTCTGGCAGGTAAAGCTCGAAACCGCCGGGTCGCTGAAACAGCAGATTTTCGCCCCGGATCAGCATTTTAGTTACTGCGGGCACGAGATCACCACACGTTCGGCAAAATGCCGGCCTAGGCCGTCTTCCGAATTTTCGGTGCGATCGAGTTCTGCAGCGTAGATGATAAAGTCTTCATCTGGCTCAGGTTCGATAATCGTGGCTCGGCAACCACGAGGCGCACCGCGCAAACGAGGCCGGAAGCGATCGGCGTGCAGAATTTCAATATAATATGAAGGGTCAAAAACGCTGTATTCGAAGTCACCTGCTGCCAAATCCAGCGGTTGAGGCAAATCAATCTGAAACGTCAATTCCATCTGATTGCGGTTCTTGATTTTTGCGGAGACAAACGTCCCCTTGATGCCTTCGACCGAGGCGTCCTTATAGGTCCACTCGTTGAGATAATTGTGCTGACTCAAGTTCGAAACCATCTCTGGCCCCAAGGCCTTGGCTTGTTCCAAAGCGCGCTTGCGTTCAGGGCGTTCGGCGCTGAATTCCTCGAGGACGTAAGAGCTGAAGAACGGATCGAACAGCCACGATTGCTCAAGACCAATCAGGCGCTTTTCTTCATCGAATTTAAACTGGACGGTCAGATCGATCCATTCATGCGGATGGGCCGAGGCTGTGTGTGCCAGCGACACAGCAAAGAGGCCGGCCACTGTTTTGGTCAAAAACGCGCGAAGGGCAAACCCAACTTTTCTCACTCAGTTTGCCCCCCATCATCATGGCCTAAAGCTCAAGCTTGGTGCGATCAGGCTCCAAGTGTGCTCCCTTTTGTCCCGCAGGCGAAACGACTTCAACCTCCATTTCCTCTAAGGCAGGAAATTGGTCAAAGACCGTCGCTTGCAGGCTTGTCAGCGCGGAGACGTCCGCGCAGTCCAACTCGTATTCTGCATGAAAGGCGATGTGTTCAACTTCGCCATCGTGTTCTTCGGCTTCAAAGTCTACATGAACATCCACCAACGTGCAGCCTGCTGCGTCTGGCAGCACAACCACGTTGGACATATCACCCAATATTGCAATTTTTGCGTCAATCGCCTGTTGCTCTTCATCGGTCTTGGGCAAGTATTCAAAACCTACGATGTCGATTGCCGGTGCCTCGAAGCCCAGCAACGCCCCAGCTTCGTCGATCACGACCTCCAACACTGCTTCGCCATGAACATGCGCGTCTTCCGCTTTTGCCGAGACCGAAAAGGCGATAAAAGACAGAACCGACAGTTTAAGAATTCTGGAAACCATGATACCATCCATTTTGTAATGTTATAACATTACGCAAAGTGCATGAGGACACTAAGGGAATCAAGAGGCCCCGCTGATATATGAGTGATTTAGAGATCAAAACCATTCCCGCTCACGAGCAGTCAAGCCAGCTTGCGGATCAAATCTTTGAACCGCACGATCACGCGGCGTGTGTCTCGCAAACCGTCGCGGCGGCAGAGGCGAAATGCATCCAAGATCGGGCTAGAATGACCGAGACGCGCCGCAAGGTTTTGGACTTCTTGCTCGAAGAGCACCGCCCCCTTGGGGCTTACGCCATTTTGGATAAACTCGGCGACGGTGGCCAGCGCGCTCAGCCGCCTGTTGCTTATCGCGCGTTAGATTTCTTGATCGAAAACGGTTTGGCGCACCGGATTGAGAGCCTCAATGCCTACATTGCTTGCAGCAATCCCTCGAAGTGCGCTGCGCCGACGTTCCTGATCTGCCAAGAGTGCAATCTGGTTGCGGAATCCTTTGCCGACCAGCATGAGTCGCCCCTGCGCACCGCGGCGGATGAAATGGGCTTTATGATTGAGCGCGAATTGCGTGAAGTCAGCGGCACCTGTCGGACGTGCCACAAAGCCGCTGCTTAGTCCGCTAATACAGGGTTTTCAGGGCCGCCGCGTCATAGTCGGACAGGTCGTCGAAGTTTCCATCAAAGACCTTTTGCGCCCAAAACGGGTCCTGCAGCAGCGCGCGGCCCACGCCGACCATATCGAACTCGCCCCGCTCCAAACGCTCGATCACGTCGGTCAAAGGCCGCGTTTTTGAGCTTTCTCCGCGGAAAGCACCGGTAAACTCAGAACTCAATCCAACAGAACCAACGGTGATGGTTGGCAGGCCGGTCAGCTTCTTGGTCCAACCAGCAAGGTTCAAACCCTCTATCCCGTCTACAGCCTCAAATTCCGCTTCCCAGAACCGCCGCTGAGAGCAGTGAAGGCAATCAACGCCCGCATCAACAAAAACGCGCAAGAAGGCTTCCAGCTCTTGCGGCGTTTCGGCCAGTTTTGCTTCGTAGTCTTGCGACTTCCATTGGGAGAACCGCAGGATGATCGGCATGTCGTCGCCGACCCGCTCTCGGCATTGTTTGATGATTTCAGCAGCGAAGGTCGCACGATCAGGCAGATCCCCACCAAAGCGGTCTTCTCGCACGTTCATAACGCTCCAGAAAAACTCGTCGATCAGGTACCCGTGCGCACCATGCAATTCGATGCAATCAAAGCCTAAGCGCTTAGCCTCCCCCGCCGCATCCGCAAACGCCGTTACCATGTCCCACACTTCTTCCTCCGTCGGCGCGTCTTGGACAGCCTTCCCTCGGTGCGTCAGACCCGATGGGCCATCCGACTGAGCGTCCGGTTCAGGCCCTGTTCCGGGTTTGCGCAACATCCCTTGATGCCACAACTGTGGCCCCATTACGCCACCAACATCTTGAACCGCGGAGATCACACTCTGCCAGCCTGCCAAAGCGTCCGGCTTGTGAAAGTTTGGAATGCGGGGGTCGTTGCTGGCCCCGCCACGTGCAACCGTCGTCCCTTCTGAGATAATCAGTCCAACATGCGCCTGCGCCCGACGCGTGTAGTAATCCCGCACGTCGTCCGTCGGCACGCCGTCGGGGCTGAAGTTACGGGTCATCGGCGCCATGACGATCCGATTAGGAATGGTCATGCCCCGAAGATTGAACGGTTGAAACAAGGGGGATGTATCTGACACGCTACGGTTCTCCATTATGATGGCCGCAACTTATCGGTTTAGCGCGCAAACGAAAACGGCAGTTCGCGCGACTTCATGAAACCAGACGAGCCGTTGAGCACTTCACGATAAGACTGGGCACGGAAATTGAGATAATCGTTAAGAATAGTTTCGGCTTCGTCCGAACCGTCCATCGCCTCTCGCAGAACCTGCCCAGATTGGCGTCCAAGATCGGTTAGCAACGTCGAGCTGAACGCCCGCAATTTCTGCTCCTGCCCATTGGTTTGCATTTGGGTCAGCATCCGCGCATTTTCCTGATGTGTGCTCAGCAGCACGCGATGGCTCTCAGCCGCAAAAACGCTGCGGAAGGCCAAGCGCTGCGGCTCGGTCAAGCTGAACCAAAACGGCAGATTGAGACCTACCGATATCGCCAAAGCGGGCCGAAGGATGGGTGGGCCGTAGAGGTACTTGGTTGCTTCTGTAATGTCGGCTTTGGGGTCAGCCCACGGCCCAAACCACTCGGTCGCGTCCAAAGCGCCCAAACTGAGTGCAGACGGCAAACGCGCAAAGCTCACCGGGCGCGCATCGGCACCTAGGGACTTCAGAACCGTCCGCGCCAAACCACTGGAGCGGATCTTGAGCCCGTTGAAGTCTTCGACGGTCTCCAGCTGCTTATTCGACCAAACACCAACGCCACCGGCGAGCATTCCAGCGGAAAACGGTTTGATGTTGAACGGCGCTTGGATCGCGTCCCAATGCTGCGCGCCGGGGCCATTCAACCAGCCCAACAGCTCCAGCCCCGTCAGGCCAAACGGCACCCCGGAAAACAGGTAGAAGGCAGGGTTCTTGGCAGCCCAAAAATACTCAACACCGTGATACATCTCCGCCTCGCCAGCGCCAGCACGCGCGTGCGCCTCACCCGGGCTGCCAAGCTCACCGGCTGCGAACAACTCCACCCGCAAAGCACCATCAGTGATGGCCGTGAGGCGCTCGGCTAAGCGCTGCGCAGAGGGTCCAACGATCGGAAAGCCGCGCCCCCAGACCGAGGCCATGCGCACCACCCGAGCCTGCGCCCGCACCACATTCGGCGCGGCGAGCAAAGACAGTGCGCCTAACCCGCTGGCCAGCACTTGACGACGACGTAATTTGGCAGATGAGGCGGCCATGATGCTCCTTTTATGAAAGCCGACAGTCTTGGCACCGATGAGGCTGATAAAAAAGCAAAGAGTCGATTATGTCTCTAAAGATTGAACGGGCGCATTCAAATCAGCGACGGAGCGAACCAAACGAGCAAAATGACCAACACCTGCACGCCAATAAACGGCGCGACGCCCCGGTAAAGTTGCAGGGTTGAGCCTTGATCCTGCACAGCGCCTCGGAAGTAAAACAGCGCCACGCCAAAGGGCGGCGTCAGGAACGAGGTTTGCAGCGTTAAAGCGATCAAGATACCGGCCCAGACCGGATCCAACAATTCCGGTGGGACGGAGAAGACGGCTGGCAGCGCCAGCGGCAGGACCACCACGATAATCTCGACAAACTCCAGAACAAAGCCCAACAGAAAAATGGTGATGAGCAGGACGAGCAAAGCGGCGCGGGCGGTTTGTCTGGGATCCTCTGCCCCAATCAACTCCGTTAGCGCGATGATGCCCTGAGACAGCAAATCGTCCCCCCCAATCGCCTTGATGCACAGGGCGAAAAGGCCTGCGCCGATGATGATGGCGAAGATCATGGCCGTCAGCCGGAGCATATCACTGAGCGCGGCCTGCAAGATTTTCTGCCTGAAACTCAAGAAGCCGGCCAAGGCGACCAGGCCCAGAACCGCGAGATAGAGCATTAAAATCAACGGTTCCATCCCTGCAAACTCAAAGAATTGACGCCAAACGTAGATGAGCGCGGTCAGGCCCACTGCGGACCAAATCAGGACGACGCGTCGACTGGCCAGCACCAGCGCCCCAACAGCCCCAAACGAGGCCGCAGACGTGGTGTCCGCGACGCCGGTGATGATTGAACCCAGCACCAGCATTATAAGGCCAATCGGGGGCAAAATGCCGTTGGTGATCTTGAGCCAGTTCATCGTTTCTGCGCCTGTCGTTCTCGCCGCGTGACGTCCAGACCAGAGCGCCCACCCGGCAAAGCCCAACAAGACCAGGATGCCCGGCACGAGCGCCGCCCGGAATAAATCGCCGCTGGTAATGGCCAAGGGCGCGAAATTGCCTTGGGCGATTTGAGCGCTTTGGAACTGCACACCGACTTGTTCGGCCAGCAGGATCAAGACGATGGAGGGGGGAATAACCTGCCCGAGTGTCCCCGACGCGGTGACGATACCGGCTGCGTTACTGAAACCATAGCCATTGCGCATCAACGCCGGCAGAGCGATGGCGGACAGCGTGACCACAGATGCTCCAACGACCCCATTTGAGGCCGCGAGTAACCCCCCAACCAGCACCACAGCAACGCCTAAACCACCGGGTACCCGGCCCGTGAGCGCTGGTACCGCTTCGAACAGCTGCGTCGCCAATGCGGAGCGCTGGAGCAGCGTGCCCATAAAGACAAACAGAGGAATCGCCAGCAGGGTTTGGCCACTGGGAGCCATATGGCGATAGACGTCGTTTGCGAGGGGGGAAAGATCCCGCCAACTGGTGGTTTCCACAATTGGCCACCCATTGGAACCATTCAGCTGAACGCCGAGCAGCGACAAAACGATCAGGCCGCCAAGCACCAGTACACCGGCGCCGCCAAGCCCAAACGCTACGGGATAACCGCTGAGTAAGCAGGCAAAAGTTGCGATCAGAAACAGGACGAGGATGACCAGTTCAACGATCATTCATCTGCACTCCTATCCCTTAGTCGCAGGCTGGCGAGAGCGAAGACGACAACCAGAAAACCCAGCAAGGGCACCAAGGTCTTCACCAGAAAGACGAACTCTATGCCAAAGTTGGCTGAGCTTTCGCCTTGGTCCCAAGCGCGTGCGGCGAAGACGGTTCCTTTGGTCAGCAAAAGCCAGCCGAAAGGCGTTGCGAGGAACAGAGCGCCTGCGCCGGCGATCAGCCGCCCTGCCTGCTGTCCTATCACCGGAGCAAGCGCATCAATAGAAACGTGACCACCCCAGCGCAGCAAAATCGGAATCGCGCCTGCGAGTGCCACGCCGAAAAGCGCCATGGCCAGCTCGATCCACCATGTCTCGGAACGCGACAACGGCAGGCCTTGCGCAGGGAAGAAACTGATGCCGAACAGGAAACGCGCGCTGGCCCACAGAAAGACGATCAACATCGACAGCAGCGCCGCAACGACTGCGATCCGCCACAGCAGGGCCGCTCCTGCGTCAAGGAAGGTATCGAGATCCCGGCCTTTCAACACCAATCCGAAGCCCAGCAGGATCAGCACGGCGGTTTGCAGCTGTACCCCAGACACGAAAAAGCCCTCTGCCGGGGCAAAGGGCTTTGGAGGATCACCAATCGCGCCCCAACCGCCGAGTGCAAACAGCCCGGCGAAAGCAGCAAGCAGAACCGCAGCACCCAATGCGCTGCGACCCCAACTCTGGATCGTCAGTTGTCCGGCAGCAAATCCGGTAGGAAGGTCGTGATTTGTGGGAAGAACCAAAGAATGGTCAGGCCCACGACCTGGATGATGACGAATGGGATAATCCCTCGATAGATGTTGCTGGTCTGAATCTCAGGCGGTGCCACACCTCGCAGGTAGAAGAGGGCGAACCCAAAGGGCGGCGTGATGAAGGAGGTCTGTAAGTTCACCGCGATAAGAATCGTGATCCAGGCAGGATGCATGATGTTCGGATCGGCACCATAGATCACCGGCCCAACAATCGGGATAACGATGAAAATGATTTCGATAAAGTCCAGAACGAACCCGAGGATGAACAAAACCACCATGACAACCAGCAGAAGCGTCCGTGGATCCTCGAATGACCGCAGGAAGTGCTCGATGTACTCCTCTCCGCCAAAGGACCGCAGAGTCAGCGCCAGCAGCTGAGAGCCGATCAATATCGCGAAGACCATGATCGAGACTTTGGCCGTTTCCATCAGGATAGACGAAAGCACGCGGTCTTTGCTGAACAAGAACGACTTGGTTGCACCCGCAATGGTGCGCGGGTTGGCAACCGGGCGACCGCCTTCGACGCGCGCGCCGAGCAGGACGATCACAGCGTAGATCATGCCAAGAATGGAGATCACATACAGGACAGACGCGAGGCCGGACGCGGTCGCTTTACCGAACCCAACGGCTTGATTGCCATCAAGGAAATTGGCTTTCACCAACAACATCACGGCAATCGATGCTGCCGTCCAAAGCAGGATATTTCGACCAATCTTGTTATCAAACGGACCAACCTGCACATCACGCTCAAGCAGCTTGATTGCTGACAGCAGGATCGCACCACCAGCACCCAGCGCAGCGGCCGGTGTTGGGTTTGTGATGCCGCCAAAGATGGAGCCAAGAACCGCAACGATCAGGACGACGGGCGGGACGACCACGCGGATCACCTCGACCTCCAGCAAACGCGGAACCGCGCCCACCATGCCATAGATGATGAGAACCGTTGGGATGAAGTAAAGCGCGGTTCGGGTCCATGGTGTCGTGGCGGCGTCGATCAGCCAGATCGCAACGGACGCAAAGGAAAGCACACCAATCACACCAACCAAAATCGGCGTTTGCGAGGCACGACGTCGCAAGGCCGCTGCCAACGCCAGCGAGATTGACGCGATGGTTAGGAACGCCGCTACGCCCATGGAAATAGCAGGCACAGCGTAATTGTTCAGGCTATCCCGGAAGTAGGCTGACAGCTGCTTTGGCGCTTCGCCATTGCCCATGTCAGGGAAGGCTTTACGCAACAGGTTAGCCGCTTCGGATGTAACCGGCTTTGAGATGCCAAACGGCACCTGCCCGTCCGCAACCTGACGAATCGCACGATCATAGGAGAACGAGGACGCGAGGTAGGACTCACGCTTCAGCAGACCGTCCACGGTTGCAACCGCTCGGTCCAAATCCCCGGAGGCTGGCAATTCGCGGATGGCGTCCAACTGCGTTTGCAGATCGGTCGCTGACTGAATGATCGCAAGGTTTTCCGCGAAAGCCGCGTTGACTTCAGGCTCAAAGAAGCGCTCGTAGCGCCCCTGCAAAGCGGAGATCTTTTCGCCGAGCAGCAGAGCACGACGCTCGAGCTCTTCCACTGTGCCTTCTGGATCATCCTTGAATTTGCGAATGACCGATTTTCGGCGAGCTTTGGATACCGCTGATGCGTACTCCTTAGCCACCAGCTCGTAGGGCGCAAAATCGAATTCCTTATCCGCGCGATTAACCAGCTTTTGCACGGTTTGCCCCCGTGGTGCGCCCTTAACCGCGGCCGTCAGATCAGGCAGCGTCGACGCGCCCTCTGCTCGTTGCAGGACTTCGAAATAAGGGGTAGCCGCGTCGGGTCCAAGCATGGCGTCAATCGAGCTTGCGAAACGATCAATGCCGCGCAGCAAGGTGGACTTCCGCTCGGTAAATTCGGTGGCGCGCAAGGTCTCGATGATGACCGAACCGTCAGTGCCCTCGAGCAAGCCATCAACGCGGGTCTGCAGATCCAGAGGAACCGGCTTCGCCCGGGACATCAGCGCGGTGTAATCCTGCAAATCGGCCAAGTCTGCAGCATCGATATCAGAAGCGCGCGCCCGCTCGATTTCCTCGAGCAGCGCCTGAGCGTTCGCGAATTCCAAGACATCCTGCGGTGGTTTTTGCGAACCGACATAGCCCATGAAGGCCGCGATAACCCAAAGCGCCACCAAACCCAAGGACGGCAACCCAATGGCGCCAGCAGCACGGGCTGAAGAGCGGCCATAGTCACCCAGCAGATCGTAGGTGTTCGCGTCTGCGTTTTGCTTAATCGGTGGCGCAGCGTGCGGACGGAGAAGCGCGTATCCAAGGGCGTAAGCGGCATACAGCAGAGCCAGCACAATCCCCGGAATGAAGGCAGCCTTAAACAGCGTTCCGGTGGAAATCGCGATGTCATCGCCTAACAGCTCCGGCAAAGGGATACCAAGATCCTGCGACCGGCCCTTCTGCGCGGAGGAATAGATATCGCCAACCATTGAGCCGAGCAAAACAAGCACGATCGACGGCGGAATGATCTGTCCCAACGTACCGGACGTCGCAATAACGCCGGTGGAAAGCTCCTTGGAGTACCCAGCGCGCAGCATGGTTGGCAGGGAGATCAGGCCCATGGTCACAACGGTTGCACCCACGATGCCCGTTGAGGCGGCCAGCAGCGCCCCCACCAACACAACCGAGACCGCCAAACCGCCCGGCATACCGCCGAACAAGCGCCCCATTGAAGTCAGCAATTCTTCCGCGATTTTCGAACGTTCCAGCGCAATGCCCATCAGAACGAACAGCGGAACAGCCAGCAAGGTGTCGTTCTGGTTCTCACCAAAGGCACGGGAGTAGTTGTTGTTGCTCCATTGGGCGAGCGTATCGAGCCCTTTCTGCCAGGCGGGCCCGTCAAATATCTCATGATGGGCCGCAAGCAGCGGTTTAAGCTCGCCCTCGTATTCCACCAGCAGCCAGCCCAATTCCGAGCCAATCGCGATGAGCACAAAGCTAATGATGGCTGAGCCCGACAGCGCAAACGCAACCGGGTAGCCTGAAAGAATAGCCATGAACAACGTTCCGAAAACGATGACCAGGCTGAGTTCGACGCCGTCTAATCCAAAGAGCATGGGTCTGTTCTTCTCTTACTTAACTGCCGGATTATGCCGACCCGAGGGTCGGGCGGCTGGCGTTGGTTGTGGGGGTTGAAGCGTCCGCTGCGGCTTCTGTCGCGTCTTGGATCGCCTGCGCGGTCAGTTGCTCAGGATCGGCTTCGCCGGCGTTGACGGCGTCTTCGCGCTGCCTTCGAGCGTGTTCTGTGTCAGACGTCAGGCCCTTATCCAAACTAGAGAACAGGAACCCAACCGCCTGGATCAGCATCAGCGCAGCCAAAATCAGAATAAGCAGGTAGTACAGCGGCACGTGACTGAAGTTCTCACCGGTCGATGTGTTCCAGTTGATCTGCTTAAAACTCGATGCGCCGGGGATCCGACCGTCGAAGTTGCGGGTCAGGATCAACTGCGTCAGCGGATTGAACGACGTGATCTGGAAAATCTTGTTCATGGCCAAGTGCCACGACACCCACCACAGACCAATCATCGATGGCATCAAGAAGATCAGCGTTCCGACAACGTCAATCCAATGCTTCACCCGACGGCTCATGGCACCATAGATCAGATCCACTCGCACGTGGCCTTCGTCCATGAAGGTATAGGCGCAGGCAAAGGCAATGATGATGGCGTTGTAAAGCAGCAGCTCAGTCGCAAACCACGGCATGGTGATGACATCGTCGCCGGGAACCAATTCGAGGCCAAAGAAGGAGATCGGCAGGCCGTTTGCGCGGAAAACCTGCTGCAGGAAAATAATCATGATCTGCTGGAACGCCATGATCAAAACGAACCACGAGGCCAGCTTCCCCAGGGTTCCGTTGAACCGGTCAATGCCACCGGCAACATTGCGCAAGACTGGGCGATAGATCAAACCAGCCACCAACAGCGTCATCACCAGCGCAAAAAACATGAAGAAGAATTCGGTAGACTTGCCGAAAATCAGGGCGTTGACGATGTAGTCGTCCGCCGGAAATTCAACAACGATCGTCTTGAGTTGCGCGTATTCAAGCAAGGCCGCGCCGTCACCGGTAAAGGTTTCGGCATCGATTGCAGCCTGCGCCGCGGCAACGAGATCGGGTTGTTTCTTGAGAACAGCGTCGAAGGCTGCCAGTTCGCCACTTTCGGCCAACTTAGCCGTCATCGCCTCTAACTGCGGCGCTGTTTCAGCTGCGCGCTCGTCGGCGTTCATAATGCCATAGAGCCAAGTGCCGGCCTTGTAAGGCGCAAGCAACAAATTGACGAAGCCCTGGGCTATTGCGGTCAGAAATCCAGTGAGAACGGCCATAGTGGCAGCACCTTTTTTGGCGACGAGGCGTTGGCTTGTTTCGCGCTAGAAAAAGAACCCACCCTTTGGACCAAAGGCCCCTAAACGACCATCATTGATCGAATGTCTCTCAGACTCCATACGTCGCAGCCGGCAGTGGGGTTCGGTGGCGCGCGGCTTCAAGCCAAGGAGAAAGGTCGAGTATGCGGTGGTCTCAGCACTAAGCGCGATAGAGGCCGCTGCGAGGCGACCTCTATGCTTTGACATGTCGTCGGCGGCTGATTAGCTGCCGAGAACGCGGTCACGCTGTGCGGTGTACTGACCGGAAGAGCGGGACGCCCAACCAGAAGAACTCCGCATGGAGGCCATTACGCTGTCGTAACAACGCTTGAAGAACTCATCATCCATGTTCTCTTCAAACACTTCGACAGAACCACGACCAAAGCCATCCCAAACATCATCTGGGAACTCAAGCGCACGTGTACCACCAGCGATCAGACGCTGAAGCGCTGCACCGTTTGCGGCCATGTACTGAGAGTGGCTGCGAACGTTAGCGTCAGCACAGCCAACTTCGATGGCGCTCTGGTGTGACTCGGACAGGGAGTCCCAGCGATCCAGGTTCATCGTGAAGGAAAGTGCTGCACCTGGCTCGTGGAAGCCTGCGGTGTAGTAGATGTTGGTTGCTTCTTGGAGACCAAGGGACTCATCCGAAGCTGGGCCGATCCACTCTGCACCATCAATCGCGCCGGACTGCAGTGCCTGGAAGATTTCGCCACCAGCCATGGTGATCGAAGAGGCACCAAGCTTGGAAATCACTTTACCGCCGAGACCTGGCATACGGTACTTCAGGCCTTCGAAATCAGCTGCAGAGTTGATTTCCTTGCGGAACCAACCGCCACCCTGTGTACCGGTGTTACCTGCGAAGAAGCCCTTCAGGCCAAACTCTTCACCGATCTCGTCGTACAAAGCGCGACCTTCACCAGCGTACATCCAGTCGTTGATTTCCTGTGCGGTCATCCCGAACGGTACAGCCGTAAAGAATGCCAGCGCAGGGTGCTGACCGATGTAGTAGTAAGAAGCAGCGTGGAACGCGTCTGCGGTACCAGAAGTCACTGCATCCCATGCAGCCTGCGTACCGGAAACCAGTTCGCCGTTTGCCTTCAGATCGATTTCCAGCGTACCGCCAGTGATGGCAGATACGTTGTCTGCAACGCGCTGTGCAGCATCATGTACACCAAAGGAACCACGGCCCCATGTTGTAACCATCGTAATCTTTTCGCGGCCCTGAGACAGTGCTGGGGTAGCGAGACCGGTCGCGGCAACTGCACCTGCAGCTACGCCAGCGACACCGGCGCCTTTAAGAAACTCACGACGTTTCATAGTAAATCCTCCCGAAACGGACAGTTTATCAAATGCCCCCTCCCAGAGGGCACTTACACTTCCCTAAACCACATCAGGCTAGGGATGTAAATTGGTACGCAAAACAGACCAATGACGTACAATGGCGCACGACGAAACAATCTTCTTGCATAACCACAGCCTGAACGTAGTGCGATCGGACGCCTACGGCAATCGGTGCAGCCATCAAAAAACTACGTACGTAGACATTTGCGATCGTCTGCAATCCACAAATCAAAGCAGACACTGTATAAGGCCGGGCATGGGACTCAGACTTAACCTGCTCATCATCTCGGTCATTCCGATCATCCTTTTTGCCGCAGCGATGCTTGGCGTCGTGACGCGTCAAACCACAACGCTTTCTGCAGAACTGGGGCTCTTGATTGAGGAGCGGTTGGTCTCCGACAAGCAAACAACGCTCACCAACTACGCGGAGCTTGCGGAAACCGCCATACGGCCCTTGGTCGAGAACACCGCAGAGACAAACGAGAGCCAGCAGCAGGCCAAGACTGTGCTGAATGCCATGACTTTCGGCGAAGATGGCTACTTCTACGTTTATGATTACGACGGCAATAACCTCGTACATCCACGCCTTTCGGACTTGGTCGGGCAGAACCTCTGGGATCTGCAAGACCCCAACGGTAATTTCGTGATTCAGGGTCTGATCGAGCAAGCCAAAGGCGGCGGCGGTTTTCACTCTTATATATGGAACAAACCTTCAACCGGATCAGAAGAACCCAAAATCGGCTTTGCTTTGGGCATCGATAGCTGGGGCTGGATGCTGGGGACCGGGCTGTATCTCGATGATATCCGCAGCGAAGTGAACCTTGTGAACGCGACCATTGGGCGTTCGGTACAGCGCTCCTTTCTTTGGGTAATGGGGTTCGGGCTGCTAGCCGTCCTCCTGGCCGCCATCGTGGTTTATGCTTTCCAACACAACCTGCAACGGACTGCTGATGCCAAGCTCAAAGCCTTGAACAGCCGGATCGTCGAGATCCAAGAAGAGCAGTCCCAGCGCATCTCTCGCGATCTGCACGACGGGATTTCTCAGCTGCTGATCTTGACGCGCTACTCACTGGAAGCGGTGGAAGCCGATCTGGGCGCCTCGCAGATCGAGCAGAAAGAAATCCTCGGGCGGTCGCGCGGCACGCTGGATCGTGCCCTGACGGAGCTCAGCTCAATTGCCCGCAATCTGCGCCCGCCAGCGCTAGACCAACTGGGGCTGCAGCAAGCCTTGTTGAGTTTGGCCGAAGATTACGCGCTGCAGTCCAAGAGCAAGGTCTACCCCGACATCCAATCTCTGGGCGACAAACTCACAGAAGCCGGTAAATCGGCGCTGTTTCGCGTAGCACAGGAAGCGCTCACCAATGTTGCCAAGCATGCCAATGCCGATCGCGTCTGGATTACACTGAAGATCAAAGGCAAAGCCGTGCATTTGACCGTTGAGGATGACGGTAAGGGCCTGCGTTCTCAAGCACGCGGCGGCCTTGGGATTGCAAACATGCGAGAGCGCTTGGCGGCGCAGGGCGGACGGCTGGATATTCACTCACTGACGTCCGAAGGCGGAACGCAAGTGATCGGCATCATGCCGCTTTCTGGTGAGGCAACCCTTTGATGACCATCAACGCCATCATCGCCGATGATCACGAACTGGTCCGCGAAGCCCTGCAAGTGCGCCTGCAGCGCATGGACGTCAAGATTGTGGCCGAGGCCGTCAACGGCAGGCAAGCAATCGATTTGGCGACTTCGATCGACTTCGACCTGATCCTCATGGACATCTCCATGCCCATCATTAACGGCGTTGAGGCGACCCAGCAGATCAAGCAAGCCAATCCCTCTTGCAAAATTCTCGTCCTGTCGACGCACGATAGTCAGGACTATATCCGCGCGGTCGCTGCGGCGGGCGCGGATGGGTATCTCCTGAAGTCAGCGGATTTCGACGAAATGCAGCGGGCGGTGCAAGTCGTCGCGATGGGCGGGTCTTACTTTGCCGAAACCATCAAGGAAAAGCTGTTCGGTGATCGTGCCTATGACGACACCAAGCACCAATCCCTGACCCTACGCGAGCGTGAGGTGCTGCGCATGATGGACGAAGGCCTGCGCTCGAAAGAAATTGCTCACCGCCTCAACATATCCACGCGGACTGTTGAAGCGCATCGGCGTAACCTCAAGCGCAAGCTGGACTAGCGCGCCAGAGTCTCACCAGCCGGATTTCTGGATCATAAAAGTAAGGAATTGGTGCCCCCGGCCCGAATCGAACGGGCACTCCCGAAGAAACGTGATTTTGAATCACGCGCGTCTACCAATTCCGCCACGGGGGCGCTTTGCTTCAGGGCTGGAGCTTGTATAAGACCCCTCGAACCAAGCGCCAAGGAGTTTTCTTGCATGGAATGGCTGAAATCCCTTTATCACTGGACATTGCTGCAAGCCGAAAAACCACGGGCTCTTGGCGTACTGTTTGCCATGTCGTTCGCGGAAAGCTCGTTCTTCCCCATTCCACCCGACACCTTACTCGCGCCCATCGTTCTGGCTCGGCGTGCTTGGTGGTGGCTGGCGGCGTCCATTTGCACCCTTGGCTCCGTTCTAGGTGGCATATTTGGCTATGTCATTGGCAAGTTCGCATTCGACGCAATCGGGCGCCCCTTGCTAGCGCTGCTGGGCAAAGAAGACAGCATCAGCACCTTTGAGCAAACCTTCAACGCGTTTAGCTGGCAAATCGTGTTCCTCGCTGGCTTCACCCCCGTCCCCTACAAGGTCTTTACCATCGCCTCAGGCGCGTTTGACGTTGCGTTGGGGGTGTTCATCATCGCTTCCATCGTTTCGCGCGGCGGACGCTTCTTTCTAGTGGCCGGCATTGTTGCGCTGCTCGGACCTGTGGCGAAACCGCTGATTGAGAAATATTTCGGCTGGTTTACCTTAGTGTCAGGACTGGTGGTCGTGGCGGGCGTCTTTGCGTACACCGCACTGCATTAGGTAGTTAGGGGCTGAGCCGCACGAATGTTGAAGTTGTTCTACCAAATCGAACAAAACTGGCCCTGGGCTTTCCCATTGCTCATCCTCCTGGCCTGCGCCTTCTTTCTCAGCGTTGCTCTGGTCTCCCAATACGTTGGCGGACACCATCCCTGCACCCTCTGTATCGCCCAGCGCACATCTTATGTCGTCGCAACCGTCGTTTCGGGCGCCGCGATCGTCATCGGACGGGATCCGCGGCGCTATGTCGAACGCGCGATGTTGCTCGGGGTTTGCGGTTTGGCGTTTCTCTACGGCAGCGCCACCGCGTTTGAACATGTGGGTGTTGAGCAAGCATGGTGGCCGGGTAACATTCTCTGCACAGGTTCAATGACGGGGTTTCAGGTAAGCCCCGACACCCAGAATATGCCAGTTAACCCCTTGTTTAACGTACCAGACGTGACCTGCGCGGAGGGGACGTGGGTGCTGTTTGGGTTTTCCATGGCGACCTACAACATGGTCGCCAACCTTGGCCTCATGATCCTGTCGGCCTTCCTCGCCCTGACGAGTTTGCGCCGTGACGGGGTGCCGGGCTAATCCCGCTCCAGCACCGAATCCCAATACAGGTAATCTTCCCAGCTCTCGTGCAGGAAATTCGGCGGGAAAGATCGGCCCGCGTCCTGTAGCTGATAGGCCGTGGGACGCAGCGGCTCCTTACGCAGTCGCATCGAACTGTCTCGCAAGTACCGGTTCCCCTTTTTGAGGTTACATTTCTGACACGCCGTGACGACATTTTCCCAACTCGTCCCACCGCCTTTTGAGCGCGGGATCACATGATCGAACGTCAGGCTTTGAACTGGAAAACGAGTGCTGCAGTACTGGCACCGGAAGTGGTCGCGTAGGAAAACGTTAAAGCGTGTGAAAGCGGGAGACCGGTTCATGGGAACATAGTCTTTAAGCGCAATTACACTGGGGATTGGCATCTCGAACGACGGGCTTCGAATAACGTGATCGTATTCCGCGACAACGTTCACCCTGCCTTGGAAACAGGCCTTCACAGAATCCTGCCAATTCCAAAGCGATAACGGCAAATAGGATAAGGGCCGAAAATCGGCGTTTAGCACCAGTGCCGGATAGTTCTCTAAGCTTCTCGCTGTCATGCTCTCCTGCCCCTTCCGAACCCCTCGGAAGCTGTCATTCGACTATGACAAGCGAATGACGATTGGACAAGTCAGCGTCGCATAATTGTTGAACAGGTCGCAGGCAGCTCCCGCAAGCACGGCGAATAGCAGCCTATTCGGCCAAATCGCCCATACCAAAGGCTGTCCGTAGTTTCAGCATCGCAGCTTGCAGGCCTTCGCCATCGATCCCATGGCCCAAGCCGGGCCGAGGGAACGTTTCGACTGGGGCGCCCAACTCAGCCAGCGTAAGCGCCGCCTCCTCCATCGATGAAAACGGGACAACCTGATCGTCTTCACCGTGGACCAGTAGATAAGGCGGTAGCGATGTGCTTTCCTTGGCGGCGCGCTCCGGTGCTGGCAAAGCGCCACTGTAGCCTAGGACGTAAGCCAGCGGTTCAGGCAAACGCAAACTCACCTCAAGCGACATCATGCAGCCCTGAGAAAATCCAAACAGGGCAATGTCGGACCATTGAAGATCAAACCGGCTTTTTAGACTCTGTAGCGCTGTATTGACGTAGCCTCGCGCCATTTGCGCGCCATGATCGACTTCAGACTTATCAATCCGAGAAATTGGGAACCACTGACGTCCGCCAAACATGCCGCCAGCAATTTCTTCTGGCGCCTCAAGGCTAATGATGGCCGTCGCTGGCAATGCCGGGGCCATCTGCATGGCGAGGGGGAAAAGATCGTCTGCATCAGCGCCATAGCCGTGCAGGAATACG
>CBFIEF010000020.1:48823-49081 GCA_965661545.1 Alphaproteobacteria bacterium | reverse complement strand
CCAGCGGCAAGGCATTACCTGGCTTGATGTCCGCGCCCTTGCCGGCCTCAACCTTGTCACCAATCGCAAGACGCTGTGGCGCCAGGATGTAGGACAGATCACCACTGTCATCGTACTTGATGAGAGCAATGAACGCCGTGCGGTTTGGATCGTATTCCAACCGCTCAACCGTCGCGAAACCGCTCTGATGACGTTTGAAATCGACCATCCGGTAGCGGCGCTTGTGACCACCGCCACGGTGCCAGGATGTAATACGAC
>CBFIEF010000020.1:0-48813 GCA_965661545.1 Alphaproteobacteria bacterium | reverse complement strand
CCACGCGCACCAGCTGGCGCTGCGACGGGGTCCGTGGGTTATAACTCTTCAGTGCCATCGGTATTGGTTCCCTTAAGCGCCGATGCCTGTGTCAATCTGCTGACCATCAGCCAGAGAGACATAAGCTTTCTTGATGTCCGAACGCTGACCAAGACGACCGCGGAAACGCTTTGTCTTGCCCTTTGCAATCGAGGTGTTGACCGCCTTCACGTCAACGGAGAACAACTGCTCAACCGCTGCCTTGATTTCAGCCTTAGTTGCGTCCATCGCAACCTGAAACACGTACTGACCGTTCACGGACGCCAAAGACGCTTTCTCCGTGATAATCGGACGACGCAGAATTTCAAAAGCGCGCTCGCCGGAAAGCACCAGATTTGGCTTTGGCTTGTTGCGCTTGGACAGCATGTAGCCGCGTGACATGGCCCTTACTCCCCGCTTGCTTCACGCAAACCAAAGCGCACTTCAAGTGCCTCAGCTGCGTCTTTGGTGATCAAAACCTGCTCGTGTGCGAGAAGGTCGTATACGTTGGCACCAGCGGTTGGCAGGCAATTAACACCAGCGATGTTATTCGCCGCGAGCTGCAAGTTACCGTCAATGTTCACGTCTATGACCAGCACAGAAGAACCAGCGTATTTCGCCAAAGCATCCTTCAGAGCCTTAGTTTTCGGAGCATCCATTGTGGCGCTGTCGATAACCGTCAACTCACCAGACGCCTTCTTTGCAGAAAACGCGGTCTTAAGAGCCAAAGCGCGTACCTTCTTAGGAAGGTCAAAGCTATGATCGCGAGGCGTTGGGCCGTGTACGACACCACCACCACGGAACACGTTTGCACGCCGGGAACCGTGACGAGCGCCACCAGAACCCTTCTGACGAACAAACTTTTTGCCTGTTCGCGCGATTTCGGAACGGGACAAAACTTTGTGCGTACCGGCGCGGCGCTTAGCCTGTTGCCAGCGCACGGCGCGGTGCAACAAATCAGCACGAACCGGCAGCATAAAGATGTCGTCGTGCAGGGTCGCTTCGCCCGCTTTATCACCCTGCAATGTCAGCATATCCACTTTCATGGAACTGCCTCTCCTTACTTTAAGGCCTCAGAACCGAAGTCATTGAAGCCGTTACAGAAGACGCCGACCGGCGTCTCTTCTTCTTATTCTTCGCCGCCTTCATCGGAGGCTACAGCCTCTTCAGCAGGAGCTTCGGCCGCTGGCGCGGACCGATCGCGAATACCCGCAGGAACCGGCGCGCCCTCAGGAGCCGCCTTCTTCACTGCATCACGTACGGTCACGTAACCACCCTCGGAGCCAGGAACTGCGCCACGAACGAAAAGCAAACCGCGCTCAACATCCACGTCAACCAGATCCAGGTTCAAAGTCGTTACACGACGTGCACCCATGTGACCTGCCATCTTCTTACCCTTGAAGACGCGGCCTGGATCCTGACACTGCCCCGTGGAGCCGTGCGAACGGTGGGACACCGATACACCGTGCGAAGCACGCAAACCACCGAAGTTCCAGCGCTTCATAGCGCCTGCGAAACCCTTACCGATGGACGTACCGCATACGTCAAGTTTCTGACCCGGAACAAAGTGATCAGCAGCCAGCTCAGCGCCAACATCGACCAAGTTGTCTTCCGGAACCCGGAACTCGAGCAACTTCTTCTTCGGCGAAACACGCGCCTTCGCGAAGTGGCTGCGCATCGGCTTAGACGTGTTCTTAGGCTTAGCTTCATCGAAGCCGAGCTGAACAGCGCTATAGCCGTCACGATCCGTAGTCTTTTGAGCGACTACGTGGCAGCCGTCCATTTTCAACACTGTAACCGGCTGGTGCGTGCCATCTTCTGTGAAGAGGCGCATCATGCCCATTTTCTGTGCGATCAAACCCGTGCGCATGGTTCTTTCTCCGTGCGTTCTTAACTAAACAGCCGCGCCCTTAGGCTTGCAGCTTAATCTCAACGTCGACACCGCTTGCGAGGTCGAGCTTCATCAGCGCGTCCACGGTCTGTGGTGTAGGATCAACGATATCCAGCACGCGCTTGTGCGTGCGAATTTCAAATTGCTCTCGGCTCTTCTTGTTCACGTGTGGACCACGCAGGACGGTGAACCGTTCAATCCGTGTCGGCAGCGGAATAGGGCCGCAAACCTGTGCGCCCGTGCGCTTGGCAGTGTTCACAATCTCCCGCGTGGAGTTATCCAGAATGCGGTGATCGAAGGCCTTAAGCCGGATCCGGATGTTCTGACTATCCATCAGTGTCCTCTTCGCCCGCCCAACCAGGGGCGATGCTTACAATTCGCTGCGCTGCCGCAGCACATTCCAATAAATTCTGCGCCGGTCTGTCTCCGACTGAAACGCCCAGAAAGGCCCTTCCAAATTCAGGCAGTTGGGACGACATTCAATGCCGTCCCGCCTGAAAGAACCGAAGTTCTTATTCTACGATGGTCGCAACAACACCTGCGCCAACGGTACGGCCACCTTCGCGGATAGCGAAACGGAGACCCTCGTCCATGGCGATCGGTGCGATCAGCTCAACGTTCATGGCAATGTTATCGCCAGGCATAACCATTTCCACGCCTGCATCCAAAGTCACAACGCCAGTAACGTCGGTCGTGCGGAAGTAGAACTGTGGACGGTAGTTCGTGAAGAATGGCGTGTGACGGCCACCCTCATCCTTGGTCAGGATGTAAGCTTCACCCTTGAACTTCGTGTGCGGAGTGATGGAGCCAGGAGCAGCCAGAACCTGGCCACGCTGTACATCTTCACGACCAACACCACGCAGCAGCGCGCCAATGTTATCGCCAGCTTCACCCTGATCGAGCAGCTTGCGGAACATTTCTACGCCGGTACAAGTGGTCTTCTGAGTGTCACGGATGCCGACGATTTCGATTTCTTCGCCAACCTTAACAACGCCACGCTCAACACGGCCGGTTACAACAGTACCGCGACCGGAAATGGAGAACACGTCCTCAACAGGCATCAAGAAAGGCATGTCCAGAGCACGTACTGGCTCAGCAACATACTCATCAACAGCCTTCATCAGCTCAACGATCTGGTTCGAACCGATCTCATCGTCACGGCCTTCCAGAGCAGCAAGAGCAGAACCCTTGATGATTGGAATATCGTCACCCGGGAATTCGTACTCAGAAAGCAGCTCGCGGATTTCCATCTCAACGAGTTCGAGCAGCTCTTCGTCGTCAACCTGATCAACTTTGTTCAGGAATACAACCAGAGCCGGCACACCAACCTGACGCGCGAGCAGGATGTGCTCACGTGTCTGAGGCATTGGGCCATCAGCAGCGTTAACGACCAGAATACCGCCATCCATTTGAGCAGCACCGGTAATCATGTTCTTCACGTAGTCGGCGTGACCAGGACAATCTACGTGTGCGTAGTGACGATTGTTGGTCTCGTACTCAACGTGAGCGGTAGAAATGGTGATACCGCGCGCTTTTTCCTCAGGTGCTTTATCGATCTCGTCGAAAGCAACTGCAGCAGAACCGTATACGTCAGACATCACTTTGGTGATCGCTGCAGTAAGGGTTGTTTTGCCGTGGTCAACGTGGCCGATGGTGCCAACGTTCACGTGTGGCTTATTACGTTCAAACTTTTCCTTAGCCATGGGTCCTTATCCCTTTGTTCCCGTGGTTTCTGTCCTAAGTCCAGGCCGGGGAGCCGAGGCTCCTCTTCCCTTCGATTTGGTTAGCCCGAAATCAGGCCAGCTTCGCCACAACTTCTTCGGCTACGGCCTTTGGCACCGGCTCATAGCGTTCGAATTGCATGGTGAATTGTGCACGTCCCGAAGACATGGAACGCAGCGTGTTGATGTAGCCGAACATGTTCGCCAGCGGCACCAACGCGTTAATCTGTGTTACGCCGCCGGTCTGAGCTTCAGAGCCTAGAACCATGCCACGACGTGAGTTCAAGTCGCCGATAACGTCGCCCATGTAGTCTTCAGGGGTAACGACTTCGACCTTCATCATTGGCTCGAGCAATTGTACGCCAGCCAATGGAATGGCTTCGCGGAAACATGCGCGAGCTGCGATTTCGAAAGCACCGACGGACGAGTCAACATCGTGAGTCTTGCCGTCAACCAACTGAACGCGCCAATCGATCAGAGGGAAACCAGCAAGCGTACCGGCGCCAGACTGGTCCTTGAAGCCCTTCTCCACGCCCGGAATGTATTCCTTCGGCACGGAACCACCGACAATCTTGGACTCAAAGCCAAAACCTTCGCCAGCGTCGTTGGGCTCGATCACAACAGAAATCTGTGCAAATTGACCGGAACCACCAGACTGCTTCTTGTGCGTGTACGTGTGCTCAATACGGCGGGTGATGCTCTCGCGGTACGCCACCTGAGGCGCGCCTACGTTTGCTTCAACCTTGAATTCACGACGCATGCGGTCGACGAGAATGTCGAGGTGAAGCTCGCCCATGCCCGCAATAATGGTCTGGCCACTTTCCTCATCCGTGTTCACACGGAAAGATGGATCCTCAGCAGCCAGCTTACCGAGCGCGATGCCCAGCTTTTCCTGGTCGCCCTTGGTCTTTGGCTCAATCGCCAGCTCGATCACAGGCTCAGGGAACTGCATCGGGTCCAGAACAACAGGCTTGAACTGGTCACACAGGGTTTCACCCGTAACAACGTCCTTCAAACCAACGAATGCGATGATGTCACCGGTACCACAGGAATCAACATCCTTGTGGTCGCGTGCGTGCATTTCAACGATACGGCCAAGGCGCTCTTTCCGCTCCTTGTTCGAGTTCATCACGGTGTCACCCTTGTTCACGCGACCGGAGTACACCCGCGCAAACGTGAAAGTACCGTGCTGAGTAGCCATCAGCTTGAATGCGAGAGCAGAGAACGGCTCGTCGTCGCTAGGAGCGCGGGAGATTTCCTCACTTGCATCCCGAACGCCCTGACCCTTTACAGCCGGAACTTCAGCAGGAGACGGAAGGTAATCAACAATCGCGTCCAACAGCGTCTGAACGCCCTTGTTCTTAAACGCTGAACCGCCGAACACGGGGAAGAAGTCGCGAGCAATTGTACCCTTACGGATCAACGCCTTAACAGTTGCCTCATCCGGCTCTTCGCCTTCGAGGTACTTCTCCATGACGTCTTCGTCTTGCTCTACAATCGTTTCGAGCATCTTCTCGCGGTATTCGTTCGCTTGGTCGACGAGGTCTTCAGGGATGTCGATCACGTCGTAATCAGCACCCATGGTTTCGTCGTTCCAGACGATACCCTTCATCTTAACCAGATCGACCATACCCTTGAGCTCATGCTCCCAACCGATCTGCAGCTGGCAGATCAGAGCGGTTGCGCCCAAGCGGTCTTCGATGGTCTGCGCAGACTTCAAAAAATCAGCGCCCAGACGGTCGAGCTTGTTCATAAAACAGATGCGCGGCACACCGTAGCGGTCAGCCTGACGCCATACGGTCTCAGACTGCGGCTGAACACCAGCCACGCCCTCGAACACTGCCACTGCGCCATCGAGAACCTTGAGCGAGCGCTCAACTTCGATGGTGAAATCCACGTGACCAGGCGTATCAATGATGTTGACCCGGTGGTCACCCCAGAAAGCCGTCGTTGCAGCGGACGTAATCGTAATTCCGCGCTCTTGCTCCTGCTCCATCCAGTCCATCGTCGCTGCACCATCGTGCACCTCGCCGATTTTGTGCGACTTACCGGTGTAGTAAAGTACGCGCTCTGTCGTTGTGGTCTTACCGGCGTCAATGTGGGCCATGATGCCTACGTTGCGGTAAAGATCCAAAGGAGTACTGCGTGCCATGTGGCTATTCCTTATCGTTTGACTGTGGCGAGTGGGGTTCACCCAGCCATTAAAAAGATTACCAGCGGTAGTGCGAGAACGCCTTGTTGGCTTCAGCCATCCGATGCGTGTCTTCGCGTTTCTTGATGGCGGCGCCACGAGAGCTTGCTGCGTCGAGCAACTCGTTCGCGAGACGATCGGTCATCGTGTTTTCAGAGCGGTTGCGTGATGCACCGATGAGCCAACGAATAGCCAGCGCCTGAGCACGCTCTGTGCGCACTTCAACTGGAACCTGGTACGTCGCACCACCAACACGGCGAGAGCGAACCTCAACCTGTGGGCGGACGTTTTCGAGAGCCTCATGGAACACCTGAACGCCTTCCTGACCCGTGCGGCCAGAGATGCGATCAAACGCACCATAAACGATCTTCTCGGCGGCGGACTTTTTGCCATCGATCATCAGAACGTTCATGAACTTCGTAACAATCTGATCCCCGAACTTTGGATCGGGGAGAACTTCACGTTTCTCGGCGCGGTGACGACGGGACATAGCGATGTTCCTTCTACTAAACAGTTTAGGGGGTGGTTGATGCTGCGGTATCTTCCGCGCTTCGGTTCACCCGACCTAATGAGTTAAACGATCAAACTTACTTCGGACGCTTCGCACCGTACTTCGAACGGCGCTGGCGACGATCCTTGACGCCCTGGGTGTCCAGTACGCCGCGAATGGTGTGGTAACGAACACCCGGAAGATCTTTCACACGACCGCCGCGGATCATCACTACGGAGTGTTCCTGAAGGTTGTGGCCTTCGCCCGGAATGTAGGAAGTCACCTCGAAGCCGTTTGTCAGACGTACACGTGCCACTTTCCGTAGAGCCGAGTTCGGCTTCTTAGGAGTGGTCGTGTACACGCGAGTACAAACGCCACGGCGCTGAGGACAAGCCTCAAGAGCGGGTACCTTGTTACGCACGGGCTTGTTCTGGCGCCCCTTGCGGATCAACTGGTTTACTGTGGGCATGAAAGCCTTCCTATTCGTCTGCCTAAGTTTTCCGGGCAGCAGCCCAGAATTCAGCACCGCCATTTTTGTGCGGATCAAAACAAACAGCGACGCAAAGACTTTCGGCCCCGACCGTTGCGCTTCAACCTAAAAAGGGAGCGCCGGTGAGGCAAAAACTCTTCGCTTATCCAGACTTGTGAAGGGAAGAACCCTGCTCTCGTCCTTAGGCGCTGTTGGCTTCAAGCCGACATACGCACACCACCTAAAAAAGTCGGTAGCGCGCAAGCGATGAGCGGGGTGTATAGAGCGGACCTCTGTGGGTCAACAGCCGAAGCCCGTTTTGGTATGCAATCCAGCGCATGGCGGTCATGACCCTTTGCATTTCGCAACATTATCGGCTTTGGCGGCCTGTCTTCGTTTCATTGAGACGCCATATCCCTATCTTGTATACAGTATTTGCGCCGTTAGAGAGAGGCCTAGGAATCATGAGCCAGCGCCTTAAGCGCCTGATCGCATCTGTGTCTGGATGGGTTTCCGTCCTCTTCGTTGCCATGGTTGTCACGTTTTTTGTTTTTGCCAGCGGGCAAATGCTGGCCAACGCGTTCTTCTTCTCCATCCTCATCGTTATTCCAGCGAAGATCTTGGCACCGATTTGGGAGCTTGGCAGGCGCAGGGTCTGGCTCGCGATCCTGTTGGTCGCGGTAACGCCCAGTGTGTGGCTCATTCTCTGGGCGCTTTTCACCGCAATGATGGAGGAATCATCGTCCGTGCCCGACGTGCTGACGTTGATCCGGTTTGTTTTTGTGGCCACCCTGTTTGGGCAGCTTGGTCAGCTTCTGTGCATACCGGCAGCAGGGCTCTATTGGATCGTCAGCCACCTTATCCTCAGCCGCCTCAAAGGCCACCCTGTGCGTCGCCCCAAATCCAGGGCCGTTGAAGGTGTCTTTCGTTAAGCACCATGTTGGCATTGCTGCGGTCAGATCACAGGGACTAGCGCGACAGGGTAAGCAGTCCTATCTTGGTCCCATCATTCGAATGAACCTTGGACCTTGAACCCATGAATTCACTCGGCCTTAACAAAGCCCCCAGCGACACACGTGTTGTAGTCGCCATGTCTGGCGGCGTCGATTCGTCCGTCACCGCCGCAATGCTCAAAGCCGAAGGCTATGACGTTGTCGGCATCACGCTCCAACTCTACGACCACGGAGCCGCCATTGAAAAGCGCGGCGCCTGCTGTGCTGGTCAAGACATCTATGATGCGCGGCGCGTGGCGGAGATGATGGATTTTCCCCATTACGTTCTGGACTACGAAAGCCGATTCCGCGAAAGCGTGATTGACGACTTCGCGGATTCCTACCTGATGGGCGAAACACCGATCCCGTGCGTGCGATGCAACCAAACCGTCAAGTTTCGGGATTTGCTCGAGACGGCAAAGGATCTCGAAGGCGACGTCCTCGCAACGGGTCACTATATAGAGCGACGGGTTGCCGACGACGGCACCCCCTCCCTCTACCGTGCCTTTGATGGTGGCAAAGACCAGTCTTACTTCTTGTTCGCGACGACCGCCGAACAGCTCGACTTCCTGCGCTTCCCGCTTGGCGCTTGGCCAAAGTCAAAGACACGAGAACTGGCGCTGGAACTGGGTTTGGCGATTGCTGATAAGCCGGACAGTCAAGACATCTGCTTTGTCCCCGATGGCGATTACGCCCGCGTCGTGCGCAAAGTTCGGCCCGAGGCAGATCGCCCCGGCGAGATCGTTCACATGGATGGTCGCGTGCTCGGCGAGCACCGCGGCATCATCGGCTACACCATCGGACAGCGTAAAGGTCTGGGTGTCGGCGGGCTGAGTGAGCCCATTTACGTGGTCAAACTCGACCCTGAAGCCCGGCAAGTCATTGTTGGCCCGCGAGAGGCGCTGGATCGGAACATCGTTCATGTGCGCGAGGTTAACTGGCTCGGCAGAACGATGGATAACGATGAGCCCCAACGAATCCGTGTGAAACTGCGTTCAGCTATGGAACCTTTGGACGCGGCCCTCACCCTGATCGGCGACGATAGGGCGGAAGTCACCTTGATGGAGCCCCACGCCGGCGTTTCGCCGGGGCAAGCTGCAGTGTTCTACGACGGCGAGCGTTTGCTCGGCGGCGGCTGGATTGCGGGTGCCGAGCGGCGTGTCGGCTGAAGTGTTTTGCAGGAATGCAGGTCATGTGCGAGCAGGCGTTTGCGACCACCGCAGCCAAAAAATCCTGCCCTGCAACAACCGCGACTGAGGCTTGTTCGAGGGGCAAGGCGCATTAGCACCTTGAGACTTGACCCTGAGCCTCACGCCCCGTAGATACGCTTCACCGTGGCGGGGTAGCTCAGTTGGTTAGAGCAGGGGAATCATAATCCTCGTGTCGGGGGTTCAAATCCCTCCCTCGCTACCATTTCTTCTAGAAAACAGCTTAGCAAGTGAAATCAGCGACCTCGGTCGCGATGGACTGCGTGTGTTTGGTTGCGCCCTATGGCGCCTATAGCCATTGGTCTCAGGCTAGGCCTGTTGCCAAGGACGCAACACACTCCAACTCCGACGGCCTGCAGCCTGAGCGATATTGGTTGTGGCAACCGTCTCTTCTGCAAAATCCAGTAATTTGAGATGACGCAGCCTAAGGGGCTGACACTGGTGCAAGGCGAGTAGAACAGTCCTCAGCCTCACGAGACCGCATAGCCAATCGATCAAATAGCTCTCGCACGCAATAACAATACAAATACTTCTAACAAATACTGATGCCGTTTTAAAATTAGGAGGCATTTATACAAATATTCTAAAAAATATATATCGCAAAATACGGTGTGATACAAATAACAAAAGCCACAAAAGTCCTTCTAGCCTTCTAAAAATTCGCAGATTGAGACGAATTTAGCGGCGTTTGCGCATCTCTGATTCGATGCTATACTATGTATTGTTGAACTTTTACATACTTTTGTACTCTTTTTACTAGTGCAAAATGCATTTAACCCACTATTTGCACTAAAGCTAAGGCTCCCACCATGACCTTGATCCATCGCTACCCGACTGACTCTGGCATCCCACTGATTGGGAATACCTTGGAAATGGCAAAGGATCCCGGCGCTTTCTTCCTGCGGATGTATCGCAAGCATGGGCCCATTTACTCAGTAAATGTCTTTGGACGGCGCACGCTCGTTCTAGCCGGTGCAGAAGCCACTTTGTTTCTCTCCAGCCCCGAAGGCCGCCGCGTGCTTTCTTCGAAGTCGGTCTGGAAGGATCTCATCAAAGAAATTGGCGCCAACACCATCATTAACGGTGAGGACGGCGAGCGGCATCTGGAAATGCGGAAAATACTCGGACAGGGATTTTCTAAAAAGGCGCTCGACGGCAACTACGAGCTGATGTTCAACATTGCCGATCGGCACTTTGATGCAGAATGGAAACCGGGAACCCAGCCTCGGCCCCTGCCCAACATGCAGTATCTGATCACCGAACAACTCGGAGAGCTGCTCGCCGGTGGATCGCCCAAAGAATATATTGAAGATATTCGCATTGCGACGCTCAACATACTGAACGTCCTCGTAACAAAACAGCGCCCAAAGTTTTTCCTACTCTCTCCGGGCTACCAAGCGGCCAAGCGTCGGTCCCTCAAACTTGCCGACCGGATGATTGATAATCTGCGGACTCAGTCTGAGACTGGAGAATTGCCTGACAATCTCCTCGGGGACATCTATCGAGCGTTCAAGGCTGGAAGCGCATACTTCAAAGAGAACGACCTCCCTATCGCAATTCTGGTGCCGTACATCGCCGGATTGGATACGGAATCCAACACCCTCAGCGCGGCTATCTACGGCATTTGTAAACACCCCGAGATCAAGGCCCAAGTCCAAGCCGAAGCTGACGCGTTGTTCGAGAAGCCAATTCATGAAATTGAGGAACGAGACGTTCGGAAACTGGAGTTGATCAACGGCTGCGTCAAAGAGGCCTTGCGGCTCTGGACAATCGCCGTTGCCCAGCTGCGGACAGCTGCTGAAGATTTCACCTTCGAAGGCCATGATGTCAAAAAGGGGCAGGAGATGTACGTGGCCACAAGTGTTCCCCATTACATGCATGAGTTCTACGAAGACCCGGAAACCTTCAATCCTCGACGGATGATGAAGCCGCAAAACCAGCAGCTGCAAAAAGGTGCCTATGCCCCCTTTGGCCGAGGTCCGCATGTATGTCTGGGACAAGGGATCGCCGAGGCGCAAATGGCTTTGATTATTGCCCGGCTCTTCCATAAGCGAGACCTCAACCTCCTGCACCCCGACTACAAGCTAAAAACTAAAACTGCCCGCACACCCGGCCCCACCGAAGGCTTTAAAATCCGGGTGGATGCAATCCGGAATTAGCCGAACCTCAGGCCGCGTTTTGACAACCAAACAGAGATGTTTTGAACAAAGCCGCCGTTATGGCATTTCAAGCCAATGGATAGCCCCCTCGCCATTGCGTGACTCTAAAACCGTGAAGTGAAACCGACTTCTAAGCGTTTCAGGGAGGGGGCAAATCCTGTTTCCACTGCCATTTCTTGTCTCATGCTGTTTTGAGTCTGTAGTTTGCTGCCCGGCCTAAGCGAGGCTGTGGGGTAAATCCGGACACTCATCGGCATATTTTTGCCTTTACGACAGCCGCCGCACAGTCCGATACTATGGGCGACAAGAGGAGACGTGTGTGAGGTCTGGTGGTGTGCAGATCGATTGGCCGACAAAATCCGCTGCTTTGAAGCAAGCGAACACGCTGTCACGCACAACTGCCCAAGACTTCGAGACCCTCGCTGGCAACGCGCTGATCCAAGGTGACAACCTCGACGCGCTCAAAGAGATCCGTCGTGTTGGCAAGCAGAAGTTCAAGCTCACACTCATCGATCCACCTTACAATACCGGCGGCGGGTTCGTTTACGACGATGACCGGTCCGAGGCGGCTTGGCTGTCGTTCATGCTACCCCGATTGAGCGTCGCACGTGATGTTATGACCGACGATGGCCTGATGATGATCTTCATGGACGACAGCGGCCTACCCCTGCTTCGCATGCTAGCGAGAGAAGTTTTTGGCGCAGCGAATGATTGCGGAATTCTCATTTGGGAGAAGAAGCGAAAGCCGTCGTTTTTGCAGGCGCAAATGGGTGGCGTGACCGACTATATCGCCGTCTTTGCCAAGAACCGCAAACTCGCCCCGCCCCTTACCATGGGAACCGGCAAAGCGGGCAAGCGCTATCCGTTTAACAATCGTGGCAACCCCACAGGCGTGCTGCATTTCCCCGCTGATTCGGTTGAGTTTGACCTTCCTGACCAGCGCGTACCGAAGCAAGACATGAGCACCGCTGGCGTTCCGTGCAAACTGCTCGATACGGTCGAGATCAAGGGCAGCAGAAACCGCGGCGCGTTTCGAATGCAGGGTGAGTGGCGTTACAGCCAAGCGACAGTCGATGAGTTTGTCGCCAGTGGACAGACGATCAACATCAGCCGCCTGCCCTTTCGGCCCAATTTGGTCAAAGCAATTCCATCGGAGAAGAAAATCAGCAACCTGCTGAGTTTCAGAACCAACTCCGACATTCCCACCAACGAAGATGGCTTGGCCGAGGTTACCGCCCTGTTCGGTGGTCAGGCGGTTTTTGAGTACCCTAAGCCGATCGGATTGCTGAAATATCTGATTGAAGCCTCAACGGAACCCGGTGATTCCATCCTGGACTTCTTCGCAGGCACCGCCAGCACCGGGCACGCTGTTGCGAAAATTGGCGATGGACGAACGTTTACGTTGGTTCAGGACACAGCCCGCTTTGCCGACACGCCGACGGGCCGTTCTGCCAAAAAAATATGCGAGGCAGAGGGACTGGCTCCCCACCTCGCATCTCTTGCCGCCGAACGTCTTCGCCGGGCGGGATTAAGCAGTGAGCGTGACTTTCAGATCGTCACGCTCCGCTAACTTAACTGCTCCTTAGCCCTTGCCACGCCACGGAATCGTCCGGGCGATGATAAAGCGCATGATCAGGTCAAACATCAAACCCAGCAGACCCAGGATCAGAATTGTGACCCAGATGACCTCGTAGTCTGAGGTCTTCCGAGCAACGTTCTCGACGAAACCAATACCCGTCGTTCCGGCCAACATCTCCGCCGCAACCAAGGTGCCCCAACAGACACCAATCGCGATCCGAATACCGGTCAGAATCTCCGGCATGGCGTTCGGCAGGATCACTCGGCGCATGATTTGCCCTGTCGTCGCGCCCAAGGAGTGCGAAGCTCGGATCTTCGACAGCTGCGTCCCGGTTGCGCCCGTTCGAGCGGAAATCACCATGATGGCAAAGGCAACGATGAACAGCAGGAAGATCTTACCGTCATCCTGAATACCAAAAATGGTCAGGATCAGCGGCGCCCAAGCCAAAGGAGGAACCGGACGGTAGAGCTCGATCAGGGGGTCAAAATAGTTCTTGAAGAACCGCGAAACACCCATGCCGATGCCCAAAGGCACCCCCAACACAATCCCAAAGAACAGACCCATCAACACCCGGAAAATGGAATCCCACATGTGTCCCGTCAGCATTGGAATGGATGGTGAGTTGAAGTCGCCTTGAGCGATATTCAGAACCGTCATTTTGAAGTTCGGCTTAACCGAACCATCGTTTTCGTGTTTGGGGTAAGAACCCGGGATCATGTCGGCAACAAAGTCTGGGATCAGGAAGTCCACAACATCGGACAACGGCACCCAACGCGCCCAAATCAGCGGCACGTCTTTAAAGCCGATATTTGGATTTGCAATCCGGCCAAAGGTCGCCAGAACATCGGTTGGTTTTGGCAGCCAGCGGCCCGAACCCTGCTCAGAGCACTGGGTCTTTGCCTTTACGATATAGCCACCACCAAACATGGTCGCACGCACCACGCGAAGCCCGCCCTGCTCGGCCTGCTTCTGCAGGTTGATCGCATTTACGGCTTGTTCGACACCATCGAAAGCATCAGGCGGGAAGATCGTGCCGTCGTCAAAGCGCTTATAGAGACGGTCGATGTTCTTGATGGTCTTCTTGCGGGAGCCCACAACCGCCTCAGACAAGCCGGCAACGGCCTCTGAGCGGGCTTTGAAATCGGCAAGTTGCGACTTGATCGCCAGCGTCTGGTTCTCTAGCGCCGGGCTCAGGTTGCGCACTTTGGAGAACTTTGACGCAACGCCAGAAATCTCGTCCGCAATCAGCTTAAAGCGAACCCCCCTCGCTGTTTCCGGTGCGAGTGGGATTTCGACGTTTTCCAGGCCCCATTTGGCTTGGCCTGCCGCTTCAGCGAGAGCGGCGTCGATTTGAGCTTGCGACGGGAAGGACGCATCGCCCAATTTGTCGGCGAGGTCGTACAGTTCCCCTTCAATACGCGCAAAGCCCGCGATGCTTTCCGGTGACTGGAGATCAGGGGACGCGGAAATGCTCATCAAAACACGAATGTCATTGATGATATCGCGCAATTCCTGCTGTTCCGCGACGGAGAAGCCCTGCTCGCTCAAGGATGCTTCGAAGCTATCCAACTGCGAGCCGTTACGGGTGAGCAATGTCGTGGATTTGTAGAAACGCGCACCAGCCGGGAGCGATGCGTTGATGGGCGAAAGCGCCTCGTCAACACGGGCCACCTGACAGATCTCGTTGGCTGAATCTGGGAAGTAAGCGCGCGCTGCGCCCCAGCTGAAGTAATACCAAACCAGCAACAGGGATGAGACACCAGCGACGGCCCAATACCAGCCGTTTGTTGTGCGCAGCGGATCGCCAAACACTTCATCACTGCGTCGGCGCGCCGAGTCCCGCAGGCCAAAGACGATGGAGCTGACAAAGGCCAACAGCAGCACGATGATGACAACCGAAGAGATCGCCGCGCGATTTTCTGAAAGAAACTCAAACATGACTTAAGCCCCCTTCCCCATGATTTCCTCTTCCATGTTCCAGATCATGGTCAGGATTTCCTCGCGGACTTCACCGAATTCCGCTTTTTGCTTGATTTCACGCAGATCGGCACCGATGCCCATTTCTGCGAAAGGCAAATTGTATTCTTTGAACAACCGTCCCGGACGTGGCGCCATGACGAACAGACGTTCGCCAAGCAGCAGCGCTTCTTCGACCGAGTGGGTAATGATCATGATGGTTTTGCCCGTCTCTTTCCAAATATCGAGAACGAGCGACTGCATCTTTTCCCGCGTCAACGCATCCAGTGCGCCCAGCGGTTCATCCATCAGGATCAAATCGGGGTCGTTGATCAGGCAGCGGGCCAAAGCCACACGCTGCTGCATGCCCCCAGAAAGCTGATAGGTCGGCGTATCGCCAAAGCCTTGCAGCCCAACGATTTCAAGCCAACGCTCAACCTGTTCTGCGCGTTCCTTCTTGGGAACGTTTTTCATCCGCAGGCCAAAATCCACGTTTTTGGAAACAGTTAGCCATTCAAACAGCGCGCCTTGCTGGAACACCATACCGCGTTCCACGCCCGGTCCGCGAATTTCCGAACCATCGAGCGAGATAGATCCGCCTGTGGGGTTCAAGAAACCTGCAATGATGTTGAGGAGCGTGGTTTTACCGCAGCCAGATGGGCCAAGAACGGACAGCAACTCGCCCTGTTTTAGGGTAAAACTCACGTCTTTCAGCGCGTGAACTTTCTGCCCGCTTGGGGTCTCGAAAGTCATGTTCAACTGATCGGCGACAAGGTCACTCATGGGACACCGAAAAATAAAGATGTTGGAGATTGCGCGCCGTGTTTTGGCGCACGCGAAAAAAAAGGCGGGTCGGTTTGCGCCGACCCGCCTATCCGGGTGTTAACCCAAGACGGTCTTACTGAAGGAAAGAGCCATCAATGGTCGCAGCCAACTTCGCAGCGTCGGACTCATCAGAGAATACGAGGCCGAGGGAAGCAGCAGCTTGTGTCGCGATGCCACCTTCGTTGAAGTAGGTGCTCAGCTGTTCAGCAACGGTTGGGAATACGAAACCAGCCATCTGTGCAGTGGTGGTGTCGACGTCCATGCCAGCGTCAGCAGCGATGATGTCGATACCGGACATGTCGGTCGCCCAAGCAGCGTTGGACTCTTCGGTCACTTCGAGGAAGGCCTTCAACAGCTCTGGGTGCTCAGTTGCGAAAGACTCAGTTACGGACACAACGTCAAAGGACGAAATGCCAGCGTCGAGCTTCTGCTGAGAGGACATCATTGGCGTACCAACTTCGCCAGCAGCCTTTGCAGACGCGCCACCGAAGATACAAGCCATGGAAACGGAACCGTCTGCCAAGGAAACAGCACCATCAGCTGGAGCCTGGTCAACGATGGTCAGGGCATCAAGGTCAACGCTGAGTGCAGCCATTTGCAGGCGGAAGGAGTAGTCAGCCATGGTGTTCAAAGGAACAGCAACGGTTGTGCCTTCCAACTCAGAAGCGTTGTCGGAGTTGATGCCGAGGCCGTCATTTACGAAACAATCGTTTGCTTCGTAAGCAACCGCGATTGCAACCATCTTCAGAGGAGCGCCCTGCTGAACGGCGGTTACGAACGGTGCGAGACCTTGTGAGTAAGAAATGTCGATGTCGCCAGCGAGCATTGCTTCGGACATGCCAACGCCAGTTGCGAAGTCCGTCCAGTTTACGTCCACGCCCATTGCGTCGTCGTAGGCCTTCTCAACCTTAGCGATCTGGTTTGGGGTTGCCCACTCAAGGAAGAAAGCAACGTTTACATCTTCAGCCATAGCAGCGTTTGCTGTCAGGGCAGCTGCGCCAGCGGCAGCGCAAAGGATAAGCTTTTTCATAATTCCGAGCTCCTAGTATTCTCTCGCGTTTTGGTCTGCGCCTCACATCTTGCTCTCTCAGGACAAGGCGGGCGCAAATCCTCCCGTAGATAAGCGCTTTCGTCTCATCTGGGTCTCGTTGTCGCATCAGCGCCACGGTTTTGCAACAAAACTAACCACCCCGTTTCGCGGAATGTTAAAGAATAGTCACAACAGGACATTTTGGCGCGTTTCTGAGCAACTTTGAGAGGTATTGAGACGCCTGATCCCAATTATTGAATAAATTTCCCGCTTTATTGCCCAAAGAGAATCACTTTTTGGCGCTGTTTTGAGGGACAAGAAACTGTGATTTAGAACGATCAAGCCTCCCCACCCTGCCCCCACTTTCTTCATGGCGACAGCGCCGTGCTGTCCTATTCAAAAATGCATGCGCACCGGTTTTTGGAGACACGTTTCAGAAGGGCGTGACAAGTCGACCGAGGCGGCTTATCTGGACTCGCAGATTACAGAATTAAGCTCTATGCTTAAACGTGAACGGCTCGGATGGATTGACCAACGAGCCTTGAATTACCGCAAACTCAATCGGAGACGATGATGTCGAGTGAAAGCAAATGCCCGGTACTGGGCGGCGCTCACAAGCATGGCGCTACTGGTTCAACCGCGAACCAGCACTGGTGGCCAAACCAGCTGAACTTAAAAATTCTTCATCAGAATGATCCAGCGGGCAGCCCGATGGACGCAGACTTTGACTATGCTGAAGCATTCAAGAGTCTCGACCTGGACGCGCTGAAGGCTGATATCATGGCCTTGATGACAGACTCCAAAGACTGGTGGCCCGCTGACTACGGTCACTATGGTCCGTTCTTCATTCGGATGGCGTGGCACAGCGCCGGCACCTACCGTATTCACGATGGTCGCGGCGGTGCCGGTTCCGGCACCATGCGTTTTGCGCCGCTGAACAGCTGGCCCGACAACGTAAACCTCGACAAAGCGCGTATGCTGCTTTGGCCAATCAAGCAGAAGTACGGCAACAAGATTTCTTGGGCGGATCTCATGATCCTGACGGGCAACTGCGCCATTGAGTCCATGGGTCTTCCGACCTTTGGCTTCGGCGGCGGACGTGCCGATGTTTTCGAGCCTGAGGAAGATATCTACTGGGGTCCGGAAACAGAATGGCTGGACGACAAGCGTTACACCACTGGCCGCGTGCTCGAAGAGCCGCTTGGTGCGGTGCAGATGGGTCTGATTTATGTGAATCCAGAAGGCCCCAATGGGAACCCGGATCCACAGCTGGCCGCGAACGATATTCGCGAGACCTTTGGCCGGATGGCGATGAACGACGAAGAAACAGTCGCATTGATTGCCGGTGGTCACACCTTTGGTAAGGCGCACGGCGCAGCGAACCCAGACGAATACGTGGGTCCGGAGCCAGAGGGCGCGCCGGTTGAGCAGATGAGCATGGGCTGGAAGAACTCCTTTGGCCCTGGCCACGGCGAGCACACCATCAGCTCCGGCCTTGAAGGTGCTTGGACAGAAAATCCGGCGAAGTGGGACAACAACTACTTCGAGAACCTGTTCGGCTACGAGTGGAAGCAGACCAAAAGCCCAGCGGGCGCAACGCAGTGGATCCCAACCGATGAGTCCGCAGCCAGCCGCGTTCCGGATGCTCACAACGCGTCCAAGACCCACGCGCCGGTGATGTTCACCACCGACCTCGCAATGCGTGTTGATCCTGCGTACGAAAAGATCTCCCGCCGGTTTGCTGAGAACCCCGATCAATTCGCCGACGCGTTTGCACGCGCTTGGTACAAGCTCACGCACCGTGACATGGGCCCAAAGGTTCGCAGCCTTGGTCCTTGGGTTCCAGCTGAAGAGCTGATTTGGCAAGATCCGGTTCCAGCTGTGGATCACCCCCTGGTCAGCGACGCCGACGTTGCGGCGCTGAAAGGCAAGATCGCAGCGACGGGTTTGAGCGTTTCCCAGCTGGTTTCGACCGCTTGGGCTTCAGCTTCAACGTTCCGTGGCACAGACCTTCGTGGCGGCGCCAACGGCGCTCGGGTCCGGCTTGCGCCCCAGAAAGACTGGGACGTAAACGGCGGCGCAGCTTTGGCGACTGTTCTCAGTGCTCTTGAAGGCGTTCAGAACGACTTCAATGCCAGCGCTTCTGGCGGCACCAAAGTATCTCTGGCTGACGTGATCGTCCTTGCGGGTGGTGTCGGCGTTGAGATGGCAGCCAAGAATGCGGGTCACGACATCACAGTCGGCTTCACGCCGGGCCGTACCGACGCCAGCGAAGCGCAAACCGATTCTGCGTCCTTTGACGTTCTTGAACCACGCGCAGACGGCTTCCGGAACTACATCCAACCCGGTCACCGTCGCCCCGCGACAGAGCACTTGATCGACAAGGCGCACATGCTGAACCTGTCGGCACCGGAAATGACGGTGCTGGTTGGTGGTCTTCGTGTGCTGGGCGCAAACGCGCACGGATCCAAGGCTGGTGTTTTCACCGATAAGGCGGACACGCTGAGCAACGACTTCTTCGTCAACGTTCTGGACCTCGACACCACTTGGGCTCCGGCGGGTGATGCGGGCATGTACGCTGGCACAGACCGTTCAAGCGGCGCATCCAAGTGGACCGCAACGGCGGTTGATCTGGTGTTTGGCTCCAACTCGCAACTGCGTGCGATTTCCGAGATTTACGCGAGCTCGGATTCCAGCGCTAAGTTCGTCAGCGACTTTGCGGCAGCTTGGGTCAAGGTGATGGAAAACGATCGTTTTGATCTCGCCTAAGAGTTCGCGATAAATCGTGTATCCAAGGGGTCGTCTTCACCCAAGACGGCCCCTTTTTTTGCCCGGAATTCACAGTCCATGCCGGTTTTTAGCCAGAAGCTGCGCGGGATCTGTATAAAACAGCAAACGCATCGAGTTTGGGTTAGGGAGCGTCAGGTGGCTGAGCACGGAACGATTATCATTGGAGCGGGACAAGCAGGCTATCAAACAGCCGCCCAACTGAGGGTCAAAGGCTACACCGCGCCCATCACATTGATCGGTGACGAAGCTCACATCCCCTACCAGCAACCACCTCTGTCCAAAGCCTATCTCAAGGGTGAGTTGGACGGCGACCGTCTGCCGTTTCGGCCTGAGAATTTCTATGGCGACAAGGATATTGCTCTGCGATTGAATGAGCGCGTAGAGGCTATTGATCCGGCGGCAAAGACCGTCACAACTGCTCACGAAACGCTGCCCTACGACACACTCGTTATCGCAACAGGCGGCACGCCGCGCCAGATCCCGGTTCCGGACGCCCTGGCCGACAAGACCTTTATCCTGAAAACACGCGACGACGCCGACGCGCTTCGTCAAGCGCTGTCCGGCGCGCACCGCGTTGCGATTGTTGGTGCAGGGTTTATCGGCTTGGAAGTCGCGGCATCAGCGGCCCAAGCAGGCAAGGCGGTGACCGTCTATGAGATGCAAAACCGCATCCTCGCCCGCGTTGCGTCCCCGGCTGTTTCTGCTGCATTAGAAGCGCGTCATACCACTGCTGGAGTGGATATTCGGCTCAACGAGGGCGTGGACTTCGAGCAGCTTGAAGCCGACGTGGTGTTGCTGGGTATTGGCGGGATGCCGGTTCAGGAATTGGCCGAGAGCGCAGGCTTGATCTGTGACGGCGGCATCGCTGTGGACGGTCATATGCGGACATCTGATCCATCGATTTTCGCCGCTGGTGATTGCGCCAAGAGCCCAACCCCGTTTTGGTCAGAAGCCATCCGCTTAGAGAGCGTGCAGAATGCCATCGATCAGGCCAACCTGATCGCCGAACAACTAACTGGCAACACCACCGCACAGGCCTATCACGCTGTGCCGTGGTTCTGGTCGGATCAATACGAGGTAAAGTACCAGCTCGCAGGCTTGATTCCATCCGACACATCCCGCGTCCAAGCGGGTGAAGGCACGGACGGGCTGGCGATTTATCACTTCAAAGACGATGCTTTGGTTGCTTGTGAAACCTTGGGCAACGGTGCTGAGCACATGTCCGCGCGTCGCCTGCTGGAGCAGGGAAATATACCGGTTTCTGAGGCCGATCTTGCCGAGCATGAATCCCTGAAGGCCGTGTTCAAAGCCCGGCGCTGACGGCGCTTCAATCCTGCTGGGTTCGTCTTCGAAAAGAACATGCGGATTTTAATCCCAAATTGAGCTTTAATGGCGCGACGTCCTGAGGGTCATTTGACAGGGCATGACACGACACTGGACCGCCCATGACCAATATGTTCACCCGCTTTTTCAATCGCTCTGAAAGCAAGCCAAAAACCGTCCGGGTTTTGGTCGTCGAAGGCGGGGGCGTGCGCGGCATTGTGACAGGGCAGATTCTGGGCAGGCTGGAAGCGGCGCTCGATGGGCAATTGCGCGATCATTTTGATATGATGGCGGGAACGTCCTCGGGGGGTATCTCCGTTCTGGCGCTGGCAACAGACAGCCTGACGGATGCTTACGAGCTCTCCACCATTTTCAATGTCCGATCCAAAGATGTCTTCCGGCGTGCGCCCAACCCCGTCCGCTTGCCACCCCTGATTAGCGGTCCGCGCTATCTAGCGTCGGGCTTCATGGAAGTCGCGCGCGACGTTTTGGGCGATGGCTGGCTGAGCGATTGCAAGATTCCCACCTTGGTCACCAGCTACCTGATCGAGGAAGGACGGCTGAAGCTATTTGGATCGATCAATGAAGACTTTGACGACGACTACCGCCTGACAGATGTCGCGCGAGCAACCACAGCCGCGCCCGCGTTCTTCCCCCCGGCCAACATTGTCTCGCGGGAGGGCAAGAGTCTATGGGGCATCGACGGCGGTGTTTATGCCAATTCGCCCATCCTGCAGGCCATTACCGAAGCGCGACGACGCTTTGGTCGAGACTGCTTGATTGAACTTGTCAGCGTTGGACCGGGCGATCCGCCCCTCACCGTCAAGCCGGGACCGGCGCAGCAGTGGGGCGGTATATCGTGGCTTAAGCCCGCCTTCGATATTCACGTTTTGGCACTATCAGAGCAAACGCACGCTTTCGTCCGGGAACAGATGCCGACAGTCAACTTGCATCGGCTCGAGGTCGATTGGAATATGCTGCCAAAGGCGCAAAAGCCAACCGCCGGGCTGGATGACTATCGCCCTCGAAACCTTGCTCGGCTGCATGATGGTTCATTGCGATGGCTGGACAACAATGACGCAAAAATCAAAGCTGTCCGAAACGCCCTGATGCAGGCTGCGCTGACTTAAACGCTGGAGTTCAATCCATGATGACAGATCGCGAAATTCAAGTTGCCCGTGAAGACTTGGCGGCCGCCTTTCGTTGGTCCGCCCGCTTGAATATGCATGAAGCGGTGTCCAACCACTTCAGCTTTGCGATCAATAATGCCGGGACCAAGTTTCTGGTGAACCCGGCTGGTATCCACTTTTCCCGCGTCAAAGCGTCTGACCTTGTGATTGTCGATTTGGACGAAGATCTGGCAGCGCCTGAAGACGGGGGACCGGACCCGACCGCTGCTGCCATCCACGGCGCAATGCACCGGAATAACCCGCAGGCGCGCTGTGTTATCCATCTGCACCCAAAGTACGTGACCGCCCTTTCCACGCTCGACGACCCTACGATGCTGCCTATCGACCAAAACACCGCACGGTTCTACAACCGCGTTTCCTATGATCTCGGTTTTGGCGGCATGGGGCTTGGTGATGAAGCTGAGCGCTTGAGCAGCACCTTGGGCAACCGCTCTGTGGTGCTGATGGGCGCGCACGGTGCGATGACGGTCGGCAACCGTGTTTGCGACGCGTTCGATGATTTCTACTATTTGGAGCGAGCAGCAGAAACGCTGATGACGGCCTACGCATCGGGTCAGAAGCTGCGTGAGCTGGACCATGACGTCGCTGAAACCACGGCGGTGCAGTGGGAGAATTACAGCTTTGATCTGCGCCGCGCTCACTTAGAGCAAATCAAGGCCATTCTAGACGACGAGGAGCCAGAGTTCCGCCACTAAGCGAGGCTCAAGGCTTCCAGCGCTCTTGCAACCAGTACCAGTCATCGGGATGCCCCCGAACCCAGTCTTCTAAACGCCCGTGAAACGCACGCATGATCGACCGTCCGCGCGCGCGCCAGTCGTCATCGTCCTGCGACTTGTACGGCAAGTTCTCCAAAATCGCTTCATAGCGTGACCGGCTGTTTCGCCGACAGATGAGCGTCGACACACGGGCGTCCGTCAGGTGTTGGAACAGGCCGGGTGACAGCGTGGTCAGCGCCGGCTGGTCAAACAGCTCCAGCATTTCACCTTGCGCCCACCGCTGATCAACGAAGATCGCCAGCAGGCCACCTGCTTTCAGATGCTTGAGCGCGCGCCGCACCAGCAGCGGGTCTTCGATCGACACCATCTCGATCCCAGCGGCCTTGCGGCTTTCCTGCAAGTCGGCTTCGATCATGGGATTTTTCAGCGGGCGATAGACGCCCATCACAGGGCGGCCCAACTGGGGAACAATCTGGATCGCCATTTCCCAGGCGCCCAGATGCCCCATCAGCAGCAACTGCCCGCGCGGGTCTGTTTGGGAAAGGCTGAGCTCTGGCTCAAAGCGATACGTCACATGAGTGGCGCGCTGGCGCTGGAGGGTATTGGTCTTGATGGATTCAGCAACGCTCCGGCCCAGATTGCGCCACGTCGCGAACCGGCGGTCCCGCCGCCAGAACTCATCTCGGAACGGAAAGGCGACCTTGAGCGTGCGATCCATACGAGCAGTCGACCGGACCGAAAACGGACCCAGCGCACCAAACACGCTCGCCATCAGGATTCGAGCGAGGGACAACGGCAACGCCATCACCACCCCCGCAAAACACCGATAGAGCACCCAAACCAGTACTTGGCCCCATCTCATCGCGCTTCTTCTAGCCCCCTCGGATCGCCAACACCTGTTCTCGGGTCGGCGGATTGCAGCCCTTGTGGGCAACGTTCAAACCAGCAACGGTCGCCGCAAAGCCACCAACGTCCGTCAACGCAGCCGCATCCATAGCGGCCAACGCAGCGCGGGTTAGCAGCCCCTGCTCCCGCAGCCGAGCCAGCGTTCCCGCCATGAAAGAATCACCCGCCCCCACGGTGTCACCAAACTGCTCAGGCGTGAAGACCGGAACATCCGCCGTCGCTGCACCAGACCATAGCCGGGCACCCTCCCCCCCGCGCGTCACGATGAAAAGCGGTAAGTCAAAGCGCGCTTTGATGCTTTCTGCCGAGACGGTCCACGGCTGACCCGGATACAGGATTTCGAGGTCTTCGTCGGAGATCTTCAAGATCGACGTCTGGGCAAACAGCGCTTCCATCCACCCGCGATAGTCGTCCATATCGGTGATGAACGACGGTCGGACATTGGGATCAAGCGAGATCAGAACACCGCGCGCCACCAGCTTTTCGACCACTTCGGCCCAAATCTTGGCATCGACCTTGACCGCAGTAGCGAGACTGCCGAGGTGAAACGCGCGGCAATCTTCGGGAATAAAGGAAAGCAATTCGTTCGCTGTCATTTGATCGACGCGGTCTGCGGTGCCTTCGCGGTAGAACTGATAGGCCGGCTGGCCATCATCGGTAAAGCTAACGACTGCCATCGAAGTCGGCGCAGCAACGGCCTCACCGATCAAATCGCGGGTTCCATCGGCCTTCAACGTATCAAGCAAGAGCGCGCCGAGCGTGTCCCGGCTGAACGGGCACAAGAACCCCACGTCTTCGCTGAGCCGACCCATGGCACGCGCGATGTTAAACGGCCCTCCACCGGGAAAAGCCTCATAGACCGGATAGCCGGTTTCAGTTTTCAAGGCAGGCTGTTGGATGAAGTCGATAAGCGACTCCCCGGCAATCGTAAACATAGGTATCTCTTAAGCTAAGAATTGTTCGCGGATGATCCGCTCGTCCAAGTGCTGTCCTTCGTCGAACAGCAGCGTAACGCCATGCCCCTTGTCCGTCGTTACCTGAACCCAAGCGATATCGCGGAATTCAGTGCTGTCGGCGGTCGCTGAAACCGGGCGACGGTCGGGGGATTGCACCTCCATCCGCACAACCGTTTCGTCTTGCAGCAAGGCACCACGCCAGCGACGGGGGCGAAATGCGGAAATTGGGGTCAGGGCCAAGAGACGGGATCGAAGCGGGATAATCGGACCGTGCGCGGACAGGTTATAGGCGGTGCTGCCCGCCGGGGTGCTGACCAGAACGCCATCACAGACAAGCTCCGGTAAGCGCTCAATCCCATCGATCATAATCTTGATTTTCGCCGCTTGCCGGGTCTGACGCAGCAGGGAGACCTCGTTGAAGGCCTGCGCCCGAAACGATTGCCCGGCCACGTCCTTGCCAATCATGTTGATCGGCCAGACCTTGACCTTGCGCGCCGCGCCTAAGCGTTCCAGCAGGTTGTCCGGGTCGAAGTTGTTCATCAGGAAACCAACGGTTCCCCGGTTCATCCCGTACACCGGTGCCGTCTGCCCATGCTGCCGCAACACATCCAGCATATGCCCATCCCCCCCTAAAGCGACGATCACATCGGCCTCACGCGGATTGACGTAAGGATAGATGGAGCGCAACTGCTCAAGGGATTCTTGGGCCGCTGGTGCGTTAGAAGCCGTAAATGCTATTTTCGGCGATGAGTCGATCATGTCTCTATGTACCGTGGAACCTGAAGGTTTTGAACCGTTGAGTGCGCGAAGGGTATTGGGTGCGAAACTATTGCTGGGTTTGTACCGCACACGCACGCCGCGCCAAGGTCAACTGCGAAGAACCGAGTTTAGCCCTGTGCCAACTTTTGCCCTCACCCCGCCGCGCTGCACTGTGCAGGGGCGCGTAGCATCCCATATGACTCAGTGAACCGGGAACACAGGAAACAGAACCTTGAGCGACACCAACCGCGTCACCGCCGCCTTTATCATCATCGGTAACGAAATCCTCAGCGGCCGCACGCAGGATGCCAACCTCTCCTTTCTAGCGCAGCGACTGGGTGAGATCGGCATTCAGGTCGCGGAAGCGCGGGTGATCCCGGATGTTGAGCAAACCATCATCGACACCGTTCTCGAGCTGTCGGCCAAGGTTGACTACGTCTTCACATCGGGCGGTATCGGCCCCACCCATGATGACATCACCGCCGATGCCATCGCCAAAGCCTTTGGCACCGAGACCTTTGAACACCCCGAGGCCGTTGCCGTGCTCGAACGGCACTATGCCCCGGGTGAATTCAACCAAGCGCGTCGGAAAATGGCACGCGTGCCGCGCGGGGCGAGCCTTCTCGAAAACCCCGTTTCGTCCGCGCCAGGCTTCAAAATCGAAAACGTCCATGTCCTTGCCGGGGTGCCAAAGATCATGCACGCGATGGTCGACATGCTGTTACCGTCGCTGTCGGGTGGTTCCGTTGTGGAGAGCCGGACGATTACTGTGTTGATTGGGGAATCGATCATCGCAACCGAAATGGGCGCGGTACAGGATGCCTTCAGCGAGATTGACGTAGGGTCTTACCCGTACTTCAAGCCCGGCGCATCGGGGACGTCCATTGTCCTGCGCGGTTCCAACATTGCGATGCTGGACGATGCGCTTGCGGCCATCACGGCAAAGCTGGAAGCCCGCGATATCGAAATTTGGACCGGCGATCACAAATAGGAAGAGCCGGGGGCACTTGGCCCCCGTCCGTTTGATCAGATGCTAGCCGAGCGCCTTCAGCCGCTCCAACGCTGCTTGAACCCCGGCTTTAGCCTGCTCCGCATCCGCCAGCAGGCCTTTGTTTTTGGTAATTACCTCTTCCGGTGCGCGGGCAACAAAGTTCTCGTTGCTCAGCATTCCTGTGAGCTTGCCGATGGTGCCGTCGTGCTTGCCCATTTCCTTGGTCAACCGGTCGATTTCTGCGGAAATGTCCAACAGGCCTTCGAGTGGAATGACGAACGTTGCTTCCTCGACCACCACCTGCGCCGCGCCCTCTGGCATCTCACCGGTGAGCGCGTCAATGGTTTCCAACCGCGCCAGCTTCATCAACTGGTCCCGGTTGCTGGCCACGCGAGCCAACGTCGTCTCGTTGCCGCCGCTGACTTGCAGAGCAACCTTAGCACCGGCAGGAATATTCAGCTCAGCCCGTGCGGTTCGGATCGCGGAAATGGCGCCAATTAGCCACTCAATTTCAGCAACCGCAGCGTCCGTGCTGGCGGGGAGAGCGATCGTCTCTGGCCAAGGTGCGGTGATCAGGCGCTGACCCGACTTGTCCACCGCGTCCGCTACAAACTGCTCAAACAGCGCTTCGCTGACGAACGGCATGATCGGGTGCGCCAGGTGCACCAAACGATCCAAAGCCCAAGCCATGGTCGAGCGCGTCTCGGTCAGCATTTCGGTGTTTTCAGTGTCGTAAAGCATCGGCTTAGACAGCTCGATGTACCAATCACAGAACTCGTGCCAAATGAACTGATACAACGCCGAAGCCGCACCATCGTAACGGTAGCCTTCGAGCGCCGTATCCATCGCGGCAACCGTCTCGTTCACGCGGCTGACGATCCATGTGTTCAGAACGTGCGTCACGCCAGCTGGATCAAATCCATCCGCGATTTTTGCCTCGTTCATCTCCGCAAATCGCACAGCGTTCCACAGCTTGGTGGTGAAGTTGCGATACCCCTCAACCCGACTTTCCGCGAGCTTGATGTCACGCCCCGGTGCCGCCAACGCAGTCATGGTGAAGCGCAGAGCGTCCGCGCCGTACTTTTCGATCAAGTCCAGCGGATCAATAACGTTGCCTTTGGACTTGGACATTTTCTGTCCAAACTGATCTCGAACCAGCGTGTGGATGTAGACCGTGCGGAACGGAACATCGCCCATGAAGTGCAGGCCCATCATCATCATCCGGGCAACCCAGAAGAAGATAATATCCCAGCCCGTAACCAGCACGTTGCCCGGGTAGTACTTATCCAGCTCTGGGGTCTTGTCCGGCCAACCCAGCGTCGAAAACGGCCAAAGTGCGGAGCTGAACCAAGTATCTAGGACGTCTTCGTCCTGCGCCAGCGTTGTTGGGCTGCCATAGTGCGCATCGGCTTCTGCCTGCACTTCTTCAGCCGTGTGACCAACAAAAATTTTACCGTCCGGCCCGTACCAAGCAGGGATCTGATGCCCCCACCACAACTGCCGAGAAATACACCACGGCTGAATGTTGCGCATCCAATGAAAGTAGTTGTCCGCGAAGCTCTCCGGTACGAATTTGGTGCGTCCGTCTTCGACGGCGGCAATCGCAGGCTCAGCCAGCTTTTGTGCGTTGGCGTACCACTGATCCGTCAGCCACGGCTCAATCACCGTGCCCGAGCGATCGCCGTGCGGCACCACGTGGACGTGGTTGTCAATTTTCTCCAAACAGCCCATCGCCTCTAGGTCTGCGACCACCTGTTTCCGCGCGGCGAAGCGATCCATCCCCTGATAGGCCGCCGGAACCTCTTCGTTCAGCGTCCCGTCAGCGTTTAGAATATTGATCATTTCCAGATCATTCCGCCTGCCGACTTCAAAGTCGTTGAAATCATGCGCCGGTGTGATCTTTACCGCGCCAGAGCCGGTTTCAGGATCCGCGTAGTTATCTGCAACGATCGGGATCAAGCGACCAACCAGCGGCAACTTCACGTGCTTGCCAACCAGATCCGTATAGCGCTCATCCGCCGGGTTCACCGCAACGCCGGTATCCCCTAGCATAGTCTCAGGCCGGGTCGTAGCGACTGTGATCGTCCGCCCATCTTCGCCGTCGATGGGATAGCGAAAATGCCAGAGATTGCCGTCGATTTCCTTTTGCTCGACCTCAAGATCCGAAACGGCGGTTTTGAGCTTTGTATCCCAGTTCACCAGACGCTTGTCTTTGTAGATCAAACCCTCGCGATACAGCTGCACGAACGTCGTCTTCACCGCCTGACTCAAACCCGCATCCATCGTAAAGCGCTCGCGGTCCCAATCGGGCGTCGCACCCAAATAGCGCAGTTGCTTGGTGATGGTGCTGCCGGATTCTTCTTTCCACTCCCACGCACGGCGCAGGAATTCGTCACGGCCAATATCTTGCTTGGTCAGCCCTTCGGCATCGAGTTTGCGGTCGATGATGGCTTGCACCGCGATACCCGCATGGTCCGTGCCCGGCTGGTGCAGCGTATCGCGCTGCCGCATGCGGTAGTAGCGGACCAAAACATCCTGCAGCGTGAATGTCAGGCCATGCCCCATGTGCAGCGTGCCGGTTACATTCGGCGGCGGCATCATGATCGCGTAAGGCTCTTTGGTCGAGGCAGGGTCCGCGGCAAACGCACCAGAACTCTCCCACGCTTCGCGGTATTTGGCTTCAGCGGCGGCAGAGTCAAAAGTTTTGTCGAGCATGATCTTCAGTCTTGAAAAGGCTTGGAATTTTGAAGCAAGGCACCACGAAGAAGGCTCGGGTTCAAGCTCGGATAAGGCTTAGGAGAACTGCGAAGGTCGCGGTGATCCGTCGTTTTAGCGCTGCGCCTGCTTCTGTCGCTCGACCCATTGATCAACAACAGCCTGCAAATCCGACTTAAGAGAATCCCAATCTGTATCAGTCGCATGCGGCATGGCCTGTGCCGCCAAATCAAGTCCGTAAGCTTCAGCATCGGCGGTGCGTTCGCGCAGCTGACGATTGCCCCATCGGTAGGTTGGCTCGATCGATCCCGCTGCACGCGCGCCGACTGCGTTGATCTCAACAACTTGCGGCACGTCGGCGTGCATGGACGGGGGAACCCTTGTTGCGTCAGCCGCTTCCCGCTCCCTCAGTGCGCTTGGCAGAGGGGGAAGTTTTGTGCGGCGGGTATGGAGTGTGCTCAAGCGCTGCTGTTGCGCCCGAATGCTATCTGGCAGCGGGGCAGCAGAACGTGAAATCTCCTCCCTCACATTTGCAGAAGGCTCGTCGTCTGCGAAGGTCTTCTTCAGCGACATCAGCACCTGATCCATGCTCACCGCATGTCGCGCCGTATCTTTGTCCACCACAAATCCCCTGCTCAAACCAACATTAAAACTGATGGAGCAAGGGTAACGAATCGCTTGTTTAAGGTGAAGCGGTTCCTACCGGTCGTAGAGTAGGGTCGCCAAATTCCGGATTTTCCGGTTCTCGAACTCGCGCTGCGGCTCATAATACTGCACAGGAAGGCGTAAATCGCTTGCGGCGAGCTTTCCCATCGCTGCGACCAAATTATATGCGCCCTGAACGACGTCGACTCGAGCGGTCGAAGCCGCCACCTGCGCGCCTGTCAGGCTTTGTTGAGCGCTTATCACGTCCAAGTTGGTTTTAGTCCCAGCGTCCAACTCAGCTTCTGCACCGCGCAACGACAATTCAGCGGCATAAATCTGCGAAGCACGCGCCTGCCCGACGGCTTGGGCGGTCATGTACTGGTTCCAGGCTTGGACAACTTGCAGCTCAACGCCTGATTTGATCGACCGGAGCTGTTCTTCGAGCCGGTAGATGGCAATCTCATCCTGGCGGATCTTAGATTTGGAGATCTGACGATTTCCGTAAAGTGGCACACTCACCCCAACAGAGGTGGAGAAATTCGTCGTTCCGCCACCGGCAAGAATGTCTTGGTTCCGTTGGGCACTCAGTCCCAACTGATAAGACGGCTGCAACTCGGCTTGCGTCACTTTCATCTTGGCTGCTGCTTCTTCAAGCGCGACTAGACCAGACTTGACCGACGGATTGTCTTCAATCGCAACAGCCATCGCCTCTTGCAGCGTCGCTGGCATGCTCGTTGGCAAAGATGGGAAAATCAGGCTTTGCGGGGCGGAGCCAAAGATTTGTTGGTAAGAGGCTTGAGCAATGGCGAGGTTACCGCGTGCTTGCTGGACCCCTGCTTGTGCATCGGCAAGCGACGCGCTGACCTGTGCAATGTCCGTCCGCGTACCAGAGCCTGCATCAAAGCGCGATTGCGCGGCTTCGAGCTGGCGCTCAAGCAACGTAATGTTGCTGGCTTGCAGCGAGATGGCAGATTGCGCTTGGATCACACCTAAGTAGGCCTGAATGCCAGACAGGATGATGCTCTGTTCATTTTGGTCGTAACCAGCCCAGCCAGCTTCCACTGACTTGCGGGTCTGGACCACACCACCGGAAATCAACGGAGAAATTGTTTGGCTGACCGACAGACCGCCACTCAGGCTACCACTGGTCGTAAAATCGCCCGTATCACGCAAAATCTCGTTGTAGGTCCGACCATAGGCCGTCTGCCAAGTGGACGTAACCTGCGGCAAAGCATTTGCGGCGACTTGGTTAAAGACTTCGTTCGTCGCTTCAGCAGCATATCGAGCAGCCATCAGGTCGGGGCTCGAATTGTAAAGTTTGACCAGCGCCTGGTTCAGCGTGTCAGCTTTCGCTGGCGCACTCACCATCACCATCATCGTCCCAACAAGAGTGACCCCTGCCGCGCGCACGCACTTCAGGAAGGGTGCTTTTCGCACCATGGCTCGATCCCCAGCATTTTGCTTTTTATTATGCGACAAATATAGCTGGGGTTGGTGCTTAAGAGAAGGACATGTCTCAAAAATTTCGCAAATTAATTGCTTGCGAAATGAAAAAGTTGCGGAAAACTCTTAGAAACTGAATTTCTTAGGGGCAAGAAACTCTGGCAACACCGGAATTGCGGCATCAAAAGCCGAAACTTCACCCAAGTGACCACCGAACTTCGTAAACAGAGTCGCGGCGCCGTATCCTTCACTGGCCTCAGAAACAACCGCGATCGCCCGGCCACCTTCTTCCATGAAGTCGGCTAAGTTGCTCGGCACTTGTGCAATCGATCCGCCAAACAGAATGACGTCAAAAGGACCATGCTCAGCGGCGGCGTCCATAAGCGCGCCCTGCTCAATTACAACGTTCGTAATGCCCATCGCCTCAACCGCTTCACCGGCCATTGCCGCCAAACCGGGAACGCTTTCCTCGGCCACAACGGTTTGAGCAACACGGGACAGCACAGCGGCGGCATATCCAGAACCCGCGCCCACGACGAGCGCGTGAGAGTTGGAGTCGGCCTGCAGCGTCTGAATCATCCGTGCGAGAACCCGTGGTTCCATGACGCACCGTCCGCCCTCAAGCGCAATATCGTCATCAACGTAGGCAATTCCGCGCAGGTCTTCAGGGACAAACCTTTCCCTCGCCACACCCTCAATCGCCTCAATGACGGCTTCACTGGTGACCTGGTTGGTTCGAATTTGCGATTCCACCATGTTTACGCGGCGTGCATCGAAACCGGACTCAGAAGTGCTGCTGATCGAGGACATAGACTTTCCCATTAACAAGGAGATGTTGTTCAAAGCCGTTCTTAAAACGCCTTTGCCCACAGCAGAAGCGCGAAAAACGCCATGCGCTGTTCGAATTTTTGCTTAGACGCACTTTCGGGCGGCGTCTTGGATCGCTGAGACCATCGATGCCAACCCATTTTTGCGGGTCGGACTCAAGTGATCATCCAAGCCAATTTCTCCGATAAATTCGGGCGGGTTGTCGAGGATATCCTGCGCAGGCTGGTCATCGTAGACTTTCAGCATCAAGGCCACCAAACCCTTCACAATCGCGGCGTCCGACGTACCTCGCAGGCAAATGCGTCCGGCTTCGTCGCTCGCGTTCACCAGCCAAACCTGACTCTGGCAGCCTTTAAGCAAATTAGAGTCGACCATTTCATCTGGCTCAAGCACGGGCATCGCTTCACCCATTTGGATGATGTAGCGGTAGCGGTCCATCCAATCATCGAAGAACGAGAAGTCTTCAATCAGCTCCGCCTGAATTTCGGAAATTGAGGCTCGGTTCGTCATAGACATTCAACCTTTGGGTTCAAAAAGGGGATAACTTTTTAACATAATGCAGTCACAACCTTTGCAAACTGCATGCATCAGCCTGTTTTTCCCTGATGTTCGTGGTACAAACATTTGGTCGGCAGGCAGTAAATGATCATGCCGAGCAGAAAAACAATTGTCTAAAAACTCTCGAGGGATAGATCCGTGAAACGTATTTTAGCGTTCGCAGCAGCTGCAATTGCTGTTGCTGGTACTGCAGCAGCTGACTTCATGCCTGCTGTAATCTTCGATATGGGCGGTAAGTTCGACAAGTCTTTCAACGAAAGCGCATACAATGGCGCTGAGCGTTTCAAAGCTGAAACCGGCGTTGAATACCTTGAGTTCGAAATCACCGACCCATCTCAGCGTGAAGGCGCACTGCGTCAGATGGCTGAACTTGGCGCAAACCCTATCGTCGTAATGGGCTTTGCCCAGGCTGATGCTATGGCTGTCGTGGCTGCTGAATTCCCAGACACTAACTTCGGCATCGTCGATGTTGGCTGGCTCGGTGGCGACAACCTTCGCCAGTACATTTACAAAGAGCACGAAGGCTCATTCCTCGTGGGTGCTCTCGCGGCTATGGCTTCCGAGTCTGGTTCCGTATCATTCGTGGGCGGCATGGACATTCCTTTGATCCGTCGCTTCGCTTGTGGTTACGAGCAAGGCGTTCGCGCTGTGAATGCTGATGCGACCGTTATCGTTAACATGACCGGCACCACACCTGCTGCTTGGGGCAACCCAACCCGCGGTGCAGAACTGGCTCGTGGCCAGTTCGACCAAGGTTCTGACGTTGTGTTCGCCGCTGCTGGTGGTACCGGCGTTGGCGTATACCAGGCCGCTGCCGATTCCGGTAAAATGGCCATCGGTGTCGATGCGAACCAGAACTACTTGCACCCAGGTGTCATGCTTTCCTCCATGGTTAAGCGCGTAGACAACGCTGTATTCGACACGTTCATGACCGCAATGAACGAAGAATTCGAAGCTGGCGTATTCGACCTGGGCCTCGCTGAAGCTGGCGTAGGCGCTGCAATGGATGAGTACAACGCCGATATGGTTTCCGACGAAATGATGGCTTCTCTCGCTGAGTTTGAAGCAGCAATCATCTCTGGTGACATTGTTGTACAAAACTTCACTGATGCAGACTTCTCCTTCGAAGGTTCTTGCGTGAACTAAGCTTCGACGGGAGGGAGGACTGGAAACGGTCTTCCCTTACCGTTAGAACAAGTCCTTGAAATGCCGTTGCTCAACCCGAGCAACGGCATTTTGCGTTTCTGGGTACCGTGCGTACAAAACATCGGCAAAATGCCTCCTCGTCGGAATTATCCGCTCGAATCAAAGCAACTGGTTGCGTTTTCATCTGATTTAAGGTCGGAATTGCGCTGAGGGCGCTTCCTGCCTTTGGGTCAGTATGTTGGCAAACGCACTGACGGATCATTCTTTGCGCAGGAAACGGGGTTATCCCCTACCAAGCACTGGATATTTTGAGCTAAATAGACGCATGACACACTTTGCAATCGAACTGAGCGACATTTCGAAATCGTTTGGCCCCGTTCAGGCCAACAAAGATATCGATCTGGCGGTTGAAGCTGGCACAATCCATGGGATTGTCGGCGAAAATGGCGCGGGCAAATCGACGCTCATGTCGATCCTTTACGGTTTCTATGTCCCGGATGAGGGGTCCATCAATGTCTTTGGTGAACCGCTGGAGTTCAACTCCTCGCAGAAAGCGATCGAAGCCGGTATCGGCATGGTCCACCAGCACTTCATGCTGGGTGAACCCTTTACCGTGTTGGAGAACATCATTCTTGGGGCCGAGGGCGGCTTCCTGCTCGGCGGCGCCATGTCGAAAGCGCGGAAGGCACTGTTGGAGCTCTCTGAACGCTATGGGTTGAGTGTTGATCCTGATGCCGTGATTGGAACGCTCCCCGTTGGTGTTCAGCAGCGCGTTGAAATCCTCAAAGCCCTTTACCGCGGCGCCAAGGTTTTGATCCTCGACGAACCCACAGGCGTATTAACGCCGCAAGAGGCCGATGCGCTGTTCGATATTCTGCGTGCGTTGAAGGAGCAGGGAACGACGATCCTGCTCATTACGCACAAACTGCACGAAATCATGGACGTAACCGACCGCGTTTCTGTCATTCGTCGCGGGGAAATGGTTGGGCATCGCGAAACGGCTGCAACCTCGCCCGAAGAGTTGGCCGAGATGATGGTTGGTCGCAAAGTCCTGCTGGAAGTCGATAAAGCGCCAGCACAGCCCAAACAGGTCGCCCTGTCCGTTCGCAACCTCGATTACGTAGACGAACGCGGCATTCAGCGGCTCTCCAACGTATCTTTCGACGTGAAGGCAGGCGAGATTTTGGGCGTTGCGGGGGTTTCCGGCAACGGGCAGGCCTACCTGCTTGAAGTCCTTTCCGGCATGCACACCGCCAGCGGCGGCGCGATTTCCGTCAACGGGGAAGCACTGGCCAGCACCCCTGATTTGGTACGCAGCCAGTCCATAGGCCACGTCCCCGAAGACCGGCAACACATGGGCTTGGTGACATCCTTCCCGGCATGGGAGTCTGGCATTTTGGGGTTCCAAGCCTCGGCGCTGTATTGCAACCGCGGCGCGATGAAAACCGGTGTGATTAAGGCCGAAATGGGCACACTCATGGAAAAGTTCGATGTGCGCCCTCCAAATCCTCTATTGGGGACGGCAAAGTTCTCCGGGGGCAACCAGCAGAAAATCGTACTGGCCCGTGAAATCGATAAGGCGCCTGATGTGCTGTTGGTTGGGCAGCCGACGCGCGGCGTCGACATCGGCGCGATCGAGTTCATCCACCGGCAAATCATCGCGATGCGCGACGCCGGGGCAGCAATCTTGTTGGTCAGTGTGGAACTCGAAGAAGTCCTGAGCCTGTCAGACCGCGTTGTCGCCATGTTCGACGGCTTCTGCTCGCCGGACCGAGTTACCGCAGACACCGACGAACGCAGTCTGGGCTTGCTCATGGCTGGTGAATTTGAGCGAACCACCAGTGAGGGGATGGCAGCATGAGCCAATCACGCGAACTCCATCCAATCATCAACTATGGCGTTGTGCCGATCCTGCAGCTTGTGCTGGCGTTTGCCGTTGCGGGCTTGCTGATTGTCTTGATCGGCCAGAATCCGGTTCAGGCGGTTCAGCTGTATATCACCGACGTGCTGCTTAGCCCGGTCGGGATTGGTCAGTCGATCTATTACGGCACCACCCTTATGTTCACTGGCATGGCCGTTGCTCTGGCGTTCCATGCGGGGTTATTCAACATCGGCGGCGAGGGCCAAGGACTGGTTGGCGGTATCGCCATGACCGGTATCGCGCTGCTGATGATGGGTCATTTCACCGGCGATATCGGCATGCTGGTGCCGGGTTTTTTAGCGGTTCCGCTGCTGTTTATCTTTGCCGCTTTGGGCGGCGCAGCATGGGCGGCGATCCCAGGTTACCTGCAAGCCTATCGCGGCTCGCACCTCGTGATCACCACCATTATGTTCAACGCCATCGCGTTCTCACTGGTGCTGTTCCTACTGACCGGCTGGTTCCAGAACCCCGAAACGCCGGGCGATCCGAAATCTCCGCTGTACCCTGAAAGCTGGTGGCTGTGGAAGCTGGGCGACTACTTCCAGTACCAGCTCATCGGCCTAGAAGCGCAGTATCAGGAATTCAAAGACGCGGGCCTGAAGGTCAAGGACATCAAGGCCAACCACGCTGAATTCTGGGAGCAGCGCTCGCTCGCCCGTTCGATGAAGAACAGCGCGGCGAACGTCTCGTTCTTGTTCGCCTTGCTGCTGGCCGTGGGGTTCTGGTTCTTTGTCTGGCGGACCAAGTGGGGCTATGCGATCCGTGCGGTCGGCTTCAACCAGACCGCCGCACGCTATGGCGGGGTTAACGTGCCGCAGACGATGGTTATGACCGTCTGCCTCTCCGGCGCGCTGGCTGGCCTGGCAACCACAAACATCATTCTAGGCAACGGCTCAGACTCCGAGCACGTGCTGCGGGAAACTGGCCTTGTGGGGCTGGGGTTCGTTGGAATCGCCGTGGCGCTCATGGGTCGAAATCATCCCTTTGGCATCATTCTCGCCGCCCTGCTGTTCGGCTCGTTGTTCCAATGGGGTGAGGTCATCCAGCTCAAAGGCCAGTTCATCCGACCAAAGCTCGACATCGATAAAGAGATCGTCGTGGCGCTCCAAGGTCTTGTCGTGCTGTTCACCGGCGCGCTCTACCTGATGGTGGTTTGGGGCGTTCAGTGGTTTGCACGACGCGTGCTGGGCGGCTGGGGCTTTGTCAAAGAAGAAATCGGTGAGGAGCGAGCGTGATGGACTTCCTCGAACTCCTGCTTTCACTGGCGCAATCAACCTTGCGCTTTACGCCTATTCTGATCTTCGCGGCCATGGCCGGTGTGTTCTCAGAACGCGCAGGCATCGTGGACATTGGTCTGGAAGGCAAGCTGCTGATTGGCGCGTTTGTCAGCGCGACCGTCGCCCACTACGTCGGCTTCGGCCTCATGGGCATGCTGGCCGCCATGGGCGTTTGTATCGTCTTTGGATGGCTACATGGTTTAGCAACCATCACCTTCCGGGGTGATCACGTGATTTCTGGCTTGGCGATTAACTTCCTCGCCGTTGGCCTAACCAAGACCGTCGGGCACGCCCTGTTCGCCAAGGGCGGTGACACGCCTAACTTGGGCGGACCGGACTCCACCGGTTGGGAGCGTCTGCAGGCGCTAATCCCCAAGCAGTTCTGGCTCGATATTGCACCGGGGCTGAGTGAAAACCCGCTGCTTCTGAACATTGTGTCGATCCACGGCTGGTTGATCATCTTGGCCTTTGTCACGGTATTCGGGACGTGGTGGGTGCTGATGCAAACACGCTTCGGACTGCGGCTGCGCTTTGTTGGTGAAGAGCCGCAAGCGATCGATACCGCGGGGGCAAGCGTCACAGCCTATCGCTTTGCGGCGGTCACCATTGCCGGTGCCCTGTGTGGGATCGGCGGCGCTTATCTTTCAACCTCCAACATCGCCAGCTTCACGCCGGGCATGTCGGCGGACATGGGGTATCTTGCGCTCGCAGCGGTAATCTTCGGCAAATGGCGTCCCTTCCAAGCCATGCTGGGCTGCTTGCTGTTCGGGTTCCTGTTCGCGGTGAAGGATCGCTTGGACGGCGCCTCGCAAGGCATCCTGACGCAGATCCCAAGCCAGTTCTTCGAGGCCCTGCCTTACATCCTGGTCGTTGTGGTTCTGGCCGGCTTTGTCGGTACAGCGCGCGCACCAAAAGCGGTTGGCCGGCCTTATGTTAAGGAGCGTGAATAGTGTCTCAAGACCTCTTCGAAGCCGCCAAAGCAGCCCAAGCCCGCGCCCACGCGCCCTACTCCAACTTCTTCGTTGGCGCGGCCATACGGGATGAAAACGGTGACGTTCACGCCGGCTGTAACATCGAAAACGCGGCCTACCCGTCCGGTTGGTGCGCTGAACCTGCTGCGATATCACACATGATCGTTGCAGGTGGGCTGAAGGTGAAAGAACTGCTGGTTATCGGCAATTCCGAAGATCCCTGCATGCCCTGCGGCCTGTGTCGTCAGCGCCTGCTGGAGTTCATCGATGACACGTCCAGCGTTACCGTCCATTTAGCGCACCCCGAGCGTGGCATCATCAAAACGCTGACGTTTGCTGATCTCTACCCCCACGTCTTTGGCGCGGAACAACTGCACAGCTAGGAACCCCTTCGTGGCTTATATTCCTCAGGAAACCATCATCCGGAAACGGGACGGTAAAGAACTGTCCGATGCCGAAATTCATGCCTTTATCGAGGGCGTGACGAACGAAACCGTGGCGCGGGAACAGGTTTCCGCCTTTGCCATGGCGACGATTTTCCAAAAGATGACGGTGGAAGAACGCCGCGCGCTGACATTGGCGATGCGGGACAGCGGCGAGCGGCTGCTGTGGGATGATCTCGACCTGCCCGGCCCGATCGCAGACAAGCACTCCACCGGCGGCGTTGGCGACAAAGTCTCTCTGCTGCTGGGCCCAATGGCGGCGGCCTGCGGTTTGTTTGTGCCGATGATCGCAGGACGCGGCTTGGGGCATACCGGCGGCACGGTCGATAAGTTCGAAGCCATCCCCGGCTATACCGTTGCCCCCGATAACGCGACCTTCCGCAATCTGGTGAAAAGCAACGGCGTGGCCATCATCGGCCAAACGGCCAACCTCGCGCCTGCGGACCGGATCATCTACGGCGTGCGCGATATTACCGGTACGGTTGAGAGCATCGACTTGATCACGGCATCGATCCTGTCCAAAAAACTTGCAGCGGGCCTCGGCTCGCTGGTGATGGATGTTAAAGTCGGCAACGGTGCCTTCATGGCGACTTTAGACGACGCGCGCGGCTTGGCGCGTTCTATCGTCGATGTCGCCAATGCGGCGGGGTGTCAGACCTCGGCGCTGATCACCAACATGAACTGGGTTTTGGGTCAGACGGCCGGAAACGCCGTCGAAGTCCGTGAATCGGTCCTGGCGATGGCAAACCCCGCGCAGGCTGACGAGCGGCTGATTACCATCTGCGTGGCTTTGGTTGGCGAAATGCTGGTCAACAGCGGGATGGTCAGCAGCCCGGTGACAGCGCGAGAACGCGCGCGGGCTGCGCTGGATGACGGTTCGGCCTTGGAACGGTTTGGGAAGATGGTGGCTGGACTGGGTGGCCCCACTGACTTTGCTGAAAACCCCGATAAGCACTTGGCGAAAGCAGCCATCGTGCAGCCTGTTTACGCCGAAACCGGCGGCTACGTCTTTGGCCATGCAACACGTGATCTTGGCGTCGCCATCATCGGCCTGGGCGGCGGTCGCACACAACCGGGCGCGCCCATCGATCACGCAGTTGGCCTGAGCGACATCGCGGGCGCCGGCGCAGAAGTCGCGCCCAACGGTCGTCCTCTCGCGGTCATTCACGCTGCCAACGAAGCTGCCTTTGAGGCGGCGGCCAAAGCAGTTCGCGGAGCCATGGAAGTCTCAGAAGAAAAGCCGGCGCCACGCCCGCTTGAACTCGACGTGGTGCGCTAATCTGATGGCGCGTGCTTTTATATTGCTGTGCGACAGCGTTGGGTGTGGCGGCGGACCGGATGCTGCTGACTTTGTGAACATCGACGTGGAAACGGGCGAGACCATCCCAGATACCGGCTCGGATACGCTGGGCAACATTGCGCGGTGGCGGGCGCAGCAGGGACGGCCATTGCATATCCCGAATCTGTCCAGTCTGGGCATCGGGCTTGCCTGTGAAAACGCCAACGGCGAGGTTCCGCCGGGCCTGGAGTGGCCAGCGAGCGGGTTTACTGGCGTGGTTGGGTCGGCAATAGAGACCTCGCTGGGCAAAGACACACCCAGCGGACACTACGAAATCTGCGGCTCCCCGGTTGAGGTGGACTGGGGCTATTTTCCCCGTGAAATCCCATGCTTTCCAGATGATTTGATCGCGGCCTTGATGCAGGAATGCGGGCTGTCGGGTGTTCTTGGCAACAAGCACGCCAGCGGCACCACGATCATCGCTGAGCTGGGCGAAGAGCATTGCAAAACCGATCAGCCGATTGTCTACACCAGTGCCGATTCCGTGCTGCAGATTGCTGCGCATGAAGAAACCTTTGGGCTTCAGCGCCTCTATGACATGTGCGAAGCCGCTCGGCGGCTGTGTGATCCTTTGAACATTGGCCGGGTCATTGCCCGCCCGTTTGTCGGCAAGGATGCTTCGGATTTCAAGCGCACAGGCAACCGCAAGGACTACGCCACGCCCCCACCAAAGAACAATCTGCTCGATCGTGTGGTACAGTCTGGCGGTGCTGTTTGGTCTATTGGCAAAATCGAGGATATTTTTGCCCATCGCTCAATCTCCCACCGCAACAAGGCCAGCGGGCTGGAGGCATTGTGGGAGGGGACGCTGGACGCCGCACGGCGCGCGGGCGATGGCGATCTGATCTTTACCAACTTTGTCGATTTCGACAGCAAGTACGGTCATCGCCGCGAGCCGGGCGGCTACGCCGATGCGCTTGAGTACTGGGACAGCCGCCTGCCCGATCTGCTGCCGCTGTTGCGCGATGGCGATTTGGTACTCTGGACAGCGGACCACGGTAACGATCCGACGTGGCAAGGGACCGACCACACGCGCGAACAAGTGCCCGTGCTGTTCTTTGGCCCTGCGGCACCAAAAGGTGTCAATGTGGGCGTGTGCTCAACCTTTGCCGATATGGGCGCAACTTTGGCAAAACATCTCGATCTTGAACATCTTTCTGCCGGAAATTCAGTACTTTAGCCGCTTTTCTTGCGTATAAAGTTGAAGAAAAGAGCTTTTCATCTCATGCCCCTGTCTGCTATAGAGACGCGGAATATTTTGGGAATTTCCTCATGAAGACTCTTGTTCTGGGCGCAATTTCGGCCCTCACACTTTCTGTTTCCGCCACCGCTGAACCCCTTACCGGGGCCGATATGTCCCTCGCCTTAGGGGGAAAAATGCTGGCCGGTGATGACAGCAAATTTTACCGCTTCTATGCCAATGGCTTGCTCGAAGTTACGGGCGAAGACGATGCGGAGCTGGCCATGTCCTTTGGCAAATGGGAAGCCGGTCCAAAGTACCTGTGCCTGAGCTTTCCCGGCAGTGAAGAACGCAGCTTCTACACCCTGGACGCACAGGGAGCGGCTCTGGACGAACTGGGCAATGAAGGCTTTGAAGGCGCGCTGTCCATCGTCATGCAGCCTATCGAAGACGGTCCGGTGGTTTCCGGCACGCTTGATACGCCCCAGACAATCCGACTGCAGCGACTGCTGGAAGAAGGCTCAGAGGCCGCCGCGCTGCGTCCCCTGCCGGACATTGTAAACGAGATCAAACCGGTATTGCTGGCCGCCGACGCCCTGCGCCTGCTTGAGGGCAACAACGCCCTGCCAACCGATGGAGCAGAAGGCGCGGAATAGCGCGCCCCCAGAGCTCACGATGGGTTCAGGAGATTACGTCCCGTACAGACGGTCTCCTGCATCGCCCAAACCCGGCACGATATAGCCTTTTTCATTCAGATGATCATCCAGTGATGCCGTAAAGATCGGTACATCTGGGTGATCTCCACTGAACTTGGCCACACCCTCTGGGGATGCCAACAGGCAAATGAACTTGAGATCTGTCGCGCCCTGATCCTTCACCAGCTGGACCGCGTGGGACGATGAGCCGCCCGTGGCCAACATGGGGTCACAGATGATCGTCACACCCTCGCTCACATCGGGCAAATTCAGGTAATACTGCTCCGGCATGAGCGTGTCTTCGTTCCGCTTCAGGCCAACAAAACCAACCCGAGCCGTCCGCTCCAGCGCCAGCAGGCCATCCAGAAAGCCGTTACCCGCCCGCAAAATGGACACGACGTTTAAGTGGTGAGGCTCCCGCACTGGCGCGTTGAACGTTGTAAGAGGCGTTTCTACCGGGCGCTTGGACATGGGCCAATCCCGCAGTGCTTCGTACCCCAGCATAAAGCTGACCTCATGCATCAACGACCGGAACCGCGCCATGTCGGTCGCGACGTCGCGCAGTTGGCTGAGTTTGTCGGTCACCAGCGGATGGTCAACAACGGTCAATGTATCGGACACAGGGAATCCCCACTTGTTTAGGCGGCTTCGGACGCGCTCACTCGCATCATTAGCGCGGCGCGCGTTGTTTCGTCCATGAAGCCAGCGTTCAGAGCATTTCGCGTAATGGTGTAAAGGTCTGGCACAGACAGTCCAGCAACATCCACTGCAAAACGATACTCAGCCCCCAAAGATGTGTGGAAATATGGCGGATCGTCAGAGGCAAGGGTGATCGTACACCCGGCATCCCACAGACCTTTGAGCGCGTGCTCCTCCGGCGTTGGAAAGACTTTGAGCGCAATGTTGGAGCCCGGGCAGACCTCGAACGGGATCTTACGCTCGGCCAGCTCCTTTACCAGCGCCGGGTCTTGGATCGCCCGAACACCGTGGCCCAAGCGCTCGACCATCGGCAAAGCGGCAAGCGTTTCACGGATTGAATCCGGCCCCAGCCACTCGCCCGTGTGCGCTGTGCAGCGCAAACCAGCCTCGGCTGCGATGTCGTAAGCAGGGCGGAAATCCGCCGGCGTATAGGCGTCCTCTGCCCCCGCCATCTGGAACCCTGTGATATACGGGTGCAAATGCTCAACAGCCGCTTTCGCCGCTGCGACTGAGTTCTCCGGCCCGTAATGGCGGACGATGGTTTGGCTGATGCGTGTTTCAACCCCAAACCGCTCGCGCGCGTCGTCGATGGCTTGGATCAGCGCGTCGAGTTGGTCTTTCAGGGCCATCCCAAGGTTCAAAACGTGGTCTGGACTGACCAGAATTTCGACGTAAAGACCGCCCTCCATCGCAACGCGTTCGAGGTAATCAAGGGTCAGGTCATAGTAGTCTTCGGGCGTTTTGATCGCGGCCGTCGCCAGATCGTAAACCTTCAAGAAGTCGTTGAAGTCAGTCCAGAGATAGTTGTCTTGATCATCCAGAACACCGTCCGGCAGGGTAATCCCGTTTCGCGCTGCGAGTTTCCGTAAAACGGGCGCGTGGATGGTGCCTTCTAAATGCGCGTGCAGTTCAGCCTTTGGCACCCGGTCCGCCGGGTGCGCTCCAAAATCTTTGAGCATCGTGCTCTCCTTTTTTTATCGTTGTGCCGGGCGTCTGAAACAAGGTTGCGCCCGGTTTGGTCTGGACCCGGTCAGACGGCGGTGGTCATCTTTTCACCAAAGGTCCGGAGCGGCAGGTCGTCCCGCCGCCGTAACCAATTGTCGCTCGGATAATTGGCCGAAGCGTCAATTGTATGAAGGGTAAAAGCATAGCGTGACTTGTCAGACATGTTCGCTGAGGAACGATGCGGCAAACGGCCATGCAACATCACCAACGAGCCCTTTGGCGCGGCCAGTGGTACAGCCTCGTCCAGCGGCCAATCCGCGGTTTCAAGGTGTTCAAAATCAGTTCCATGCCCCTCGCCCGTGCGGAAAAACCGCTTTTCGAGTGGCCCTTTGTGCCAGCCTGGCAAGGCGTACATCGCCCCGTTTTCCGTGGTTGCATCTTCCAATGCAAACCAAAATCCAATGCAGGTTTCTGGCTCGGAATAGATAAACGTGCTGTCCTGATGCATGGTCACTTCACCGCCCACATGGGCATGTTTGAAGATCACCATCGACTGCAGCAATAACGGCTTTCCCAAGCCCAGTTGTTGCGTGAGGTGTCCCAGCTGCTTTTGATGGGTAAAGGCTTCGAAATCAGGATCGAGGTCGTGCATGGCGTGGCCAAGCTTGTTGACCGCCCTCACCCGGTCAACGCCGTCCACCTTCTCTTCCATAAAGGCGCGCATGACATCGCCGGAACTGAGGAAGTAATCCTCGCCCGCGTGCTGATTATCGACAGCATCAAACGAGTGACCATCGGCGGCGTCCACCAACTCTTTGGAGAGTCGATCGGAAGCGGCCATGAGGTCATCACAGGCTTTTTCGGAAACAAATCCTTCAAGGATGAGGCAACCGGCCTCTTCCCATGCGGCTTTAGCACCCGCAGGTGCGCCGGTTACAGGATCATAGGTGAAACGGGGAGCTGGCACAGTTTTTATCATAGTGCATCTAAGGTTCGCTCATAAGACCCGCTTTGGCAATCAGATTTTCACGCCAACGGGCCTCAAGCAGACCCCAGCGCCGGTTTCTCGCTATTTTCCCGGCTCAAGGCCCGTCGAACGCGCCCAATAAGCCCCGGCTTTAAGGCTTCAGAGCCAAGAAGATCCGCCCCCTCATCCGCCGCAGCTGTGATGGCGTCGGTCTGGATGACGGCTTCCATTTCGTCGAGAATGCTTTGAGCCAAATGGCATTTGACTTGATGACCATCGGACAGGGTGCGCATCGGCGGCAGTGTCGTCTCGCACAGATCGCCTTCGACCTGCGCCTTGCGCGGGCAACGTGTCTGAAACGGACAGCCCGAAGGCGGATTCAACGCCGACGGAATATCGCCATCCAGAATGATACGGCGCTTCTTAACCCGAGTATCAGCAATGGGAACAGCCGACAGCAGGGCTTCGGTATAGGGATGATAGGGCGGCGAGAATACTTGCTCGGTGCTGCCCTGCTCGACCACGTGGCCGAGGTACATGACTACCACGCGATCCGACAGATACCGCACAATCGACAGATCATGAGAGATGAACAACAGGGTGGTTCGGTGCTCGCGCTGAATGTCCATCAGCAGTTGAGACACCGCAGCCTGCACCGATACATCCAGCGCCGATACGGGCTCATCCGCCACAACAACCGCCGGATTTCCGGCAAAGGCGCGCGCGATGCCGATGCGCTGTTTCTGACCACCGGATAACTGGCGCGGCATGCGATTGGCGAAATCGCGGGGCAGTTTGACCAAATCGAGCAAATCCAACATCCGCGCTTCGCGTTCACCGTCGGTCGCGCCTATACCAAATTTCTCCAACGCACGAATAATCTGCGCGCCAACGGTTTGGCTGGGGTTTAGCGTGTCGAATGGGTTCTGAAACACCATTTGCAGGCTGCCCAGCGTTTCGGGTGCGCGGGATTGTACGGGTGTGTTCGAGATCACTTGGCCGTTGAGTTTGGCTTCACCCTTTGTCGCGGTTTCCAAGCCCAATAACACCTTGGCCAGTGTGGACTTGCCGCACCCTGACTCACCCACAATCGCAACGGTCTCCGCTTCGCGGGCGACCAAATCAACCTCTTCGTTGGCCTTGATCGTGCGGCGCTCGCCGGCACTTAGAAAGGCATTGGCCGCGACTTCGTAGTATTTCTTGAGGTCTTTGACGTCCAAAACGATGTCACCCGCTAAAGCAGATCCCGCCTGTGCTTCAACCTTTGGCGGTGCTGTCCAATCGATCTCGTTAAAGCGCAAACAGCGGCTTAAATGGCCCGGCTGATCCTGCACGGCGTGCATGTCGATATCAGCCTGATCGCACCAGCCCGGCTTGTAATGGTCACAGCGGTCCTGAAAGTTACAGCCCAGCGGGCGGTCTTGGGGCAAGGGCAGTTGGCCCCGGATCGGCACCAGCGGGCTGGCGTTCTTGTCCGTGCCGGGTAAGGGGATCGAGCGAAACAAACCTTGGGTGTAGGGATGACGCATCTTGTTAAAGACCTCGTCCACCGTCCCAAACTCCACCGCCTCACCCGCGTACATCACGTTTATTCGATCACAGGTGTCGAGGATCAGTCCCAGATTGTGGGAAATATAGACCATCGACGTCCCAAACTCAGCCGCCAAGTCGCGCACCAAGTCGACGATCGACGCCTCCACCGTCACATCCAAGGCCGTTGTCGGCTCGTCCAACAGCAGCAAAGACGGCTTGGAGAGCAGCGCCATCGCGATCACCACGCGCTGTTGCTGTCCACCGGAGAGCTGGTGCGGGTAAGCATTCATGATCCGTTCAGGATCTGGCAAGCGTACAGCTTCCAAAATATCCCGCGACCGCTGGCGCGCTTCCTCCCGCGTGACGTCCTCGTGCAGCAGCGGCACTTCCATCAGTTGGTTGGCGATTTTCATGGATGGGTTCAGGGAGGCCATCGGCTCCTGATAGACCATCGCGATTTCGGAACCGCGGATTTGCCGGGTTTCCTCGGGCGACATGGTCAGGATGTCTCGCCCTTTATACAAAATCTGGCCGCTGACGACTTTACCCGTCGAACCCATGTAGTTCATGACGCCAAGGGCGACCGTAGACTTGCCACAGCCGGATTCTCCGACCAAGCCAACGGCCTCGCCGGGCATCACGGTCATGTTGAAATCAACAACAGCCGGAATTTCGCCCGCGCGGGTAAAATACGACAGCGACAGGTTCCGGCATTCGAGGACGGGGGCGTTGGGATCCAGACCGGCGATTTCGACTTTCGACATGGTGTTAATCCTTCAACGACTGTTCGCGCAGCGTGTCGGCCAGCAGGTTTAGGCCCAACACCAGCGAGACAATGCAAAGCGCCGGTATGACCGCCATCTGCGGCTCAAACCGAAGCTGACCGCGCCCGTGGGCAATCATGGAACCCCAATCAGCGCTTTCCTGCGGCAAGCCCAGCGCGAGGAAGCCCAAGGTGCCCAGCAGGATCGCCGTGTATCCAATCCGCAGCGCCGCATCGACCATCAGCGGTCCGCGCACGTTGGGGAGAATCTCAAAAATCATGATGTAGAACTGGTTTTCACCCCGCGTCTGAGCAGCCGCAACGTAGTCGCGGTCTTTGACATCGAGTGTCAGCCCGCGCACCAGACGGAACGCGCCCGGGGCCGAGGAAAAGGCAACCGCGACAAAGACATTGAGCATGCGCGGTTCCATCTGCGCAAAGTTGGTTACCGCGATGGCGATGTCAGCCTCGCGCTGTGCATTCCCACCACCAAAAATCGCCGCAACCCATGTGCCCACGCCGCTCAAATCCGGCAGTCCCCACGTGTTGCGCAGGTACAGGAACAGCGCGATGGGAAGAAAGACCACAAGGATCGCAATCAACCGTCCCATCTTGACCGAATACAGCCCCCACAACCCAGCGAGAACCAGCAACAGAGGAAACGCGAAAATGGCGGTCGCGAGGATCCGGCTGAGGTTGCCATCCTTACCAACCAAAACGATCAGGTAAAACAGCACGATGACCGGAAACGCCAGAATGGCATTGGCGGCAAAGGTGATGACTTGGTCAAACCAGCCGCCGCGATAACCCGCGAGCAAGCCAAGGGTGATACCGACGGTAAAGGATACCAAAGTTGCACCAATGGACAGGGGCAGAACGGTTCGTGCGCCGTAAATCAGGCGGGAGAAAATATCGCGATTGGCTTTGTCCGTTCCCAGGATGGCTGGCAGTTTTTCCCCTTCATCACCAACCCAAGAAACCAACGGCGCACTGCCGCGGATGTTGGACTTATAGAGCTTGCCGTATTCTGCGGCATCGGCCAACGAAAGCCGGACGTAATCGGCGTAGCTCAACCCGTTGAGCGCTTCGGCACCGAGTTTAAACTTGCGCGTAACGCCTTGAACAATGGTGCCGTTGTTCTTCGAAAGGGCCTCCAACGGACCATAGAGCGGCAGCAGATCGGCCATCAGCGCGGCAATGATCCAAAAGAAGCAAATCGCCAAGCCAACCATGCCAATGGGACTGTCAAAAATGCGTCCATAGAGGCCCAATCTGGCCTTGAACAGGCGACTCACAATCATGACCCCAGCGAGCACGGCAAAAACGGGCCACAGCACGTAGAGCGCCCAGACCGTTGCGAGCCCCATTTTGGGGGAACTGAACAGCGCAACAAAGACCATCCCGGCTGTCCCAAGGATCAACGCCAGCGACGTTAGGGTATTGAATGGTGGCCGTTTCAGCGCATTGATCACATTGGAACCAGCAGAGAGCAGCAAGGCAAAGCCGAGAAGCGTGGCCCAGACGGTCCAGAACGAGGCGATGGTGCCGCCGAGAATAGCGAGATTTGCAAGCATGATTGTCCCCTCGCCCTAAGCCACACGAATACGTGGATTGAGCAGCACGTATCCAACATCTGAAATGAACTGGGTCAGCAGGACCACGATGACCGACACGACGGAACAGGCGAGGATCAGGTTGTAATCCATGTTCGATGCTCCGGCGTTCAGCGCCCAGCCAAAGCCTTTCCACGAGAAAATAACTTCGACCACCACCAGCCCAGAAAGCAGATAGGGGAACTGCAGCATGATGACGGTGAAAGGCGCGATGAGAGCGTTGCGCAGGGCATGCTTCAGCACGACTTGGTGCCGAGGAACGCCCTTGAGCACGGCTGTACGCACGTACTGAGACCCCATCGCCTCCGCCATTGACGCGCGGGTCATGCGGGCGATGTAGCCGAAGCCGTAAATGATCACGGCTGAAACCGGTAAGACCGTGTTGGCGAAGGTAATGCCGTCTTTGTCGAGGTTTGCCGACCCTTGCAACGGGCTTTTCCGCGCCCATTTATCGGCGCCGAGGAAGGTGTCTGCGATCGGCAGCACGTCGATGACGTTGCCCAAAGCCGCAAAAACCATGGAGTTCCCCGCCAGCAAAACCACCAGCAGAATCCCCATCACGTATTCTGGCATCGACGTTGATCCAATCGCGACCACCGACAGGGTTCGGTCGCGGACAGAGCCTTCATTCATGCCCGCCAGAATGCCCACGCACAAACCCAAGCTGACCATAATGCCAAAGACCCAAAGTGCGAGCATGCCGGTGTTGGCCAAGCGCTCGTTTATCACGCCCCATGGGTCGGAGTTGGGTCGCTCGTTGCCTTGTGAGTCCACGAGTACGCCTCGGTAACCGGCAACGTGCTTTTTAAAGACGATGGATTCTCCCCAATCCCCGCGCAAAAAGCCAAACAACCACGTGCCATAGCGCTCAGCGAGCGAGAGCTGGCGGCACTTTTCCGGGTCGATAAAGAAGCCCTTGGGGTGGGTAGGGTCGTCCGGTGCCTCGATAACCACTTCCGCGCCGGTGCCAGG
>CBFIEF010000019.1:0-51093 GCA_965661545.1 Alphaproteobacteria bacterium | reverse complement strand
AGGTCAAGCCAGCCAAACGGTTCATCTCCAAGTTGATGGTCCGGGTTCTGGGACTGCCGTTTGGCCTCATGCCTAAGAATTTTGAGGGTTGGGCCGATGAGAGCATTCGCAAGCTTGGTGTGCACGCGACGACCCATATTGATGCACCAATTCACTATGCATCTGCCAGTGAGGGTAAGCCTGCGGAGAGCATCGAAGCGATCCCTTTAGAGCAATGTATCGGGCCGGGTGTCGTCCTTGATATGTCCCATAAGGAAGATGGTGATCCCATCACGGTTCAAGACCTTGAAGATGAGCTGGCTCGGATCGATGCCGTAATCGATGAAGGCACAATAACGCTGATCCGAACAGACCGCGATCAATTCCACTTTGAAAAAGATTTCTGGTCAAGGGGCACTGGAATGAGTGCCGCGGCAACCGAATGGCTCATTGATAAAGGCTCTCGGGTCATGGGCATTGACCAATGGGGCTGGGACGTTCCGTTTAAGTATCATATTGAGCGTGCCAAAACCGAAAAACGTGATGATCTTTTCTGGGAGGCACATCGCGTTGGCATTCATAAAAAATATTGGCATATGGAACAGCTAACCAATCTGTCTGCGCTGCCACCGAAGGGCTTCACGGTTTATGTTATGCCGTTGAAGCTAAAGGGTGCATCTGCGGCCCCGCGCGGGTTATCGCCATTCTTGATGAGCCAGATTGATGCCAAATGGTCTAGCTTTGAGCCCGCCCAGTGACCCCAACGAGGCTCATGGCAAGCCCACACGTGCGGCACAGGTTCAAAGCCTCCATTCCCGTGCTCTCAGCTATTGTTCCCGGTTAATAAAATGAACGGTTGCGGCAGTTACGTTGCCTGCGAGGTTTATCCCGCCCTATAGAAGTAGGGCGGCCTGATAATGCTTGAACATGAGGTCGATTCTAGCCCGCACTTGGGGCCAATTCGATGAATCAAGCCAAAGGCAGGGAACAAATGACTCAGAAGACTTATCGGGTTGGGGTGGTTGGCCTTGGGGCCGTGGGAACCCGTATGAGTGGGAACATGCACGCCCATGATCGTTTTGAACCTGTCATTGGGTTCGATACATCGCCTGCCGCTGGTGTTGCGCTTGCTGAGCAGGCGCCATTGATGAGCAGCACTCAGGATTTTGAGGCGCTTCTGTCCCGAGACGACATCGATGTTCTGTACGTTAGTACGCCGCCCAAATCGCATGCAGAATACGTACGCCATGGCCTTGCCAAGGGCTGGAAAATTTTCTGCGAGAAGCCGCTGGGGGTGGATGTTGCGGACAGCGAGCATCTGACCCAAGAAATAAATGCCAGCGGATTGGCGCAGGCTGTGAACTTTGTGTATTCGGGCGCCCCCGCCGCGCTGCGTGCTAAACAATTGATCAGTGAGGGCGTCATCGGTGATGTCTTGGGGGCTGAGCTTGATGTTCGCCTTAGTCGTTGGCCCCGAGCTTTTCAAACCAAGGCACAGTGGCTTTCCAAGCGGGCTGAAGGTGGCTTCACCCGAGAAATGATCTCGCACCACGCCTATCTCACGCTGGTCTTGCTGGGAACACCCACCCTCAATGGCCAGGTTTTGGCGCATTTTGAGCCCGAGGGCGGGGCGGAAAATGTCATGTTGGCAGTCTGGGACACGAACTCAGGCAAGGTCACGGTTTCTGGCGTTGTTGGGGGAAACCGGAATGACACCGTGAGCTATCGCGTCTTGGGGACCAAAGGCTGCTTGCGGTTCGATAACTGGTACAATTTGCTGCTGGAAAGCACGGCAGGGACCGAAGATGTTCTGCAGCCCCAGCAGCAATTGCCCACTGCGGCTTATCAGGGCCAATTGGATCAATTAGCGCTGCAGTTTGATACCAATGAGCAGCGTCTGGCATCCTTTGATGATGCGCTTGCTGTGCAGAAGTTGATTGAAAAGATGGTAGCCTAATCAAGCTGATCCAAGACAGGGTCAAGCCTCGTTTCGGCTACCTTTCGTTACGGCATCTGTGCGGTGACTTCAGGCCGTCTGCTCGACTGCAAAAATGATCGGTACGGAGTAAACAAGACGCTCGCAGTCTTCGACTGCTGGTGGGTCTTGATCGGGCTGAAGCGGGAAAGCGCCCAGTTTGGCATTGGCTGGTGAGCAGTTGGCGCTGTCGCTGGTCGGGCGATAGCGGGCGGAGCGACATTTCTTGTGCGTGACGTCGTCAAGCGTCTTGCCGTCTGAAAGCTTCCAGCTTTGCTTGCCGTCAGTATCTGGCGCCGCCACGGTCAGCAGCGCGACATTCTGGATGGCGTTTGTCACCAAATACCGGCCCGATGGCATGGGGAAGTTCGGTGCCATCATCAGCAGGCCGTTTTCGTCCAGCCACCAGTCTTCTTCATTGAATTGCCAGCCCTTTGGCCCAACGCCACCGTTTGCTTCGAGCTTGTCAAAGTCACTCAAACGAACCCCGATTGGTCCCGGGTCTTCCGGCCAATGTCCCCATGTGTGGGCGTTGTCGCCTTCCTTTGCATCCACTGGCCCCAAGGCCGCAATGTATTGGGACCGAACCCTGCGAAACTTGGCGTCTTGGGCCAAACTGGGCCAGGCGAATGTTGACATGGCGGCGGCAGCAAGCCCGGTTGTCACGAGGTGTCTTCGTGAAATCATGAGGATGTATCCTGGTGCAGTGTAATCCCCCATTAACGTGTCTGCCGAAATCGATTCTTCAAGTGCGGCGAGATTTTCTTTCAAGGACGATGGTTTGACGTCTGCCCAAAACTGCTTGGACGCGACATGTCCGGATGTCGTGCTCCCGCAAACGAGGGCGAAAGGCTCAGGATAACGTGCTGCTGTGTGCTGGAAAGGATTTGCCCTGTGACCGCGTCTGCGCCTTTACAAGAGACCGACAATAGTCGCCGTCGTGGTTTGGCTTTGGTTTTCGCTGCTGGTCTTCTGTGGTCAACGGTAGGGCTGGGTATTCGGTTGATCGAAGACGCCTCAGTCTGGCAAATTTTGCTCTATCGCTCCTTTGGACTGACGGCGCTGTTGTACATAGTCATTCGCTGGCGGACGGGAAAAGATCCCTTTGTGCTGGTGCGGCGCGCTGGGATCGCCGGGGTCATCGCAGCACTATCGCTGGTCAGTGCCTATACGGGCGCGATTTACTCCATGCAGACGACGTCCGTTGCCAATGCCATGCTGTTGTTCGCGGTTTCGCCATTTCTGGCGGCGGTGCTGGGGTGGCTCTTCCTGCGAGAGCGCGTCCGCAACAGCACGTGGGTTGCGGTGATGGTGGCGATTGCTGGGGTCGCGGTGATGTTTGCTGACAAGTCTGGCGCGGTCTCAGTTACCGGCAGTTTGGCGGCTCTTGCCTCGGCGCTGGGATTTGCCTGTTTCACCGTGGCGCTGCGATCGGGTAAGGCGGTTGAGATGCTGCCCTCGGTGTTCCTGTCTGGTGTTTTTGCGATCTTCATCATGGGCGGAATGTGTCTCGCGCTGGGGCTTCCTTTTGTGCTGACCCCACAAGACAGCGGGATCGCGCTGGCGATGGGGGTATTCCAAGTTGGCGCTGGGTTGGTCCTGTTTACTTTGGGCTCGCGCAGCCTACCTGCGGCTGACCTTGCGCTGTTGTCCTTGGCTGAAGTGGTGCTTGCACCGCTGTGGGTCTGGGTGTTCTTGGGTGAAACCGTGGGGGTCAATACGTTGCTTGGCGGGGGTATCTTGCTGATCGCCATCGCCGGAAATGCTCTGTCTGGCATTCGCCGAAAACCACCCATTATTTCGCCTTGAGGCCAAGGGCAACGGATCGACAGAATGTGCTATTATCCTGCGCTAAATGCTGATGTCATAGAGCCAGTTTTGGGCGTAACCGGAAAACCGGTTGGAGGGCAGATCAAACCACTTGGCGAGGATGAAATCGTAAAGCGAGCGATAATCAAGCGTGTACCGCAGATCGCCATCATCGAGATTTTCAAGGTCCGGGTCATCGCCAAACAAGCCGCCCTTGATCGACCCGCCCAACAAGAAGTGTGGCGCAGCGGTTCCGTGGTCGGTGCCGCTGGACCGGTTCTCCGTCGCACGGCGACCAAACTCGCTGTAGGTCATGATCAGGGTGTCTTCCCAATGCCCCGACCGCTTGAGTGCTACCCTCAAGTCCGCCATTGCCCCTGCCAGACTCGACAGGAGGCGCCCATGATCCCCTTGCTGGTATTCATGCGTATCAAACCCGGAAATCTTGAGCTTGAGCACGGGCGCATCGACATCGGCAGCAATTAAGCGCGCTGCCAGCGCCGCTTGGCCTGACAAATCGCTGTAACCGAATTGTAGCCCGCTTGCTGAGCTGTAGGAGGCATCAACCTTCTTTGAAATGCGGGACATGGACGCGTCGAGCGTGTTGGCGCGGTCCATCAGCAGGGCCAGCGCTGGATTGGTTTGTGCGCTCGCGTCTGAGGTTGTCATTTGGTAGTCTTTGAGGGTCTTTAGCTCTCTTAACGATGTCAGTGAAATCCACATCCCGGACGAAGATGCAAAGACCCCCATGCCACCATCGAGGCTAATCCCGTGCGCGTCCAAGGGTTGGTCCAGGCGTTCAATGTCCTCGGTCAGCCAGCCATTTCGCCCCGCCTTCTTGCCATCACCACCGGTTTCCCAGAGCGCGATTGATTTAAAGTGCGAGCGGTTCTGATCGGGGTAGCCAAGGCCTTGGACAACGGCCATGTCGCCCGCATTCCAAGCCGTCATCAGGCGTTCCATGCGGCTGTTCAGCGCCATGTCCCCGCTTAAGGACAAAACTTCAGACGGTTTGAGCGCGACGCTGGGTCGAATGGCGCGGTATCGGTCATTTTTGACCGGTACAATGGTGTTCAAACCATCGTTAGCCCCGGACAGTTCGACCAAGATCAGACGACGGCCCGAGCGTTGTGCCGCTTGGGCCAATTGGAGAGGGGCCAGCGGGATCGAGAGGCCGGCGGCGAGTAGGCTGAGGAGCTGTCTGCGTTTCATGAGTTTATCCTCACTTCACTTGATAGGCGGGTTCGCGGACCAGATCGGCGAAGCTGAAATCTGGGGATAGCCCCCCCGCTATTGCGCCGGCCAAAAGACTGTCCGCCGGGCTGTCCATGACGGTGGCGGCCGGCTGATCCGTCCAATCCAAATCATCCCGAAGACGCCCAAGAACGATGGGTTCGACGCTGTTCATCGATGCCATCATCATACCCATCATGGATCCCCCTTGGGCCATTGTGGGCTTGAAAATGACCTCTCGATCGGGCTGCGTCCGTGCATAGCGACTGTTTTTAAGCCTCCCCTCCACGCGCCCTAGAACGGGCTCCCAAGAGTCCAAAATCGCCGCTCCCTCACGCCGCAGGAATTGACGCCCCGTCTGCATTTCCGCCAATAGCGTCGGCACGGCAAACCAAAGGGCGCTGAAGAAGCGCTTCTGCTGGGGCGTCATTTGACTGAATTGACGTTCGGCATCTCGGTCGGATCGCGAGTTCAGGGGAATCTCGACGAATTTGTACGTGTTTCCGCCATGGGTAAAGGATGCGTTGGGCCATCGATCATTCCAGCAATCGGGCTGACAATCACGTTGATCTAGCCTCAGAGCCAACACCTGACGGCCATCGATTTTCTTGCTGGCGAGTTCCAGCCGCATGGCATCAATCTCAATGTCTTCAAACCGCACGTGATCTAACCCGAGCGAAAACCAACTGTGGCTCTTGCCGCGCGTGAACTCTCGGCCACCGTTGAAGTGGACGTGGGCGACCTGCAGGCCGCTTGGCTCCTCTGCGTCGGAGCCGGTTTGATCTTGTAGCTTGGTGGAGGTGCGTAGGTGAAGGCGTCCTGAGCAGTAGAAACTGCCCGGTGGATTATCGCCGCTTGATCCCCTGCAGCCGGGAAGTTGCGTTCCGTCGTTGGCAAGAAAAATTCGGTCTTTGAACTGTAGCCAATCGATGAACAAGTTCCGGTCCCCACCCGCACTGCCGCCAATGCCGCAGCAATGATCATTGATAAAGGACACATGGAAAGAGAGGGGGGTCGGACTGCCGCTGGGCAGCTCTAGTTCTGCTGTTTTCCAAGTGAGTCCGACACCATTATTCGCGCGGCCATAGCGCGCGGTGTCTAAGCCACCTTCGGCATTGAACGTCCGGAATTTCCAGATCATCTCTTTGCCTTCTTCATCGGCGAAGGCTCGAACCAAAATCGCAGGGGGCCCCTCAAAATTTTCAGCGGCATAGCGCAGGCGGATGGTGTTGCTGGTGCTGAGCTCGTTCAGCGCCATTGGTGCATCAGTTGTGTCGCTTCGAAACTCAAAAGCGCGCGCGTTGGCGTACTCGCCTAAGACTTCACTCCGCTTGACGATGCGCGCTGGGGTTAGCCAATCAGGCCCTCCGGGCCAGCCGGCCACGTTCGGCGCTTCAAACAGGTTTTGCCCCAAACTCGCAAGCGTCGCAGGCAGTCGCTCCCAGCCCTCTGGCAGTTTCCCACTGGTCCGGATGCTGCCAATCATCAGATCGACAGGCGACTTAATGATCGTCCCGCGGTTTTCTTGAGCCCAGAACGCGTCGGATGACAGTGTGGAGCGGAGCAAGGTTTTGATGTCGTAGTCACTGTCCCGAAAGGCCTTAGCAATCTGCGCGACGGCTTCCTCATCGACGTTGAATTCTGAGACATACGCTTGCCAGAATGTTTCGGCCAAAAAGGTTGCACACTGGCTTTGATCCAGCAGCAGATCGACAATATCATCGCCGTCAAAGTTCCCACGCTGCCCAAAGACCGTCTTCAAGCCAGCGTCGTGGGACCACTGGTTAAAGCTAAACTCATTCCGCCGGATGTTGTTGTAGTCGTATCCTGTCAGCGCACGGGCGACTTCTTTGATGTCTTTTTCGGTGTAGTTGCCTTCGCCCAATACGAACAACTCCATCAGCTCACGGGCCAGGTTCTCGTTCGGGCTTTCCTTGCGGTTGCTGCTGTTGTCCAGATAGTTGAGCATTGCCGCATCTCGAATGATCGCGTGAACCAGATCGCGGAAATTACCGTGCCCCAATTCTCGCAGCATCATGTGCTGAGCGATCATCGCGTCGACTTCTTCATTCAGGCCGGAGTAGGCGGTAACAAAATGATTGTGCCAGAGCAGGAGCAGGCGCTCGCCCGCTGGATTGGGTGAGGAAATGAGCTCACCGATCCACCACAGGCGAAACTCCTCCATTTCCTGATTGCGCATGATCCGAAAGGCTTGTCGGTCGGCGGAATCTTGGTTGCCTATCGAGTGATATTGCGCATAGCGCCGTTCAAGGATGTCTGGCGCGTCCATGAACGGGGACGTGACGTCCAATTGGTTCACCATGGTTTCGATGGCTTGAGCGCGATCTAGGTCGAGCAAAGCCTCAATCTCAACGGGGTGAGCGCCGATGCCCGCGCGCTCCAAAAGGTGACGGGCGTCAGCGGGTGTCATGGCGTGGGTGAGGTGCGATAAGTCGCGCGCTTGATCCGCTTGCGCGAGGTTAGCGACGCTGACGCAAGCGGCAATTACCATCGTAAAATAACGTTTTTTCAGCACAAAACCCTCCATCACCAAGAAAGATTAACTCAAAAACTCTTTAAGATCTATGGCGCGTCAAAGAGTAGAAGACCCGCCTTGGCATTCTTGGTTGCAAACTGCCGCTATCTATGCGGGAAAGTTGACTGGCGCGGCGTTGCATATTTCTGGTATCAAAGAGTCATTCAACAAGGCCCCGAACCAAGCGAGGAAATCCATGCCCCAGGTAAACGAAATTGTCAGAACGTGGCTTCATGCAGTGACTGGTGCGCTGGTGATCGGGTTGTTCACCCCCATGCTTGCGACGGCGCATACCACTGGACCGGCAAAACTCGTAAAACTGGAGCCCGAGGTCGCCTATACCTTCACCTATGATGACGCGGTCTATGAGGTTTATAACTCGCACCTGATTAACTTCGCTGGATTAGAGCGCATCGAGATCCGAACCTTAGAGGGCGAAGTTGCCAAGGTATGGTGGTCCAGACGCGGGTGGTGCTTCACGCAGAACGCTTACGCGGCCGCCGAGTGTATGTCTCAAGAGCGATACGACAATTTCTTTGCACAGAAACTTGCAGCAGATGCGATTTCGATCCGCATAAATACGGGCAGTGGCGGGGGGCGCCGGTCTTCAGCTCTAGACGGATATCCGTGCCTTGAGAAGCGATTGTCGTCCAATCAGGCCTCGACTGAAGAGCTGACGGCTCCGGACTGCTAGACCTTCCGTCCTGCGCCATCCCAGTAAGGTTCCCGTAAGCGCGCCTTGAAGATTTTGCCGCTGTCTTCTCGCGGCAGGGCCTCGTGAAAATCGATGATGCGAGGGTGTTTGAAGCGTGCGAGCTTGCCGTCCAGAAAGGCTTGCACCTCACCTGCGTCTTCAATCCATCCGGGTATGGGCTGGATGGCGGCAACGATCCTTTCGCCAAACTCGGGATCAGGGGCGCCAAATACTGCCACGTCTTGCACAAAGGGGGCGCGTATCAGCACGGCTTCAATTTCCGCTGGGAAGATGTTGGCCCCGCCGGAAATGATCATGTCCTTCTTGCGATCGGTGATGAATAAATAGCCGTCCTCGTCCACCCAACCTAAATCGCCCACAGACAAGTGTCCGTGCCGTTCCGCGTTCTTCCGGCCTTCGGGGTCGTTGGAATAGTCAAAGTCCCCGAACACATCCATCCGGGCATAGATTTCGCCAACTTCGCCGCGCGGCAGCTCATTGCCTTCGCTGTCAAGGATCATCACTGTTCCGCCCATCTGCATCCGCCCGGCTGTCCCCGGTCGTTCAAGCGCATCAGTGGAGGAAGCCATGGTCATGAAACCAATTTCGGAAGCGCCATAGGTTTCCCAGAACACGGGGCCCCACCAGTCGATCATGGCTTGCTTGAGATCGTGGGGCCAAGGGGAGCCGGTGGAGATGCAGAATTCAACCGAAGAGACGTCATAGCGGTCTCTTTCTGACTTCGGCAGCTTGAGCAAACGGCTCATCATTGTTGGCACCAAATAGATGTGGGTGACCCGCTGGACTTCAATGGTGGCAAGGAAGGAGTGCGGCTCGAACTTTGGCGCGATGGAGATTGAGACCCCTTCACTGACCAGCGCGGCGCTGGTGAGGGTCGAGGGGGCGGAGTGGTAAACGGGCGCTGCTGTAAAGAAATGGGAACCGGGCTTGAACTGCATCATCTCCGTTCCGATGCGTTTCAGTGCGTCGGTGAAGTCTCCGCGAGGCCCTGAAGCGACGCGTCGAATACCCTTTGGTCGGCCTGTCGAACCAGACGTGTAGCGCCTTAAGGGGCGCATGAGGGCCGTGGGCTGAAGCGGCTCATGAGCGGCAACGAGATCATTCCATTCGGGGAAGTCAGGCTCGGTAGAAGCCGCGATATCTGTGATGGCATAGGCGGACCGCAGGGCGCTGTCTGGCGTAACGGCGATCACGCGGCGGCCTTCTAGTGCAGGACGCAGGGCGTCGATCAGGTCGCGGTGGATGATGACCGTGTGGGCCTCGCTGTCCTCGCAAATGGCTGCAACTTCTTCGGTCGCTCCGTGCCAATTCAGCGCGACCAGAACGGTTCCAGCCTTAGCGCCCGCTCGCATGATTTCCAGTTGCGTTAGGTCATTGCGCAGGATTAGCGCGACAGACTGATCCTCACCGCACCCCAGAGCGACCAACGCACTTGCACCGCGCGCTGCTCGATTTTCCAAAACGCTAGGCGACAGGGTGCGATCGAAATCGCCTATGGAAGGTTGGGGCATCAAGGGTGGTCCTTAGAGTGGCAATAGCGCGAGGTCTCATTCAATCGATACGGTAGTGCGCCAAGGGGGCAGAGGCTAGATTTGTCATTGCATTCCGCGGGGCAAAGCCGCACTTGAGAGGCCAGAGACCTTCCCATCCTTGCGACACAGAGACCCACATGAGCGATGCAATCATAGAGCTGGAAATCAGACTGGCGCATTACGAAACTGTTTTGGGCGATTTGAGTGATGTTGTCGCCAAGCAGCAAGACCAGATCGACCAGCTGATTGCGGAGGTTGTGCGTCTGCGCGAGCATCACGTTGAGGACAACGACGCGCTGCAACTGCCCCCGGAAGACACGCGGCCTCCCCACTATTGATCACCCGTCACAGAGACAGGGGCCTCACCGCAAAAGATCAGGCCCCTGGTTTGTTTTAGGCGGCTGGAAACTGCCCAGATGGCGTGGATTGTGCGATGGCTTTTTCTTCGTCACTCATCCACTCATCGATGCCGTCGAACAGCATGGATGACAGGTAGCGCTCACCGGTATCTGCCAGCATGGCCAAGATGGTTGAGCCAGCGGGCGCGGCCTTGGCGGTTTCAATGGCGGCGGCGAAACTCGCACCGCCAGATATGCCGGTGAAAATGCCTTCTTCCTTCGCCAAGCGACGAGACCATTGGATCGAAGACTGATCGTCTGCGGGCACCAGTACGTCCGCGTAATCCTTGTCCACAGCTTCCTGTAGCACGTCGGCAATGAAGTCTGGTGTCCACCCTTGGATTAGGTGCGGCGACCAGGCTGGGTGCGTCACCGACGGCGTGCCATCTGCGTTCCGCTCCTGCTTCACACCGCTGGCAATCAAGCCCGCGTTGGTTGGCTCACTGAGAATGATTTTCGTATTCGGCATCTCGCGCTTCAGCACGCGTGACACGCCAGAGACGGTGCCGCCTGTGCCGTAGCCGGTGACCCAGTAGTCGAGGCCCGTATCCTTGAAGTCTCGAACGATCTCGGCGCCTGTGGTGGCTTCGTGGATGTCGGCGTTTGCTTTGTTTTCGAATTGCTGCGCCCAGAACCAGCCGTTTTGATCAACGAGTTCACGCACTTTTTCGATCATGCCCAAAGCCTTTCCCTCTTTGGGGGTCAAAACAACCTGTGCGCCCAAGAACCGCATCAGCTTCCGCCGCTCAATGCTGAAACTCTCCGCCATGACGATGACGAGCGGATAGCCCTTGGCCGCGCAGACCATGGCTAAGCCAATGCCTGTGTTGCCGCTGGTTGCCTCAACGACAGTCTGACCAGGCTTGAGGGAGCCGTCTTTTTCAGCCTGCTCGATGATGTTCATCGCCAAGCGATCTTTGACCGAACCGCCGGGGTTTGCAGCTTCAAGCTTCACGTACATCGAGACGTGATCGGGCGCTATTCTTTGGATTTTCACGCAGGGCGTGTTTCCGATCAAATCAATGACTGAGTTATTCTGCTTCGACATCGTGAAAGCCTTTCGTGTGGTGGGAAACTAAATGCAGGGTCAAGACCATTGCCCGCGCCCTTTAAGTGCACACCACCTTATAGATTTTTAAGGGGCAGCAAGCTCGAAAAACTGAAAAATCCTTGCGCAGCGGCATCGCGCCATAACGCAATTCTAGTTTTTGGAATGTATTATCATTGCGAGCCTCGATCCAAGGGCAGGGCGTTACAGAGCGCCTTACGACCTCAACGCAAAGGCCCTGACGGTTTTGAAGTCGAGGTGGTCTGCAGCGGTGCGCTGGGCATAAAACACGTCTTCCACGATACCCTCCTCGTTGATCAAAACGTCAGTCACGGCGATATCGAAATGGCCGTGAAAGGGCATGGGAATGAAGCCTTTCAGCAGTGCGGGCAGGACCGCTGTCCCTTTCAGCAACGCCGCCATCATAACCTTGGGCATTGAGCGCTCAATCTCGTATTTCTCAAACGTCTCAAAGCTTTCATCCGCCAGAAGCGGGAAGGGAAGGCTGCCGTGGCGATCAACGGTGGACTTCAAGGCGTCAACGGGAGCGTGGAAGATGCCTACATGGGTAAAGTTATCGCCAAGCTCCGAAAACCGTCGTTTGATTTCCATCAGGCGCATGTTGCAGAACGTGCAGCCTGCGACACGATAAAAGGTCAGCAGGACTTTTTTGCCGCGCGTTTCTGACAGACTAAACGGGGTGCCGTCTGCGGTGGGGAGTGTGATGTCGTCGAGTGTATCGCCAGCCTTGATTTTCATGGTTCTGGGATCTCCGTCCTTGAAGTCGTCGATTTCTAGAGGAAATTACTACGAATTTGCAGCTTATCAGTTCTAAAAAGCTAGGCGAGTCCATATTTTGAGCACTGCGGATGGAGACGGGATTGGGGTGCTGCTACGTTGAGACTGCTTGCAGGTTTGGGAACAGTCGCTTTTGGAAGAATCGCTGAAGCAGGCCAAAGGAGATCGAGACCGTGATGGATTTGGGGACGGCCAGTACAAAATTCAGCAGCGAGAAATAAGCACACTGGGTCTGGTAGTCTAAATTGGCTTCAAACAAGTCGTAATATATGTGCTGCTCGAAGGTGCCAAACGAACACGTTGCGTACCGGGTCAGCATGACCAGAGCCATTGCAGCGATCGCCGCCATGACATAATCCCAGATTTGGGTTCGACCGAGGGCGCGCAAGGTGATCATCAAAACGGGGCCTAGCAATAGCGCGAGCGTCGCGCCTTTGTTGGTGAAGCCAACGAAGAACAACGGGTTAAAGTCAATCGCCTCTAGCTGCTGCACTTCTGCCAAAATTACGTTCAAGCCGTAAAAGATCGACATCGCGCACCACATGCAAATTGTATCCAGTGCGACCAGGCCAACTCTTGCCAAGCGTGAGATCTTCGGTGATGCCATTTCGCGATGCAACGCAACCAAACTAATGAACTAAAAACCTACTAGAGTAGTTTAGTGGCGTCGGTGAGCATGAGTCACGCAGAATAGTGGGAAACTGCTTATCCCGGTGACCTCTAAAGGCGGCGAGTTTGCCAGTTTACTGGACTTGGGCCGGTTTTCAGTTGAGGTTCAGACCATGTCAGATACATCTGCTGCCCACCCAACATCGTCGAGCCAACGCTTAGCCTCGCTCGATGTGCTTCGCGGTTTCGCGCTTCTTGGAATCCTGATTATGAACATTCAGGGGTTTGCCATGATCAGCGCGGCCTACTCCAACCCATCCTTGCACATGGACCTGTCAGGTTTGAATTGGTGGGTTTGGGCTTTGAGTCATGCCTTTGCAGACATGAAGTTCATGGCCATTTTCTCCATTTTGTTTGGCGCCGGAATTATCCTTGCGACCAAGCGACGGGATGCAGCGGGACGGTCGTCCTTTGCCTTCTTTTATCGGCGAAACGGCTGGCTGCTGCTGTTTGGGTTGATCCACGCTTATTTAATCTGGTTTGGCGACATCCTCGTCGCCTATGCAGTCGCGGCGTTTGTCGTCTTTTGGTTCCGCGGTTTTCGCGTGCGTTGGTTGTTCTTGACCGGCGTCATCATGCTAAGCGTGGCTCCTTCCTTGAGCATTGTCGGTCTGTGGCTGAGCAGTGAGGGGGAAGTGGTAAACCTTGTTTACGGTCTGTTGCCCTCGGCCGAAGCGATCGCAGCAGAAATTCAGGGGTATCAGGGAAGCTGGTTCGATGCGTTCGGTGTGCGAGCCGGCACCTCGATCGAGCTGCAGAGTTACATCCCAATCTTTCTGTTCTGGCGCGCTGGTGGGCTGATGGTCATTGGGATGGGTCTGTACAAACTTGGCATCCTCTCAGCTGAACGCAGTCCTCGATTTTATTGGACCATGGCGCTGGTGGGCGGAGTCATCGGGCTGCCGCTGGTCGTGCTGAGTGCGGTGATGCTGAGCGCTCGGGTATGGGATCCGCTCTTTGCTCTCGTTGGACCGGGCCAGCTGCTGAACTATATCGGCAGTCTGGGCATCGCTGCGGCCTATATCGCGCTGATCATGCGCCTGGTTCAATCAAAGCTTTGGCCCACTTTTCAGCACTGTCTGGCCGCGGTCGGCCAATTGGCATTTACCAATTATATCCTGCAATCCATGCTTTGCACGGCAATCTTCTATGGCTTCGGGCTGGGGCTGTTTGGGCAGGTGGAACGGTGGGGGCAGGTGCTGATTGTGGTGGCGGTGTGGGTGCTGCAACTCGCCCTCTCGCCCTTATGGCTCAAGCGCTTCCGCTTTGGCCCACTTGAATGGCTGTGGCGGTCGCTCGCCTATTTCAAAGTGCAGCCATTTCGGCGTTGATCAAAAGCCTGCACAGGCCTTTTCACAACGGGCAATATAACCACCAAAATGAAAAGATACGCTCTCTTTATAGACCAAAATCTCTTATTGAGCGGGTTGCGTGAGTAATACATCTCAAAAGCAAAAAAATAATTTTGCATATAAACGATACTAAACGAGGCTGAGGATTGGAAAAAACGGGAGTAAATCATGAGAATCGCGACGTTGAGCAAGTTTAGTGAATCACACGCCGAGGAATGGCTGGAATTCTATAATAAAGCGGCTTCGGATCGCACAGGTTTTACTTCTGAAGAACATGTGGGTATTGTTTCACCCGGTCAGGTTCTCTTTACTTGGGAAGTGTCTGACCGCGACGCTCTGCTCAAGCATGGTGCGGATCCTGAGGTCGCTGCACACATCAAGCGCATGGATGAGACGTCCACCATTTATGAGGCGCGAGAGATCACCGAGGCTGATGGCCCTGGTACGTATTTCGGGCTTTGGACGTTTGAGAATGAGACCGCGCAAGAGTGGATGGATGCCTGGACCTCTGACGAAAAACGCCTGACGCGTGATGAAGTGTTTGGGGTCGTGGATGACCACAGCGTTCTGGTGCTTTTGACAACCCATGCGTCACAGGCCGAGCACGATGCTCACCTTCAGCGCCCGGAGATCAAGGAGCACATCGAGCGCATCAATGAACAAGCCCGCGTCTGGCGGGTTGAGCCCGCGGCCCTCGATTAGGGTCAGTTAAGGCCATCTCGTCATCGAGTTTTGTCCTGGTGGGACGCGGTCCTCGCCGGTGACTTTTGGTCAATGAACCGCTGATTATGGGGAAGAAAAATGAGTATTGTCGTTGTCGCACAAGCAGCGTTTTCTGAGTCGGGCGCGCAAGCCTTTATCGATTGGAGCAAGAGCGCGGATGGGTATGTCCTGACGCGCGCGTACGATGGCTTTGAGCACATTGAAACGTGGTTGGGTGAAGACCAGAAGACCGTTTATCTCTATGAAAAGTGGGCATCCAAAGAGCATCATCAGGCTTATTTGAAGTTCCGCGTTGAAACGGGCCTCATGGAATTCCTTGGTCCGCATTTGGAAGGCGAATTCACCGTCAGCTACTTCCACAACGCGGACTAAAGTGTCCGTCTACGAACTGGCTTGGAGCTTCGCGCTCTGAGCCATAAAAAAGCGCCCCAAGACCGATCCCGGGGCGCTTTTTTTCTGTCAAAACGGCGCAGCGGGCTTAGCTGCTGAACTCAATCTTTGGCGCCGAAGAAAGCAGCATTTTCGTATAATCCTGCTGCGGTTCAGAGAACAGTTTGGCCGTTTCCTGTTCTTCGACCAATACACCCTGATTAAGCACGCCAATCTTGTTGGCCATGGTCGAAACGACGGCCAAGTCGTGGGTGATGAACAAGTAGGTCAGGCCGAAATCTTTTTGCAGCGCTTTCAGCAGATTCAGGACTTGCGCCTGCACCGACACGTCGAGCGCCGAGGTTGGCTCATCACAAACGATGACCTCGGGCTGGCTGGCCAGTGCCCGTGCGATGGAAATACGCTGGCGTTGTCCACCGGAGAACTCGTGCGGATACTTGCCTGCATCCGTTTCGCTCATCCCGACCTGTTCCAGCAGTTCGGCCACTCGCTTTCGCTGCGCGGTGACGCCGTCGATCAGGTTAAAGGCGCGCATGGGTTCGCTGAGAATATCCCCCACTTTCCAGCGTGGATTTAGGCTGGCGTAAGGGCTTTGGAAGACCATTTGAATCCGGCGGCGCAACAGCTGTTGCTCCTGCCGACTCATAGACGCGTCGCTGAGGTTCTGGCCATCGATGGTGATCGAGCCAGACGATGGCGACAGCAGGCCCACAACCATATTGGCGATGGTCGATTTGCCCGAGCCAGACTCGCCCACCAGAGCATAAGTCGTCCCGCGTTCGATCTCAAAATTCACGGTATCGACGGCCTTGAGCAAGCGCTTGGGCCGCATGGTCAACTTACGAACAATCCACGGCTCGGACAGGTCGAAGGTGCGACAGAGGTCTTTGGCAACAACGAAGCTCACGACGCATTCTCCATTAACCAGCATGCTGCTCGGTCAGCCATCAAAGCCGGGCGCTCCGTCTTGCAGCGCTCGTGCACTTGATTGCAGCGGGGGTTAAAGGCGCAGCCGGTGGGTAGGGCGTCGAGCTTGGGCATGGAACCGGGGATTTGGAACAGCTCCTTACCAAAGGACTTGGCGTCCACGCTGGGGGTCGAGGCCATCAGGCCCTGTGTATAGGGATGCTGCGGGTTGGTCAGAACCTCCCGCGTGTTGCCGATTTCAGCAAGGCGGCCCGCGTACATGACGGCGATCCGGTCGCTGGTCTGGGCAATCACACCCATATCGTGGGTGATGAGCATGACCGACGTTCCACGCTCCCGACACAGCTTTTTGAGCAAGTCGAGAACCTGCGCTTGCACGGAAACATCAAGCGCCGTGGTTGGCTCGTCTGCGATCACCAGTTTGGGTTCGGTCGCCAGAGCCAAAGCAATCACCACGCGCTGCCGCATACCGCCAGAAAAGGCGTGGGGGTAGGCGTTGAGGCGGTCGGGGTCGATGCCAACTTCGGCCAAACCATCGCGTGCGCGCTGGATCGCTTCGGCCTTGGTCACGTCCATATGCACCAGAATGGTCTCGATCAGCTGATCGCCAACGGTGCGCAAAGGGTTGAGGCTGGTCAGAGGATCCTGAAACACCATGGAAATCTGCCGTCCGCGCAGGCTTTCGGGACGGGCGTCCACGCGCTCCTGCTCAAACCAGACTTCACCGGCGGAAACACGGCCCGGTGGGTCGATTAGTCCGATGATGGCGGCGCCCGTCATTGACTTACCCGCGCCGGACTCGCCCACGATGCCAAGAATTTCGCCTTTGTTGATGCTCAGTGAGAGGTCATCGACCGCTTTCAGGGTGCCCCGACGGGTCTTGAAGGTGACTTCCAGCCCCTTCAACTCTAGCAAGGTCTCAGTCATCAGCGGAGCCTCGGGTTCAGGGTGTCTCGCAACCAGTCACCAAACAGGTTAACCGACAGCGCCAGTGCCAAAAGGGTTAGGGCAGGGAACAGCAAGATCCACCACTCGCCGGAGAACAAGAAATCCTGCCCGATGCGAATGAGGGTGCCGAGTGAGGGTTCGGTGCGCGGTGCGCCAACGCCTAAGAAAGACAGCGTGGCTTCTGCGATGATGGCAAGCGCGAGCGTGATGGTCGCAATCACCAGGACCGGCCCCAGCACGTTTGGCAGGATATGGCGCAGCATGATCTGCCACCGATTCAGCCCGATCAGGCGGGCGGCGGCGACGTACTCTTTCTCTTTCTCCACCATCGTCGAGCCGCGAACGGTTCTGGCGAAGTTGACCCACTCGGACAGGCCAATCGACAGGATCAACACGGTAATCGCCATTTCCTCCCGCAAGTCCGCCGGAAGAAGACCGCGCGCGACGCCAAAGATCAGCATGGCGATGAGGATGGAGGGAAAGGTCATCTGGATGTCAGCCAATCGCATGATCAGCGTATCCAACCAGCCGCCCACGTAGCCTGCGATCAGGCCCAGCAGCACGCCCAGCACCATGGCCAGCCCTACGGCCATAAGACCCACAAACAGCGAGACACGCAGGCCGAACAGGATGGCGGAAAACAAGTCGCGGCCCTGATCGTCTGTCCCAAGCAGGAACTTTTCCCCGGTGAAGGCATTGGGCTCCATCGGAGCGGTAAAGCCGTTCATGAGGTTTAGGCTGGCGGCGTCAAATGGGTTGGTCGGCGCGATGAAGTTGGCAAGCAAGGCGCTCAACACCATCAGCACCACCACGATGAGCGATACGATTGCAATCGGTGAGCGGCTGAAGGCGTAGAAGAAGTCGGAATCAAAGAAACGTTGCATAGCGTTCTACTGCCCTCTTGCCTGTTTGAGTTGACCATCGCGAAGGCGTGGATCGATGACCAAGTAGAGCAAATCCACGATCAGGTTGATGATGACAAACAGCGTACCAACCAGCAGCAAGTAGGCGCTCATCACGGGGATATCGACAAAGTAGACGGCGTTGATGAACATCAGTCCGACGCCTGGCCACTGGAAGACAGTTTCGGTAATGATGGCGAAGGCGACAATCGAGCCAAGCTGTAAGCCGGCGATGGTCACCACGGGCACCAGCGTGTTCTTCAGTGCGTGGCTGAAGTAGACAGCCCGGTCGCGCAAGCCCCTTGCACGGGCGAATTTGATATAGTCTTGGCGCAGCACTTCCAGCATTTCTGCGCGCGTGAGCCGCATGATGAGGGTCATCTGATACAAGCCAAGCGTAATGCCGGGCAGGATAAGGGATTTCAGTCCCGAAACGCTCAAAAAGCCGGTTTTCCAGAAGCCAAGATCGACCGTTTCACCGCGCCCAAAGGACGGGAGCCACTTGAGCTCAACCGAGAACACCCAGATCAGCAGAACGCCGATTAAGAAGGTCGGGAGCGATACGCCGATCAGCGACGATGATAGGATGGAATTGGCAATCACGCCGCGCCGATTGATCGCCGTGTAAACACCAGCAACCACGCCCAAAACGATCGCAAAAATCGCCGAGACCAAGGCAAGCTCCAGCGTGGCGGGCAGCCGCTGGAGAATCATGTCCGCCACGGGTTGAGCTGTCCGGTAGGAAATACCAAAATCGAACTGGAGCGCACGGCCAACAAAGCTAAAATACTGCACGTGCAAGGGATCGTTTAACCCCAGAGCTTCGATCAAGGCATCACGACGATCATTGCTGGCCTCTTGGCCCAACAAGTTATCGACGGGGTTTCCGACGTAGCGGAAAATCATGAAAGAAACAAAGGCAACCAGGAACAGTACGAAAACGGACTGGCCGAGGCGCCGCAATATAATCAAGAGCATAGCGCCAATGTTGATCGGCCCCTCACAATTCTTAAGGGACGATCTCTCCTTGAGTAGCGCAGCGGCCTGTCCCGCCTCTCACCGAGAGACGGGACAGAGCGCGCTGCATTACATTAGTTGAAGGTCAAGAACTGGAAGTGTGGCTGGTCTTCTGGCTGAACATCAAAGTTGATGCCTTCGCCCATGCCCCAGTTCAGTACCTGGTTGTGGATCGGCAGGTGAACCTGCTCGGACTGTACGATGTCCCAGATCTTCGCAATGGTTGCATCACGAACCGCAAGGTCGGTCTCGGACTCAAGGCTAACGATCATTGCATCGACGTCAGCGTTGGAGAAACCGGTTGGGTTCCATGAACCACGGCTGCCACCGTTGGTGTGCAGCAGATAGTTGAAGATGTAGTGAGAATCAAAGGTCGGAACGCCCCAACCCAGCATCCAGAAGTCAGAGTTGCCTTCTTTGATGTATGGGAAGTGCTGTGCCTTTGGCTTCGCATCGAGGGTCACGTTGATACCAATCTGGCCCATCATGCCAACAGCAGCCTGACAGATTGCTTCATCGTTGATGTAGCGGTCGTTCGGGCAGTTCAGCGTGATGTCGAAACCTTCTGCATAACCCGCATCTGCCATCATTGCCTTAGCAGCATCGAGGTCGTTCGCAGGGTACTCGTTCAGCGCTTCGGTCCAGCCGTTTACGAACGGAGGCATGATCACGCCAGTCGGGTCAGACTGATCGCGCATCACGACCTTTTGGATCGCTTCACGGTTGATTGCCATGTTCATCGCCTGACGAACACGCAGATCGGAGGTTGGGCCTTCAGCGTTATCGACGCCGAAGAAAATCACCCGGTTCTGAGCCGCGGTCACAACCTTCAAGCCGTCGGTGGAAGCCACGCGACCAAGATCCTGTACCGGCACGTCCTGAATGATATCAACTTCACCGGAAAGCAGCGCTGCAACGCGGGTCGCAGAGGACTGAATCGGCGTGTAGATGATTTCTGTTACCTCGTTCGGGTAAAGGTCAGCGCCCCAGTAGTTTGGGTTTGCCTTCAGAACGGTTTTCTCATCAACAGAGCGGCTAACGAGCATGAACGCGCCCGTACCGTTGGTGTTCATGGTGGCGTAGTTGGTTTCGCCAGCGGTCACGTTTTGCGGCATGACCACGTCGTTGGCTTCCGACCAGCCTTTGTCCATGATGAACATGTTGGTCAGGTTGTTGATCATCAGTGGGTTTGCGCCCGCTGTTTCCATGTCAACGGTGTACGCATCAACTGCGCGAATATCGACAACCGACGCCAGCAGCTCCTGCATCTCGGAACCTTCTTGCTTCGCGCGATTCAGGGAGAACACAACGTCCTCTGAGTCAAAAGCAGCACCGTCGTGGAAGGTCACGCCTTCACGCAGCTTGAAGCGCCAAACGTTTGGGTTGTCTGCAAGTGCAGCCCACTCAGTTGCCAATGAAGGGATGATTGCGCCCGACATGTCACGCTGGAGCAAGCCATCGTACATTTGGTGAGCCAAAGCGTGGGTTGGACCTTCGTTCTGGCCATGAGGGTCGAGTGTGATGGAATCACCAGCGCGCGCCCAACGGATTGTTTCCGCCGACGCTGCCGCAGCTGTCACGGTCAGCGCGGTCGCGGTTAAAAGAATAAGACGTAGCATAAGAAAGCCTCCTGTTTTCCGAGCAGCAACCCTGAGCTGCTTTTTTGCGAAATGCAAGAATACGAGGGTAAGACGTCATTATGACGCCCTCCCAATGCTCGATAATGAATCACCAGGTTGATAACGCAGGCAAATTTGGTCGATTCGGGCCAATTTTATGACTGAATTTTAGGCCTGTTTTCTTGGCCTAAATTGCTGGTGAGTCGCCCTCTACTGGCGTGTTGCGACCGACTTATCAATCACTTGGCCGTCAATCCATAAGCAAGCGCATCACACAGGGTGTCTACATGCTCGGCGCCGACGTCCAAGTGGGTGACCAGCCGGACTTGGCGCGGTCCGAACGCGCCAATTTGAACGCCCTTGGATTTGCACGCGTCAACCAGCGCGTGTACTGCCGGACCGTTCTCGGCGATTTCAAAGAAAATGAGATTGGTTTGCGGCTGCTTAACCGATGCGATGTTGGGTAAATCAGTCAACCTGCGCCCTATTTCCGTGGCGAGCTGATGATCTTGGGCCAGGCGTTCAACGTTGTTGTTCAGCGCATACTGGCACATGGCCGCGATCACGCCGGACTGACGCATGGCGCCGCCCATTTGTTGCTTGAGCCGCCATGCTTCTTCGATGAACGCACGCGACCCCGCCAAGGCAGCGCCAACGGGCGCGCCTAAACCTTTGGTAAAATCGATCCAAACGCTGTCGTAACCCGCTGCATGCTGTGCTGCTTTCACCCCTGAAGCGACAACGGCGTTCATCAGCCGCGCGCCATCCATGTGCGTGTTTAATCCGGCTTGATGCGCTACGGCTGCGACGGCATTGAGCTGCTCCACGGGCCAAACGACGCCGCCCTTGAGATTGAACGTTTGCTCGACACAAACCAACCGGCTCAGCGAGGCGTAACGGCCCCCGGGACTGATCGCGGCATAAACTGTATCGGGGTCGAGGATGCCCTCTTCGGTATCCAGCGGATGAACCATCGCGCCCGCAAGCGCCGCCGGTGCGCCGCCTTCTGACGTGATAATGTGACAGGCGCGATCGCCGATCAGTGTCTCACCGGGCTTCATCCACGCCCGCAAAGCAATCTCGTTGCACATGGTGCCTGACGGCAGGAAGATTGCGGCTTCTTTGCCGAGTAAATCCGCGACCTGTTCTTCGAGCGCTAAGGTCGTCGGATCTTCACCTTTCTGTTCATCACCGACGGGGGCGTCCAGCATCGCTTCCCGCATCGCCCGGCTGGGGCGAGTTTTTGTGTCTGAATAGAAATCGATCATTGGGCTCGGGCCTTTGGTTCCGCCAACCTCCCACAGGCAGGTCTGGCGAAACCATAGGTTTGTTGCTGGTGGCCTGACAACCCGATTAGGCCACGGTGCGCCCGTTGATTAGATCGTGCAGGCAATCACCATGTTTGACGCGTTTTTGAAGACGACTTCTGTGTCCTTAAAGCCCGCCTCAATCATGATGTCACTCAGCTGCTGCGGTCCCGCTTGAGCGCCTAAAGCAAGGCCAACTTTTTGGCTCTTTGAAGTTGGTACGCAGCCCATCGTCGAGAACGAGTAAAACATCTGACCCATCACGGACATGTTGTCGCTTGGGTGATCGGCGGCGCTGGGCTCAATCAGGATGACCATGCCCCCTTCGCGCAGTCGGGAGCGGGCGTATTTGGCCGCACTAAGCGGATCGCCCATATCATGCAAGCAGTCGAAGAAAGTGATGACATCGTATTCGCCATTATAGCTCTCAGCGTCTGCTGCGTCGTAGCACAGCCGGTCACTCAGGCCTGCGAGATGGGCCTCTTCATTCGCTTCGTCGATTGAAGGTTCGTGGATATCAATGCCAACGAAGCTGGCCTTGGGATAGTGCTCGGCCATCAGCAGCGTGGAAAGCCCCTTGCCACAGCCCACGTCGCAGAGCCGTCCGCCATTTTCCAGCTTTTCCGTTGCAGCAGGGATTTTGGGCAACCATTTTTCCAGCAAATTGGACTTATAGGACGGCTTGAAGAAGCGCGCTGTGCCTTGGAATACGCAAGGGTGGAAATCGCCATAGTCAACGCCGCCGCCGGTTTTGAAGGCATCGGTGATCGCCTCGATCCCATGCACGTTGCCAACCAGAATATCAAAGGCCCCGATCATCAACGCCTTGCTCTCTTCGTCCGCAAAAACAGCCTGTTGCTCGGCGTTCAGGTGGAAGGTTTCAAAGGCTTCATCGTGGCTGCAGTAGCCAGCGGCACAGAGCGCGTGCAGCCATTCGCGCGCGTAGCGCTCATCGATCCCAGCCGCATCGGCAAAGGCCTGACCCGAGCACGGCCCGACCTCAGCCAAAGTCGCAAACAGCCCCAGTTCATCACCAATGCGCATGAGGGGCATAATGGCGCAAGCAGATACCGTTTCCATGATGGACCACTGCAGGGCCCGGAGTTTGGATTTGTCGATGGCAAGGGTCATGGTTTTTCTCCTGTCTTCAGAGGCGCTCGTCCAAACCAAGATAGGAGGACATTAGCCCACTCAATCTGCCCCACCGCAGTTCATCTGGCGTACACGGTGGCAGAATTTCTTGAAAATACAGGCATCATTGGGACAGCTTAGGAAGACCAAAAACTCCCGCGTCTGAACAAATTAAACGAAATAATCTCGGTGACTGATCCTTATAAAATCAAAACCTCAATTTGATTTAGGTTTATTTTTCAATGACTGCATTTGAACTTGAATAATTGGACAAACCGCCGGGAACTGTTGGTTCTAAAACTCAGGAGAGAACCATGAGCTACGCACGAATCAACACAATGACCTTCGTTTCAGTTGAGGCCGCTGACACCATGCAAGCCCAGTACACTGCAACCGCCCCATCGTCTTTCACCGAAGCCACGCTGCTGACCTTTGTACGCACGGGACCAACAACAGCATCACTGACATCCGTGTACCCTGATCGCGCAGCCTTTGACCGCTCGGCTCCGATCCGCGAGGCCCGTATGGGCGAGAACAAGGCGCTCATTGCAGGCGTCGAAATGACAGAGGGCGAAGTCGCTCTCCTTCACACCAACTAATCCAGCAGGAAAGGGAACGACGCATGAAAAAGCTATCCATCATCCGCTTTAAGCCAAAGCCCGGTTGTTTTGATGAGTTCTTGGCGAATTCCATTGAGCAGAGCCGGGAGCGCGGCACTTCTAACCCGCCCTCTCAGTTCCTGATGACCAAGGACGACGAGATTTACGCCATTATCATTCGGGATGCCGATGGCCTGCAGCAAAACGCAGCAGAGGGGGTAAATTGGTTGGATACCCAGCGGCATCTGCTGCAGGAATTCAACGAAGTCGACCGACATACGATACCGCTGACAGGCGAACTGGTCGAATACTGAGCAAACCGTGAGAGGAGTACGGCAATGTCTGATATTGCGATTAAGCAAATCCAAGATGCGAATAAGCAGGCCTTAACCGCCAATCCATCTGACGGGATTTGCAAGGCCGTGTTAGAGGCGTCTATCGGGGACGGGCTGGCCTGTCAGGTGAGCGACGGCAAGAACGCTACGCTGATTGACATGCCGGAAACCTTTGGCGGGACAGCCCAAGGGCCAACCCCCGGCTTTCACGCCCGTGCCGCTGTTGCGGCCTGTGTGGCCATTGGCATCAAGGCGACCGCCGTTCGCGAAGGGCTGACGTTTGATGAAGTCAAAGTCCGCGTTGAAATGGATTTTGACGACGGCGCTTTTTACGGGCTGGGGGAGAATACCGCAGCACCGTTTTTCACACGCTTGGTGGTCGATCTCAAAACCGCACACAGTGAAGCTGAAGTGGCTCCGGTTATCGATTTGGCCTTGGAAACCGATCCATTTTTCCTCGCGCTGCGTGATCCGCAAAAGGTCGAAACCGACGTCCGTATCGCTTAGGCTGCCTTTGCTGAGGCACAAAAAAAGGCCGGTGTTGAGCACCGGCCTTTTGTCGTTTAGAGGGCGGACGTGGTTACCGCTTAAACGCAGAAACCAGACGCCAAACCAGCGGCATCAAAACCGCTGCTGCCGCAATCTTTACTGCGTCACCGGCGAGAAAGGGCGTTAGACCCCACGCCAGAACCGGCTTATCCCAGCCTACAATCGTGCCCAGCCAAAGCAGGCCGGTCACGTAAATCAAAACGTTGCCCAGCACCATCGTCAGCGCCGTCTTCAGCGGGCTGCGATCCCAGCCACGTTCCGCCAAAAAGCCAACCGCGCCCGCAGCCAGCACGAAGCCAACCAAGTAGCCACCGGTTGTGCTCATCATGTACGCCAGACCCAAGCCCTTTTCTGGGGTGCCAGAAAAGACGGGTAAGCCCACTGCGCCCTCGGCCAAGTAAAGCAGCACCGTCGCAGCCCCAAGGCGCGCGCCGAATGCCATGCCGATGACCAGGACGACCAGCGTTTGCATGGTCAGTGGCACAGGCCAGAATGGAATGCTGATTTTTGCGGAAACCCACAGCGCCAAGCTGCCAACAATGGCGAGGATGAGGTTGCGGACGATGGCGTTGTCGATCGGCAAAAGGGTCTTCGCCAGCGTGTTCGAAGGCAAGGTGGCAGTGTTCATTCTTAGTCTCCGTTTAGATTAACAGCCCCGCGTCCTGTCCTTGGTGCGCTCTGGTGTTTCAGCACGAATGCAAGGTGCGCTTCAGCGGATTGCTGCTAGTCCTAGGCGAGGTCACCCGTGCGGTCCACAGCGGAAATTGGCAAGTCTGATAAGATGTTTTTAGCGTCTGAAAACCACCCCAAAACGGGGGTGCAGTCGTCTATGCTCCAACAGGATAACGAACATAGGCGAATGCCTGAGAGTCTGGCGCCCAAGAGGCGACATTTATGGTGCCTTGGCCTCCGTTGAAGGCGTCGATGTCTTGGGTAGAGCCGCCGCCGTCTGGCGTGGTGAGCCGGATGATCACGTCATGGTCTGGTGGGTGGCCGATGGTGCCTGTGGGGTAGGATAAATAGACCATGTGTTTGCCGTTGGGGGAGAGGTGTGGGAACCAGTTGACCCGCGCGTCGTCGGTCAGTTGTTCCTGCCCTTGGCCATCGCAGCGCATGCGGAAAATTTGCGCGTGTCCGGGTTTCTTGGCAGCGGCTTCAGAGTTGAAGTAGATCCACTGGCCATCGGGGCTATATTCTGGCCCATCTACGGGACAGGTGCCGTCCGTCAGGACACGATCTTCTCCGCCAGCAGCTGGAATGGTGCAAATGCGGGTGGAGACATCACCTGCAATAATCTCCAACCCCACATAGGCCAACGTTCCACCATCCGGTGAAATGCCGTGCAGAAAGTACCGAAAGTCCCGGTCGGAGCCATGATCGTTTGAAACCCGCGTGGGTGAACCCCCGTCGCTGCTGATCCGGTACAAGTGCCCATCGTTGGCGCTGACATAGATCCAAGCGCCATCGGGAGAAATCAGGTGGTCGTTGTTCAGGTCATCAAGGGGCCTGCTATCGATCAATGCCGGACCTTCTGCTCCATCAGGAGATATCCGGTAAAGACGGCCCTTGGCGTTGTAAATCAGCCAGCGCCCGTCCGGGGTCCAGTTTGGCGCTTCGATCAAATCGGCGGTCTCAAACACCACAGCAGGTATCGAGCCATCGATTTTTGTGACCACCAACTCGCTGGTCTGATTGGGTTTCAACTGGCGCACGAGAATGGGTTCCTCTAGCCACGGATCAGGTGGATTGCTGGCGTGGTTTCGCTCAAAGTCGTTGATTTTTCAATAATTGACAATGCGCTTAACTCTAGTACATATCGATTAACCAACGGGCGTTGAGCGCGGTCTTTTTCTGTATGAGGAGGCAACCGCGACGCTTAGCCCCGCTGCGACTCATCCAAGTCATCTATGGGGCCAATGCTACGAGGCCCCGCCGATGAAAACGATTATTGAGCCCTTCCGTATAAAAGCTGTTGAGCCGATCACCCTCACCACTGAGGAAGAGCGCCGCGGCTTTCTGAAACAAGCGCATCACAATCTCTTTCTCCTTCCATCCTCTCAAGTCCTGATCGACTTGCTAACGGATTCAGGCACCGGCGCGATGAGCTCGGCGCAATGGGCAGCGATTATGACCGGTGACGAAAGTTACGCTGGTTCGCCCTCGTTTTATCGTTTCGAAGCCGCTGTAAAAAACCTCATGCCCTTCAAGCATGTTTTGCCCACGCACCAAGGACGGGCCGCGGAAGCGATGCTCATGGCGCTCTATGGCGGTGCGGGTAAAATGGTCCCGAACAACACCCACTTCGACACCACGCGAGCCAACGTTGAAGCTTCTGGCGCGGTGGCTCGAGATTTTGTGATCCCTGCCGGTCTGGAAGCGGCGAATCAGCATCCGTTCAAGGGCAATATGGACGTTGATGCGCTCAAAGCTTTCATGGCCGAGAACCATGAACATGTTCCACTGGTGATGCTCACGATCACCAACAATGCGGGTGGCGGTCAGCCCGTGAGCCTCGAAAACATTCGCGCCGTAGCGGCTGTGGCGCGAGAGTACAGCAAGCCATTCTTCATCGATGGCTGCCGGTTCGCTGAGAATGCGTGGTTTATCAAGCTCCGCGAGCCGGGGCAGGCAGATCGGAGTATTTCCGACATCGTCCGCGATTGCTTTGCCGAAACCGATGGCATGACCATGAGCGCAAAGAAAGACGGGCTGGGCAACATTGGTGGTTGGCTTGCGCTCAATGACGATGTCATGGCCGAGCAAGCGCGGGCCCATTTGATCCGAACCGAAGGGTTTCCAACCTATGGCGGCTTGGCGGGGAGGGATCTGGATGCGTTGGCGGTTGGTTTGGAAGAAGTTGTGGACGAGAGCTACCTCGCTTATCGCGTCCGTTCGAATGCCTACATTGTTGAGCGATTAGAGGCTTTGGGCGTGCCAGTGGTGAAACCTGCTGGTGGGCATGCAGTGTTTGTCGATGCCCGCGCTTGGCTCAATCACATCGACCCCATGGCCTATCCGGGCCAAGCGCTGGCTGTGGCGCTCTATGAAGCTGGCGGCATTCGGAGTTGTGAGATCGGCACCGTCATGTTTGGGCGGCAAAAGGACGGTACGGAACAGCCTGCGCCGATGGATCTGGTTCGATTGGCCATGCCTCGACGGACCTACACGCAAAGTCACGCGGATTACATTGTTGAGGTCTTCGAGGAAATCACCCAACGAAGACCGTCGCTCAAAGGGCTCCGCATCCGCAAAGAACCCGCCATGCTACGTCACTTCACTTGTGAGTTCGAACCCATGGCGTCCTAGCCCCCCCGGGGGAAGGTTACGGCCATTCTGGCTCCAAACAGATTGGCAGCGGCGCTCCTCTGCACGAGGACGTAGCCTAACCCCCGGGTGCTCTAGCCGCCCAAAGCGCGGCTCATCAGCGAAATCAATCCCTTAAGAACCGAAACTGGACCTTCACCGCCTTTGGCGTGACCGGCTAACCCGTTTTTTGCTTAGTTAACGAGAAACTGGATAAGGCGGTAGACGACGATACCAGAGATCGCTGCGACCCCGCCTGCGATAAGGCGCCCTCGGCGGTTGTTGGCGTAGAACTGGTTCAGCCTGTCCCTAAACACAAAGCGCAATAGCAAGAAGGCTGCGGCGCCAATCGCAACAATCAGCACTAATTCAAGCGAACGTTCATCCATATCGGCGAACTCCATTACAGTTATTCCAAATTCCGGCATGGAAATTAAACGAATTTCTTACTGTATCAGGGAAAGACAAAATATCGAATGTAGTCATTGAAAAATTCACGACGGGCGGTGTGCTTTAAGAATCGCTAAATCGTTTCATCTTTGAAATATATTGATCGAGTATTTTTGAGACCAGAACTATCTGAATTGATGATATAATTTGGAGGTTTCTAAATATTAAATTGCAATAAATACCCATCTACTCGCAAATCTGTCTAAATTTATCATTTTGACATATGTTTTTACATGGTTTGCAGTTGTGTCATCCCGGACTTTAATCCCTGCTTTTTTGACCATTAAAGAGAGGGAGTAAGAAAATGGCTTGGAACGTTGTTTCAACACTTGTTGCGAAAGCAAATCCTGGCGGCGCTATGGTGTCGCTCGGTCGAATGAACCGGGGTGCAGCAATCCTGAAAGAGCATGGTCTCGACGTGAACATCGGGCGTGTTCTTTACGGTAAGAATTTTGGCTCGTTGATCATGTATGCCGGTGCAGCGAGTTACGAGGACCACCTGACCAATATGGGTTCTGCCATGTCTGATCCCGCTTTCATGGCTCTGCAGGCAGAAATCAGTGGTCTCCCAGCCTCTAATTTCACTGATGGTCTGCGCCTATGGCGAAACGTGGGTGACATCGATCCTCATAAGTACAAGTTCACCAATCACCGCTTCTATGCTCTTCCGGGCCGGAACGTGCAGGACGCCTTGGCGATGTTGCCGGATGTCCAGAAGTTGTCGGCTCAGCACGGCATCGGGGTCAACATGTCGGTCTCTGCCTTTGGTAGCCCTATGCTGCTGACGGCGAATTATCAGGCCGAAACACTTGAAGCCACAGGCAAGGCAATGGACGCCATGTCATCCTCCCCTGAATTCGGCAAGGTTGTGAGCGATGCGAGCAAGCTTGGAACCATGGTCGGCGCGACGCTGGTTGGTCCGGCAATGTAGCTTGCCACTGGATTGGCCAAGGTGCATGGCACCACTATCGAGACGGGGCTTGCTGCAGAACGCACTGGCCCCGTTTTTCGTGGGGCGATGGATCAAGAGAACCAACTCGCCATGGCGATAATCCGGGGTAACATTCCAGGATAGCAAACGGCCTTGCCGCGCCGCACACTTTTCTCTGCTGCCTCAACCACGCCTTGCGGCTCAACAGTCAGGAACCGACGCCCAAACGCGGTGTGCAGGATCGGTGGGCCGTCCTTGGCTTGATCGAGCAAGGGCGTGTTCACAGAAGGCGGGTAAACCACCGTCATGCGCACCTTGGACTTATTCTCTGCGATCAGTAGTTTGGCGTAGAAGTTGTTCGCCGCCTTGGACGCGCCGTAGCCGCCCAATCGGGCCATGGGCATAATTCCGACGGACGAGCCGTAGAGGATGACTTCACCCCGGTCGCGCTGAACCATGGCCGGAACGACGGTTTGGCACACGTTGACCATGCCGCCGTAGTTCACCTGCATAATCTGCCCGACTTGCTCTGCGGAGCTATCCAACAGCAAGCCGCCGGGCATGACACCGGCGCAACAAACCAGCCGGTCAATGGGGCCGTGCTCGTCAATAATCGCCTCAACCGCTGCGCGCACCTGCTCGAGCTTCGTCACATCGCACTGGTGGGGATGAATGTTGCTGGCGTGGCCGGAGACCTCACTCAGGCCCTCAGCGTTGATGTCCAGAATGGCAACGGCGTAGCCTTCGCCAGCCAACCGTAGAGCGTGAAGCCGCCCCAAGCCGCTCGCGCCACCCGTGATAATAGCAGTGCTCACCCGGTCTCACCCTCCCCCTTGGTGTTGAAGACCAGACTACGCAGGGTTGAGATCCATTTCAAATCCAGAAGGCGCAGACCCTTTGTGATCCACCTTTATTCAGGACAGACCGACGCGCTGGGCTGCGCTGGCGGGCAAGCGGACTCCTGCTATTGGCCGACTCTACCTTCGGGGGAGGCTAGGCGCGCGTTGGCAACTTGATCGGATAATTAGCCAAATTTGGCCTGTTTTTCTCAGTTTTGCTCGGTTTTTGGGGCAAACAGACTGGGCTGAGCACTCAAAATTTTACCTATACTGAAATTATAGTTCATAAATACTAAAGTATCATTGACGCTGCTTTGGCTTAATGCATACGGTTGACCTCAGGTATGAGGTTTCGGCAATGATTCTTGGTAGCAAACTTCGCGGTGTTCGACGGTCTAAAGGCAAAACCATTCAGCAGGTTGCCTTAAGCGCTGGCTTGTCCGTGGGCTTTGTTTCGCAGGTTGAACGGGGAATTGCCGTCCCTTCGATCGCATCGCTGAAAAAGCTCGCTCTCGCGCTCGAACAGCCCGTTGGAAACTTTCTGGAAGTATCGCCAGAAAGTTCCCAGCTCACGCGATCTGCTGAACGCCTGCCGTTTGCTCTGGGGCACAACGCTCTGACCTATGAGCGACTGTCCCACTCCTTTGACGGCAGTAAACTTTCTGCCCTGCTCATCCACGAACCTCCCGGACACCGCGGTGAACCTGTCACTCATGAAGGCGAAGAGTTGTTCTTCATGATCAAGGGCGAACTCACGGTCGAAGTCGAGGAAGAGCGGGTCATTTTGCGGGCTGGGGACTCATACCATTTCGATTCCACCAAAACCCATTGCACGTGGAACCACCGAACCGAGGTCGCCACGCTGCTGTGGTGCGGGACGATGGACGTGTTCGGAACCGGTGAAATCAATTCCCCCCATCAGAAGCCTGAGAAGCTGTCGAAGAACGGCCAGGTGTCTCCTTTGTCTCACATCAGAATTTCAACAGCACTTCAGGAGGAACAAACATGAAGTTCGTGAAATCACTTATGGTGTCCGGCGTGGCCTTTGGCCTCTCCTTAGGCGCCTTGGGCCAAAGCGCCCTCGCTCAAGACAAGCAGGTCGCTTACCTTTCTGCCAGCTCCGCCAACACATGGTTGGGCGCTTCCGTCGTGGAAATGGAGAAAGTAGCTGCTGCCAATGGCATCAAAATGGTCGAGTTTGACGGGCAGTTTGACCCCGGCAAGCAGCAGGCGCAGCTGCAGGATGCAATCGCGTCCGGTAAATACGACGGCATCGTGCTCTGCGCGATTTATGGTCTGGGTCTGATCCCGGATATCGAGGAAGCCATCGCAGCGGGAATCGAAGTTGTCGTGCTGAACCAGATTGTTGGTGCTGATCTGACGACATCTGATCCACAGGTTGACGGCATCGCCGCCTCGGTTTTGGCTTCACCTTACCGCTCTGGCGTGCGTCACGGCACGTTGACTGTTCAAGCGTGTGAAGGCGATGACAACTGTGAAGTTGTCTTCATCTACGGCATCAAAGGCATTCCGCTGGACGATGCTATCCGCCAAGGCTTCGACGACACCATCGCCTCTCACGCCAACATCTCGGTTGTGGCTGAAGGTGAAGGCCAGTACCTCGGCCCAGACGGCGGCATCAAAGCGACCCAAGACATTCTGCAAATCACTGACAGCTTTGATGTCATGGTGGGCGCAGATCAGTCCATCCAAGGCGCCGCGATTGTCCTCGCTGACGAAGGCATGGCCGGCAAGGTCAAGCTGATCGGCTTGGGCGGCTCTGAGCCTGCGATTGATGGTGTGGCTGACGGTTCTTGGTTTGGCGGCGTCTACGGTGCGCCGGCGGACGAAGGCCGGATCGCCATGGAAGCCATGGTGCAGGCTTTGGCTGATGGTACGCATGTTGGCGGTGTTGATCCGTTGACGGAAGTGCCAGACGACGGCTTGATCACGGCTGGGAACGTCGAGAAGTTCACCGCTCAGTGGAAAGGCTAAGTCAAAGCCTTGACCCAAGAACAGACCCCGCACCAGCTGACCCTTTCGGGGGTCAGCAAAACCTATGGCAGCATCGCCGCTCTTTCGGATGTCAGTCTGGCGTTCGAAGGGGGGAAGATCCATGCTTTGGTGGGTGAAAACGGGGCTGGCAAATCCACCCTGGGCAAAATCATGCTCGGGGTGGAAACGCCCGATGCCGGGGCGCTGACATGGCAGGGTAAGGAAGCCCGCTTCAGCACACCCGCCCAGGCGAATAAACTCGGCCTTGTCGGCATCTCGCAGGAGCTTTCGCTCATGCTCGACCGATCGGTGCTCGATAACCTCTCAATTGGCCGTGAAAAGTGCATCGGCCCGTTTGTGGACCATGGCGCGACGCTGAAGCAAGCGCAGCAGGTCATGGATCAATACGAAATGAAGCTCGACCCCCGCATGATGGTCGGAGCGTTGCCCGTGGCCGATCAGCAGCGGGTAGAAATCTTGCGTGCGCTGAATCAGGACGCCAATCTGATCGTCTTTGACGAGCCAACGGCACGGTTGGAAAGCACCGAAGCGCGCAAGTTGATGCTGATCCTGCGCAATCTGGCGGATCAGGGTAAGGCGATCGTCTTCATCTCTCACTTCCTCGAAGAAGTGCTGTCAGTTGCCGATACAATCACAATTTTGCGCAACGGCGAGCACGTGCGCACCAACCCCGCCAGCGAGGAGACCCGCGCCAGCTTGGTTGAAGGGATGACCGGGGCTGCGGACAAGGGACAGTTTCCAGCTCTGCCAAGTGTTGATCCAACAGCGAAGCCGTTGCTGGAAATTACGGGCGCGACCACCAAGGGCGTGTTTGAAGACATCTCGCTATCCATTCGTCCTGGCGAAATCGTTGGGCTATCTGGTTTGGTGGGTGCGGGGCGCAGCGAGTTGGCGCACGCGATTTACGGTGCAGGACGCCTTGAGCAGGGCACCATTTCCCTCAATGGTGAGACGCTATCTGGGCACTCGCCCAGTGATGCTGTGACCAAGGGGATGGCATTGGTGCCTGAGTCTCGACGCGCTCAGGGTCTGTTTATGAATCGGTCGATCCTAGAGAATGTCTCTTTACCTTATCTGGATCATTTCATGAGCTGGCTCGGTTTGGCGACCGGGCGCGAGCGGCAGCAGGTCACAGTCTGCAGCGACGGAACGGCGCTTAAATACGGTGAGCTTGGCGACCCGGTTAGCACTCTGTCCGGCGGCAACCAGCAAAAGGTCTTGTTCGCCCGTGCGTCACTGGGGAAGCCCCGCCTTCTGATCGCAGATGAGCCAACACGCGGGGTCGACGTTGGCGCCAAGCGCGGGATCTATGACCTGATCGTTGGTATGGCGGACGAGGGTCTAGGTGTGCTGCTGATCTCCTCAGAAATCGAAGAAATTCTCGGGCTGTCGCACCGTGTGTTGGTGCTGTCGCGAGGTCGTGTCACCGCTGAACTTGCCGGAGACGACATTAACGAAAATGCCGTGATGGCGGCAGCGTTCGGAGCAAACTAACATGTTCAACTTTGCCCTTCTGTTCCGAAACTATGGAATTCTGCTGGTGACAATCCTGTTGTTTGTCATCTTGGCCGTGACAGCTGATGGCTTCGCGACGGAGCGTAACCTGCGCAACATTCTGGACCAGCAGTCGATGGTCATCATCGCGGCTTCGTTCATGACCATTGCGATTATTTCCGGCAACTTTGATGTCTCGGTCTCGGCAATTTTTGTGACTGCGCCACTGTTTGGGCTGCGGGTAGAGAACCTGACGGGCAATGTCTTTTTGGCCGTTGCCACGGCCTTGGCTGTCGGTTTGCTGATGGGTGCCATCAATGGGTTCATCGTCACGCGGCTCAAGATCAATTCGTTCATCGGAACACTGGCCACGTCGTTCATGTTTTTTGGCGCTGGCTTCTTGGTTTCAAGCCGGTCGTTGATGCGGCCAGAGAGCGACGTCTATCGCCTGATTGCTCGGTCGCGCTTTTTGGGACTGACGTCCGCAACGTGGATCGCGATCGGCGTTGTCATTGTCGCGACGATCCTGCTCAGCCGCACGCGGTTTGGTCGCAATGTCTTTGCGGTCGGCGGCAATATGGAAGCAGCGCGTTTGGCGGGGGTCGCTGTGAACCGTGTACAGACGACGGCCTTTTTGCTGTTGGGCGTCGCTGCGGCGCTGGCGGGGGTCCTTAACTCCTCCCGCTCCATTTCCGCGCAGCCGTCCGACGACTTTAGCTTCGTTTTTGCCGTGCTGACCGCCGTGATCGTTGGCGGGACTTCAATCGCAGGCGGGCAGGGCGCCATCTGGCGCACTACAACCGCAGCCTTCTTCCTCGCGTTCCTAAACAACGGGTTCAACCTGCTGCAGATCGATCCGATCTGGCAGCGCTTGATCGAAGGCGCAGTGATCATCATGGCGGTCGCCGTGGACACTTGGACAAAACAGAGAAGAGCGTAAGGGGGAGCGAACCATGATCCGGATTGGCGTGGACGTTGGCGGCACCAATACCGATGCCGTCATTATGGATGGCAACGACTTTGTTGCGGGCTCAAAGAGACTGACAACGCCGGATATCATCACCGGCGTGCGAAACGCGCTGGCTGCGACGATGGCCGAGGCTGGCGGTAAGGTTGCCGATGTCGGCGCGTTGATGGTCGGAACCACGCACTTCGTCAATGCACTCGTAAGGCGACGCGATCTGGCCTCCACCGGCGTGATCCGGATCTGCCTACCATCGGGCGCGAGCATTCCGCCGTTTAGTGACTGGCCCCAAGAGCTGGTGACCGGATTAGGCGGACGCTACCGTATGATCCACGGCGGCTACGAGATGGATGGCCGCGAGATTTCAGCGCTGAACCAGGACGAGCTGCTGCAGGCTGTGCGAGAGCTCCAAGCCGAAGGCGCACAGGAAATCGCTCTGAGCAGCGTATTTTCGACCGTGCGCTCGGACATGGAGCAGCAGGCGTTTGACATCATCGCCAAAGCCTTTCCTCAGCAAAGTGTCACCAAGAGCACCGATATTGGTCGCTTGGGTCTTCTGGAGCGGGAGAACGCCGCAATCATCAACGGGGCGCTTCGGCCTCTGGCGGCTGATGTGGTCGAATCCTTCCTCGCGCTGGCCCAAGAGCTGGACCTGAAATGCCCGCTTTACTTCACCAAGAACGACGGCACGCTGATCTCAGCCGATCAGGTCAGCCGCCTGCCTGTTCTGACCTTTGCCTGCGGTCCCACCAACTCCATGCGGGGCGCAGCTTTCCTGTCGGGCATTAAAGACGGCTTGGTTGCCGACGTGGGCGGAACAACGCTGGATGTCGGCGAGGTGCAGAACGGTTTCCCTCGGCCTGCGGGAACCGCTGTCTCAGTGGCGGACGTTCAAACCAATTTCTCCATGCCAGACGTGATCAGCATTGGGCTTGGGGGCGGGTCAATCATTGATCGAGAAGCCGTCACCGTCGGGCCTGATTCCGTGGGTCACCGCTTGTTGGAAGAAGCCTTGGTCTTCGGCGGATCCGTCCTAACAGCCTCAGACATCGCCGTTGCTGCGGGACGCACGCAAATGGGCGTTCAAGCGCCGCCGGATATGCCTGATCTGGACACGCTGGTCGCCGCGATGGACCAGAAAGCCGCTGACGCCATTGCGCGGTCGCGGACATCCAGCAAGTCCATGACCGTAATCGCCGTTGGTGGCGGTGCTGTGCTGCTGCCCGAAACGCTGGACGGGCTGCCGGTTTTGCGGCCACCGCACTACGACCTTGCCAACGCCATCGGAGCCGCCATTGCGCAGGTGTCGGGTGAAGATTCCAAGGTGATTGCGCTGGCTGAGGGCATGACCCGTGAAGAAGCCATTCAGTCGGTCGTCGATGCGGCTAAAGCCGCTGCCGTCGCCAATGGCGCCGATCCGGAGACCTTGCTGGTCCTGAGCCAAAGCGACGTGCCGCTGGCCTACCTCCCCGGCAGCAATCTGGCCATCAGCGTCACGGTTGTTGGCGAGCTGAACATGAAGGGAGCCTAACGATGACCAACCATCTGAAAAAAGTAGACCGCAAGGCGCTGGCACTGATCGCCAAGGGGTCAACTGTGCTTGGTGCTGGCGGCGGAGGTGACCCTTATGTAGGCCGCCTGATGGTGCAGCAGATTTTGGGCGACAACGGCGCTGTGGACGTGGTGCAGATTGAAGACCTTGACCACAATGCATTGGTTCTACCCATCGCCATGATGGGTGCGCCGCAAGTGATGCAGGAGAAGTTTCCAAGCGGTAAAGAAATTCCCAAGTTGATCGAAATGATGGAACGCCTGCTTGAGCGGAAGGTCGAAGCGATCTTGTGTATTGAAGCCGGGGGCCTGAACTCCACCATTCCGTTCATCGCGGCGGCACAGATGGGCATTCCCATCGTCGATGCAGATGCGATGGGCCGGGCTTTCCCCGAGTTGCAGATGGTGACCCTGACGCTGGGTGGCATGGGCGCAACGCCGATGGCAATGGTTGATGACAAGGGAAACGGCGCGACCTTTGACACCATCTCGAACCAGTGGACTGAGAAACTAGCACGGGCGCTGACGATCGAGATGGGTGGGTCAGCCATGGTCTCGCTTTACCCAGTGCTGGCCGGACAAAGCCGGGACTATTTGATCTCAGGGTCGCTTTCCAAGGCCTACGACATGGGCAAAATTCTCGATGACCACAAGAGCGCAGCGGCGCATGTGCTGGCGGAAACCTATCAAGGGCGCGTGCTGTTCACAGGCCGAGTGCGGGATGTTGAACGCCGCTCGGATGCAGGCTTTACCAAGGGAAAATTGGTGCTGGAGGGGCAGCAGGACTTTGATGGATCTGGCATGGATTTGTCGTTCCAGAACGAGTTTCTGGCCGGTTGGGTCGATGGCGAACTGGTTGCCACCACGCCGGACCTGATCACCCTGCTGGACGCCAACACCGGCGGGCCGGTGACGACGGATATGGTCAAATACGGCCTGTCGGTACACGTGCTGGGTCTCCCCAGTGACCCGATTTGGCGCAGCAAGGACGCGATCAAGCTTGTGGGCCCGCGCTACTTCGGAATCGACGCGGACTACACACCGCTTCGTGCGGGCTAGACGGGGGCGAGGGCATATCCATGCAGCAGTCAGCACCCACCAGCAAAGCCGCGACGGACGCCATGACCGCTGCGCTGTCTGAAACCAAGGATCAGCCGGGTGTGACTTTTCGAGCGCTCGAAACGGTGGCGCAGGCCGTTTTGGGGGTTCGCTTGTTCACGATCATGGAACTGGACCGCGAGCGTGGTTTTGCCCGGCGGAGTTATTCCAACATGGATGACGCCTATCCCGTCTCTGGCGAGAAACCGATCGAGCCGAACGGTTGGCTTGACCAAATCGAGCGGCAAGAGATGTTCGTCGCCAACTCGATTGATGACATCGCTCATGTGTTTGGCGATCACGCGCTGATCCAGTCGCTGGGATGCGAAAGCTGCATCAACATTCCGATCCACATTTTTGGCCAAGTCCGAGGCACAATCAATTGCCTCAACACGGCAGGTTACTTCACTCCTGCGCGCTTGCAAGCAGCCCAAGCGCTTATCGCGCCGGGCAAAGCCGCCTTTCTGCTCTCCCACTTCCTACGGCACGAACCTTCCGTAACGGCATCCAACCTTTCATCCTGATCAGGAGACTTCCATGTCGCGATATTCACAACGCGTAGCCACAGACGTCGGCGGTACATTTACCGATCTCGTCAGCTTTGGCACCGAGGCGGAGACGGGCCGTCCCCGCGTGCTGACAGCCAAAGTCGATACCACCCCGCCGAACTTCGAGGCGGGCGTTATTCAGGTGATGAAAAAGGCGGGGGTAAACCCCGCGGACGTTGATTTTCTCGCTCACGGGACAACCGTGGTCATCAATGCCCTCACCGAGCGTAAGGGTGTGTCAGTGGGGTTGATCACCACCGAAGGCTTCCGCGACAGTTTGGAAATCGCGCGCGGCAACCGCCCCGATTTCTTCAATCTTGCCTATAAGAAACCGCCCGTTTTCGTGCCGCGTTTCCTGCGCACGGAATTGCCGGGTCGGATGACCTATCGCGGCGAAGAGCGCCAAGCGCTGGACCTGACCGGCTTGCCCGACATCATCGATCACTTTCAGCAGCACGACGTGCAGGCGGTGGCGATCTGTTTCCTGCACGCCTACGCCAATCCTTCGCACGAAGAAGCCACGCTGGCTGAAGTCCAGCGGCTGTGGCCAGAAGTTTCGACGGTTTGCTCGCATCAAATCACGCGGGAATGGCGCGAATACGAGCGAACCAACACCACGGTTCTTTCGGCCTACGTGCAACCTGTGGCCGAGCGTTACCTGAACCGATTAGACAGCGGTTTGCGCGAAGGCGGGCTGCCGCAAAGCCCCTATATCATGCAGTCAAACTGCGGTGTTGATTCGCTGGAAGCAACAGCGCGTACGCCAATCAATATGGTTGAATCTGGTCCCGCGTCTGGGGTTTGGGGCGCGGCTGAATTGGGACGACTGATCGGTGAGTCGAACGTGATTGCCCTCGATATTGGCGGGACAACGGCCAAATGCTCGCTGATTGAGGAGGGCAAAGTCCGCGTGATGACGGATTACTGGATCGAGCGTTCGCGCACGTCCGCCGGATACCCCGTGATGGTGCCTGTGGTTGATCTGGTGGAGATCGGCAACGGTGGCGGCTCAATTGCTTGGGTCGATGAGGCCGGTAAGCTTAGCGTCGGACCACAATCCGCGGGTGCTGAGCCCGGCCCTATGGCTTACGGCAAGGGTGGCGAGCAAGTGACAACCACGGACGCTAACTTGTGGCTTGGTCGGATCAACAAAGACTACTTCTGCGGCGGCGAGGTGCAGGCTGATACGGTTGCTGTAAAGCGCGGGATGGAGGCGTTGGCCAGCAGTCTTGGTGTAAGCGCCGACGAGGCCGCGCGCGGGATCGTCCGCGTTGCCAACAACAACATGATAAACGCGCTCAAGCTGATCTCCATCAACCGGGGTTATGACGTGCGCGAGTTCACGTTGCTGGCCTTTGGCGGGGGTGGGGCGATGCACGCTGTTGCCTTGGCCCAAGAGCTTGGGGTGAAGAAGGTTGTGGTGCCGTCAGCGGCTTCGGTGTTTTCCGCTTGGGGCATGCTGATGTGTGACTTGCGCCGTGATTTCTTCCTGACCAAGTTGGTCGAGATGGGACCGGATGCACCGCACGTTATCGCCCATGAGTTGGCCGACATTGAAAAGGGGGCGCTCGACACGTTCGCGCGTGAAGGCATCAACGCCGATACGATCTCCTTCCAGCGCTTTGGCAAGTTCCGCTATCAGAATCAGGAGCACACCACAGAAGTTCTGCTGCCTGCTGGTGGGATCGAAGCGGGGTCCATCGAGGCCATCATCGAGAATTTCCACGAAACCTACGAGCGGGAATACACCTATCGCCTCGCGGCGCCGGTCGAGCTGGTGGGCTTGCACGTCGTTGCAACGTCAGCGGTGGGGAAGTTGCAGCTTGAGGCTCAGCCCCTGGGAGGGGCCGACATCAGCTCGGCGGTCAAGGGCCAGCGCGCGGTCGATTTCGCGCTTGAGGGCGTGCACGAAGCAACAGTGCTCGACGCTAGTAAACTGCGCCCGGGCATGCGCTGCAGTGGTCCTGCGATCGTAGAGGACGAGGGGACAACCACCGTGGTGCACGAGGGCTGTAGCATGGAAGTCGACGCCTATTTCAACCTTCAAATCACCATTGAATCCGCGTGAGCGAGGAGAAGAGACCATGACGAACGACAGCATCACGCTAGAAATCATCCAAAGCTCGCTCCAAGCCGCCGCCGACGAAATGTTCGCGGCCATGCGCAAAACGGCAATGAGCTCGATTATCTATGAAGTGCTGGATATGGGCACAGGGATCACCGACGCGCAGGGGCGGATCGCCTCCTCCGGGGCCGGGATACCGGCGTTTATTGGCGTGCTGGACAAAGCGGTCAAAGTACTGCTGACCAAGTACGACGCTGAAGGCGCGATCCAGCCCGGCGACGTCTTCATCACGAATGATCCCTACTATGGTGGCGTCACGCACTTGAACGACCTTGTGCTCGCCATGCCGGTGTTCGTGGATGGCAAGTTGATCGCGTGGAGCGCCAACATTGCCCACAACTCGGACGTAGGGGGTATGGCCCCGGGTTCGCTTAGTGGTGAGGCAACTGAGCTGTTTCAGGAGGGCTTGCGCTTGCCCGGCATTAAGTTGATCTCCGGCGGTGTGCCCAATCAGGACATCATGGACATCATCACCACCAACTCCCGAATGCCCGACGTGCTGCTGGGTGATTTGTGGGCGGGAATTGCCTCCGTTCGCATTGGTGCGCGACGGCTGGAGGAGTTGGCCGTTAAGTACTCTGTGGAGACCTTCATTTCCGCAATGAATGCTTTCATGGAAACCGGCGAGCAGGTTACCCGTTCAGCGCTGAAAACACTGCCCCACGGAACCTTTGAGCTGTCTGAAGAACAGGACGATGGCCGCTTCTTTAACGTTAAAGTCACGATCACCGACGAGGAGTTCCTCGTTGATCTGCGTGACAACCCGGATCAAGACGCAGCGCCAACGAACACCAGCCGCGATGGTACGATTGTCTGCGCGCAGATGCTGTTCAAGTCGCTAACCTCACCAGACACACCCGCCAACGATGGTTCGTTCCGACCCCTGAAAGTCCTGACGCGCGAAGGGTCGATTTTCCATGCCAAAGAACCAGCGGCAATTGGCTTTTACTTTGAAACAGAAGTCCGGGTTTACGACCTGATCTGGCGCTGCCTTGCTCCCCACGTCGAACGCCGCCTGCCGTCGGGACATTTTGCATCAATCTGTGGAACCTTCATCGGTGGCATTCACCCGGATACAGGTCGGCAATACACCATCATCGAGCCGCAAATCGGAGGCTGGGGCGCGTCCGAGCAGGGCGATGGCAACAGCTGTATTTTCTCTGGCTTCCATGGTGAAACCTACAACACCCCCGCTGAAATCTCTGAAGCCCGCAATGGCCTATTCGTCGACCGCATGGCGCTGAACGAAGAAAGTGGCGGGGAAGGGCAATTCGTTGGTGGGCGTGGTTTGGTGCTGGAATACCGCATTCGAGCGCAAAACGGCTTCCTGACGGCGGGCTACACCCGATCGCGCATCAAGCCTTGGGCGCTGGAAGGCGGACGCGAAGGCTCGGGGAACTATGTCGAGGTCATCAAGGATGGCGAAACCGAGCGCTACTCCTTTGTCTCTGGGCTGGGTTTGACGGAGGATGATGTGGTTCGCGTGGTCACGGCCAGCGGAGGCGGCTTTGGCGATCCGGGCAAGCGTGACCCAGCAGCGGTGCAGGATGACGTGCGTAATGGGTTCCTGAACCCAGACGCCGCCAAGGAAATCTACGGCGCTTAGCCACTGCACATGTCTTGTCTAACCCCGATAAAGGCGTCAGTCTCAGACTTGAATCCGTGAGATGGGGGCAATCAAAGATGAGCGAGACAACCCGGAGTGACGTCATTGTAATCGGTGCTGGCATCGCTGGCGCTTCGGTGGCCGACGCCTTGGCGTCAGAATGCAGCGTGGTGGTTCTTGAGCGCGAATCCCACCCCGGTTATCACACCACGGGGCGATCAGCGGCTTTGTTCGCGCCCGTCTACGGTCCTGCACCAATCCGCGCGCTGACCCGCGCTTCGGCGAGCTTTATGTTCAATCCGCCGGAAGGCTTTGCTGAAAGCCCCATCCTGACACCGCGCGGGGCCCTGTTCATGGCGCGTGAGGATCAGTTGTCGGACCTGAAAGACCTGCATGACGAATTGCGGGCAGAGGGTAATTTTGAAGAACTCGATGACGCGGGCATCCGTCGGCTGCATCCTTTGGTGCGCGAAGGCTATGCTGCTGCTGGGATCTATGACGAGAATTGTCAGGACATTGATGTCGCGACTTTGCACCAGGGATTTCTGCGCCGCGCCCGAGCGCGTGGGTGTTCTCTGGTGAACAACGCCGAAGTGACATCGCTGGAGGAGTTAGGCAGCGGTTGGCGCGTGCGAACGTCCGCGGGAACCTTCGAAGCCCCCTGCGTGGTGAATGCGGCAGGCGCTTGGGCAGATCAGCTTGGGAAGATGGCGGGCGCTGAACCGATTGGATTGGTGCCTAAGCGGCGCACGGCGATGCAGATTGCGGCCCCTACAGGCGCGGCAGTGGGTGGTTGGCCGATTGCCGTGGATGTCTCAGAGGAGTTCTACGTTAAGCCCGTAGCCCAGCAGCTTTTGCTGTCACCGGCCAATGAGGATCCAGACGTGCCGTCGGATGTTCAGCCCGACGAGATGGACATCGCCCTTTGCGTGGACCGGGTCGAGCGGGCTTTTGACGTGCGCGTTGGGCGGATTGAGACCCGCTGGGCAGGTCTACGAAGCTTCGTCGCAGACAAGTGCCCCGTGGCTGGTTTCTCCGCCAAAGTGCCGGGCTTCTTTTGGTTGGCAGGACAGGGCGGCTACGGCATCCAGACCGCTCCAGCGCTGGGTGAACTGGCGGCTTCGCTCGTTCTGGGTAAGCCTCTGTCACCGGCCATGGTGGCGGAAGGGGTCGAGCTGTCCAGTCTGGCTCCAGACAGGCTGTCGGCGTAAACCTTTAGCGCCTGACTGAAGCCAAGACAGTGAAAAGGGCGCGTCCGCGTGATTGCAATCGCGCCCTCAATAGGCTGTCGAAAGGCTAGTGCGGCCTCCTAGAGCAGGCGGTTAGCCATGACGTTGCTATGCCAGGTTCCTGTGCCCCAGTACTTCATCTGCCATTCAGCCCAAGCAGGATCTTCATTGAGCGCATCGGTCACTTTGCCGAAGCTTGCTTCGTCCTTGAAGTGAGCTTCAAAACCGAACTGACCAATGCCAGAGCCTTGGATGCCGTAAAGCGCAGCCGATTCACAGCCAGCGCTAGCCCAGACCTTCCCAGACTCAGCAACAGACGCCATCATTGTCTCAAGGCTGTCCGGTGTGAAACGCCAGTGCGCCAAAAAGCCGATTTCTTTCATTGGCTCCCCGGTCACGCGCTGCGTTTCACGGTTCAAGTCGTGGCTGACAAACTCGAATTGCCCTTGGAAAGCCATCTGCCACGACTGTGCTTCTGAGTCGTTGTTAAAGGCCTGACGCAGGACTGCGTTTTGATGGCCGGTCTTGGTGGCGACGTGAAAGCCGTAATGGCCGATCGCCGATCCACCTAGAGCCCAAAGTCCCGTGCCAGCTTTGCCATCACTCAGCCGAGACCAAATGCCTTGTGCCTGAGTTGCTGCTGCCATTGTTGACCCGAGGCTTTCGCCTTTGAATGCCCAAAATGAAATAACCATGCGTTCTCCTCCGTGTTGTTGAGTGGGAAGAACTATTCAATCAATCTAAAATATCGTGAAGTAATTTCAGTCTGTGACCCGTCGGCATGACAAAGCGGCTTAAATAAACATCGATATACTGAACTCATTATCTAGAAACACCCTAAATTTTTGCAAAACGATAATGATTTATTGGACGCGCCACACGAAAAGGCAGGCGCGAGTCGTGGTTATTCAAAAAGCAATGGGTGATAACTTGGCAACCATGGTTGCTGCTTCCAGCGTGCGTTTAGCCTTGACGACATTAGGCTCGGACACGAGGCTCAGCGCTGTGATCCGTTTTGTCTCATATCTTGGCGCGGCCCTGCTTCTGCTGGCGCTAGCGCTTCGAGCTTCGGCTGAGGCGCAGCTCAGCCCCATTGAGTTGGGGCGGGCGCATAGCCAATGCCACGCACTAAGGCTTCTATTGCCCAGTGCCGGCATGGATCACGTTGCCTTCTTGGAGCGTCACAAACGCGGACATTTTCTTGCGCTCTCGCCCATTTTGGGCGCTTACAAGGCGGCGGTCGATGCGGACTATGAGCTTGGCTATGCACTAGCAGCCGAGGGACGGGTGGCGCAGAACCAGCTGTTTGAAAGCTACTGCGATAACGTGAAAGAACTCGACCGCAGCACGGACGCCGCCGCGCCCTTTATGCTGTGCGTCAACGGCCTGCGCCTGATGGTCTTTGACCCGGCCAGCATCTTTGATGAATTTCAAGACTTCGCTCTGGGGGTCTACGAGGATCAAAACTGTCGAACCCTGCCGGTCCCACAATCTTAATGCGCCGCCCTGCCAATCATAAGCGCGGATTGGCCTTTCAAGGCCCGCCCAAGGCACCGATTGGCCCGGGCGGCGTGCAGTCGAGGCTTAGAGTTCAGAAAACTGGGAAATGACCGGTCCCTGAACTTCTTCGACCATCTTTACCTTTACGTTCTCTACGTCCTTTTGACGATTGGCCTCCAGCTGCGCTCGCTCGGTTTTGGCTGTCGCCTCGTCCGGGTAAACCAGCACGGATTGATGATGGTTTTCGTCCACCTGCCACCACAGAATTTCTACAGCAGCGGTTTTGCCCTTCAGCGTGCTCATGTGATCGCGCATGGCCTGATGGTCATTGATGCCGTCTTGATGCTGCCACTTCGTGTATACCGCCCACTTTTGCATGTCGTTCTCCCGATTTTTCATGAATAAGCGCCTGAAACCCTGCGCTGTTTGAAGCGTGATGACAATCGTCACGCGCGTGGGCGTTTGTTTTACTAATTCTAAATTCTCACCAACTGAGCTTCCTGTCGCACAGACAGAGTATTGGCCTCAAACATAGACACTATTATTTTGCCTGAGATACAAATCGGGGGCATTTGAGGGCCAACATAGCGCGATCTTTCGGTTGGTTTCATGAGCGTGCTTTATGGATATGCGGCGGCGCGGCGGTTTCCGAGGGAGCCGTCCGGGCCTTATCCCTTGGGAGACCGGAAGGGTTTGAGCGCCTACGTGGTGCGTTCCGATGCAGAACGTGCCAGCCCGGCTGGGTTAGTTGAATATGGCTGGTCGGGTGCGGCTTCGTTGCGGGCTTGGCCTTCTAGCGGCGGGCGACTGTGGCGGAGCGGGTTGCCACGAGCGCACCGGCAGCGGTCAAAATCATCATCCCCAGCACGCTGAAACCATCCAGAACCTCACCGAGGAACAGGAAGCCAATCAGTCCAGCGAACACTAAGTACGAGTATTCCAGCGTCGCAATGACCACCGTCTGCCCAATCTGGTAGGCGAGCGTCAGCAAAACTGTAAGGCCACCTGTCAGCACGGCCATAATGATGATGACGCCCCATTCGGATCCGCTCATCGGTGCCCAGGCGCGGAGCATGAACGGCAGTTGCTCGACCCACGCCTCTGGCGGTGGAAGGAACGTGAGCAGCAGAACCAGTCCGCCACTGAAGGCCAACAGAATGGAGTTGAGCGCAAGGGCGACGCCGATCGTGCTCACGTGCTGTAGCTTGGCGCGAGTCAGGACAGCCGTCATCGAATAACAGAGTCCGGCGATGACCGGCAACACGATCGCAGGTTGGAACACGTCACTGCCAGGGCGAGAGATGACCAGCACGCCGATAAAGCCCAAAGCAACGCCGATCCAGCCGCGTAAACCAACTCGATCTCGCAGCAATAGCGCTGACATCAGCGCTGTAAAAATCGGTGCGATGAGCACGGCGGCGCCCATGACGGCGAGATGAAGGTAGGGAAAGCTCATGTACATGAACAGGTACATGAGAATGACAATAAACGATCGCAGAAGCACCCAAGGGTCGCGGAAGGATGCAAAAGCGCGCGCGAGGTTCTCACCCGGCAGGATCACGGCGAGAGCCACCAGCATAATCAGCACGAAGGGGGAGCGGGCCAGAAACAGCTGCCACAGGCTCACGTCGCCCATGAACACCTTGATCAAAGCGTCGGTCATTGCCATCAGCAGCACTGTCGTGAGGATGGCAATGATCCCGCCCAATTCCTTAGTCATTTAGCCCCGCTCCTCGGCACAAATCAGGGTTCGAGGCTTCAGAATAAAAGCGCTCGTCCCAACGCCGACTTCTCAAGCATGTTGAAGGGTCGCTTGCGCGGTCTCATGCGGCAAAAGTCGGCAAGAACGGCGCATTTTGGCTAATTGCAGTTGAAGGGAAGTGTGCGTCGGGGAGGGGGGCTTAGATCAAGCGCACCCGCCAGCGGTCTTCACGGCACACGGAGAAATGATGTTTGCATGAGATTGCTGAAAACCAGATCCAAAGCGTTCTCCTAGCGTAGATCGCCTTTGTAGATGAGATTATCGCAGCATAAGCGTGAGTATAACGCGGACCAAAACTCAGAAAATGGCCTCAAAACAAAATTAACTAATCATCATTCAAAGTATAGCTTGTCGCACTCACGAGTCTAATCCAGCATATGAAAACATTTTGATGCTCTGTTTTGTGCAGACGCGAGTAATTTGGAGGAAGTAGCGTGAAAAAGATAATTTTAGCACTTGGAGCGACTCTGTTCGTTTCAGCAGCTGCACAGGCAGAGCCTATTTCTGCTGCGGACGGCCAAGTTTTCCTTGATGGTCTCCATGCTCCCCAAGGCATAATGGTTCGCTCCGACGGGTCCATTATCGTGACGGAAAGTGGTGCAGGTGGGGATCAAGACCTCGCCTACTTCAACCCCCAGTCCTATGCCGCAACTGCTGCCAAGGTTGGGCCGTCTTCCCGCGTACACCAAGTGAGCGCTGACGGCACCGTAAGTGTGTTGGCCGCCCTGCCTTCGGTCGCCGTCGAGCATGAGCTGATTGGCGCGGCGCGCTCGGTCGAGGTTGATGGTCGTTTGTTTGTCACCACGGGCGCATGGCAGGAAGAGCTGGGCGTAGAAAGCACTGTCGATAACTACCCTGGCGTAGTCGAAATCCACAACGATGGATCGGTTTCATTGGTTGGCGATACCTGGGCGCATGAGTTGACGCACAATCCGGACGGCACTGGCAACAAGGAAACTCACCCCTATGACCTGATGCTTGGCGCAGCGGGTGATGTGCTCATTGTTGACGCCGCTGCGAACACGCTGCTCTCGCTAGACACGACCTCTGGTGCGATCAGTACAATGGCAGTCTTTGAGGGCATGCCGGGCGTATTCCCGAACCCGTTCCGGAACAACGAGCCTGTCTCCGACCCGGTTCCAACCGGACTCGCCATGGGCCCCGATGGTAGCGTTTTGGTCTCACTGCTTTCTGGCGCCCCGTTCATTCCTGGCAGCGCCAAGATCGTCAGCGTGAAGGATGGTGAAGTTTCTGACTACGCCACCGGCCTGACGATGGCTGTGGACATGGCGACCGCGCCGGATGGCACGCTTTACGTGCTCAGCTTTGGTCTCTTCGAGCCAACCGGTCCAGTTCCAGCAAGTGGGTCCGTGCACCGGATTCACGCTGATGGTCGATCGGAAATGGTGGTCGATGGCCTGTCCTTTGCGACCTCAATCGAGTTTGCGCCGGACGGGGCCATGTTGGTGGCCATCAACGGTGTGATGCCCGTCGCGGGGCAGATCCTGCGGTTTGAGCAGTTCATGTAGACCATAATGCACCAAAGGAACGCTTCAAACGCCCAAACCGGGCTTCAACATGCAGCAGCAACCGCCATGGGCCCTCGACGGCTGTGGGTATTGCCGCTGCTATTATTCTGGGCCGTGACGCTGCTGCTCGTCCCCGTTGGCTTGCGTGCTGAGGGGGTGAATCAGTCGTGTGCAGGGGTTAAACAGCCTTGGGCCAACGCCCGGTTCGAGCAAACGCTTGAGCTGTATCTCAACAACTATTGTGGATATTGCCACAGTTTCTCACCGGCTGACTCCCGTGGAATGTTTGGTCCCAATCACGACCCGGCGGCTGGAGCTGCTGCGCGCTACATTGGAGACCCGGGATACGCGGGAGGCGCGACGACAGCGCTGGGCTACTTGTCGGAAAGTATCGCCAGCCCGCCCGTGTACCTCACACCAGGTTACGCTGCCACAACGCATCAAATGCCGGCCTACGAGGGACTGCTGACGGACGCGGAGATCACAGAACTCGCAGCCTTTCTGCTGGCTTACGGAGACTGCCCTTCCGCATCTTAGTCCGTTGCATTATTGAAATGGCGCGCACTTTCCCTTGCGACACAGGGCGCGAGGCTTCAGCATCCTGCCTCAGTGAAATATAAGCAGCGCTTCACCCTGTTCACCGCTGTTTGATTGTCAGGGCTTCAAATGCGCACAGAGACCAATCCAACGCCAAGCGCTACCGCAACACTGTCGGGATCAGTCAAAGATCGGGTGGACCCCGAACACCACCACCGGCACTGTCTTGGCCAGAGAATGGGCCTGATGAAACCCAAGCGAAACAGGCCGTCCCAAAATCCAACGAGGGTGTAGCGTGAGCCAAACCACACACAAGGCGCATATCCAGTCCGTTGTCGATTTGATCAGTCAGCGGCTGGAGCCCAAGTGTCGGACTGTGATTGCGATCGCGGGTCCACCCGGTTCGGGAAAAACCACGCTAGCGGACGCAGTGGTTCGTCAATTGAATGAACAGTCGATCGAGGCACCGGAATTTAAGGCGACGATCTTGCCGATGGACGGCTACCACCGAAGCAATGACGAGCTTGACCGTCTGGGACTTCGTCGGCGTAAGGGGGCAGTTGATACCTTTGATGCTGCGGGGTTTTCTGCGGCCCTTGAGGCCCTGTCCGATGACAAAAAGGTGCACAGGCTACCCGGTTTCGACCGACGCAATGATTGTGTCGTGCCCGATAAAATCATCGTTGAAGCTTCGACCCGGATCATCGTGACGGAGGGCAATTATCTCCTCCTCAACCGGGCACCATGGCGAGATCTGCGGGCGTTATATGCTGCAAGCGTGTTCGTGAAAGCGCCCTTGGAGGTTCTGAAAGCACGGTTGTTGGAACGTTGGCGTGACCAGCATCTATCACCGCAAGAAGCTCAGCAGAAAGTCACAGAAAACGATTTACCGAATGCTGCGCTGGTTCTGCAAGAAAGCATGAGTGCTGATTTGGTCATCGAGCACGCCGTCCACGATGCCCTCGTGCAGGTCAGTTAAGCCCTCTGACTACGATTACATTTGCCATGATCCGGTTTCCCGGTTCGGGGTCGTTTCAGTCTTCGTCGAGGAACCAATTTGGTTCGGCGTTGCCTCCACAAAGCAGCACGGCCACCCTCTCGTCTTTTTCCGGGACGTAAGCCCCTGCAGTCAACGCTGCGAGTGCTGTCGCAGCGCTTGGTTCCACCACGATCCGGCTGGCCTCCCACAACAGCCGCTGTGCCTCGAAGGTATCGGCGTCCGATACGACGGCATGGCCATCGAGCCACTTCTGAGCTGCGGCCCAACCACGGTCGCCGATGGCGCTGGCCCCCAGGCCGCTGGCCGAAATGCCGCCGGGCATGATCGAGACCTGTTCTCCCTTCTCGCGGCTTGGTGCCAGCGAGGCAGTCCGCTCGGTTTCGACTGAGATCACGCGTAGATCATCCTGATAGTGCGACAGGATTCCCCCTATAAGCCCTCCGCCGCCGACCGATACCAGCAATGTGTCGATTTCCGTTTGAGCCGACAGCTCTAAGCCGATCGTCCCTTGTCCCGCCAATGTCGCGTCACTGTCAAACGGGTGGATTTCAAGGGCGCCGGTCCTGGCGGCATGGGCTTGGCATTCCAAGGCGGCATTACCAACCGGGTCTGGCACTTTAACCACCTCGGCCCCGAAGCCGCGCATGCGGCGAAGCTTGACCTCGGCTGCTATGGCCGCAGGGACATAAACGGTCGAAGGCACACCCAGTGCAGTCGCGGCATAGGCAACGCCAGCGCCATGGTTGCCCCCTGACGTGGCAACGACACCAGCCTCGCCCAAGGTTTGGGTCAGTAGGTTGTTGAAGGCTCCACGCAGTTTAAACGATCCCGTGGCCTGCAGATGTTCCATCTTGAGCGTCACCGGATACCCCAGACCAAAGGCGCCAGCATCCATGTGCATCACCGGAGTGCGACGGATGTAAGGTAGAATGCGCTCGTAAGCGGCTTCGATATCGGCGCGTCCAATCACGGTACGTGTCCCATTCTTTGAGTGTGAAGACCGGCATCCGGTTCCACGATTGATACGCCAACTGGCGCCCCATGATACCGCCGCAGCGGCCTGATGGTCTTAGCTGTCGAGCAGGACTTCCCCCTCGACCTCAATCGCAAAACCCATGGGTAGGGCAGCGACCCCAATTGCTGAGCGCGCGTGTCGGCCAACGTCTGACCCGAAGGCCTCAAGGATAAGGTCGCTGAAGCCATTTACCACCAGATGCTGCTCGGTGAATTGCGGGGTCGAAGTTACCATTCCGAACACGCGAACCCAGCCACTGACCCGCGACAGCTCCCCGATTTCGGCTTTGAGATTCGCCAGCGCAGAAAGGGCGATGTCGCGCGCGGCATCATAGCCCTCCTGAGTGGTCATATCTGCACCCAAAGTGGCAAAGGGGCCGTTGATGCTTCCGTCGGCATTTTGTCGTGGATGACCAGAGATCAACGCCCGGTTGCCTCGAACGTTGATAAAGGAAAACGGCAGCTTCATCCCCGACGCGAGCTTGATGGGTTTCGGCAACTGTAGACCCATGGCGGCGATACGGTCTTCTGGCGTGGTCATGGTAGCGGATCCCCAACTTGAATGGTGGTCGAATATGATCGGTTGAGGCTAACCCTGTTGCCGAGTTCGTCAAGTGTGCTGAGGGCTGTCGGCGGGCTGATTCTGGTCAACGAACCGCTGTCGTCGACCGATGTCTTCGATAAGTCTGGGTTCCAAACCCGAAACCAGCCTTCATTGGCATTGCGCCGCTCGCGGACCAGTGGGGGGGGCAATACGTCCCCTTCGAGTAGATCAGGCAGCCTATTTGTAATTAGTTCTGCGATTACTGAATTCTCGAACCCGCTTACGCCAAGTTTTGTAACTGCCTTTCTTGAGTTCCGTTCTCATAAGCAGTTTCACCTGTTTCTCACTGATCCCGTATTCGATCTGAATATCACTAAAGCTAATATGATCCGACAGGGCCATGCGTATGATCTCGCTGACGTGTTCAGGGGGGAATGTTTTTAAAGCGCTCATAAAGGAGACGTGGGTTCGCGCGCGGTAAAGGCAAATCAAATGATCCGTGTTGGTAGGCTACCCCCGGAAAAGTGGTCCAGCTTTTGCGCTAAGGTTGTTTCCTCAGGGA
>CBFIEF010000018.1:0-52239 GCA_965661545.1 Alphaproteobacteria bacterium | reverse complement strand
GCAACGTCGGCTTCTTGCAGCAGCATCTTAGTGAAATTCAAAACGCCCATATCCTTGAACTGGGGCGGAATGGGCGCCCAAACGAACATGGTTGCGGGCGGTGAAGGACACGTCCAGCCGCTGGCGTTCAAGCCATCCACCAGAACATCCCGCCGCTCTTTATAAAGTGCACGCATATCGTCGATACAGTCTTGAGGCCCGTTCAACGCAGCAGTTGCCGCGACTTGGATGGGGGTAAACGCGCCATAGTCGAGATAGGACTTCACACGCCCCAAAGCCGCGATCAGATCCCGATTGCCCGCAGCAAACCCAACACGCCAACCGGGCATGTTGTAGGTCTTGGACATGGACGTAAACTCGACCGCAATATCCTTGGCACCGGGCACCTGCAGAACAGACGGCGGCGGATTGCCGTCAAAGTACACTTCGGCATAGGCCAAGTCGGACAGGACGTAGATCCCATGGTGACGGCAGAAATCAATGATCTGCCCATAGAAATCCAGATCCACAACTTCGGCTGTTGGGTTGGACGGATAGTTGATCACGATCGCAACAGGCTTCGGCACCGAATACTCAACCGCCCGCTTCAGCCGATCAAAGAACTCTGCCCCCGAGGACGCCGTCGGCAGGTAGCGCAGCGACGCACCCGCGATGATGAAGCCAAAAGCGTGAATGGGGTACGAGGGGTTGGGCACCAAAATTGTGTCTCCGGGCGATGAAATCGCCTGTGCCAGATTGGCCAAGCCTTCCTTGGACCCCAGCGTCACAATCGCTTCGCTCTCCGGATCGATCTCTACGCCAAAGCGACGCTCGTAGTAGCCCGACAAAGCCTTGCGTAGACCGGGAATGCCGCGGGATGTCGAATAGCGGTGCGCGCGCGGATTGTGCAGCACCTCCTGCATCTTTTCGAGGATATGGGGGGCCGGTGGCTGGTCTGGGTTCCCCATTCCAAAATCGATGATGTCGTCGCCTTTGGCGCGCGCAGCCTGCTTCAGCCCGTTGACTTCGGCAAAGACATAAGGCGGCAAACGGCGGATGCGGTAAAAGTCATCATTCATCGGATTTTATCCCGTAAACTGGTTTCAGGAGCCAACTCACGGGAAATGATCTCATAGATCAAGAAAATTCGTGCGCAATCCTGCTTACAGGATTTCACGGTCTTACGTTTCAAACAGGGGGTTTTACTGTCCGAGTAGACTCGAACCGCGTGTAACCAGACGCTCGGGAATCTTGATGAAGATTTCGACGCGACGGTTGCCTTGGGATGTCATCCCGTTGACTTCAGCCCACACAGGACGCAAATCGCCAAACCACTCGATTTGGATCCTTCCAGCCGGAACACCCATATCGATTAATGCAGCTTTTGTTGCTTCTGCGCGCCGTTTCGACATTTCCAAATGGAAGTCACGATGGGTTTGTGTCCGGGTAAACCGATAGCCGTTTGTGTGGCCGTGCAGGATGAGATTCTGATTATTCTGCAACGCAACCGCCGCGATTGGTCGCAGAATTTGCAACTCCCGCTCGCCGAGGTCAGCCGAATCCGGGTCGAAGTAGACGATCGAAACCGGATCGCCCACGGTAATATCGAAGAACAAATCAGCCAAAGAGCCCGGCTGCTTCGTTGGGCCGACGGCGACTTCGACTTCGGGGGTCATTTCCAGCAACGCTTGAAACTCAGCGCGTTCCTGCATCATCTGCAATTGCTCAGCACGGCGGGCTTCGAACTCTTTTCGCGCTTTGGCCATAGCCTCTTCGCGCTCAATACGTTCCTGCTCTTCGCGAGCTCGGGTCAAAGCATCCTGGGCAATCTGCTCTTCGATGCCAAAGAAAACGTCGGTCTCCTGCTGGCGCACCAGCAGGGCTGTCGCCGTGCTGTTATCCAGCATCAGGTTGGTAAACTCTTCCGAACCGCGAACTTCTAGAATACTGCGCGGCGGCACAACAGGCTGCGCGAGGGCCGGATTGAAGTCAGCCGCCAACAGCGCACCGTCACTGGGCAAAGCTTGGAAGCCGTTATAGAGGCGCTTGGTTTGGCGAGAGACAGCCCGCGAACGGGCCTTGTCTTCTGGGATAGAGGCCAGATCCGGATAAGGGTCGGCAAACAAGACTTCGTCGTCACGACCGGGACGATCCCCGCAGGCGCTTAAGCCTACCGTCCCCGCGAGCAATCCAATCGTGAACCAATGCCTGAACTTCATGCGAAATCTAAAACGTCCTAGTGCGTCGCCAATGATGACTAATGCGCAATTAACGTGGCGAAATTGAGTAATCGCCTACCCCGTGGGTTTACGGAAATGCGCTGACAAGGTGAAGGCCTGTTGTCTCCTCCAAGCCAAAAGCAACGTTAAAATTCTGAAAAGCCTGCCCTGAGGAGCCTTTGGTCAGGTTATCGATGGCCGAAAGCAGTATGAACGACCCATTTCTGCGGTCGGCCTTTAGATCCACCATCACACGGTTGGTCGAGCGCACGAATCGAGTGGCGACAGGTGTGCTGCCCTGAGCATGGACCACAAACGCCTCGCGGTTCGCAAAATCCTGCAGTGCTGCCTGCGCTTGCTCGATCTCAACCCCATGCGCAAGTTCGCCGTAGACCGTGGACAGGATCCCTCGGTTCATAGGCAACAAGTGCGGGGTAAAGGAAGCCTTCACCGCCTGTCCTGCGCGCAAGGAGAGCTCTTGATCCAGCTCGGCGGTATGGCGATGAGACGCGACACCGTAGGCGTGAAAGCCCTCGGACACTTCTGAATGACTCAGCGCCTCGCTCGACTTGCGCCCGGCCCCTGTGGTGCCAGACTTGGAATCGGCGATGATCCGGCTGGGATCGATCAAGCCGGCATTCTGTAGCGCCAGCAAGGGCACCAGAATGCTGGTAGGATAGCAGCCCGGACAGGCAATAATCGGCGCGTCTTTGATATCTGTACGGTAATGCTCAGTCAGTCCGTAGACCGCCTCGCCCTGATGCTCTGGCGCGAAGTGCTCGCCGTACCAGTCCTCATAGGCTGCCACGTCGCGCAAGCGGAAGTCGGCGCTCAGATCAATCAGCCGCAGATCGGGCGCGGCAGCGCGCAAGGTTTTGGCGACGCGTTGAGTGGTTGCGTGTGGCAAGCACAGGAAGACGGCGTCCAGACCCTTCAGGCTGACATCTTCAATCTTCACCAACGACGGCAAGCCAAAGCCCGCCAAGTGGGGGTAAACCTCGTCGATCGTCTTCCCGGCTTTACTCTCCCCGGTTAGAGCGACGATTTCGACATGGGGATGACCCAGCGCGATGCGAATAGCCTCTGCACCGGTGTAGCCTGATGCTCCAAAGATCGCGATTTTCAATGGCATGCACAACACCCCCTCTTTCTTTGGGAAACCTAAGAGGAAATCGTCCGGAGAGCCACCTTTCCCGCTGCAACACAGAAAACATCACGGCTCACAACTCGACGCTCGGCGGGGGCGGCAGCAAACGCAGCAAGATTAAACCCAGATTTAATCATGTATTGGACCTCTCATTAGCCCATTAATGAAATATATATGAGCGAAATCGCCCTATTTTACACAATCGATATCCGAACATTCTGCTCATTAACGATAATCATTTATCATTCATCAATATAATTTGGAGAATGACCCAACAAACTAGGTGCTGATGCTGTGATTTTGCATTATGCGATTACTATTACTCCCTCGCACAGATTGGAATCTATCATGTCTGAAAATCAAACTGCCCTCAGCAATGCTGGCTGGACCATCATGTCCATGTTTGCTCTTAGCATCGTCACCAACACGGCACTGGTTGTCCTGATGTCGCTTGGCCTGCCCGTGCCAACCATCGCAGCGACTGTCCTGATTGTCTTTATCAACGTCATGGCCATTATTGGCATGAACAGCAGCATCGACGACATGAGCGCTGCTTTGAAAGACCTCAGCGAAGACGAGCTCAAGCTGAACCGCTACAAGAACTGGATTAACGCGCCGTTTATCATGTACCGCGGGCTGATCATCATCGGCTTCGGCGGCACGGGCGCAGGCCTGCTGTTCGCCCTTTTCGCCGGCTAATCGTCGCCCAAGACGCAAAAAAAGGGGACGCCGCACACCACGTGCAGCGCCCCCTTTTTTTGTCTCGACAACGCCCGCTAAGGCCGCCCGAGCTTAGTCGTCGTGATCGTCTTCACACAGACCTGCAGCCTCAGCCGCACGCAGCGCAGTCAGGAGCTGAGATCCATTGTGCGCCATCATGTCCAAGTAGGTCGCAGCCGGACCGTCTGCGTCAGACAGAGCGCCAGAGAACAGCACGCCACCCATTGACAGGTTCGTCTCGCTGGCAATCTGCTCGATCAACCGGTTGTCGGTAATGTTCTCAACGAAAGCAGCCGACACGCCACCGTCACGGATTTGCTCAATCAGCAAAGCAACATCACCCGCCGAGGCTTCGCTAGCCGTACTGAGGCCATCGGGCGCAACGAATGTCAGGCCATAGTCCGCACCAAAATACTGAAAGGCGTCGTGCGAAGTCACAACTGTGGTGCAATGCTCATCAATCACCGCAAAGTCTGCTTTCAGCGCGGCATCCAACGCCATGATCTGAGCGGAGTACGCCTCAGCATTCATGCCAAAAGTCGCACTGGCTTCAGGATGAGCTTCTGACAGGGCCGCGGCGATGTTGTCGACGTAGACCGCAGCGCGCGTGAGGCTTTGCCACGCATGCGGGTCGAACTCACCATGATCGTGGCCAGCGTGATCATCATGATCGTCGTGATCGTCATGATCGTCGTGATCTTCATGATCATCGTGATCGTCATGATCATCGTGATCGTCATGATCATCGTGATCGTCATGATCCTCATGATCGTCATGATCGTCATGATCATCGTGATCATCGCGGCCGTCTTCACCGCCGTCTTCATAGCCCAGGACATCAATGCCATCTGAGGCAACAACCAACTTCCCCTCAAAACCAGAAGCATCGATCAACCGCTCGATCCAGCCTTCGAATTCGAGGCCGTTTACCACCAGCATATCCGCGCCCTTCAACCGGCGCGCGTCCGCCGGGCTAGGGATGAAGAAGTGCATATCGCCATCAGGACCAACCAACGAAGTCACAGACGCCTTATCACCGGCCACCTGCTCCACCATGTCCTGGAGGATAGAAAAAGAGGCAACGAAATGCAGCTGGTCAGCCTGTGCTTTTGCGAGAGGCGCGAAGCAGATTGCTGCTGCGGTCGCGCTTAGACGGAAAGATTTTGAAAGACGCATCATTGCATCACCTTTGATATCCGAAAGTAAGTAGGGACCCATCCGCCTTCGCGACCAATCACGAGCGAGACGACATGGAACAGACCGGCGGTCAGGATGATCGCGGGCCCGGAGGGAAGGCTAAAGTGGAAGGACGCAAGCAAGCCGAGCACACTCGCGCTCACACCGATCAGGAAAGCGATGAGGATCAGACTGCCAACACTCCGCGCCCAGAACCGCGCGCTCGCCGCAGGCAGCAGCATCACGCCGATCACCATCAGCGATCCCAGCGCATGAAAACCGGCCACAAGGTTCAGCACCACCAGCGCCAAAAACGCATAGTGTGCCGCAGCGCCCCACAGGCTGACCGACGACAGAAACTGCGAATCAACGCTTTCCATCAGGATCAACCGGAACAGCAGCGACAGCGCCAGAATGGTGATCGACGTCACCCCGCACAGCAGCAGCAGCGCCCCGTCGTTCAGCGCCAAAACCGTTCCAAACAGAATATGGATCAAGTCCACATTGTCCCCGCGGATGGAGATGATCAGCACCCCCAGCGCCAGTGACATGATGTAAAATGTCGCCAGGCTCGCGTCTTCTTTCAGCACCGTCGTGCGCGCGATCAGGCCAGAGAGAAAGGCGACAACAAAACCCGCAATCACACCGCCAAACGTCATTGCCGGAAGCGACAGTCCGCCGATCAAATAGCCCACCGCCGCGCCGGGCAAAATCGCGTGCGCCATGGCATCACCTGTCAGGCTCATCCGGCGCAGCATCAGAAAAACGCCCAACGGCGAGGCGCCAATGGCAATCACCACACAGCCGAACAGGGCACGACGCATGAATTCAAAGTCGAGAAACGGCTGAATAAACGTGTCGATCATTAAGCCGCCTTAGAGCAAGTGTGTTCGTCGTCGGCGCAGGCCTCGCACATGCGGTTGGCCAGTTCCGTGTTCTCGCCGGTCAGCACTTGCCGCGTGGGGCCATGGGCCACCAGCTCCCGCGCCATCAACAGCGTCTCGGGGAAGTGCGCGCTGACCGTATCCTGATCGTGCAGCACGGCCAGAACCGTGGTGCCGCCGGTATGCCATTCCTTGATGACCCCCAGCAGATCCTTGAGCGTCTTTGCATCGACCGCGCTAAACGGCTCGTCGAGCAAAATCAGTCGGCCCTTCTGCAGCAACAATCGCGCGAACAATGCCCGCTGCAGTTGCCCGCCAGAGAGCTGCCCGATCGCCCGGTCTTCCAAGCCCGTCATACCCACCGCTGCAATCGCCCGCTCAACCTCGTCCCGCTGGCGACGGTTTGACGCGCCAAAGGGGCCAATCTCGTTCCACAGCCCCATCGTGACGATTTCCAGAACCGTAATGGGGAAGTCCCGCTCGATGGTCGAATGTTGAGGCAGGTACGCCACCTCCGACCGCTTCAACGAGCCAAAGGACACGCGACCGCTCGCCGGGCGCAACTGCCCCACGACGGCTTTCAGCAGCGTCGACTTTCCGGCACCGTTGGGGCCAACAACAGCCGTGAGCGAGCCCAGCGGAATCTCCGCGCTCAACCCCATGATCGCCGGTGTAGGACCAAAATTGACAAAGAGGTCCGAAACCTCCAACGCAGTAGAACTCATCCCTGCCCCTAAACCGTTACGGCGAAAAAGAGGATCCAGATCACGGCCACCACTGCCGCCGCCATCATAAACCGTGACAGCGCGCCGCGTCGGCTGAGCAAGAAAGAAAAGATCATGCGGTCCGTCCAAATCCAAAAACACAAACACCCAACGCGCCACTGCTCCCAAAGGAACGTAGCCGCTGGTGATATGTTATAACATTACAAATCTGATCTGAATGCAAGACCTACTGTGGGCGAGGCTCCCCGGTGTCGGGTGAATACCCCCAGCGGCGCGCTAGTCCATCGACCACCTTTGGCCGGTTCTTTCCTCTGATACCGACCACAGCCGCGCGCCGTCTTCGGCGTTCAGGGCGAAGTCTTCCAACGAGCCAACCCCAACCGGGCCCGCCGTCTCTGCGCGCTGTGTTGGTCCATACAGCCGCGCAGGCGTCAGCCCCGGCTCCGTGGCACACATCAGCGCGGGCCAAGCCCCCTTTTCCGCGCTTTGGGCAAAGGGGGAGATCAAGGCCCACGCGAACCGCATGAACCAGTTTGCATTGCCGTTGATCAAAGATGTACGGGCTGCGCCGGGGTGACAGACGTGCACCTGGACCGCGCTGCCAGCGGCCTGAATCCGGCGCTGTGCTTCATAGCCCATCATCATCTGCGCCAGCTTGCTCTGGGAGTACGCGCCCCAGCCTGAGTAGTTTTCGGCAACGTCCAAGTCCTCGAACTTGATCCGCTTCAGCCCCATTTTATAGCCCGTGCTGCCCACAACCACGATCCGTCCGCCGGATGCGTTGATCCGGTTAAACAGCAGGGCGCAAAGCAGGAAATGTCCATCGTAATTCACCCCCATCTGACTCTCAAAGCCATCGACGGTCAGCCGGCGCTTTGCCACTTGCGCGATTGCCGCGTTGCACAGCAGCGCGTCGATCTGCGGGACCGTTTCCATCACTGCCGTTGCGGCCTCCCGCACGGATGCCAGCGACCCAAGCTCCAAGGGGATAAAGGAAACATCCGCGCCCTCGCCCACCGCTGCTTTCAACGCTGCGATGGTGGCTTCGGACTTGGCTGGACTGCGGTTCAGCATGACAATCCTCGCGCCCCGGCTGAGCAGCGCCTTCGACGCCTCGAACCCCGTACCAGAACTCGCGCCCGTGATGAGAAAGATTTTGCCTGTTAAGTCACCCATCCGGCGGGGGGTCCAACCGTTGGGTCCAAAGGTCGTCTGATCCATGCAAAAGGCTCCTGTGTTTGGCGGCCACAAACGGGCCACGCGGCACGCCTGCGCCGCCTTGGAGCACTCTGTCTAATAACCTCTTGGATAGTAAAAAAGTATTTTTCTTCCCTTTTTCGGAAGACTACTGGCAATCTGCGCCTGACACACACCCCAAAAAGACCGCCCCAACCCCCAAACCCAGCCTCCACCCCAACAGGCACCACCAACGCCTCATCCGGCGCCAGGGCATCCTCTTCCAAATGGCGAAGGTTTTGGGATCCATCAAAGCATAAGCCAAAGCACCACTCCACCAGAGCAAACCAATAACCTTGATCTCAAGGCACCAGTTCAGGGGGGTGTTTTTGTTGGCGAAGTCGAGGTCGCGCTTAAACCTCGAAAACTCGCCTTCGTAAATGACAACTTCGTCGTTTTAGTAGGCCAAGGTCGTCGCTTGCTCAGGGCAGTTTCTGCTGCGGGAAAGCTAACACTGCACGTGGAGAGGTCAACGTGCTTGGTTGAGGCTTGCTGCGGGAGGGTTGGCAGATGCAAACTTGGTTTAGTTACTCCGTATCATCAATAACTGACCCACCCTCTCCAAAGCCAACTCGCCTGAAAACCGTGACTCAAACCACGGCCTACGCTTGACCGGCTGGCTTGCCCTTCGTCAACGCCATCATCCGCCAGCAACGGAGCCAGAGCACAATGACCAGCGAAAGCACGGGCAAAAGACTCTGTTCTCCATAGTAATTTGACCTCAATCCCCAAAGCCAACTCGCCACCAAAACCACGCACCAAACACTGTGGTAAACACAGTAACTTCACCCCGAGATCGAGCGCCAACCTACTGATTTCTGCTACGGTTCTGCTACCGACACTAACCGCCCCGCCAATAGCTACGGCATTCTGCAACAAGTCTGCTACAACGAAAAAAGGGCTAGCCGATTGGCTAACCCTTTGAAATTCAACGCTTTCCCGAAGGAAAACTGTACATCTATTCTAGCGCTTAGAGAACTGGAAGCTCCGGCGTGCCTTCCGGCGGCCGTACTTCTTACGCTCGACCTTACGAGAGTCACGCGTCAGGAAGCCGCCCTTTTTCAACTGGGGGCGGAGTTCTGGCTCGTATAGCGTCAGTGCGCGGGAGATGCCGTGGCGGACCGCGCCGGCTTGACCAGACAGGCCACCGCCCTTAACGGTCGCCATCACGTCAAACTGGCCCAAACGCTCCGTAATCTGGAACGGCTGGTGCAACATCATTTGCAGCACAGGGCGTGCGAAGTACTGGTCGATTGGACGACCATTGATCATCACAACACCCGTACCCGGCTTTAACCATACGCGCGCCGCGGATTCTTTCCGGCGGCCCGTTGCGTAGGAACGGCCAAACTCGTCACGAACCGCCTCGTACTTAGGCGCAGGGGCCTGAGTTGGAGCCGCAGCAGCGTCTTCACCAGTCAGCTGGTTCAGGTCCGCGAGATCTTGAACAGTCTCATTCATAGTCTTTGCTCCTTGGCCTAGCGGGTGTTCTTCGCGTTCTCAGACGCGAAATCGTAAACCCGTGGGTTCTGAGCTTCTTGCTTGTGCTCAGAGCCAGCGTAAACGCGCAGATTCTTCATCTGCTGACGACCCAGCGGACCGCGCGGAATCATCCGCTCGATTGCCTTGGTCAGAACGCGCTCTGGGTAGTCACCGTCGAGGATCTGGTGCGCCTTACGCTCCTTGATCCCGCCCGGGTGGCCGGTGTGCCAGTAGTAGGTCTTGGTCTGGCGCTTGTTACCAGTCAGACGAACCTTCTCGGCGTTGATAATGACGACGTTATCGCCGCAATCCATGTGCGGCGTGTAGGTCGCCTTGTGCTTGCCGCGAAGAAGGTTCGCGACACGCGAGGCCAAACGGCCCAATACCACGTCTTCAGCATCAATCAGGATCCATTCCTTCTTGATGTCCTTGGGCGTTGCAGTGAACGACTTAATCATGCGTGTAATCCATGCTTGAATGTCTATACGGACAAAGGCACCACAGAATCACCCGCAGCGCCTTTAAGATGACGTGGGTTCTACCAAGAAGTTTGAGGACTTCAAGGACAAAAAACCACGCGATTTCAGCGTTCTACATTTTTGGTATTATAATACCTTATGTAAATCAGGTCGCCAAAAGCGTCGAAAACCCGCGGCTTGGCGCGGTCCGCACGGTTTGCGGGGTGCGCAGGGCCGTGTGGGGCAACGCTCGGACGTTGGTATACTCCTTAACCAACGCACTGAAACCATTGGTTTCTTCGCCCTCAAGGAACCCTTGAGCCAGCAGTCGCATCTGCCGTTGCATCATTTGCGGGGCAACGAAGGTCGCGCCCTGATCCACCGGCAGAGACAGGGTCAGCACCTGCTCAGCTATGCCTTTAGCAGTGATCTGGCTCAACACACGGTGGCCAGCTTCGGTCCAATCCACGCTCTCTTTCTGGCTGCGCCCGCTGAATGACAGCGAGATGGTCTGGATGACGTTGGCGCGGCGGTACAGCTGGCGCGCTTGCAGGGCGGCAAGGCTCACCGGATCGGGCGCGAGCGCCCCTCCACCGCACAGGCGGAACTCAGCACGGCTGCGCGCCTGGACGCTGGCGTCTTCGCGGCGGTTCAGGGGGTGGCGGAGTGCGGCGGCGGCGATGTCGCTGCCCCGGAACTCAAACCGGCCCGATCCCTCGCCATCGCGCAGGTACATCCCCTGCGCCTTCCAACTGCGGAACAGGAACGGACGCACGTTGGCGGTATCAAACACCGGAACGGCCAAATCGGTCAGCGCGGAGGATAAATCTGCGCCGCCCAGCAAGCCGTCTTCACCGGTCAGCGAGGATGTCCCCAGCGGCTTGGCTTGCGGCGCGCGGCCCATCATGCGTGCGCCAAAGGACGCCCAGCGTGATGTCTGTGGCTGGAAGGCAGGCAGGCTTTCTTCGATGGCGATTGCGGCGGCTTCGGCGCCCAAGGGCAGAACCCGTCCGCCGACGCTGCGCATGGTCAGGAGCATGGCCAGAACCGCGCCTGCGCCCTCCCCCACGATCATATGAAACAGCTTGTGCACGGGTTGCCCCGTCCGGCGCTCTAGTTCAGCCAATACGTGCGCAGCCACGGCTGTTCGTGCGCCATCCCCCGAGATGGACAGCACGCGTGCGACGCGTTTGGTGGTTTCAGCGGACATGAAAGAGTCCTCAATTCCAAAATATTTTTCTGCGCCTTAAAGTGCTATTTGCCCCGTATGGGCGGCGCTTGGAACTGAGGTTACAAAAGGTGTGCCGTTTTGTAGGCAGACCCTTATAATTGGTGAAAATTCTTCACCGAAGGCGATATTATGGTACTTCGCCTAGGAATTTATGAAGGAAATAGCAGATTCCACGTCGTCTTTGACGGTAATCAAGCTCGCAAATCCCGTAACATTAAGGATGTCAGCGACCATCTCGTTCGGAGAGGCGAGGACAAACTTCCCCTTTTCGCCTGCTGCTTTCGCAATAATGAACATGACTCGCAATCCGGCAGAGGACACCGTTGCAGCTTCGGACAGGTCAACGACGACGTCTTTGCCCTCTTCCACCAAAGGCGAAAGACGCGCCTGCAGTTCCGGGCTCGTCGCACGGTTAATGTTGCCCTTTGGCGAAATGACGGTCACGCCGTCCTGAATGGCTTCTAGCAGTTCCATGGTTCTATCCAATGGTTCCAGCAGGTGTTAGCTGCGTCGGAGTGGAAGGCGGCGCAAACGCGGCTTGCCCCGGAGTTAAGGGCGAGCTCACAGCTTCACTCGCAACGTTACTATATTTCGATTGTTCACCCGCTCGAAAGCAATATCGCTCAACAAGTGATGCATGACAAACAAACCCATACCGCCCTCGCGCTTCCCAGACAGCGTCTCGTCCAAGGTCTCAGGCACGGCAGCGGATGCGGGGTCGAAAGGGGTTCCGTGATCTTCGACTGAGGCGACCAATTCATGTTCGCTTTCGTTAACGACCACGCGAATGGGTTGATCAGAACGCTCCTTGTAGGAGTATTTGATCACGTTGCTGATCCATTCGTCGAGGGCAACCTGCAACGCAAAGACGGTCTTCTGCGACCAGCCTTGCTGTTCAGCAACGCCATCAACCTGGTTCGCAATCGCTTGCAGCTCCTCGATTGAGCTTTCAACAGTCAAATCTAGAAGGGCCATCAAACCTCTAGCCGATCCCATACATGAACTTTATTCTTAGCACATACGATTGTGGTCACAACGAATTAAACCTGAACACATCGCATTATAGTTGAGAGCAACGGCTGAACGTCGCTTGCCCTATCGTGCAGCAAGTTTCGCGCCGAACAAGCACAATTATACACCCATCTCCACGCGAAACGAGGTGCCGATCAACGAGCGAATAATATGGTAGTGGTCCTCAAACATCCGCTCGGGATCAATTTGGTTGAAAGGGACCCACATAGCCAGCGGCGTTTCGTCTCCTCCTCTAACCTTGGGCAGCGAGGTGTCGTCTCTGAGTTGGATCAGATGGGCATGAGCAATGGTTCGACCGCGCGCGGATCGCTTGGGGTAATCGAACACCTTGGCTTCACGGATTGAGCCACGCAGCACCGGCTCCGGTACTTTCAAGCGCGTGTCTTCCTTCAGCTCGCGAATGGCACCGTCTTCTAGGCTTTCATCACTGCGCAGGAAGCCGCCCGGCAGCGCCATTTGGCCCAGTCCAGGGCGGGTTTTACGCTTGACCAACAGGACGTGGCCGGACTGCACAACCACCGCTGAGACCGTCACAAATGTCGGCGGATAGGGCGAGTTTTCCCACCCCTTCTTATAGGTCTGAATAAAGCGGTCTTCTTCAACCACTTCCAACACGTCGCGCTGGATCATCAGCCCGCGCAGCAGCTCAATCACCGCGCCGGTTGTGACCGATCGCAGATACTGCACCACGGTCGAGTGATCGTCGGAGATATCCCCGCCAGCATCGAAAATCGCGCGCCGCAGGTCCGTGGCGTTGATGCCCCGATAGTTGTCGCAGTCGATGCTCTTCCACTCAGGGAACAGGCGCAGGTAGTACGAGCTTTCGTCCTTGGAATGCCCCACCAATGCAATCGACGGATCGGCGTTGTTAGGCTCCAGCCGCCGGGTTTCCCGTTCGACCGCCACGCGGATGTTCGTGATCCACGCCGGATCGTTATACAGGACGTCCATCAGCGGCACGATTTCAATTCGGGCGTTGCTCTCAGCGCCAAAGCTCGCACGGATCATTGACGCGCGTTCTTCGTGCGTAAAAGGGTTCCGGGGGGAGCGGGGCTGGTGGGCGGAGCCGAGCAGCAGCAGCACGTGCTTGGCTTGGGCCAGCGCTTGCTCGATCACGGCGCGGTGGCCAAAATGAAAAGGCTGCGCGCGCAGAATAAAAACAGCAACATCAGCGCTGGAAACAGCGCCAGTTCGATCAATCGACATAAGCCCAACAAGCTCCTTGCAGGCACAAAAAAACATGCGCCGGTCTATCCAGCGCATGTTCGAAACTAGTCACCTTGGGGCCAGCGTCAACTGTTCCTGGCAAAGATCAAGGCTTCTTGCGGGTTTGCACCCACCCCTTTTCAACGCGATCAAGATAGCCCCGCTCGCGCCCTGCGACGTTACCGGCAAAGACTTCGAGGTCGGCTTCCACCTCTTCCCACGGGCGGTCAGAGCGGATCGAGGGACCAAACTGCACGAGCTTTTTGTCGTAATGCATGGTCACCAGCAGGATCGGAACATCTGCGCCCTTGGCGATGTGATAGAAGCCCTTTTTGAGCTTCGGCGTGGGGGAGCGGGTGCCCTCTGGCGCGATACCGAGAATGACGCGATCACCGGCGGCGCGGAACGCCTCAATTGCTGCATCGACGTGGCCGTGCGATTTCTTGCGCGCGATCGGAATGGCGCCTGTCCACCTCAGGATGCGGCCAAAGCCGAATTTAAAGACTTCCGCCTTGATCATGTACCGCATGTCCACGCGGAACAGCAGGAACATCCATACCGCGAGCAGGAAATCCATGCTTGAGGTATGGGGGATCAAGATCACCATGAACTTCTGACGCTCGGGCAACGTCCCAACGGCCCGCCACCCCATGAGCTTCAAACCCCAAACACCAATAAAGCGAAAGGGGCGGAAACCGGGCTTGATGGGGATTTCCTTTGGGAAGCGATTGATCCCGTCCAGTTCTTCCATCGCCTCTGGGTCCGCATCCAAGGGAAACACCCATGGCTTGCCGTTATCGTCTTGTGAGCTCAAAGGCTCGTCCTCCTCCATGCTGTCGTGTGCTGACAGACTCGTCCCTGTGTAACACGATTCTCAAATTGGGATGCGCTCAGTTAAGTAACCCTGTAACGCCATCCCACATGAGCTTTGACGCCGTCACAAACAGCGCGACTTCCATCAGTATGAAGAACGGGCGCTCGGGCATAATCCGGTGCAACACCACCCCAAGCAACATCGCCACAACGGCGACCGGCAGCAAAACAGCAGACAGAGTCAGCGTGCTCAGCGGGACTGATCCGATAGCGATGTAGAACGGCAATTTCATCAGATTGACGATGGTGAAGGTGAGGATCGTTGTTGCCTGAAACGTGGTTTTGTCGAAATTGAACCGCAGCAGATACGCCGAGCCAGCGGCGCCACCTGCGTGGGCGATTGTGCTGGTGATCCCCAGCAGCCCACCAAGGATCCACGCGATAAGGCCGCCCGGCGCAGGCGTCTGCTGCCGCGCTTTCTTGGCGGACAGACCCAAGGCCCGCGAAATCCCCCAGCGGTCAAACAGGACGTAAAACGCCACCATCGCCAATAGAATACGCAGCCAGTTGGGATCGACCATGGCAAACAGCACGATCCCCACAACGACCCCGGCCAACATCGGTAGGATCAGCGTGCGAACAGTCGGCAAGTGCCAGCGACACCAATACGCTCGGATCCCAAGCGCATCCATGACAATCAGCAGCGGCAGCATAATCGCAGCCGCGAGCACCGGCTCAATAAACAAAGCGAGAAGCGGCGTCGAAATGACGTTCATGCCGGACCCAAAACCGCCCTTGGATATGCCCATAGACGTCACGGCAAGCACGGCGATCAGCCAAATGGGACCGGGCAGATCGAGAAAGACAAAATCAAGCATAGGCCTGCAAATGTTCGAGGGATTCGGGGGTATCGACGTCGCATAGAACCATTGGGTCGTCGACCTCCACGGGCTCGTAGCCGTATTGCTTGATCAGATGTCTGGGGCCTTGGTCACCGGTTAGCGCTGTTAATTGATCGACAAACCGCGCTGGAAACAGCACAGGGTGTCCGGCTGCGCCTTGATGGGTCAGGCGGGCGATACGGTCGCCAGATTGATGGGCCAGCAGGGCCAAAAGTGCCGCTTTCGTCAACAATGGCTGGTCCCCCAAGGCCAGTAAAATACCATGCCCGTCGGGCACTCTTCGTGCGATGGCAGCCAAACTCAGGCCCATGCCTATGGCATTTTGATCAACGGGAACGGCGTCAAAGCCAACCGGGACCAAAGCTTGTAGGGCGGAAAATCGAGAATTGTCCGGCAAGGCTACAAAGCCGGTGTCCAAGCCAGCCTCTGCCAATCGGTCAAAAACGCGGCCCAAAACCGCTCGACCGGCCAACGGGGCCAGCAGCTTTGATTCTGAACCAAAGCGACGGCCCTGCCCAGCGGCGAGCACCAAGGTTGTCAGGCTCACGCTTTACCCCGCAGTGCGGCGATGATTTGGGCGAGGATGGCCAGAGCAATTTCTGACGGGTTGGCGGCACCAATATCCAGACCGATTGGGCCGTAAAGCCGGTCATAGTCTGCTTCGCTGACCCCTGCGCCCAGCATGCGTTCCCGCCGCTGGCTCTGGGTCCGGCGTGATCCTAGTGCCCCGATGTAAAATGCCTTGGACGCAAAAGCCGCAAGCAAGGCAGGATCGTCGAGTTTTTCATCGTGGGTTAGGGCCACGACAGCCGTACGGGCATCAATGCCAAAGGCGGCAACAGCCTCGTCCGGCCATTCTGTTACCAGGGGAATGCCGGGAAAGCGCTCGGGACTGGCAAATCCGCCGCGTGGGTCGATGATGGTTGGGCTCAATCCCACAGTTGGCGCCATGGAAACCAAGGCTTGCGCGATATGAACACCACCAAGAATTAACAGGCGCAAGGGCGCGGCGTAGGTCACGCGAACGGCGTCAGCCTCACCGACGTTTAAAGCGACTTCAGCGATGCCGGTATCCGTCATGGCGCGCAGGGTTTGAGCGGCGAAACCTGTGGCTGGCTGATGCAGATGCACCCGTATTTGCCCGCCACACGCCAACCCTACCGCCCAAGCACTGGCGTCGCTGACCCCGTAATCTGCTTGCCGGACCAAGGCCGCGGGGTCTGCGCTGTCGCTGTCCATGATCTCCAACGCCTGCGCGATCACGTCGCCCTCGACACAGCCACCTGAGACGCTGCCGACGATATGCCCATCTTCTCGAATGGCCATTTGCGAGCCCGGACGACGCGGCGCGGAACCCCAGGCAGAAACGACCGTTGCCAGAACGGCGTTCTTGCCGTCTTGTTCCCACTGTTCCAGAGCTTGGAGTACGTCCAGGTTTTCACTCATGCGATTGTGCCTTTGGCAGGTTTTTGGATCGTATCGGGATAGCTTAGCTTAGCTCGGTCAGAGCTTCCCCTATTGCTGCGAGACTGTCGAGAGAATGCACCGATACACGGCGCTGGGCGTGACTCTCCAAAATCACGGCACCGCGCGCGGAGGGCTCGTATTGGTCAAATCGCATCAACGGATTAAGCCACCACAGCTGAGAAAACCGCGAAAGGCGGCGGGCTTCGGCGTCCAAAACGCTGGTATCGCCCCGTTCGAGACCATCGGTGATGAGTAAGCACGTACCACCGCTGGATAACACCCGGCGCAAATGGCGGCGATTGAACTCAGCAAGGATATCGCCCAACCGGGTTCCGCCGGACCAGTCCGCCACGCGCTCGACTGCCGATTTTATGGCTTTGTCAGGGTCTTTGCGGCGCAGGTCGCGGGTTATTGACGTGAGCCGGGTTGCGAAAACGAAGGTCTCGACCGGGCTTTCCAAGCGCTGCGCGAGGGCGTGCGCGAAAATCAGTGCGGGACGGGTATAAGCGTCCATCGACCCCGAGACGTCAGCGATAATGACCAAGGGGTCAGGCCGCCGCCGACGCTGCCGCCGGTACAAGCGCTGAAGCTCGCCTGCGGTTCTGGGCATACCCTTTAAGCTGGCGGACAAATCGATGCGGCCTGTGCCTGCACGCTGAAAGCGGCGCGTGGGACGCGGTTTTAGCGATGTCGCGAAGCGCCGAATGAGGGCTTCGGCTTGGGCAGTTTCCTGTGCTGACATGGCAGCAAAATCGAGGGTTTGCAGGCGTTCGGTCTGGGTCGCTTGTGTGGCCTGAAGTTGGACTTCTACGGTTTGTCCAATTTCGGTTTGCGGCTGATTGGCCCGCAAGGCATCTTCGAGCGCTTTGGGTAAGTCCTCGTTTTCGGGGAGTTCTGGGGCGTGATCGGCGGCGTCGGCTTCGGCGGTAAAGCCGCTGGTTGGCTCGCGCCAAAACAGGGCAAAAGCCGCATTGAACAGAGCACGATCCCGGCGGTTTTTCAGCAAGGCAGCACTCAGCGCGGCTTTGGCCTGATGCCGGTCAGCCATATTCACCGCCGCTAACGCCTCGGCAGCCAGTCCAGCGCTGTCAAAGCCCAAAGCCATGCCCGAACGCCGCAATAAATCGGCAAACCCAGCGACATTGTCTGCGAGATGGCCTGCGCGCAGGTTGGTTGAGGAAGGGGTGCTTGCGGGGGTCAATGTTTGCCGGGCCCGAGACTAGAACAGCACCTGCGCATCGCGCTGCAGCTCGCTGAGATCATTGAGAATGGCGCGCGCACGCTCGCCCCGAATGGCGGCCAGATCGTCCTGATACTTCAAGACAGCGCCGAGGGTAGCATCAACGATCGTCGGGTCGAGCACGGCGGCATCGAGGGCCACCAGCGCCCTCGCCCAATCAAGCGTTTCAGCAACGCCGGGGGCTTTGAACACGCCTTCATTCCGCAAGGCTTGCACGAAGTCGACCACTTGACCGGAAAGCTGTGCGGGAACCTCTGGCAGGCGTTTGCGAAGGATGTCTAATTCCAACGTGCGAGAAGGAAACTCGACATAAGCATAGAAACAGCGGCGCTTGAGCGCGTCGTGGATTTCTCGGGTGCCGTTGGCGGTCAAAATGGTGATCGGTGGTTGGGTCGCTTCGATTGTTCCCCATTCCGGCACGGTAATTTGCCAGTCGGACAGCAGCTCCAACAAGAACGCTTCAAACGCAGCATCAGCCCGGTCGATCTCGTCAATCAGCAGCACCGCGCGCTTGCCGCTTGGGTGTCGCAAAGCCTGCAACAGCGGGCGGGCAAGCAGGAACCTTTCGTCATACAAATCCGCGCCGGTGTCGCGCTTGAGCTCCAGCAACTGTGCGGCGACGTTCCAGTCATAGAGCGCGGCAGCTTGGTCTAGGCCTTCATAGCACTGCAACCGAACCAACGGCAGATCGAGCGACTGTGCCAACGCCTGCGCTATCGCCGTTTTCCCGGTGCCGGCCTCGCCCTCTAAAAACAGCGGACGGGTGAGTTTCATGGCGAGATGGATGGCGGTCGCAAGCTCGGTGTTGGCAATGTAGCCGGTATCGGCCAGCGCGCTTTGCGCGGCTGGCACGGATGCGAAAACATCGCCTGAGGGAGCGGGGTGCGCGGCTTTGCTCACAGACCAAAATCCGGCATGGGGGTCAGACAAAGGGTGAGCGGCGGCATCATGCGGCGCTCTCGCTTTCGCTTTCGCTTTCGCCAGCGTTCTCTTCTTCTACATCGTCAAGCTTGCCGCCGACTTGCTCAGCAAAGGCGTCAAAGAAGCGGTCGGCATATTTCTTAGCTGTATTGGTCATCAGCCGCGCGCCCAACTGCGCGATTTTGCCGCCCATGTTGGCACTAACCTCGTAGGAGAGTTCGGTCCCGCCTTCGATGTCCGCCAAGTGAACTGTCGCCCCGCCCTTGGCAAAGCCCGCAGCGCCGCCCGTGCCCTCGCCCACCAAACGGTAGGATTCTGAAGGAACGATATCGACCAACTCGACGTTGCCTTTGAATTTGGCTTTGACCGGTCCGATTTTCGCGCCAACTTCGGCGGCAAAGGCATTTTCGCCGGTCGCCTCGAAGCTCTCGCAGCCCGGAATGCAGGCTTGAAGCACTTCGGGATTGTTGAGCGCCGCCCAAACGGTGTCCCGATCCGCTTTCAATCGTGATGATCCGGTCATTTCCATGCTGCTTCCTTCCTACGGGCGATTAATTGGCAAATGCGAATAACAGGGGCCCTGTATCCCTACGTAGACGCTGGACCCTGTGCCACACTGCCTAGTACCCTATATTCAGCTATGAAAATATGCACGGCTCTCGAAGAGAGCCAGTAATTTTTGGGAGAGTTGTGATGGGTATTGTTGAGAAGTTCTCAACAGGCGCTTCGGTGCGCCGACTGGAAGACGAGCGTTTTGTGACCGGACAGGGCCAATACACCGATGATGTGAACATCGAGGGCCAAGTCTACATGGTGGTCGTTCGCTCGCCCTTTGCCCACGCAACGATCAAGTCCATCAACACCGATGACGTGAAATCCGCGGAAGGCGTTTTGGGTGTGTATACCGGCGCTGACTTTACCGCAGCAGGCGGCGCCAACAAAATGCCTTACGCAATCGTGGGTCAGGAAAGCGCCAAGCCGGACCGGACCATTTTGGCCGGTGGTCGCGTGCGCTTTGCCGGGGAGCCGGTGGCGATCATTGTTGCCGAAACCCAAGCCCAGGCCGAAGAAGCCTCGGAATTGATCGACGTGAACTACGACATTCTTGATGCCGTAACCGACATTGAATCTGCCATCGCCCCCGATGCCCCATTGGTCCACGACGACGCGCCGGGCAACATTGCCTTTCGCTGGCGCGGTCAGGGCGACGACGCCCAAATGGAACAGATCCTCGCTGAAGCGGAAACCGTCGTGGAAATGCGGCTGGAAAACAACCGTGTGATCGTGGTGGCGATGGAGCCACGCGCGGCGGTGGCGCACATGGACGGCGACAAGTTGACTGTGATCACCAGTACGCAAGGTGGCTGGGCGCTTAAGGACCGCTTGGCAACGTGTTTGGGACTGGAAAAAGAGAACGTGCGCATTGTAACGCCGGATGTGGGTGGCGGCTTTGGGATGAAGGCCTTTACCTACCCCGAGCAATACCTCGCGCCGTTTGCCGCGATTCAGTTGGGCCGCCCGGTTAAATGGCTGGCGGGACGTGGGGAATCCATGCTGTCGGACAACATGGGCCGGGACCATATCTCCAACGCTAAGCTGGCCTTGGACAAGGATCACCGGATTACGGGCATCGACATCCACTCCTATGCCGGGATGGGGGCGTATTTCTCTCAATTTGCTCAAGGCATTCCGACGATGTTGCAGGAAAAAATCCTGCCCGGCGTCTACGATATTCCCGCCTCGCGCTTCCGCGTTGACGGTGTGTTCACCAACTCCACCCAGATTGATGCCTATCGCGGTGCAGGACGGCCTGAGGGGATTTATCTGCTTGAGCGCCTGATGGACGTGGCGGCGAAGCAAATCGGTATGGACCCCGTTGAATTCCGATCGCTGAACTTCATTCGGCCCGAGCAAATGCCCTACAAAACCGCTGTTGGTTTGACCTATGACGTGGGTGAGTTTGAGCGGCTGATGCGGGCTGCGTTGGAAAAGGCTGACTATGACGGCTTGGCGAAGCGGCAGGCAGCGTCGGCGGCCAAAGGTCTGCGCCGGGATATGGGTCTTTGTTATTACGTCGAATGTACCCTTGGCGCACCGCATGAGGACTCGACCTTTACCTTTAATCCAACGGGGCAACTGGAAGTCACTGTTGGCACGCAATCCAACGGTCAAGGTCATGAGACCGTCTACGCGCAGGTTGTTCACGAGCAAACTGGGGTGGCGATCGAGGACATTGTGATCGTCCAAGGCGATACGGACCGGATCAAGAATGGCGGTGGCACGGGTGGTTCCCGCTCCCTGATCGCACAGGCAATTGCCATGCGAGCCGCAGCGCGGGCGATGATTGAAAAGGCACAGGACCATGCGGCGGAAAAGCTGGAATGTGCGCCCGAAGATCTGAGCTTCGACGACGGTGCTTTTCGCGTATCGGGGACAGACATCAGCCTCGATCTGAAAACACTGGCCGGTGGCTTGCCTCAGGGCACGCTGGACGTCGAAGCCAGCCACGATGACTATACCTCGACCTTCCCCAACGGCTGCCATATCGCGGAAGTTGAAGTCGATGAGGAAACGGGTGTTGTGACGCTGGAAAACTACGTGGTTGTGGATGACTTTGGGCTGCTCTACAACCCGCTGGTTGTGCAGGGGCAAGTCCACGGCGGGATTGTTCAGGGGCTGGGACAGGCGCTGATGGAGCGTACGGTCTACGACGAGACCGGACAGCTGCTGACGGGGTCTTTCATGGACTATACTGTGCCCCGCGCGGATACTATTTCTGACATCGATTTCACCCACATGGGCGTCAAATCACTGAACAATGAAATGGGCATCAAGGGCTGTGGTGAAGCGGGAACTGTTGGCGCCTGTGCGGCGGTGATGAATGCCATCCAGCGTGCGCTGGATCCGCTGGATGTTGGCTTTGTTGACATGCCCGCAACCCCGGATCGGCTATGGAAGCAAATTCAGTCGGCCTCCTGAACGGCATTTAAGGTCCGCAGGGAGTCTTGAACAAAATGCCGGACCCGCTGGGTCCGACGCTTTCCGCTTCCCCTTGCCTTTAGCAAGGAGAAGCCACTCGAGTCTTCTGGCTCAGACAATGTGGCGCCGACGCTGGCCCGCGCTAACGCGCGATCCAGCGCGTCGCGCAACCCACGCAGGTTAATCAAACTTTCCAGACCACCGGTTTTCTTTGCGCTTACAGGTGTTTGTGCTTCACTTGCTCTTTCGCATCATGCGCGTTGGAGGAGCTCAACCATGACCGATACCGCCGCCCAAACCCTTGGCACCCAAGCCTTGCCCCATACCATGATCACAGTCGACGGGCTGCGCATGGCGGTCGTAGACCAGCCCGCAAACCCCGGCGCCAAACCCGGACGCACACTGGTGCTCCAACACGGAAACCCGACCAGCTCCTATCTATGGCGCAATATCATGCCAGCGCTGGCCGACTTTGGCCGCTGCGTCGCCATTGATCTGATCGGCATGGGGCACTCGGACAAGCTGCCGGACAGCGGCCCGGACCGCTACACATTTGACGACCACAGGCACTATCTGGATGGCGCGCTCGACGCGCTGGATCTGGGCGACGACATTGTCTGGGTAATCCACGACTGGGGCTCAGCGTTGGGGTTTCACTGGGCCCATCGCCACCCCGACCGCGTCAGCGGCATCTGCTACATGGAGGGTATCCCGCGCGTGATCCCCAGTTGGGATGACTGGCCCGAAGCCTCGCGCCGGGTGTTCCAAGGCTTCCGCTCGGAGAATGGCGAAGCCATGGTGCTCGAGAAGAATATCTTTGTCGATCGTGTGCTACCGGGGTCTATCCTTCGCCCGCTGAGCGAGGTCGAGATGGACCATTACCGCGCGCCCTTCCTGCAACCCGGCGAAGACCGCCGCCCCACGCTGACCTGGCCGCGCCAGATTCCCATCGCTGGCGAACCACAGGCAGTGATTGATGTCGTCCGAGCCTATCAAGACTGGCTCACCCAGACCGAGACACCGAAATTGTTCGTCAACGCCGAACCCGGTGCAATCCTCACTGGCACAACACGCGAATTCTGTCGTACCTTCCCCAACCAGAGCGAAGTGACGGTCAAAGGCTCTCACTTCATCCAAGAAGACAGCCCACACGAGATCGCCGATGCGGTTGCATCATGGCTCAGGAGGATGGATGGCGCCTAACGCCGAGCAGGAAGCAGCAGACCGCAAGCCCGAAGAAAAGCGACTGGGCAAAAAAGCCTATGAGCGCGCGCTGCGCGAACTTCAGGTCAAATTGATCAGAATGCAGAACGATATCAGCGTCAGCGGCGCCCGCGTTCTTGTCATCTTTGAAGGCCGCGATGCCGCGGGCAAAGGCGGGGCAATCAAGCGGATCACTCAGCCGCTGAACCCGCGCAGAGCCCGCGTTGTCGCGCTCAGCAAGCCCACGGAACTGGAACAGAGTCAGTGGTACTTCCAACGCTACATCGAGCATCTGCCAGCAGCAGGGGAAATGGTGCTGTTTGATCGATCCTGGTACAACCGAGCGGGGGTTGAACCGGTCATGGGGTTTTGCAGCGAAGCGCAGCATCAGGACTTTCTCGCCGCCGTTCCGACCTTTGAAAAGCTGCTGGTCGAGGATGGGGTGCAGCTCATCAAATACTGGTTCAGCGTCTCAGCCACCGAGCAAGAACGCCGGTTACAGGCGCGGACGGACGACCCAACCAAGCGCTGGAAGATTTCACCCATCGACGTGCGGGCGCGGGAGAAGTGGGACGACTACAGCCGGTGCAAGGATCTGATGTTCGAACACACCCATACGACGTGGGCGCCTTGGCACGCTGTGGACAGCAACGACAAGAAGCGGGCGCGCTTGAACTGTATCTCGCATCTGCTGAACCAAATCCCGCACGCGCCACGAGAAGCTGAGATCCAAAGTCTGCCGCCCCGCAGCATCGAGCCTGAGAAGCTCAGCCGTTCCGGGACGGAGCAGGCGCTGATGATCCCTGAGCCTTACTAAAACAATGCTAAGGACGAAAAAAGGGAACGTCGCTGAGGCAACGTCCCCTTCTTCATTCCGAACCAGCCGATCCTCAGATCAACTGAAATCTTCTCGTCTTAGTATGTTGGGCAGTAAGAGCTTGCGCCAATAATGCCACCAACACCTGCGCCAGCGATACCGGAGAGCAGCAGCTCGTCACGGTTGATCGGGCCAGCCCAGTCAAGAACTTCGTCAGCCAGCGCGTACGCAGCCAAACCAGCCAAGCCGCCAACCAGCGCGCTTGGCACGACACAGTTGCCGGTCGGGTGCACGTAGTACTCGCCGTGATCGTCATGACCTTCAGCGTGTCCATAGTAAGGGGCATAAGCCGGTGATACACACGCGCCCAAACCCAAAAGGCTCAAGCCAGCGGCCGCAATTGCAATCTTCTTCATCACTTAGTGATCTCCATCTCCGCGATTTTTAAGGTATGCCTCATGCTTGTACGCAGGACAAGCCTTCAAAGTCGCATAATTAAGCCAGTTTCAAGCCGGTTTTTGTCGTTTGTTATCCAAGCTTGCCCTATCCGACGCCAGTAAAAACAACTGTAAGCAGAGATGCAATCCTTAGGACGAATTATGACATTACTAGCACCCAAATGTGTAATTTACGTGTTCAATAATATGCGCTCACGATCAAAGTTTTGAGCCGTTCCTGCCTTAAATGGCAGAATTTCCAGTGTTTTCCCTTAAAATAGGGCGTTTTTTGAGAAAAACATACTATGGAGTGTAAATGGCAAGGCATTTGCAACCATGACCCAAATGACGGGGCTGTTGCGTTGGTGCGACAGCTCGCACCTTTGGAACCGAAGAATGAAACAGCTCTTTCAAGCTCTAAAAGCATCTATCCACAAGCCGGCCATTCGCTGGACGACTTCTGCCATCATCGCCCTCGCCACAATGGGACTAAGCGCACCAGCTCAGGCACAGGGTGCGGACCAGAAAGCAGGCGATGCAATCCTGATCATGGATTACTCCAATTCCATGTGGGGCCAGATCAATGGCGTGCCTAAAGTTGATATTGCACGGAACGTCATTGAAGAGAACTTTGGCAGCTGGAACCGGCTCACCAATCTGGGCCTGCTGTCCTACGGGCACCGGTACAAGAACGATTGCGCCGACATTCAGTTGATTTCCCCACCCGGTGAGCTGGATACGTCGATCGTCGATCGCTTCCTTAAACAGGCACAGCCAAAGGGACGCACGCCGCTCACATCCGCCATTGAGCAAGCGGCGAGTTACTTCATTGCAAACGGCAAGTCGGCCAACGTCATCTTACTGACAGATGGCATTGAGAGCTGTGATCGCGACCCCTGCGCCACCATTGGTGCTCTCCAGGATGCCGGTCTTAATATGACCGCGCACGTCATCGGCTTTGGTGTCACGGAAGAAGAGGGCAGCCAGTTAAGCTGTATTGCCTCCATCACGGGCGGTGAATACCTCACAGCCGCTAACGCTGATGCGCTCGACTTCGCCTTCCAAGAAGCGATCGAACTTGTGCAGCTCAATGACGAGATTAGCGCGCTGCAGGACGTGATTGGTCAACTCAAAGATACCTTGGGCGCGTCGCAGCAGGACATCATCCACCTTGCGGCAGAGAACTCCAACCTCGCCCAACGAGGCAACCAGCTACAGAATGAACTGTCACAACTGCAGTCCATGAAGGACGATCTTGAGAGCCGACACAGCGATTTGCAAAACCGCGCTGCCGATCTGGAAGTGCGGAACAGCCAACTGCAGGTCATAAAGGGCGAGCTGCAAGCGCAGAATGGCGATCTGCTGAATCAGAACGCGCAGCTTCGCCAAGACCTGTCGCAGCAGACCGGACGCTTAAACGCGACCGAAGAAGCCCTGAATGACACAACGGATGCGCTGCGTGACACCAAGGCAAGTCTTGCGACGACACAGGACACCTTGATGGACACCGAAAAGATGCTGCTCGACACCAAGCAAGCGCTGATGGAGACAGAAAACGAACTGCTGGCCACCCGCGGCGAACTACGCGCAACACGTAACGACCTGCAAGACACGCAAATGCTTCTGGCCGAAACTCAGGACGACCGTGACCGTCAAGTAAAGTTGGTTGGTAACCTGCGGGCCGAAATCGATGGCTTACGGGACGATCTATCCGCATCTTCAGCTACCAATCTGGAGCTCACAAAGATGAACTCCAACATGATGGCGGAAAATGCGGACCTTCGGTCGGCAATTGATCGGATGTTGGAACTGCTCACGAGCGGTAATGAGGCACTTAAGTCAGCATTTTCCATCGGGAACATCGTGTCGATCGAAGTAAGCGAAAAGGCCAGAATGTCGGCGATGTCGGTGAATGAAACCGAACCAACCTCAAGAACAACCACGTCACAGTCCCTTACGCTCAACCAATAGTCCGTAAGAACCGGATCCAAAAACCGGATTGACGAGGCAGGGTTTGCCGATCAGCGGGGTGCTCCTTCCCCTCGCCGATCTGGAAAACCCTGCCTTTTCTATGAGTCAACGGCGGCTCACCAGCCCGCAAGATGGCCCAACGCCTCAAGGCCATATGGCAAGTGCATTTAAATTTGCTGTGCGAGGCCAAAATTCGGAAATGCCTGATGCAAATCGCAAACATTTTTGCGGAATTTCAGGTCTCGGTGGGGCGAAACAGTCCAGCACTTCCAGTCACCGCATACATATCCTTAACCAATATTTATAAAATCGATCTTATTTCCTTAGGATTATATGCATTACGCGCCTATATAGTGTTTAACTACTTAAAAATGACTAAGTCAATTATGATTGGCACATGGGTTGCCTAGTTAAGCTGGAAGCCGGGCACAGTCTGTCGGAGCTTTGCAAAGTCGATTTCATAACGAGTCGATACTTAGGAGATTCATAATGCCCAACATAACAAGAACGGCCTTTTTTGCTGTTGGTTGGTTTGTTGGCGACAACGTCGCTTACGGGGGTCACCCACGCGCAAACAGGTTACAGCAAATCCGGCATGAATTTCGTGCCTGCGAACCAGCAAGATGCGCCCGTTGTATCCTACACCCAAGACGGTAAAAGCTATCAGTCCTATGGACAAGCGCCGCAAGGCTACACCAAAGGTGTTGTCCCTGTGGTTGAATACGCACCGATCGAATATGTGCCAGAACAGCCACCAGTCTATGAAGCAGCGGTCGTACCCGTCGTTGAGATGGAGGCACCGGCCTACTCAGAAGACATCATGATGGATGATTCTGAGTTCAACGAGACCGCTTCTTACCAGCCAGACATCATTGAAACAGACTTCATCGATCCTGAGATTGATGCCCTGATCGATGATCTTGCCGACGAAGATTTGGATTTTGTTGATCCAGTCAGAGTGGCCGCAGCGAACTTCATCCGCTTGAACGGTGGTTATGGCTTCGCGTTCATGGGGTCATTTGGTTACGGCGCGGCAAGCGGATCGAGCGACTACTCCACCCAGGATCATTATACCTCGGACGTTCAGATGCGAGGCCCCGCGGGTTCCTTCCGCGCAGACGTCGCCTCCTTCTTTGTTGATGGTGGGTTCGGCTCCTTTAATGAGAGCATTATCGACGAAGTAGACGATGATCTCGGAGAGTCTTTTGCCTTCACGGGCGGGACTGTTGGGCCTGAGTACTCGCTGGTTAATGGCACGCAAACCGACGCCTTAGGCTTCACGTCGGCTACGTTTCAGACTGACGACGTCTACATTGACGGCGACATCCTCAAGACGACCTATGAGCGAACCTCGACCCTCACGGATTTCGGGGGCGCCGTTGGCTATTCGTTTAACTTTGGTGGCGGTCTAGGTTTGGGCATCGGCGTGGGCGGTCGACGGATCGAAGGCACGGATACGGTTGCTGTGACTCAAGTGGCGCAAGACGCAGAGGGCACTGCCTTTGCCGACGGAGCCTTTACTTATGCAGACCACAACCTCGAAGTGGCCTATGCGGGCAACTACGTCGGTCCTGTGGTTCGCTTGAACTTTGATCAGAACCTCGGGAGCCGCATTTCTGCTCACTTGGGTGGTTCCGCGCAGACTCTTTACAGCCAGCGCACCCTGGACGCCAAGCAGACAGATACATCGGGCACAACAATTTCTGAGATTGCTCAGGTTGCCGCCGAAGGCTTTGCGTTTGCTGGTGAGGTCGACGCGGGTATTGGCATCGCGCTAACGGACAGTCTCTCCCTGTCCGTCGGTGGCTTTGGGTCTTTCCTGTCAGCCGTACCAAGCTTCGTCCCTTACGACACTGAGCTCGCGACAGAGGGTACAGGCGACTTTGCGACGCTGGCAGACCAATCGCTGATGACCTATGGGCTGAAAGGCTCACTATCCCTGCGCTTCTAGCAGCAACTGGCCACGACGCGCGAAGGACACCCATCTCCTAAGGCTTCGCGCTCACGATCGGTAAGTAATAAAACTCAGGCCGCTGGTTCCCCGCCAGTGGCCTTTCTTTTTATCCAAATTATCCGACGACTGCGCCCACCCCATGGGAGCAAACGACACCCAAAACACCGAAAACTCCCTATCAATCCGCAAAGAAGACGGCTTTTGGCATGATACATCGCCTAACCATTCCCAGGCTCAACATTACACGCCTCAATACTGCAGTACGTTATGCACCTTTATTAACGGAAAACGTTATGCGACTTCGAAACACAGAAAGTTCATATATTTGAAAATCATTAAAAAGGTAATTACTCCACTATTTATTAATATTTTTAACTAAAATACCTATTTTAAACTAGATAGAGCACTAACCGAGTTCGCTTTGCGCCTGTATTACAGGACTAATCTTCTTGGCATAGGCGTTGCAGCCCTAGCTTCCAACAAACCGAGGCACCTTCATTTTCTGTCTTGGCCGATATTTAAGAAACCTATTGGAAACTAAGCCATGATCCACGCGAAATTTATCGCGTCTGCCGGCGCAATTTTGCTGGCGACCTCTGCCCTAACAAGCGCCGCATCCGCTCAAGTCGTTTTCAAGAGCCCTGCCTCGTCTTCCTCTGATTCTCAGGTTTCCTCGTCCTATGGCGGGAGCTCCTATTACCAAGCCGCTAACGTAGCACCGAGTTACCCAAGCTACGTGCTCGCGCCACAGCAAGTTGCGCCCGTGCCTGCACCGCTGCCGTACCCAGCGCCTTACGCAGTTCAGCCGGACATCAACTATGCTGCGCCAGCCTACGCGGCGCCGGTTGCATCCCAAGCAACCTATGTTGCGCCCGCTTACGCAGCTCCGGCTATAGCTCAGCCATCCTACGTTTCTCCCACCGTTCAAACGGATGGCTACGGCGCGACCGTAATGAGCTACGGCATGGAATCAGCCCCCTCCCAACAGATTCCAGCACCATCGGACCAAATGTACGTGGATCATACGCACGAATACATGGACCACGATCATGCGTTCGTTGAGCACTCTCATGGCTACGAGCAACACCAGCACAGCCACGAGCACCCAGAAGCTAAGTTTGCCTCTATGGACGATATGGCTGATTTACCTGAGGTGCTGCCCGAAGAGATTCTGATTGATGAAATCGCGATTGACGCCGTTGTGGTCGCGAATGATCCGATCGAAGAACCGTATATTGAGATCAATCCGGACATTCCAGATTTTGAGTTCAGTGAAGAGTCGATCATCATTGACGATACGCCTTACTACGGTGGACCAACCCGAAATAACGTGGTTCGCCTGTCTGCTGGCTACGGCTACGCGACCACCGGAAACTTCAATTACGGCATCGAGGGCAATTACACCTCTGGCTCCGCAGACTCCGCTGACTGGACTTCCACAAGTGGCGCTTCGACCAGCAATGGTACGCCATGGATTGACGAAGAACTGCGGCACGAAGGGATTTATGGATCCTTAAAGGCCGACGCAGGTAACTTCTTTATCGATGCTGTTGGTGGTTCCTACCAGGTTGAAGACTACGCCATCTCCCAGACGTACAACCTCGCAGAAGCCGCAGCTGACTCGTCCATTCTGATTGGTCCTGCCGCACTTGTCGTGGATGGTAGCCTCGCGGCGCTTTCCGGCCTGTTCGGCTACGGTTCCGGTGACGGCATCGAGATTGACGCCTATGACTCCATGGAAGTGATCGCAAACATCAATTCCAGCATCAATGATTTTGGCGGTGCAGCAGGCTATCTGATCAACTTCGCCGGTCTGCCGATGAGCGTCGGTGTTGGCGTTGCGGGCAAGTCCCTCAACCGCACCACGACCGTTGATGTAACCAGCGTACTGACCGAAGAAACCACGGGTGAATTGGACGCTGCGATCTTTACCGACCACACGTACAACGAAGAGGTTTCCGGCACGTACGTCGGCCCGGCACTGCGCGTGAATTTTGATCCTAACGTCACCGGCGCGCTCAGCGCACATTTCGGCGGTTCGGTCCAGGCGCTCTATGGTACCTCCATGATGACCACAACGCAGGAATACCTTGGCACCACTTACATCGCCGAGGCGAGCGATACTGGCACGCTGATTACCGGTGAGATCGATGCGGGCCTATCCTTTGCCCTATCCCCGAACATGCGCATCGGCGCAGGTGTCTTTGCTGGTATCACCTCAGGCGCGCCGGTGGTGACAAGCTCTGTGGACAGCTCGGCATTAGACGCAGCAGACCGCATGCCGACTTTGGGTCGCGGCAGCTGGCAGAACTACGGTCTGAAGGGCTCCATCTCCGCGAGCTTCTAAGTCCAACGACCCCCGAGCCCAAAACTCGAAAAAAAGGCCCCGCCGGTATCACCTGCGGGGCCTTTTTTATTGCTTTGCGATGCGGTGAAACTAAGCCGACAGGCGCATGACCCGGCCTGTGTGATAATCAACATCACCGTGCAGCAGGTTAAACGTCAGCAGATATTTGGCGTAGGCCCCTACTCCGTAATCCTGCGTCATCCCCATACCGCCATGCAACTGGATGGAATCTTCACAAACGTGCGTCGCCGCTTTGCCGATTTTGGCTTTGGCCAGCGAGGCCGCACGCAGGAGTTCATTGCCGCTGGCGAGGTTGGCCTGATTGGCCGCCCAGATGGACATGGAGCGCGCATCCTGCACCTCCATGTTCATATCCACCAAGCGGAACTGAAGCTCTTGGAAGGCCGCGAGTGGGCGTCCAAACTGCTTACGGACGGTCAAGTATTCCTTGGTCATGTCCAGCGCGGCCTGCATCGCGCCAACAGCGACCGCGCACTCGGCAATCGCGAGACGCGCCACAGCGGCTTCGATCTCTGCCAGACCAACGCCGTCAATCCGCTCTGCCTCAACGCCGTCGAACTGCAAATCAGCGAAAGGACGACCATCCTGCAGAGGGTAGTTAAAGACCGTTGATCCCTCCGCCGACAGGGAGACGCGGTAGAGGCCAACATCATCACCGTCTTTAGCACTCACCAGCGCGTGCGTTGCGCCAGCAGAGATCGGTGCGAGGGTCTTTGTGCCCGTGATCTTGCCGCCAGCAACGGTGGTCCCCGCTGGCATCAGCGAGTAGCGCTGACCGCGTTCGTACAGACCCAGAGTGTGCGCGTTGCTGTCTTCGAGGATGTCTTCCCGGCCACCGGCCAGCGCAGAAACAGCGGTCATGACGTCCATGACCGGCTCTAACACCAATCCCGGTCCGAGCGCTTCGCCAACGATCATGGCATCAAAGGCATCACCGCCTAATCCGCCCTGCTCTTCAGCAATCTGCACAAGGTTCAAACCGAGATCGGCCAACTCGTTGGCAACGCCTGCGTCGTGACCTGCGCTTTGGGCCATGTAGTCCTTGCGTTGGTCAAGGCTGTAGCGGTCCGCCACGAACTTACCGACGGTATCCTGCAACATGCGCTGTTCGTCGCTGAGCGAAAAATCCACGCTCCCCTCCTCTGATGTCTTGTTCTTCTTAGTTGCGTGAGCCCAAAGGTCGGGCGGTTAAGCCGTCAGCATGGCCTTGGCGATGATGGTCCGCTGGATTTCATTAGAACCCCCAAAGATCGAGAGCTTTCGGTTGTTCAGGTACGAAGGCGCAGCGCCCGCAGCGTACTCCGGACCAAGCGGTGGTTCGTTCCGGCCGTGCAACACCAAATCCTGCTGCTCGACCGCTGCAGCAGGGCCAACAGCTTCCATGATCAGCCGGGTGAGCTTCTGATTGAGGTCCGAACCGCGAATTTTCAGCATGCCAGCAAAGGTCAGGTCAGACTGGTTCTTGGCATCCGACAGCACGCGCAAATTGGTTACTTCCAGCGCCGTCAAGTCCATTTCAATCTCAGCCAGCTTTTGCGAGAAGAACACGTCGTCCACCAAGCGCTCGCCGGTTTCGGTCCGCTCTTTCGTGGCAATGTCTTTCAGGCGGTTGAGCTGGTTCTTTGCGTACCCAATCTGAGCGATGCCAAAACGTTCGTGGGCCAGCAAGAACTTGGCATAGTCCCAGCCCTTGTTCTCTTCACCGACCAGATTTTCCGCCGGAATGCGCACGTTGTCGAAGAAGACTTCGTTCACCTCGTGATAACCATCAAGCAAGATGATCGGCTTGACGGAGATACCCGGCGTGTTCATGTCGAGCAGCATGAAGGAGATGCCTTCCTGCGGCTTACATTCGCTGTCGGTGCGGGTCAGGATGAACATCATATCGGCGTGCTGGGCGTAAGTGGTCCAGGTCTTCTGACCATTCAACACGTACTCGTCGCCGTCGCGCACAGCCGTCGTCTTCAGCGATGCCAGATCAGAGCCGGAGCCCGGCTCGGAGAAACCCTGACACCACCAATCATCCAGACGCGCGATCCGTGGCAAGTACTTCTCCTGCTGCTCACGAGAGCCGAAGGCCTGCAAAACAGGACCAACCATCGACACGCCAAAGGCCAAGCGCCGAGGGCAGTCGTAGGCGGCTGTTACATCATCGAAAATCTGATGCTGAATGGAGGTCCAATCGCGGCCACCCCATTCCTCTTTCCAATTTGGAACAGCGTAGCCGTGCTCGTAGAGGACTTTGTGATAATCAACGATGTCTTGCTTGCTCAAGCGGTGACCCAGCGCAATCTTTTGACGGATTTCTGTCGAGACATATGATTCACAGAAATTTTCAATTTGTTTCTTGAACGCAAGGTCTTCGTCTGAATGCTTTAAGTCCATGATGTCACTCCATTTATTCGGGTCACGTACCCTGAGTTTTCTCCGCGAAACTCACAACAGGCGTGATGCCGCAGTCGTTAAGCAAACGCCCTTGCAGCCCCTGAAAGGCCTGCGCCTGATCGTTGTAGGTCGTGACCCGCTCATTGTAGGCCATGACCCGCCCGACCAGTTGGTCGTTCATCGTCCGAACCGCCGCTTCTGCGCGGCGTATTTCAATCAGTTGATAAGCCGTGGCGCGCAACGCCTCCACCGCCTCGTCAATTTCTGCCTTCAACGCCGTTTCACTCTGATCATTATCGATGAGCGACATCACCATTTGATCAAAGTCCCCCACTTCACTCGCGAAGTTCGGGATGGCGTTTTCCATGGTCCGTTTTGCCAATTCGAGCGCCGAGACCGTATCGCTGACCTCACGCTGAAGGGTCAAAACCTCAGCATCACTCGGGATGGAGCTCTGAGCCGCTAACAGCTGACCAAGTCCCGTATCCCGCTGAGCAATCAGCTCTTCGCAGGTTTGTGCCTGAGCCGATACCGTACCAAGCCCGAGGAGCGCGAATGCAATAACAAACGAACGCATGAAAACCTCCAATTGTTCAAAAAAGTAGAGATGCCCCAGCTTAGTACACTTTGCCAAACTGAGGCTAACTTCTTTGAATTTTAGGAACTTCAGGCTACCTCAAACAATCCAGCCGCACCCATGCCGCCGCCAACACACATAGTCACGATGGCATAGCGCTCACCCTGACGTTTTGCTTCCATCAGCGCATGGCCAACCAAGCGTGCGCCGGTCATGCCGTAGGGATGGCCAATGGCGATTGAGGAACCGTTCACGTTCAGCTTCTCGTCCGGAATGCCCAGCTGGTCTCGGCAGTACAGAACCTGCACCGCAAAGGCTTCGTTGAGTTCCCAAACGCCGATGTCGTCAACGGTCAAACCATGCGCCTTGAGCAACTTTGGAACCGCGAAGACCGGGCCAATGCCCATCTCATCCGGCTCACAGCCCGCAACCGCGATACCGCGATAGAAGCCCAGCGGCTCAATCCCGCGACGCTCTGCTTCGCCTCGTTCCATGACAACAGTCGCCGCAGCGCCGTCGGACAGCTGCGAGGCGTTACCAGCGGTAATGGTTCCGCCTTCAACCACCGTGCGCAGGCTGGAAACCTGCTCGTAGGTCGAGGGGCGGAGGCCTTCGTCGCGGTCCACAGTAACTTGAACGTCAGATACTTCCTTGGTTTCCTTGTCCATGACCTTTTTGGTCACAGTCATGGAAATCACTTCATCCTGCAGCCGGCCTGCTTCGTTTGCCGCGATGGCTTTGGTCTGAGACGCTGCGCCGTACTGGTCCATCACTTCGCGGGAGACGTTGTAGCGCTTCGCCACGGTCTCAGCGGTATGAAGCATGGGCATGTAGTAATCGGGCGCATTCTGCAGCACAGCAGGATCGAGCAAACGGTGCGTGTTCTGGTGCTCGTTCTGCACCAGCGAGATCGACTCAACGCCGCCGCCAACAACCGTTGTCATGCCATCAGCGATGATTTGCTTCGCCGCTGTCGCAATCGCCATCATGCCTGAGGAGCACTGACGATCAATCGTCATGCCGGCCACGGAAACTGGTAAGCCGCCCGCCAAAGCCGCGGAACGACCAACATTGAGGCCGGTTGAGCCTTGCGGCATGGCACAGCCCATAACGCAATCATCGACATCAGCGCCGTTGATGCCTGCGCGCTCAACCGCAGCTGCGATAGCCGCACCCGCAATTTCTGGTGCGCCCGTGTCATTGAATGCGCCCCGGTAGGCCTTGCCAATCGGGGTTCTGGCGTAGGATGCGATGACGGCTTCACGCGCGCCTATATTGATATTGGACATGAACTTTTCTCCTCCTCTTAGGCCGCGCGGGCCTTACTCCACTCAGCGAACGTCTTACCCTCAGCCACCAGCTGCTCAAGCAGAGCCGAAGGTTTCCAGGAATGATCGCCTGTTTCCTCATAGCGCGCCTTGATTCGCGCCAACGATTCAGCCAACCCGACTGCGTCTGCGCGGTGCATTGGACCGCCGCGGTAGGCCGGGTAGCCGTAACCAAAGATGTAGGTAATATCGACGTCGACCGGACGCATAGCGATGCCTTCTTCGAGGACTTTTGCCCCTTCGTTGGTCATCAAATCGGTCAGTGCGTTCAGGATCTCTTCATCCGAGTATTCCCGCCGTTCAATTCCTTTGCGCTCGCTTTCCGCCAGGACCAGCGCCGTCACGTCAGCATTGGGGACCGGCACACGAGAGCCGTCGATATAGTCAAAGAATCCGCCGCCTGTCTTCTGACCCAAGCGACCCATCTCAACCACCTTGTCCGCAATATGGACGTAGCGCACGTTTGATGAACGTGTGGCTTCCTGTTCCTTCCGGATACGGTAACCAACGTCCAGACCAGCGAGGTCAGACATGGCAAACGGACCCATCGGCATGCCAAAGTCCGTCCATACCTTGTCGATCTGCTCTGGCAAGCAGCCGTCTTCGAGCAGGATCGACGCCCAGCGGATGTATTCATGCAGAATGCGGTTGCCGACAAAGCCATCACAGACACCAACCAGCACCGACACTTTGCCCAGACGCTTGCCCATGTTCATGGCGGTCAGGATCACGTCGTCAGCCGTCGCATCACCGCGCACGTTCTCCAGCAAACGCATGACGTTCGCAGGGGAGAAGAAGTGCATGCCGATCACGTCTTGCGGACGCTCGGTCACGCTGGCGATCTGGTTGATGTCCAAGGTCGAGGTGTTGGTTGCGAGAACGCAGCCCGCTTTGCAGACCGCATCGAGCTTGGTGAAGATATCCTTCTTCACGTCCATGTTCTCGAACACCGCTTCGATCACAATATCAACGTCAGCGAGGTCGTTGATGTCCGTGGTTCCGGTGAATAGCGCCATGCGCTGCTCTACCTGATCCATCGTCAAACGGCCTTTTTTGGCCGTATTCTCATAGTTCTTGCGGCAAACGCCCAAGCCCTTGTCCAGCGCTTCCTGCGTTTGCTCCAGCACCATCACCGGAATGCCCGCATTGGCAAAGCACATGGCAATGCCGCCGCCCATTGTACCCGCACCGATGATTGCAGCGGTCTTGACCTCACGCGGCTGCGCTTCTGGGTCGAGACCGGGAATCTTCGCCACTTCGCGCTCACCAAAGAACGCATGGATCAGGCCGCGCGACTGGTCGCTGCTGAGCCCTTCGACGAACAATTCGCGTTCCTTGTCCATGCCTTCAGCAAACGACAATTCTGTTGCGGCTTTTATCGCGTCGAGGCACAGGATCGGTGACATCTGGCCCCGGGCCTTTTTCTCGATCTGAGCGCGTGCAGCGTCAAAGAAACCATCCGCGACAACCGGTTTTGGCATGTTGGCAATCACGGGCCATGAGCCAGCAGCCGCCAGCTCGCGCGCTTTGGCCTTCGCCGCGCCAACGCAATCTTCATCGACCGCGTCAACAATGCCCAGACCAAGTGCTTTAGGCGCTGGAACGTGCTTGCCCGTGGTGGCCATGTCCAAAGTGGCTTCAACGCCAGCGATGCGGGGCAAGCGTTGAGTGCCGCCTGCGCCCGGCAGGACGCCCAAGTGAACTTCCGGAATCCCAACCCGCGCTTTCGGGTGCGCGATACGGCCATGACAGCCCAAGGTGACTTCCAATCCACCACCCAGCGCAACCCCGTTGATCGCAGCAACAATTGGCTTCGAGGAACGCTCAAGTTTGTAGATTGCATCGTTGAGGTCTGGCCGCATTGGCGGCTTGCCGAATTCGGTGATGTCTGCGCCGGCGATGAATGCCCGGCCTTCGCCGGTAATAATCGCGGCAACCAGGGCTCCGTCAGCCTCCAACGCATCAACCGCAGCAATAATGCCGGCTCGCACACCCAAACGCAGGGCGTTTACAGGTGGGTTGTCAATGGTGATCACAAGTACATCGCCGTCCGCTTCCCAGCGAACAGGGTTGTCAGCCGTCATGGTTTCCTCCCAGATTAATCCTCTCTCGTACAAGGAGGGTTAAAGCTGGGAGGAGTCAAGAAAGGGGGCCTACATTGTCAGGGGTTTGTCGGCTTTGGTTAGGTCAGCCAACCGCTGTTTTGAGCGCACTCAGTGAGTCGTTCGGCGCTTCGCCCAACATGAAGTGGCCAATCTCGGGTAGCAGGATGTAACGACCGCCCTCTGCCGCCTCAGCAATCGCCTTGCCATTCTTTGCCGGGGTCATCTTATCCCGCTGTGCCGCGATCACCGTCGTCCGGCTTTTCAGCCCCGCCAAAGCTGCCTCGCCGCCCTCATAAGCGTTGCAGGCTGCCATATCGATGCCAAGGATACCGTCTTCTACGCGTGGCATCACCATTTGCTTCGCACCGGCCTTGGGCCAAGAGCCGGCATTAATGTTGCCGCCCCAATGACCGGCGGGGCCATGGCCCCAATCCATCATCAGATCTACTGATTTTTCCTCGCGTGCATCCGCCGCGCGCAGCAGCTCGGGGTGAACCGGCATTTTCGACGTTGCGCCCATCAGGATCAGATGATCAATGCGGTCGGCATACTTCGACGCCAAATCCAACGCCACCAGCGAGCCCATCGAATGCCCCACCAGGGTGCAGGTTTGCACGCCCACAGCATCAAGGAACTCGATGAGCCATTCGCCCATGTCCTCAACGGACTCAAGCGCTGGCCCTTCAGAGACCTTTTTGCCCACACCATGACCGGGCAGATTCACCGCAAACAGGTTCCAGCCGTGAAACGCGAAGTAACGGGACTGCAGTGCCCAGACTGAGTGGTCGCAACCCGAACCGTGGACAAACACGATGTTCGGCTGACCTTCCTTCGCCGGTTGACCTGCATCAAAGAACAGCGCCTGTGCGCCGCGAACTGTAACGGAATTCATGCTCGTCTTCCCTTCTAGCGCTGGCTGGCGCGCAAGCTGGCCCGCAGGTCATCGATGATGTCGTCAACGTGCTCGATTCCAACCGACAGGCGGATCAAGTCATCCGGCACACCGGCCAGCTTCCGCTGCTCTGGCCCAAGCTGCATGTGCGTGGTCGAGGCCGGGTGCACCAGCAAGGTCTTCGCATCACCAACGTTCGAAACGTGGCTGGCGAGCTTCACGCTGTTAATCAGCTTCCGCCCTGCATCAAAGCCGCCCTTAACGCCGAAGACGATCATCGAGGTCGTGCCTTTGGGCAGCTGGCGCTGTGCAACCGCGTGGTTTGGGTGGTCGGGCAAGTCCGGGTGACGGACCCATGCCACAGCTTCGTGATTAGAGAGGAACTCGAGCACCGTCTTGGCGTTCTGCAAGTGCCGCTCCATACGAAGGCTCAGGGTTTCCATCCCTTGGATCAGGTAAAACGCGCTTTGCGGTGCCAGAACGGTCCCGAAATCGCGGAGGCCCTCAGTCCGCGCGCGTGCAATGAACGCCGCCTGACCAAAATGCTCAGCGTAGGTCATGCCCGGATAGCCAGCATAGGGCTCTGTCATCGTGGGGAACTTGTCGGACGCGGCCCAATCGAAGTTACCGCCATCGACAATAAAGCCGCCCATGGTCACGCCATGCCCGCCGATCCACTTAGTCGCCGAATGCACCACGATGTTCGCGCCATCCTCAAACGGGCGGTAGTGCGTGGGCGGGGTAAAGGTGCTGTCGATCACCAGTGGCACACCTGCTTCTTGCGCAATCGCAGACGCGCCCGCGATATCTAGAACATCCAGCCCCGGATTGCCGATGACTTCGCCGTAGATCATCTTTGTATTCGGCTGCACCGCCGCCCTGATCGCCTCAAGGTCAGAACCATCGACAAAGGTCGTGGTGATGCCAAAGCGCGGCAGCGTCAGCTTCATCAGGTTGATTGAACCACCGTACAGCGCCTTAGTCGCTACGATATGATCCCCCGCCGACAGCAAGGTCGCGATGGTCAAGAACACCGCCGCATGCCCCGATGATAAACCCAGCGCCCCAACGCCGCCTTCCAGCGCCGCAATCCGCTCTTCGGCGGCAGAAACAGTCGGGTTGCCGATGCGGGAGTAGATATAGCCGCCGGTCTCCAGATTATTCAGTGAGGCCGCGTGCTCTGTGTCATCATAGACATAAGCATTGGTCTGATAAATCGGCACCGCTTGCGCGCCGTTGCGCGGGTCTGGTGTTTGACCAGCGTGCAGCGCCAATGTTTCTGGGCGCAAGGAAGAAGCTTCAACCATGGAGAACCGTCCGTTCTGTGAGGGCTATTCGAATGTTGGCTTATCACTAACCTCTGCCCTTGGGGGACTGCAAGCGCATCCTCCGCAGGGAACCACGGCGGACAGATCCGCTTAAAAGCCCTTACCAGCCGTCATCCGCAGAAACTGTGCGCACCAATAGGCCAGCGCATCTGGTCGCTCGACCTGCAACAGATGGCCGCTTTGGATTTGAACGCTGAACCAGTCTTTGCGCCCTTCCAGCCCATCAAAGGCGCGCTTAAACGGATTGCTCGCCCCTTGATGGCTTGAGGCCCCGATGTAAGCCTTGCGCGGCAAGGCATCCAGCAGCGCCGCTGCTTCCGCGCAGATCGCATCCTCTAGGCTGCTCAAGCTATGAGGTTGCAGGTTCGCTGCTAAGTCGGCGGCATCTGCGCCTCTCAGGCCCCAAATCGCAGGATCTGGTGGCGTTACAACGCCTTCAATGGCCTTGGCACGCATGATCTCCGGCCCTCGGCTGCCTTTGGATTGGGAGAAGGCGGTCAAGCCGTGCTCAGGCAAGAACCCATCGACACAAATCACTCCAAGCACACGTTGGCCCAAGCCCCACCCTGCTTCCAGCATCGGGAATGTCCCAAAGGAATGCCCCAGCAGCACAATCGGACAATCGCCGTCCGGGACCGCATTCAACACCGCATCCCGGTGCGCCGAAAGACCTGCGCCGGTGGTCGGCCATTGCGCCACCGTAACGCCAAGCACGTCCGGCGAAGAGTGGTTCAAGCGCTCACCGAAACCCGCCCATTGCGCAGCCGGGCACCAAGCGCCGGGGCAGATAACAACGTGAAACGGACCTTCGGACACACTCGATCCTTGCGTAAGAATTGATCAGATTGCACCCCGTTGTGGGCGCAGGCGTCGATCTTGTCGAGCCTTTCTAGGCCTGAGTTCCCGTCTCTAGCCGTCCTCGGTCTTCAATTGTTCCAGCAACTGTGACTGCGTTTGTCCTTCGCCGGGCAAAGGCTCAATAATCGGAATAAGCACTGTATCTTCAAGCCCCTGACCGGTTAGCTCATTCACAGCGTAGTAGCTGGCGGGGGCGTCAGTCGCGGCTTGGCTGAGCGCACGCGTTGAAGGCGGAATGCTCAAACGCTCGTCGATGACCCGCTTCATCGCTGCAGAAAGCATGCTCGGGCGAACGCTTCCCGGTGCCAAAATACAGGCTCGCTGCTTGTCCGTCATGGTCAACACGGCACCGTTTACCGCCCGACACAGGGCTCGCCCTTGCCGCATGACCGTCACCAGCCGACCGTTACTGGATACCATATCGAGCGTTCCATTCTCGATGAAAGCCCCGCCGCCACCGCCTCGGACCAAAACAGTCTCATCCTGCCCCGACACCATGCGCCCGACGCCCCGCGCAACATCCAGAATCAACACCTCATCACGGTCTGCTGTGGCTGGCGCAAGTTGAACCAACAGCACCCCGGAGTTGCCCGCAAGATATAGGGTAGAAGCCTCAAGAAACGTCAAACGTGCCCGGCCCGACGCATCGGTTGTGACTTCGTCACCCACAAAAATCTGCGCGCCGGGTAAGGCCCGTGTGCCGTTGATGAAAACGTGATCGACGCCTGAAGCCAGCGCCCCAAGCGGTGCGGCCTCGGCTGTTCTTGGTTGCGCTGTCGAAACTTGCGATAGCGTCAAAGCCAACACAAAGCCGAGCGTAAGCCGTCCAAGAACGCCCGTGATCGGGCGCTTGAGGGTCTTTGGTTCTGAAGGGTCTGGACGCCTGATTTGCATATCCCGCAAGCTGTTTGTCGCGCGCCGAAGGCTCAAGTACCAAGGAGCAAAAAGAGGGCCAAATCGTCTCGACTGGCCCTCCGGTATTGAATTACGCGCCAAGCTCTCGTGCGTGGTGGCGTATGTGGTCGTCAAAGAAGCTGCCGACGAAGAAATACGAGTGGTCGTACCCCACATGCCGCCGAATTTCCCCCTGTTGGCCCGACGCTTTGAACGCGGCTTCCAGTCGTTCAGGGCGCAAGCCGGATTCAAGCCAAGGATCATCCTCGCCCTGATCCACCAACACCGGACCGGGAAAGGTCTGCTTGGCGAACATTCGGCTGGCGTCGTGGGCTTCCCACAGGCTTTGGTCATCGCCCAGATAGCCGCCCAAGCAAACTTGACCCCACTCCACCTCCATCGGCGCCGCGATGGGCGCAAAGGCAGACAGCGACTTGAACAGCCCCGGATGCCGCAACGCCAAGGTCAGCGCGCCGTGGCCACCCATCGAGTGTCCTGAAACGCCCAAGCGCTCCCGGTCGATCGGCAAGGCCGTTGTGACAGCATCAATCAGGTCTTTGGTGATGTAGCTTTCCATCTGGAAATGCGGTGCCCAAGGCGCTTGGGTTGCATCGACGTAAAAGCCTGCGCCCTGACCCATGTTGTAGCGCTCATCATTGGCGACACCTTCACCACGCGGGGACGTATCGGGAGCGATGAACGCCAAGCCAGCCTCGGCTGCATAGCGCTGCACACCCGATTTGATGGTGACGTTTTCTTCCGTACACGTCAGACCAGACAGGAAAACCAGCCCAGCCAAGGTTTCTCCAGCGCCGAGACTGTCAGCCTTGGGCGGCAGGAACACAGCCACTCGCATGGTCGTGCCCGTCGCCGCACTTTCGTGCTCCAGCGTGAGTTGGCGGCCACCAAAGCAGCGGCATTCGCTTACAATCTTCATGCTTGGTCTCAGAACTCAATGACGGAGCGGATGGATTTGCCTTCGTGCATCAGGTCAAAGGCGTCGTTGATCTGGTCCAGTGGCATCTTGTGCGTGATCAGGTCATCGATGTTGATTTTGCCTTCCATGTACCAATCCACGATCTTCGGAACATCGGTCCGGCCCTTGGCCCCACCAAATGCGGTACCGCGCCAGTTACGACCTGTGACCAGTTGGAAAGGACGCGTGGAAATCTCAGCGCCTGCGGGTGCAACGCCAATGATAATCGATGTGCCCCAACCCTTGTGACAGCATTCCAGCGCATCGCGCATCACTTGCACGTTCCCGATACACTCAAATGAGTAATCCGCGCCGCCCTTGGTCAGGCTAACGATGTAGGGAACCAAGTCGCCTTCGACTTCGGTTGGATTGACGAAGTGCGTCATGCCAAATTTCTCAGCGATGTCTTTCCGGGCTGGGTTCAGGTCCACGCCGACAATCATATTTGCGCCCGCCAAGCGAGCGCCCTGAATGACGTTCAAGCCAATCCCGCCCAAGCCAAAGACAACCACGTTGTCGCCGGGCTGCACCTTGGCCGTATTGATGACAGCACCAATACCCGTCGTGACGCCGCAGCCAATGTAGCAAATCTTGTCGAACGGCGCGTCTTCACGAACCTTTGCCACGGCAATTTCTGGCAGCACGGAATAGTTCGAGAACGTCGACGTGCCCATGTAGTGAAACAGCTTGTCCTGCCCCAGAGAAAAGCGCGAAGACTTATCAGGCATCAAGCCTTGGCCTTGCGTCTCCCGAATGGACTGACACAGGTTTGTCTTGCCGGATGTGCAGTAGTCGCACTCGCGGCATTCGGGGGTGTAGAGGGGAATGACGTGATCGCCTTTTTGCAGCGACTTCACACCCGGACCAACGTCCACCACGACACCAGCGCCCTCATGCCCCAAAACGGCAGGAAAAATCCCCTCAGGATCAGCGCCAGACAACGTGAAAGCATCGGTATGACAAACACCCGTTGCCTTCATTTCGATCATGACCTCGCCTTCGCGTGGTCCATCGACATTAATGGTGGTGACTTCTAGTGGCTTGCCCGCTTGAACAGCAACGGCGGCTCTACTTTCGACCATGTCTCACTCCCCTGATACGGCCTTACGTTACAAGGTCGCACAATGCCTTCTCGATAGGAGAGTGACAAGCAAAGGATTTCGCGGATTTAGATTTGTTCGAGCTCCACCAGCGTGCCGACAAAGTCCTTGGGGTGCAGGAACAAAACTGGCTTTCCATGCGCCCCAATCTTGGGCTCGCCATCGCCCAAAACACGCGCTCCACTGGCCTGGAGCTGGTCCCGCGCGGCGATGATGTCTTCGACCTCGTAGCAGATGTGGTGCATGCCACCCTGCGCGTTCTTTTCGAGAAATTTGGCAATCGGTGAGTCTGTGCCGAGTGGCTCCAGCAGCTCAATTTTGGTGTTGGGAAGCTCAACAAAAACCACGGTCACACCATGCTCAGGCAGCGGCTGGGGCGCAGAAACAACTGCGCCCAGCGTATCCCGATAAGTCGCACTCGCCGCGGCCAAATCTGGTACTGCAATCGCGACGTGGTTCAAGCGTCCCAGCATCCGCCTACACTCTTACAACAGAAACCGTCACAAGCGGCTTCTTGCCAATGTTATCGCGACAGAACTTGCGCAGCGATTTGAACACTGCGCTTTCAACCGCATCATCCGACTTGCGATCATTCTTGTGCATGCGGTCAACCGCATCCCAAGCCCAATCAGCCGCCTCGTCTTCGATCTCGTCCTCTTCCGGCGTCTCAAACACGCCCGCAGAGGTCAGAACCGGATCACCAACAATAGCGCCCCGCTCGTTAATCGCCAATGCGACGTTGATCGAACCATTGTGCATCATCCGCTTTCGCATGCGGATTACATCGCTTTCCAGCGCGACCAAACGACTGCCATCCAGCCCCAGAACGTCAACATCAATACGGTCAACGATCTTCGCAGGCTCGCCCTGCTTCAACCGAACGACGTCACCATCCCCCGGTGCCATCGCCTGCCCCACCTGACACGTCAGCGCGAGTTTCGCGTTTTCCAGCTGGTGCCGGGTTTCGCCGTGAACGGCCAGCGCGATTTGCGGCTGGGTCCACTGGTACATCTGGGTCAGTTCGTCCCGCTGCGGGTGCCCCGTGACGTGGACGTTCAGGCCATCGTGACCGTCAACCAGCACCTCAACCCCCAAACCGGCCAAGTGGTTACGAACCCGGTTGATGTCGGTTTCGTTGCCGGGGATCTCACGGCTGGAATAGATCACCGTATCGCCCGGACTCAGGGTGACATGGTGGTGCTCGTTGCGGGAAAGTTTGGACAGGGCCGCGCGTGGCTCGCCCTGTGTGCCCGTCACCAGCATCAGAACCTCTTCCTCCGGCAAGCGGCCAACGGCGTCTTCTGGCACGACATCAGGGAAGGACTGCAGGTAGCCGTTTTCTTTGGAGACTTCGTACAAGCGATGCAGCGAGCGGCCAATCAGCGCCAAGCGGCGGCCTGTTGCCTCAGCCACTTTCGCCACGGTCGCTACCCGTGCCACGTTGGTCGCAAAGCATGTTACCGCCACGCGGCCCTTAGCCTTCTGCACAACTTCGAGCAGGCCGGGGTAAACATCGCCCTCAGACCCAGAATGCCCCTCGACCAGCGCATTGGTTGAATCACAGACCAGCGCCAAAACGCCCTCGCGTCCCAATTCGGCCAAACGGTCGCTATCAAACATCATGCCCAACTGCGGATCCGGGTCGATCTTCCAATCACCCGTGTGGATCATCCGCCCGGCGGCCGTGTTAATCGACAGCGCGCAGGCTTCGGGGATGGAGTGCGTCACGGGAATATATTCGACTTCGAAATCACCAATCTTGACGGTTCCGCCCGGCTTCACACGGATCAACTCCGCATCGCCGCCGCCGTAGCTGTCAATTTTCCGCTGGATCATCGAAGCGCCAAAAGGCGTGGTGTAGATCGGGCAATCGAGCTCGTCGATCAGATGGGGAATAGCCCCAATATGGTCTTCGTGCGCGTGCGTGATCGCCATGCCGACAATCGTTCCACCGCCTTCGACCAGCGCGCTCACATCGGGGACCAGCACGTCCATGCCCGGTGTGCTCAGGTCGCCAAAGGCCACGCCACAGTCAACAACCAGCCACTGATTGTTGTGCCCATAGGCGTAAAGGTTCATTCCAATTTCCCCGCAACCACCAAGGGCCACAAAAAGGATCTCGTCCTTTGCGGGTTTCTTCAGGCGTACAGCCATGTTTCTCCTTCGAGCGCGACCGTCCAGCGGTCGGCTCTATATGGTTCTGGACGCGCCACGTTTGGCCCGTCGCGTTTTAATGGCGCTGTTTAAGCCCGCGCCTCGGCCCAATCTGCATAAAGTGCCGCCAAACCTTTGACGGTTAAGTCTGAGTCAATGTGATCGAAAACATCGGTCCCGTTCGCAAACAAAGCGGCCAAACCGCCGGTCGCCACCACGGGCGCGCTCGGCATGTTCAACTCGTCACGCAAACGGTGAATAAGGCCTTCGATCATCGATACGTAGCCCCAGAACAAACCCGACTGCATGCAAGCAACCGTGTCCTGTCCCAAAACTGAATTCGGCATCTGAATATCAATGCGAGGAAGTCTCGCTGCTGCTTGATATAGCGCTTCGGCGGATAGATTAACCCCCGGTGCAATCACACCACCAATGTAAGCACCGTCTGCCGCCACAACATCCAGCGTCGTTGCCGTGCCAAAATCCACGACAATGGCCGGTCCCTCACCCAACAGCGCAGCCACAGCGCGCGTATTCACGAGGCGATCCGCGCCCACCTGTTCAGGGCGATCAACACGGATTTCAAAATTCAGCGGAACCTCGTCCTCGCCAACCACCAGCGGTACACAGGCAAAGTACACCTCTGCCAACTGCCGCAAGCCAAACAAAGCCGCCGGACGGACAGAAGAGATGATAACCGCGCTAATGTCGGTGGATTTGGTGCCGAGGATCTTCATCAGTTGCCGCAGCCAGACGCCGTCTTCGTCGGCTGTTCGTCGGTCGTTCGACGCGCGCCGCCACGATGCGACGACTTCGCCTTCTTCCAAAAGGCTGAAAACCACGTTGGTGTTACCGGAATCAATAGCCAAGAGCATGTTAGTCTCTTTCCATCATTCGTTGCGAGGTGATGCTGCATCAAGCATGACATCGCCTGCCAAAATCGTGCGAATTTCACCGCTGTTCAACTTAAGCTTAAGCGCACCAGAGAGCGAGTCCAGCCCAATAAATTGTCCGCGAATGGTGTTGCTCCCATCCAAACGCACCGTGATGTCTTCGTTCAAGTACAGCGCCTTGGCCTGCCAATCGTTGAAAATCTGCGTCCGAGTGCCGGTTTCCAGATCGAAGCGGCGCACCGCGTCGGCCCATGCGTGGATCAGTCCCAGCACGACGGCCTTTGCCGGTCCGTCATATCCCAGCGCGCGTAAATCGCGTGCAACATAGTCTGGACGATCCAGCACGGGCGCGGTTTCGATGTTCAAGCCCATACCCAAAACCAGCGCCTGTTGCCCCGTCGGTGTCGTTGCAGTTTCGAGCAACAGTCCCGCGACCTTGCCGCCGCTGACAAAGGCGTCGTTGGGCCATTTCAGCCGCACACTGTCCGCTGGAAATCTGCAGACCTCTGTTAACGTGTTGGCCAGCGCCAGCCCTGCGACGTAGCTCAGTGACGGCCAATCGCGCACGGGGGATGTGGGGAAATGGACAAAACTGACGGCGAGGTTTCCGGCTGTGGTTGTCCAACTTCCCGCGCCGCGCCCTCGGCCTCGGCCTGCGGTTTGATGGTCGGTCAAAAACAGTGTGGGGGTGGTTATTTCACCGGCGTTGACCCGCGCCAACGCTTCGTCGCTGGTCGAGCCAATCTGGTCATATAACCGACCGGCCCAAGGCGACGGCAGATCCGTCGCCACGATATCAAAAGGAGGAGCCGGCATGTTCGGCTGGTCCTTCATGGAGCGGTTCTAAGCGAACACACCAGCCGATGCGCTGGCCCAATCCACAACAAAGCGGACAATGGCAGCGAAGAGCAACAAGAACACCGCTGACAGGCCGTAGACCGCACGGAGCGAAACGTCCGCGGTATCGAATTGGCCGTCTTCGGTTGGTTCATCGAAGAAGGCGATCTTGATGATGCGGATGTAGTAGAATGCTGACAGCACCGATGTCACCAAACCAATAACCGCGAGCCACCAGAAACCGGCTTCAACCGCTGCTGTGAAGACGAGGAACTTGCCGAAGAAACCAGCCAGCGGCGGAATACCGGCCATGGAGAAGAATATCACCAGCAGCGCAAGCGCCATGGGCAAGCGGTGTCGGGACAAACCCGCCAGGTCGTTGATGGACTCAACCGGACGACCAGCGCGCTTCATGGACAAGATCAGCGCAAACGCGCCGAGGTTCATGACAACGTAAGTCGCCAAGTACACCAAACAGCCCGTTACGCCTGCTTCACTGCCCGCAGCCACGCCAACCAGCGCAAAGCCCATGTGGCCAATCGACGAATACGCCATCATGCGCTTGATGTTGGTCTGCCAGATTGCAGCCAACGAGCCCCAAACCATGGAAACAATGGCCAGCAGAATGACGATCTGACGCCACTCAGCCGTGATATCGGCAAAGGGTTCCAGCATCACGCGGATCACCAACGCAAACGCGCCCATCTTGGATGCGGTCGCGAGGAAAGCGGTGATCGGGGTTGGTGCGCCCTGGTACACGTCCGGAGTCCACATGTGGAATGGCGCGGCGGAGATCTTGAAGGCCAAACCGGCGATCAGGAACACCAGACCGATGATCAAGCCAAAGGACGCATCGCCGCCGATACCAGCAGCAACAGCCTCAAAGCTCGTACCGCCCGTGTAGCCGTAAACCAGCGACATGCCGTACAGCAGGATCACCGACGACAGCGCGCCAAGGATGAAGTACTTCAGGCCCGCTTCGGAGGCGCGCAGGTTATCGCGGCGCATCGCGGCAAGGACATAGGCGGACAGCGACGACAGCTCGATACCGAGGTAGACGGTCATCAGGTCTTGCGCGGAAACCATGATCGACAGGCCGGTCGCGGCGTAGATCATCAGAACTGGCATTTCGAACCGGCGGAACGTGTCCGAGGAAAACGTGACAGCCATCAGGGCGGAAACGCCAGCTGCGCCAAAAATCACAACTTTGCAGAACCGGGAAAACGCATCATTGACGAACAGGTTGTTGAAGCCTGTTCCCGTCGGCGAAACAATCGCAACAGCGGCAGCGGCGAACAGCAGGGCCGCTGCGGACAACGTGATGACGTGGAAGTCACGGTTGCCGCGAAAGGCACCCCAAATCAGCAACGCCATCCCCATAACCGCGAGCAGCAGCTCGGGAAGGATTACCGCGATGTCAGAGAAATTCGAGTTCATCGATCAAACCCCTATCAGCGGTTCAGTTTGAAGTCACAACGCCAGCGGCGTCGGCTTCAACGAATGGAACAAGCAGTGCATCAACCGACGCCGACATCATGTCGAGGAACGGCATGGGGTAAATCCCCATCCAAAGCACCAGAATTACGAGTGGCGCGAAAATGAAGATCTCGCGCGGGGTCATGTCGAGCATGGCCTTGAGATCGTCTTTTTCCAGCTTGCCGAACACGACACGGCGGTAAAGCAGCAGCATGTAGGTTGCGCCCAGAACGATACCGGATGCCGCGAAGATACCAATCCACATGTTCGACTGGAACGCGCCGAACAGGGTCATGAACTCACCCACGAAACCGGCTGTTCCCGGCAGACCAACGGAGGCCATCATGAACAGCATGAAGATAATTGCGTATCGCGGCATGGTCTCAACAATACCGCCGTAGCGGGAGATCATGCGCGTGTGTAAGCGGTCGTAGACCACACCCACGATCAGGAACAGCGCGGCGGAGATTACGCCGTGGCTGAGCATCTGGAAAATCGCGCCATTGATACCGAGCTCGTTGAGCGAGAAAATACCGAGCGTCACGTAGCCCATGTGCGCGACAGAAGAGTAAGCAATCAGCTTTTTCATATCTTCCTGCGCCAGCGCCACGATGGACGTGTAGACAATCGCGATGACGGACAGGATCTGGACAAACAGCGCCAAGGACTCAGATGCATCCGGCAGCATGGGCAGAGAGAAGCGCAGGAAGCCGTAGCCACCCATTTTCAACAGCACGCCCGCAAGGATCACAGAACCCGCCGTTGGCGCCTCTACGTGGGCATCGGGCAGCCACGTATGAACCGGCCACATCGGCATCTTCACTGCGAAGGACGCGAAGAAGGCCAGCCACAGCCATATCTGGATGTTCTGCGCCAGCCCCAGATCGCCCTTGACCAGCTGGATCATATCCGCCGTTCCTTGGGTAAAGATCAGGGTCATGATCGCAACCAGCATCAGGACCGAACCAAGCAGCGTGTAGAGGAAGAATTTGAACGCCGCGTAAACCCGGCGCGGACCACCCCAGACGCCGATGATCAGGAACATCGGGATCAGGACAGCCTCGAAAAACACGTAGAACAGCACCAGGTCGAGCGCGACAAACGTGCCGATCATCAGTGCTTCGAGCACCAAAAAGGCAACCATGTACTCTTTAACGCGGGTCTTAACTGCATCCCAAGCCGACAGAATACACAGCGGCGTCAACAGCGTGGCGAGCAGAACGAACAGGACGGAAATCCCATCCACACCAACGCGGTAGGCGATGTTGTATTGGGCGATCCAGGTGTATTGCTCAACATACTGGAAGCCCGGATTGGCGCGATCGAAGCCGACCCAGAGCAGCAGCGAAATCACAAACACGATGGTCGAGTTTGCGAGTGCCACTTGCTTGGCATTGCGCGCGACGGTTTCCTCGTCACCACGCGCGAGCAACAGAATGGCCAAAGCGCCAATCAGCGGCAGCGCAATGAGAATGGAAAGAAACGGCAGGTTATCCATGATGGCGGTGTCCTCGTCTTTCCCGGCTTAGTTGCCGCCTGAGAGAAGCTGGCCCGCAAAGCCGCTTCCGAACAGGAACAAAGTGATAATTGCGACCAATCCCGCCACCATGACAAAGCCGTAGTGGTAGATGTAGCCAGTCTGCATGGAGCTGAAGAAGCGGGCGAGCAATTGGCTCGCGCCGGCAACCCCATTGGGCCCAAAGCGGTCGATGATGCTGCCGTCGCCTGCTTTCCACAGGAAGCGGCCAAAGCTTTGGATCGGACGGACAAACAGGAAGTCGTAAATCTCGTCAAAGAACCACTTGCGACGGAAGAAGATGTCGATTGGTGCAAAGGTCTTGGCGATCTGCTTAGGCACGTTCGGCATCAGAAGGTAGAAAATCGCACTCAGACCCAAGCCAGATACGGCCATGACCAACGGCAGGATTTTCACCCACGCTGCGGACGCGTGCATCTTGTCGATCAAGTCGTGGTCTTTGACCACCGACCCGGCCCAGAAGGTCGCGCCGTCTGTGGCTTGCTTCATATGCTTGCCTGCGTCGCCGTAGCCGTGATGACCACCCTCCATGAACCATGGATAGGCAACACCGCCGGCGAGCACGGCACCAATCGCCAGAATAACCAGCGGGCCAACCATGACCAGCGGGCTTTCATGCGCGTGGTCAAAGGCGTGCTTGTCCGCACGGGTTTCACCGTGGAACGTCAGGAAGATCAAACGGCCCGAGTAGAACGCGGTCAGGAACGCCGCCGTAATGCCAGCCCAGAACGCGAAATTACCCGTGAGCGTGTGCGCAGCGTGCGCGGCTTCGAGGATGGCGTCTTTGGAGTAGAAGCCTGCGAAGCCAAACCCAGCCGGGCCGAACAGGAACGGAATGCCGATCCCGGCCAACGCCAGCGAACCAATCCACATGTAAGCGTAGGTCACCGGCACTTTGCGCCAGATGCCGCCCATCTTTCGCATGTCCTGCTCATGGTGCATCGCGTGGATGACAGAGCCTGCGCCTAAGAACAGCAGCGCCTTGAAGAACGCGTGGGTCATCAGGTGGAAGACCGCGGCGTCGTAGGCGCCGACGCCAGCGGCGAAGAACATGTAACCCAACTGAGAACAGGTGGAGTAAGCAATCACGCGCTTGATGTCGAACTGTGTCAGGCCCACCGTTGCGGCGAAGATCGCCGTTAGCGCGCCAATAACGGTGATGAAATCCAGAACCAGCGGCGCCAGCTCGAACAGCGGCGAAAGACGCGCCACCATGAACACACCAGCGGTCACCATGGTCGCGGCGTGGATCAGCGCGGAGACCGGTGTTGGACCTTCCATCGCGTCGGGCAGCCACGTGTGCAGCAGGAACTGAGCCGACTTACCCATCGCGCCCATGAACAGCAGCCCGGTGACAACGATGATCGACGTATCAAAGGACATGCCGAGGATGCCCGGCAGCGGGTGATCCGCATCGACGTGGCGGGCGATTTCCAGAACACCAGTCTCGCCGGAGAACGCGACAGAACCGGTGAGCATGAACGCGCCAAAGATACCCAGCGCGAAGCCAAAGTCGCCCACGCGGTTGACGATAAACGCCTTCATCGCCGCCGCATTGGCCGATGGCTTGTGGTACCAGAAGCCAATCAGCAAATAGGAGCTCAGGCCCACGCCTTCCCAACCAAAGAACAGCTGGATCAGGTTGTCCGCAGTTACCAGCATCAGCATCGCGAAGGTAAAGAGGCTCAAGTACGCTTGGAACCGAGGGATCGATTTATCGTCGGCCATGTAGCCGGCGGAGTAAATGTGCACGATGGACGAAACCACGGTCACAACCACCAGCATCACTGCCGTCAGCGTATCAATCCGCAGCGCCCAGCTGGCCGCAAAATCACCCGAAGCGAACCACGTGAAGAGCGGAACGACGTAGGTATCTTTGTGGTTCAAACCGACCTGAACAAACACCCAAACCGACAGCAGCGCCGCCAGAACCATTGTACCTGACGTCAGCAGCTGCGCATTCCGGTCGCCCAGGCGCTTGTCTGCGAAGCCAGTAATGATCGCAGCGATCAGTGGCAGAAAGACAATGGCTTTTTCGATGAGGAAATCAAACATACTGGTGCCCTAGCCCTTCATCGAGTTGATGTCTTCGATCTCGATGTTCCCGCGATTACGGAAGAACACCACGAGGATCGCCAGACCGATGGCCGCTTCAGCCGCCGCCACTGTCAGGATCAACAAAGCAAAGATTTGCCCCGTGAGATCACCCAGCTCGGTCGAAAACGCGATCAAGTTCACGTTGACCGACAGCAGCATAAGCTCAACGGACATAAGGATAATGATGACGTTCCGCCGGTTGAGCAGAATGCCGAACAGGCCGATCGTGAGCAGC